>NZ_JBPAXW010000001.1:0-836097 GCF_050877045.1 Nitratireductor sp. PBL-C9
TCATCCGCGACATGCTCAGGCGCAACGCCTTCCCAATCGAGACCCCGCGCGATTTCGGCGAGGATCCGATCAAGGCCGTGCACGATCCCGATTACGTGGATTTCTGGAAGGACGCCTATGAGCGCTGGCGCGCCGAAGCGCCGGATCAGGAGCCGATCCCGAACTGTCATCCCGGCCCGCGCCGGGGGCGTCCGTCATCCTCCGTTTTCGGTCAGCTCGGCTGGTGGGCGACCGACACGTCGGTGCCATTGACGGAAGGCACGTGGAACGCGGTCTACTGGTCGGCGCAGACAGCGCTTGAAACCGCCGAACGGGTGAAGGAAGGCGCGCGCATGGTCTATGGCCTGTGCCGCCCGCCGGGCCACCACGCGCTTTCCAACGCCTCGAACGGCTTTTGCCTGTTCAACAATGCGGCCATTGCCGCGCAGAGCCTGCGCTCGCGTTTCGGCAAGGTGGCGGTGCTCGACATCGATACCCACACCGGCAATGGCACGCTCGACATCTTCTATGATCGCGGTGACGTTTTCGTCTGTTCGCTGCACACGGACCCGGATCTCTACCCGACCTATTATCTGGGTTATGAGGATGAGCGTGGCGAGGGCGAAGGCGAGGGGGCGACGCTCAATCTTTGCCTGAAACCCGGCTCCGACACCGAGACGATCCTGACGCGCTTCCGCGAAGGGCTCGCGGCGCTCAGGGATTTCGGCACGGAAGCGCTGGTGGTTTCGCTCGGCCTCGACATGGCGGAAGACGATCCACTGTCGGAGGTGAAACTTACAGGCGAAGGGTTCGCGACCATGGCGCGCGAGATCGTCGGGCTCGGCCTGCCGACTGCGCTGATCCAGGAGGGCGGTTATCTCGGCCCGTCATTGTCGAAAAATGCGGAAATCTTCCTCACCGCCAGCCGTGACGCGCTGGCGAGCGCGGCGGACTGACAACGGACATGCCATCACCCCGGATTTCAAACGGGGTGATGGCGCGATGCTCGATCTGCTCTCGTATTTGTGCGGATTTCAGCTGAAAGCGAAACGCGCTATCCGCGAAGCGCCTTCACCAGACGCGCCGAACGGCGCAGCGCAGTGAGGGCCGCGCCGATGGCCACGATCCAGAGCGCCACGGTCAACACTTCACTGCGCCCGTTCCAGAGCGGCTCGAAGAGCGACAGCACGGCCGCCGCCGTGATGGTCGCCATGCGGTGCGGCTTGGCCATCGGGCCGGAAAAGTCTGCCTGCTGGCCGCAGGCGCGACCGAGCTCGCGCACATAAGCCGTCAGGACGGCAAAACCCGCCGCCGCCCAGCCAAGTGCTGGCAGGCCAAGGCCATAACCGACACCGATGAGGATCGCGATATCGGCGACCCGGTCGGGAAACTCGTTCCAGAAAGCGCCGTCCGGCGCGCTTTTGCCCGCCTCGACCGCAACCATGCCATCGAACAGATTGCACAGGAGGCGGAACTGCACGAACAGCCCGCCCAGAATGAGAAGCACTGCCCGGATCACGCCATCGGCAGATCCCGCCTGCCAAAGGGCGAGACCGGCGAGGGCTGCAAAGCCCATGCTCGCCATGGAAATCTGGTTTGGCGTGATGGCTGTGGCGGCCAGCCAGCGCGTGATGCTGTGCGCCCAGCCGGTGTCGCGGCTGGCCAGCGGACGTCGGTTCTCAGTATCGCTCACGGTCGGGCGCTCCATAGGGTGTAGGTGTAAAGGGCGGCATAGGATGTGGCGACCGTCAGCGGCAGGGCGACCGTCGCAAGGATTTCGGGCGTGCCCGCTGCCGCGTGGATCGCGGACAGAAGCGTTGCGGAAACGAGACAGGCGATGAGCGGCGGCAGAACCAGCGCGCCAAGGCCGGAAAAGCGACTGGTCAGCCACTCCACGATGCGCTTCAGGAACAGTGTGATGCAGGCGGACAAAAGCCCCTGCACCATGCCCGCCACCAGCGGACGCGGCATTGCGTGCCCCCGGTTGGCGAACACGGCCCAGCTTCCCATGGCGAGAAACGCGAACGCCATGTGAACGGCGCTCGATCTCGCCAGTCGGGCAAGCGCAGGGCTCATGTGAGCGACCACCAGTAGCGCACCAGGTGGAAGAAGATCGGGGCCGAGAAGATGACCGAATCCAGCCGGTCGATGAAACCGCCATGCCCGGCGATCAGATGCCCCCAGTCCTTCACGCCGCGATCACGCTTGATGGCAGACATGACGAGCCCGCCGAAAAAGCCCAGAAGCACGATGACGAAGGACAGAAGCCCGGCCTGAACCGGGGTGAAGGGCGTCATCCAGAACAGCCCCGCGCCCACCAGCGTTGCACTGAGCGCGCCACCGATCAAACCTTCCAGTGTCTTGGAGGGCGAGAGGTTGGGCGCGATCTTCGTGCGCCCGAGCAGCTTGCCCCAGACATATTGCAGGACGTCGCTCGACTGCACGACCACCACGAGGAAGGCGATCAGAAGCAAATTGCGTCCCTCATAGCCGGGGATATCCAGCGTGAGGAGCGCGGGCACGTGGGACACACAGAAGACGCAGATCATCAGCGCCCATTGCACCTCCGCCACCCGGACGAGGAAATGATCCGTATCGCCGCGCACCGCCGAGACAATGGGCAGAAGAAGGAACGCATAGACCGGCACCAGGATCGAATAGAGGCCGTACCAGTCGATATAGATGAGATAATATTGCAGCGGCAGAAAGATGAAGAAGGCCGAGGCGAGCGCCCAGTGGTCGCCGCGCCGCGTGTTGGTCAGCGTTACGAATTCGCGCAGTGCGGCGAATGATGCAAAAGCGAACAGCAGGATCGCGCCAACCCGGCCGAACATCAGCGCGCCGCCCATGAGGATGATCATCACCCACCAGGCGTTCACCCGGTCGTTGAGGTTTTCGATGGCCGTGTTGGTGCCATCGGGCGAGAATTTGCGCTGAAGCACATAGCCCACCAGCGATGCCGCAATCAGCACGCCGGCCAATCCGCCGAGCAGTTTCAAAAGGTCGATCTGATGTTCACTCATCACGCGTCACCTTCCGAAGCTGCCGAGAGGAAAAGAAGCGCATCGCGCGCCCGGGTGAGGAAAGCCTCTTTCGTTTCGTCATCGCCGACCCGCATGGCTTCACCGAACGTGACCGTGCAGATGAGCGGTACGGGCACGAATTCGCCCTTGGGCATGACGCGGTTCAGATTGTCGATCCACACCGGAACGAAATCCACGTCTGGCCGCGTCTTGGCCAGATGGTAGATGCCGCTCTTGAAAGAGAGCAGCGGCGCGTCGGTCTCGTTGCGCGTGCCTTCGGGAAAGATGATGAGGGAGGCCCCGCCATCCAGCGCATCGGCCATTTGCCCGATGGGGTCGCTTGCGCGCGTGTCCCGGTTTCTGTCGATCAGAACCGCATTGAACACGTCACGGCCGATGAAGCGCCTGACGGGTGATTTCAGCCAGTAATCGGCGCCGGCGACGGGCCGGGTCTGCCGGCGCATGCGCGGCGGCAACACCGTCCATAGCAGGATGAAATCGCCATGGCTCACATGATTGGCGAAATAGACGCGCTGACGGGGAACCGGCTCGATGCCCTGCCAGTCGGCGCGTACAGCGGTGATGAAACGTGCAAACAGCGTGATCGCGCCTGCCGCCACCCGCGACAAAAATGCCATTGTGTCCCCTGGAGCTTTGCGTGGAAACCAGATTCAGACGCTGTATAGAACGGTTGCAGCGTGCGGCCAAATAATAACGGCGATTGAAAACAGCATGAATTCTCCATGCCCGAAAAGGCATGGATGTAATGGAGCCTGACACGTTAACAGCGCCACGGGTCGTGCTCGACTGTCCCGTGGCGGTGCAGAGCGGGCATTTTCATTTCCTGTACTGTCATCGCCTCCGCTCAGGTTGAAGGGCGGGCCATGCGGGGCTTATTGGCACATAAGCTAGTTTTCCTATTTTGAAATCGTCGTTGCACCCGGCCTTGCTAACCACGACGTCTTCGCTTGCAGATTGAGAAGGTGTTTACACGGCGTGTCGCCGTTTACATGCGCAAGTATGTGGATCGTTATAGCTCGCTGTGATGGCACTGGAGGAGGCCAGCAGGTTTTCCAGACCGTGCGCGAGCCGGGAAAGAGGCAGCGTTACAACGCCCGCACAATAACCCCTGTGGTTTCACGATGACGGATGGCTGTCCGTCAGCCCGGTCGTCAGATTCAGTCAGTATTGGTCAGAATTGGTAGGTGGAATCTGACCTGAAACACTCTGTATTGAAAGTGATATCGGCTGGAACACGTGTCTTCCGGGAGGATATTGAGGCATGACGGATCGGATGGTTGGTTTCTGTGCGACGGAAACCGGGAGGGGTAGCAGGACCTTATCCAAGCGTGTCCGGCTCTCCCGCGCGCTGTACGCGTCGCTCATGCTGACCACGGCGCTCGTTCCCGCCACCGCCATGGCCGATGACGTTTTGCCCACCGGGGGACAGTTTACGACCGGCAACGGGACAATATCGGCAAACGGCCCGCGGTTGGATATCCGCCAGACGACCGAAACCGGCGTCGTGAACTGGAGCGGCTTTTCTGTAGGATCGGGCAATCAGGTTCATTTCGACAACGGCAACGGCGCGACGCTCAATCGCGTCACCGGCAATGTTTCAAGCCAGATCGACGGCAGCCTCACCGCGACCGGCAGCGTGTTCCTCATCAATCCAGCCGGTGTGGTGGTCGGCAGTGGCGGTCTGGTCGCTACGGGAGGTTCGTTTGTCGCCTCCACGCATGACGTGACCGACAGTGATTTCCTCAATGGCGGCGGGATGACCTTCTCCGGCAACAGCACCGCCGAGGTGACGAATGCCGGCACGATCCGCTCTGCACAGGGCGACATCGCCCTGATTGCCCGGCGGGTGGAGAATACCGGCACACTGGAAGCCCCCAACGGCACCGCCGCGCTTGGCGCAGGCTACAAGGTGCTGATGAAAGATGCCGCCGATACGGACGGGCTCCTCTCCGTGGAACTTGGTGGCCCGGACACAGAAGCGGTGAATTCCGGCACGATTGCTGCCGCGAATGCCGAGATCCGCGCCAATGGCGGCAATGTCTATGCACTGGCCGGCAACACGGACGATGTCATCAAGGCGACGGGCGTCACCAGTTCCGGCGGCCGCATTTTTCTGACCGCCGGGGCCACGGGCAAGGTAAGGGCCAGCGGTCGCCTCAAGGCACGCAGGATGGCGGCGAACGTGCCCATTCCGACACCGCGTCCGGCGCGCGAGGGCGGAACGATCACCGTCACCGGCGGGGACATCACGGTCACCGGAACCTTTGACGCCTCCGCTGAAAGCGATGGCGACAGGGGTGGCGAGATCATGATCTTCGCCGAAAAGGACACAACCGTCTCCGGCGCGCTCAGCGCGCGGGGCGGGACCGGCGGCACGGGTGGCTTTATCGAGACTTCGGGCAGGAAGACCGTCGACTTCAACGGCGTCTCGATCGACACATCCGCTGCGGGCGGTACGACGGGCAACTGGCTGATCGACCCGGAAGACATCATCATCACTTACGGGCCGGCGCAGACGATTCAGAACGCCCTCGCAAACTCGAACGTCACGCTGCAAACGACGGCGACGACCGCAAACGGCCCCGTGGCCGGCACCCCTGGCGCCGGCGACATTATCGTGAACAATGGCCTGGCCTGGAGCAGCACAAACACGCTGACGCTGGACGCCTACAACGATATCGAGATGAACGCTGGCGTGTTGGCGCCGAATGGCGGCCTGACGCTGATCGCAAAAGGTCAGGGCGGACCCGATAGCGTCGGCACGATCCACACCCATTCCAACTATGCCCTTGTCGATGTCGGGACCTTCACCCTTCAGCGCGGCTATTGGGGGCAGGTCGGGGCTGCCCTGCCATCATTCAAGGCGGGCGACTTCCGGGTTGATGAGTATGCTGGGCAGTTTGTGCGGGCGCGCGGCGGGGACGGGACCGCAGCAAACCCGTATCAGCTCTCCGATATCTACGGGCTTCAGGGAATCACAGACAGGGATCGTCGAGCAGGGGTGTTTGCTCAACTCAGTTATCAGCTCGTCAGTGACATCGATGCGTCGCCAGTGTCGGGGTGGAACAGCGGCGCAGGGTTCAGGCCCGTCAGACTGGCAGGCAATCTGGACGGCCAGGGCCATACGATCGACGGGCTGTTTATAAACCGGCCCTCAGGTCACAATGTTGCACTCATTTCTTATTGGGGGGGGGCCGTTCCGTCGGAGCCGGAAATCAAGGACCTCAACGTCACCAATGCCAGCGTGACCGGAGGTTCCCAGACAGCGATCCTGGTCGGTGAGAACAGCGGCGGGGCCATCGGTCATCACATGTCGAATGTCACTGTCAGCGGTACGGTTGAGACAGAAACGTGGGGCGCAGGCGTCGTAGGCCGGTTTCATGGAAACCTCGACAGATCGACGATGACCAATGTGCATGCGGATGTTTCTGTCACGGAAAACGGCACGGGCAGCGCCGTCGGTGGCCTGGTGAGCATTGTGACTGAGGGGCTGACCATATCGAATTCCAGCTCGACTGGAACAATAACCGGATCGCGTTCTGGCGGACTCGTTGGAACCGCCAATGACAACAGCAACAGGGTCGAAAATTCCTACTCGACCGCGACGGTTGTTGCGTCAGGCAACTTCCGTGTGGCTGGAGGTCTTGTCGGGGGCTCCGAGGACCTCACGATTGAGAACAGCTATTTTTCCGGACAGGTGCTCGGCATCAATGGTGCTTCTGCGGGTGGTCTCATTGGCGAGGCCGACCGGTACACGACCATTATGAACTCCTTTGTCACGGGGCGCGTGGCGACCGATGGCTATGCGGGCGCACTTATTGGTACGCTCCGGAATAACAATGTATCCATGACCAACGCGGCCTGGGACATTGGCACGACCGGACAGAGCGACGCGATCGGATATACGGCGTTCTATACTCCGACAGTTACCAACACCGGCAGCCGGACCACCGCGCAGATGCAGGGCTCGCTCGACTTCGGGCTTGGCTTCAGCCTGAACAACACCATCTGGGCCACTGGCAACGACCTCTACCCCTATTTCGGCTGGCAATATGCTTCGACGCCGGTTGCCGTTTCGGGCACGGCCTATGCTGACAGCGGCAGCACACCGCTTTCCGGGGCTGATGTCAGCGGCATTTCCGGCGGCAGCCTGTTTGGCTCTGCCGTTACCGGCGCCAATGGCTACTACTATATCCTGACCGATGCGGGATCGCTCGACGCTGCCGGCGTTCTCACCTATCTCGATGGCGAGAGCACGCAAAGCGCAACCTATTCCGACCGCATGACTGCCAGCGGGGTCTCCGGCGCGGACATCTGGGGCAACACGTTCCGGGTCGAGACGGACGCCGCGGCGCTTACGGATGTTTCCACGAACCTGCAGACCACGCTGGGTTCGTTCAGCGACAGCGATCTGGATTTCATAACCAATCTTCCGGGCAGCGTTCTGAGATCGGACAACAATGGCAAGAGCCTTGATATTGTTCTGGACGCCGGATCTGACTTTTCACTCAACATGAGTATGCACGCAGGGGGCGGGCTGACCGCTTCAACCGGCGGCACATTCTCTGTCGACAAGAGTTCCGTGTTTGTCGGGGCCGTCAATGGCGACCTGACGGTAAACGGGGACCTTGCCTGGGCGAGTTCCAATGAACTCACTCTCTACAGTCATGCCAGCAACACTTCGATCACGGTCAACGGATCGGTGACGGCCGCCAGTGGCAGGCTGCGCGTTGACCGGACAGGCACCGCAACCAACATCGCCGCCATGGTGACCGGCGACATTTATGTCGACCGGTTCCAGTCTGACGCCAGTTGGACGCAGGTCGGCAGCACACTTCCGGGTTTCCACGCCAATGATTTCAACATAGCGGGCGGCGAGTTCCTTCGTGCGCTCGGGGGCGATGGGTCATCTGCAACGCCCTATCAGATCGCGGATGTCTATGGATTGCAGGGCGTGGGATCGAGCGGTCTTCTCGGCAGCGCCTTTGTCCTTGCCAACGATATCGATGCATCGGGTACGGCAGGCTGGAATGGCGGTGCAGGCTTCGACCCGATCGGCGTCTACGGCGCCGAATTCAGCGGCAGTCTCGACGGACAGGGGCATGCGATCAGCGGTCTGACCATCGACCGCGCAGCCGACGACTATGTCGGCCTGTTCGGCTATGCCGCTGCCGGTTCGTCCCTGTCGGATCTCATCCTGTCCGGCGGAAGCGTCTCCGGCAATGGTCATGTTGGCGCACTGGCTGGATACGCCGGATCCACCATCGGTGATGTGCAGACCTCGACGGACGTTTCCGGCACAGCCCACAGCATCGGCGGTCTGGTCGGCACGCTGGATGGGACGGTCGCCCGATCCTCCGCCACCGGTGCGGTGACCGGCATTGGCGGCGTCAGCGATATCGGGGGGCTGGTTGGTGTCACCTATAGCGGATCGACGATCCATCAGTCCTACGCCACCGGCAATGTGACTGTCGGCGGCGCGATCAACCTGAACTTCAACTTTGGCGGTCTGGTCGGGTACAATACGGGCTCCATCACGCAATCCTTCGCTACCGGCAATGTGACGGCAGGCGGCAACGGGGCCGGTGGCCTGGCCGGCGTGAATGACGGGTCGATCACGGATTCCTATGCGACGGGCGCCGTGTCGGCTGCCGCGTTCGCGGGCGGCCTTCTGGGGCAACTGGCTACATCCGGATCGGTTGCAAGAGCCTATGCCACAGGCTCCGCCTCTGCCGGCGACGGCAATGAGGGCGGCATTGCAGGGCTCGTTGATACCGGCGCTTCCTTCAGTGCGACTTTATGGGACACCGATGCGTCTGGCCTGACGGATGCTGTCGGCTTCTCGTATGATCCCACGGTTCCCGGCGTGACCGGCCTTACAGGCGCGCAGATGACGCAGCTCTCGACCTTCACCGCTTATGGCTTCAACATTGATGATGAGGGCGGGACAGGCGCGGTCTGGCGCATCTACGATGGGTATACGACCCCGCTCCTGCGCGGTTTCATGACCGGTCTCAGCGTGACGGGCGGCAGCGTCAGCAAGGTTTATGACGGCAGCGCAGCAAGTCCCGATGTGGGAACGCTCGTTTATGGCGGCCCCTATGACGGCTCCCGGATTTTCGGCACGGCCAGCTATCTTGCAGCCAACGCAGATGCGGGCACCTATACGGGCGGCAACCTGACCCTGGCGGGGCTTTATTCCGGCCAGTTTGGCTATGATCTGACGCTTGCATCGGGTTCTCTCGCCATCACGCCCGCCACCCTGTGGGTGACGGCAAATGCGGCGAGCATGACCTATGGCGACGGTGCGCCGACCCTTGGCTATTCCCACAGCGGACTGGTCGGCGGCGACAACACATCGGTATTCACCGGAGCGCTGTCCAGTGGCGCGACCTCCACCAGCAATGTGGGCGCCTATGGGATCACGCAGGGGTCGTTATCGGCTGGCGGCAACTATCAGATCGCCTTCACCGGCGCTGACGTGACCGTCAACAGGCGCGCAGTCACGGTGCGGGCGGACGATCTGCAGCGCGACATTGACGAAGCCAATCCCGCGCTGACCTACGCCATCGTTTCCGGATCGCTGGTCAATGGCGACCAGATGAGCGGCAGCCTGTCCACGACGGCGAACCTGAACTCCCCGGTCGGCGCATACGCCATTGGTCAGGGCTCACTGGCGCTCTCGCCCAATTACGAACTGACCTATCTCGGCGGCATTCTCACCGTCCTCGACGGGTCGAATATCCCGACACCCGATATCCAGCCTCAGGCATATGAGTCTTCACCGCCTCTGCTGATCGAAGCAGGAGATGGAGAGACCGAGACCTGCGAACCGGTGGCTGTCAGCGAAAGCGGCCCGCTGGCCGTTTACCCCTGTAACCGATCTTACGGCGCATGGCTGAGCGCTGCGGTGGAATGATGATGACATCAGAGTTTTCGATCCGTCAGCATCTGCTGACGCTGCCCATCGCACTGAGCGCTGGCATTCTCCTCTTTCAACCCGTTGCCTTTGCGCAGTCCGCCCTTGAGCGCAACCTGCCGCAGGTTGCGCCGGGTGAGCCGGTTTCTCTCGGCGTTGATGAACAGGAGTTCGGTGCGACAGATACGACGCCGCTCGGGGTTGATCTGGCCGGCGTTTATCTGATCGGAGAAGATGATGCGGCTGCCGCTGCACCGCCGAAAGGCGTCGGGGGAAAAATCGAGATCATCGACTGGCAGGCCGCTGAGACTGCACTGGGCGCGTTCATCGGTGAGCCGCTGACGCTGGCGCTGGCGGGCAGGATCCAGGCCGCAATCGCCCGCGTCTACAGGGATGCCGGTTACCCGTTTGTCTCCGTCACCCTGCCGCCGCAGGAAATCACCAGCGGTGTGCTGCAGGTCCGTGTCATAGAGTTTCGCACCGGTGAAGTGACGGTCGAAGGCGTTGCCGCCGGCGAAGCCGAGGGCATTCGGAAGGGATTGCGCGCAGCGCGCGGAGAGAAAATCGATGCACGGGCGCTGGAAGAGGATCTGAACTGGCTGAACCGCACTCCATACCGGCGCGCCGAAGGGGTGTTTCGGCCCGGCGAGGACACCGCGCTCAGCAATCTTGACGTCATGATCCGGACGCAGCGGCCCTGGCAGGTCTTTGCCGGCTGGTCGAATTCCGGCTCAAGCGACACCGGGCGGGACCGCTATTTCCTTGGTGGTTCTGCGCGTCTGCCCCTGCCGGGCGCACCCTGGATTTCCTATCAGATGACGGCAAGCGACGACATCTGGAGCGACCCGGGGATCATCATTCCGCGGGAGGGTGATTATCCGGGTTACATCAGTCATGCGGGCAGATTGACCATCCCGACCTTCGCCCGCCAAAGTCTGGAAATCGCCCCGGCCCTGGTTGCGAGCAGCGACCGGCCGAACCGCTTTTTCACCATTGAGAACACCACGTTCGAACTGCCGGTGATCTATCGGTCGGCGGTCTCCAACATCCTGCCGGGACGCTATTGGGGCGATATCTATGGCGGTGTTGAGTTCAAGCGTCTCGAACGCCGTACATTGTTCAACGGCGTGTCGGTGGCAGAGGGAAGTGCGGAGCTTTTCCAGCTGGTGCTGGGCTGGAGCGGGGATTTCGAAGACCGCTGGGGCAAAACGGTCGTCGATGTGCGCGTGAAAGCCAATCCGGGCGGTGTGCTTCACGGCAATGACATGGCCAGCTGGTACCCATTTTCCAATGGCCGCATCGATGACCTTCGATACGCCTACCTGGCCATGGATCTCACCCGCGCCACACCACTGCCGGCGCAGCTCTCCTGGATTTCCTCACTCTCGGGAACCCTTGCCGGCGAGGCGCTGCCGGATACCGAGCGCGTCTCTCTTGGCGGGCGCTATGCGGTGCGCGGTTACAATTACGATGATGTGAGCGTGGACAGCGGCATCATCTGGCGCAACGAACTGCGTTTGCCGAACATCTCGCTGCTGGGAGACCGGGTCGGGGGCGACTGGCTTCCGCCCGTTCAGGACAGCCTGTCCCCCTACTTCTTCGCCGATCTCGGCTTCGGGGGCGATCACAGCACGGACCGGAGCACAACGCTGGGCGGGCTTGGAGTGGGGTTCGATTACAGTGTCGGCGAAACCTTCTCAGCCAGTTTCATAGCCGGCGTTGCTCTCAGTGACGGTGGAAACACGCAGGCCGGTGACTGGAACCTGCAGGGTTCCATAACGGCGCGTTTCTAGCTGTCTGGACCGACGCCGTCCCATGCGCGCCGGCTCATGGCATTGACGATTCGGATGTTCCTTCAGGCCGTGAGACGGCTGCTGTCGCCAAGTGATGGCGGCTGTTCCCCGTCGCCCTGCGCGGCTGCAATGCCATCCACAATTAAATAAATGCAATTGTCGTGGCTGCCAGGCGCGTTGTCTGAATACCCTGCCAATTGATGCACACTGCCGCGGTGACACGCGAAAGCAGTGTGCTTCCGCGCGCCGCATCCGCGACAAAAACGCCGCATCGAATGCCTCTTTCGCTATGCCAAAAACGAAGGTAAATGAAAGCAATATGAAAATTCTGTGTCCGACAGGTATAGACATATTGTTCTTCAGGTGTTGTCATCCAACGGTAACAATAGCTGGTCAAGAGAGATCGGTTTCAAAATCGGCGACCAGCTCTACAGGGAGATAAGAGATGAAATTTCGCGCAATGCTTTCCGCCGCGACTGCTTTAACGGTGGCGCTGCCGGCAATGGTCGGCGTCGCACAGGCCGAAGCAACCCAGATCCAGTTCTGGCATGCTTTCACCGGTCGTCTCGGTGAACTTCTGGACAAGCAGGTAGCGGACTTCAACGCCAGCCAGGACCAGTATGAAGTCGTTGCCACGCTCAAGGGCAACTATTCGGAAGCTCTGAACGCAGGCATTGCCGCTTTCCGCGCCGGCGAACAGCCGCACATCCTGCAGGTGTTCGAAGTCGGCACCGCGACGATGATGGCTGCCAAGGGCGCGATCAAGCCGGTCTACGAAGTGATGGCGGAAGCCGAAGCCGATTTCGACCCGAGCGCGTATCTCGCGCCGGTTGCCGGCTACTACACGAACACCGACGGCGAGATGCTGTCGCTGCCCTACAACTCCTCCACGCCCGTTCTCTACATCAACAAGAACGCGCTTGAGGCTGCCGGTCTCGACCCCGAGACCAAGCCGGCTACCTGGTCGGAAGTCGAGGAAATCCTCGTCAAGCTGAAGGAATCGGGCTCCGAGTGCCCGCTCACGACGGCATGGCAGTCCTGGATTCATCTTGAGAACCTGAGCGCCTACCACAATGTGCCGTTTGCCACGGAAGCCAATGGCTTTGCCGGCACCAACACCGAGCTCGCCTTCAATGGCGACCTGCAGGTGAAGCACATCGACAAGATGGGCGCATGGGCGAAAGACGGCCTGTTCAGCTATTCCGGCCGCCGCAATGAGGGCGGTGCGCGCTTCCGTTCGGGCGAGTGCGCCATGTTTACCGAATCCTCCGCTGGCTATGCCGGTGTGAAGGCCGAGGCCGACTTCCCGTTCACCGTGACGAACCTGCCTTACTGGGCGGATGCGGAAGGCGCGCCCTTCAACACGATCATCGGCGGCGCATCGCTGTGGGTCATGTCGGGCCATGAGGGCGAGGAATATGCCGGCGTTGCCGACTTCCTGAACTACCTCTCCAGCGCCGAAGTGCAGGCTCAGTGGCACCAGGACACCGGCTATCTGCCGATCACCACCGCCGCTTACGAGCTGACCAAGGAGCAGGGCTTCTACGACGAGAACCCCGGCACCGACATCGCCATTCTGCAGATGACCGGCAAGGCCCCGACGGACAACTCCAAGGGCATCCGTCTCGGCAATTTCGATCAGGTCCGCGCCATCATCGACGAGGAACTGGAAGCCGTATGGCAGGGTGAGAAAGACGCCAAGACCGCACTCGACGAAGCTGTGAACCGCGGCAACCAGCTGCTGCGCCGCTTCGAGCAGTCGACGCGCTAATCTTGTAAAATTGCGGGGCCGGCACAACAGCTGCCGGCCCCGTATCATTTGGTCGGCCCATGGAAAAACGCGTTACCTTCGACAATCGATTATTGCCATACCTGCTGCTCGCGCCGCAGCTTCTGGTGACCATTGTCTTTTTCTTCTGGCCTGCCGCACAGGCCCTCTACCAGTCGCTGCTTCTGCCTGATCCGTTCGGTCTGGGCGCGCAGTTCGTCTGGTTCTCGAACTTCCAATATCTCTTCAGCGACCCGTATTATCTCAAGTCGTTCATCACGACGGCGGTCTTCACCTTCTTCGTGACGGTGGTTTCCATGTCGGTCGCGCTGCTTTTCGCCGTTATGGCCGATCAGGTCATAAAAGGCGCGGGGACCTACAAGACGCTGTTGATCTGGCCCTATGCCGTCGCGCCTGCCGTTGCCGGCGTGATGTGGCTGTTCATGTTCCAGCCCTCCATCGGCGTCATCGCCTTTTATATGAAGGCCATCGGCATCGACTGGAACCCGGTTCTCAATGGCGGTCAGGCCATGTCGCTTGTCATCCTCGCTGCCGCGTGGAAGCAGATCAGCTACAATTTCCTGTTTTTCCTGGCCGGTCTGCAGGCCATTCCGAAGAGCCTGATCGAGGCTGCCGCCATCGACGGCGCGGGCAAGTGGCACCGCTTCCGCACGATCATCTTCCCGCTTCTGTCGCCCACCACCTTCTTCCTGCTGGTGGTCAACATCGTCTATGCCTTCTTCGAGACGTTCGGCATCATTCACACGATGACCGCAGGCGGCCCCGGTCAGTCGACCACCATTCTCGTCTACAAGGTCTACTCCGACGGTTTCGTCGGGCAGGACCTCGGCTCCTCCGCCGCCCAGTCCGTCATCCTGATGGTTGTCGTGGGCATTCTGACCGTCATCCAGTTCCGCTTCATCGAGCGGCGCGTGCATTACTGAGGAGGGCGGATCATGGTCGAAAAACGGGGTTTTGGAACCATTCTGATGCATGCGGTGCTGATCATCGGCATCGCCATCGTCTGCTTCCCGATCTATCTCACCTTCGTCGGCTCGACGCTGACGCATTTTGATATCATCCGCCCGCCCATGCCATTGCTGCCCGGGCCGCATCTCATCGACAATTACAGCGAGGCGCTGGCTTCGGGCGTGACCGCGCCTGTCGGGCGCATGCTGTTCAACTCGTTCATCATGGCCATGGGCATTGCGATCGGCAAAATCGCGATCTCCATCCTGTCGGCCTATGCAATCGTCTATTTCCGCTTCCCCTTCCGCATGCTCGCCTTCTGGGCGATCTTCATGACGCTTATGCTGCCGGTGGAAGTGCGTATCGTGCCGACCTATGAGGTCGTGGCCTCGCTTGGCCTGCTCAATTCCTATACCGGCCTGATCCTGCCGCTCATCGCCTCGGCAACCGCCACCTTCCTCTTCCGCCAGTTCTTCATGACCGTGCCGGACGAGCTGGTGGAGGCTGCGCGCGTCGATGGCGCGGGGCCGCTGCGCTTCTTCAAGGACATCCTGCTGCCGCTCTCGGTGACCAACATCGCAGCGCTGTTCGTGATCCTCTTCATCTACGGTTGGAACCAGTTCCTCTGGCCATTGCTCATCACCACAAAGCCGGAGATGAACACCATCGTGATGGGTCTGAAGCAGATGATGCCGACCGCCGATGACTACGGCAACTGGCCCGTGACTATGGCAGCCGCCATGCTGGCCGTTCTGCCGCCGGTGGCTGTGGTGATCTTCATGCAGCGCCTGTTCGTCAAAGGCCTCGTCGAGACAGAAAAATAGAAGGACCGAAATCGGCATGGCGACGATTTCCATTCGCGATATCCGCAAATCCTACGCAAAGACCGAGGTCATTCACGGCGTAAGCCTCGATGTGGCCGATGGCGAGTTCATCGTCATTGTCGGCCCCTCCGGTTGCGGCAAGTCCACGCTTCTGCGCATGGTCGCAGGCCTCGAGCGCATCACCAGCGGCACGATGGAAATCGACGGCCGGGTGGTCAACGATCTGGAACCGCGCGAGCGCGACATCGCCATGGTGTTCCAGAACTACGCGCTCTATCCGCATATGAGCGTGTTCGACAACATGGCCTATGGCCTCAAGATTGCCGGCAAGACGAAGGACGAGATCCGCCAGCGCGTCGACAAGGCCGCCACCATGCTGCAGCTCGAGCCCTATCTCGACCGCAAGCCGCGCGCCCTTTCCGGCGGTCAGCGCCAGCGCGTCGCCATGGGCCGTGCGCTCGTGCGCAATCCCGCCGTCTTCCTGTTCGACGAGCCGCTTTCCAACCTCGATGCCAAGCTGCGTGTGCAGATGCGTCTCGAGATCAAGCAGATGCAGCGCTCGGTGGGCACCACCGCGCTCTACGTGACGCATGATCAGGTGGAAGCCATGACGCTGGCCGATCGGCTGGTGGTCATGAATGGCGGCATTGCCGAGCAGATCGACACGCCGATGAATGTCTATGAACGTCCGGCCACGCGCTTTGTCGCCGGCTTCATCGGTTCGCCGGCCATGAACATTCTGCAGGGCAGCGTCTCGGGCTCGGATTTTGAGCTGGAAGGCGGGGGCAAGCTGGCGCTCGACGCCCAGCCCGCAGAAGCTGGCCGGCCGCTTCTCTTCGGCGTGCGCCCGGAGCATCTGCAGCTTGTTTCGGCGGATGAGGCCACGCTCAACCTGTCGGTCACCGCAGTGGAAACGCTTGGTGCGGACACGCTTGCTCACGGCAAACTGTCCGGCGCAAATGGCGCGGGCGGCGAGCTGATCGCCCGGCTGTCCGGCAGCGCGCAGGTCGCTCCCGGCGACACGCTGCCGCTTGCCATCCAGAAGGGCATGACGCATCTCTTCGATGCCGAGACCGGCAAGCGCCTCTGACAAAAAGCGCCGCCGGGCGAAAGGCCCGACGGCGCTTGAAAAAATTAGCGCAAGTTTCTGAAAATCAGGTGCAAAGCGGGTTCGGCATGTAACCGACAAAGCCGGTGATCTTCCAGCGCCCGTCGATCTTCGAGCAGAAATAGAGCGTTTGCCAGTTCAGCCGGTCGACGGTGCCGTCGGCCTTGGCAACCATGCCGTTGAATTTCTTGTGCAGGACCGCGCGGTCGCCATCGATGTCGATGTCGCGCATATTGGTAACGCGGAACAGGGCTTCGCGCAGCGGCTCGGCAAACGCAGTGGCCGCCGTCTCCTTGCCCTGACGCAGCCACTCGTCGCGATAGGTCTCGACGTTGGGAAACTGAAGCCGCCAGGAATCCGCATCGCTCAAAAAATGCGCGTGCATGCCAAAGAAGCGGTCTTCGGCAAAATCCCCTTCCACCATCGACCAGTCCTGCGAGAGGAACGCGTCGATGTCGCGCCGCACCAGCATCTCCCATAAGTAATGACGGTCGGCGTCGCCTTCGGGAAAGGGATTCTTGTCGTAGTTCATCAGCTCCTCCGTCTTGATGATGGGGTTTGGGGGCAGGATCTAGAGCGTCCCCACTTTTCCTGGAATTGCTCTAGGTCAGGCGGCCACGCGCAGCGACCGGAACGGTCTCGGTGACGGTGTCGCCATCGGCAAGGTTCACCGCGTCATAGAGGTTGGACACCGGGCAGACATGGTTGGGAATGATGCGCACTTTCTCGCCGATTTCAGGTTTTTTGGCAGAGCCTGAAAGATCGATGACGCCGTGCTCCTCGCTGAGCCCGGTAATCACCGCATCGGGATATTCCACGATGTGACCATGGCCGGGCACGGGCGCGAGGTCGGCGGCGAGCGCCTTGGAGCCCGCATCGATGACCGCGCGGTTCTCCGTCGGGCGGCTCACCACCGTGGCAAGCACCGTAAACGCGCAGTCTTCCAGCGTGCCATGGCCGAAAGCCACCTGCATCCGGTCTGAATAGATATAGGTTCCGGGCCTGTGCTCGGTCGCGCTCTTCACGCTTCCCGCCTCGTAGAAATCGGGCGAGCCGCCACTGGAAACCGTGTTCGCCCTGAGGCCGTTTTTCTCAAGTGCGGCGATGGCCTCGCTCAGCCATTCTTCCACCTCGGCGAGTTTCCCGCGCGGCGGATAGGTCATCAAGCCTTCGAAGCGCAGGCCAGGTGCTGCGTCGATTTCTTTCGCGAGCGTCACGACCTCTTCCATCGTCTGCACGCCGCAGCGCCCCGCGCCCGTATCGCACTCGATGAGAACCGGAAGGGGATGATCGGGATCGGTGAAATGCGCGGCATAGCCTGCCACCGTCACCGCACTGTCGGCGGTGATCGAGATGGTGATGCGCCGGTGCAGCGCCAGAAGCCGGTCGAGCTTGCCCGCGCCCAGAATGTTGTAGGGGATGAAGATGTCGGTAATCCCGGCATCGGCCATCACTTCGGCCTCACCGATTTTCTGGCAGGTGATGCCCACTGCGCCCAGGTCGCATTGAAGCTTTGCGAACATGGGCAGTTTGTGCGTCTTGATGTGCGGGCGTAGCTTCAGACCATGTTCGTCGGCATAGGCCTGGGCACGAACAAGGTTGGCTTTCGCCCTGGCGCGGTCGATGACCACCGCCGGCGTTTCCAGGTCGAGAATGCGCACGGCATCAGTCTCCAATGGGCAGTTCGGGATCGCGGATATTCTGGCTGGCAAGGCTATGGCGCACGCGGCGCAGCGGTTCAAGCACCTTCTTGCCGAGCGTCAGGGCCGTCGCCATGGCGATGATGTCGACGCTCGCCAGCAGCGCATACCGCATGGAGGAAGGTTTGTAGAGATTGCCGTCTTCCTTGAAGGTCAGCGGCAGAAGCGCGTCGCCGGCCTCGGCCAGCGGCGTGTTGGGCGTCGTCACCACGTAAGCCCGCGCGCCATACTGGCGGGCGATGGTCACCGCATCCATGACGGAGGGCGCCTGGCCCGAAACGGAAAACCCGATCACCACCGCTTTCGGCTCCAGAACGGAAGCGCTCATGCGCTGCAATTGCGGATCGGTGTGGGCGGTGACGTGCAGGCCAAGGCGAAAGAGCCGGTTCTGCAATTCCACGGCGGCAAAGGACGAGCTGCCGCCAGTGCCATAGATCAGGATTTGGCTTGCCCGGCTGATGCTGCGGGCCATCGGCTCCAGATCGATATCGGCCAGCGCCATCGACATGAGGTCGAGCGCGGCATGTGCGCCGGTCGCCACCTTTGCGACCACCTGACCGGAAAGCGGCAGCTCCTCCACCGGCGCGCTCGGCTCGCGCAGATAGGCCCCGCCAATGGCGAGCGCCTGCGCAAGGTGAAAACGCATGTCGCGCGTGCCGGGGAAACCGAGCGCCCGCGCCAGCCGCGTGATGGTCGGTTCGCTCACGCCCGCCCGTTCGGCGATCTGCGCAATCGGCGCGTGCGCCGCGAAATGCGGATCGGCCAGAATGCTCTCGACCAGACGAATTTCCGCGCCGCGCCCCCGCTCCAGCCGGTCCTGCAGCCGGGCGATGATATCGACCGTTCGTTCCGTATCGTTGGGGGCGCGTTCGTCCATTCTCAGGCTGCCTTCAGTCGCTGGCCATTGTCGTGGTCGAACAGATGCACGTGCTCGACGGGCACCGCAAGCCGCAATTCCTCACCGGGCCGCGGCAGATCGCGGTCGCGCAGGACGACGCGCACATCCTCGCCCGCAATCGTTCCGAACACATGGATTTCCGGTCCTGTCGGCTCCACCACCGCCACTTTGAGCGCCAGCGGTCCCTGCGGGTCACGCACATAGGATTCAGGCCGGATGCCGATCGTGACCGGGCGTCCGTCGCCCGCGCCGGCGGCGATGGGCAGTTTGCTGCCATCGCCCAGAACGGCAACCGGCGCGCCATCGGCGCTTTCCGTCCGCGCCTGAAGGAAGCTCATGGCAGGCGAGCCGATGAAGCCGGCGACAAAGGTGTTTGCGGGGTTGTCATAGAGCTCCAGCGGCGTGCCCACCTGCTCGATATTGCCGCCATTCATGACAACGATCCGGTCGGCCATTGTCATGGCTTCGATCTGGTCGTGGGTCACATAGACGATGGTGGTGCCGAGCTTCTGATGCAGCGCCTTGATCTCGGTGCGCATCTGGATGCGCAGCTTGGCGTCGAGATTGGATAAGGGCTCGTCGAACAGGAATACTTTCGGATCGCGCACGATGGCGCGGCCCATGGCGACGCGCTGGCGCTGACCGCCGGAAAGCTGTCCCGGCTTGCGATCCAGATAGTCGCCAAGATTGAGAATTTCAGCCGCCTTCTTGATGCGGCGCTCCGTTTCGTCCTTGGGCTCGCCGCGCACGCGCGGACCGAAGCTGATATTGTCGCGCACGCTCATATGCGGAAAGAGCGCATAGGACTGGAACACCATGGAGGTGTCCCGCTTCTGTGGCGGGATATCGTTGGCGCGCGCGCCGCCGATCATGAGGTCGCCGGCGCTGATCGCTTCCAGCCCCGCAATCATGCGCAGAAGCGTGGACTTGCCGCAGCCGGACGGCCCGACCAGAACGACAAACTCGCCATCGTCGATGGCCAGAGACAGTTTCTCGATGACTGTCAGAGAGCCGTAGCGTTTGCAGATATCCGTCAGTTTCAACTCAGCCATGAAGGGGCTCCTTAGCCGGCGATCTGTTCGAGAAAGGGCAGGTTTCCGGCGGAAATGCCTGCATCCACGGGAAGCACCGTGCCGGTGATGCCGCTTGAAAGCGGGGAGGCGAGGAAAGCGGCGGCGCGCGCCACCTCCGCAGGCTCCACCATGCGGCGCAGCGGATAAAGCGCTCCGACCTTGCCGAGAATCTCCGGGTCGCGCTCGATGCGATGATCCCACGCCATGGTGCGAACGGAACCAGGCGTGATCGCATTGGCGCGGATGCCGTGCCGGCCTTCTTCCGTGGCGACCGCGCGCATCCAGGCGATCAGCCCCGCCTTGGCAGCCGCATAGGCGGGGTTGCCGTAATGGGAGAGCGCGTTGATCGATGAGATGAAGACGAAGGCCGCGCCGCCTTCGCGCTGGCGGAGGGCCGGCAGAAACGCCTGCGAAAGACGCGCCGCACTGCGCAGATTGAGGTTCAGCTCAT
Source organism: Nitratireductor sp. PBL-C9 (assembly GCF_050877045.1). Taxonomy (NCBI): domain Bacteria; kingdom Pseudomonadati; phylum Pseudomonadota; class Alphaproteobacteria; order Hyphomicrobiales; family Phyllobacteriaceae; genus Nitratireductor; species Nitratireductor sp. PBL-C9. The sequence goes on from NZ_JBPAXW010000001.1 coordinate 20,527, forward strand.
GGGTCAGCGCTTCGGGCGTGACGTCATCCAGCGTTTCGGCGCGTGTCCACCCGGCATTGGAGATGATGGCGGAAGGGACCCCGTTTTCGCAGATCCGTTTTGCAGCCGCCTCGACCGCTTTATCGTCCAGCAGGTCGAAACGCTGCGCCTCTGCGACGCCGGCGAAGGATAAATCGGCCTCATCCAGATCGCACGCGACGACTGAAGCCCCGAAACCCGACAGAACCTCCACCATGGCCCGGCCAATGCCACCGGCCGCGCCCGTTACGACGATTCTCTGGCCACCAAGATCGATCATTGCACTCCCATTCATTCGCTCGTTTCGTCCGCCGCTTTTGTGCTCGTGTTTTTCGTTTCACAGGCAGACGGGGCGTCGGCAGTTACACCAGCCGACATCTAAAGCTTGCCGAAAAATCGTAATTTAGCAACACGATTGTGCGATTTTCCTTGCCAGAAGCGAATTTCTGTAAAAAAATTACATAAAAGATTGCCGCTCACGCCGAGAAGGCAACCGGGAAAACAGGTCGGCCGCCGCCTCCCGAACGGGAGATGGAACAGGAACCCAAGAGAGGAACAGGGAGACAGACATGAAAAGGACTGCACTCAGGACAGCCGTTGCCGGCGCTGCTTTGTTAGCCGCGATGGGATGGACGCATGCAGAGACTGTGCGCGTGACCGTTGCGGAATACAGCTCGAAAACCGGCCCGTATTTCGAGGAAGCCGCAAAAGCCTTTGAGGAAGCCAATCCGGGCTCCGAAATCCAGGTCGAAGTGGTGCCGTGGGATGTGCTTCTGCAAAAGCTGACCACCGATATTTCCGGCGGCGCCAATGCCGATCTCTCGATCATCGGCACGCGCTGGCTGATCGACTTCGTGGATCAGGGCATTGCCGCACCGCTCGATGATTACATGACTCAGGACTTCAAAGATCGCTTCTTCCCGGTCTTCCTTGAGCCTTCGGTGATGCAGGAAAAGACCTATGGGCTGCCGGTCGCCGCATCGGCCCGCGCCATGTATTACAACAAGGACCTGTTCGAGCAGGCCGGCATTACCGAAGTTCCCGACACGTGGGATGAGCTTGCCGAGGCAGCCAGGAAGATCGGCGCGCTGGGCGATGATATTGCCGGCTTCGGACTTCAGGGCAAGGAAATCGAGACGGACGTCTATTTCTACTATGCGTTCTGGGCCTATGGCGGCGAGCTGGTGGAAGAAGACGGCACGTCCGGCCTCGACACCGATGCCGGCTACAAGGCGGCGGAGATGTACAAGTCGCTGATCGATTCCGGCGCAACGCAGCCGGGCGTCACCTCCTACAATCGTGAGGACGTGCAGAACCTGTTCAAGCAGGGCAAGGTCGGCATGATGATCACCGCGCCGTTCCTTTCCAACCAGATCAAGGAAGAAGCGCCGGATCTCAAATATGGCGTGGCGGCCATTCCGGCCGGTCCCGAGGGTGACCGTGGCACCTATGGCGTGACCGATTCCATCATCATGTTCGAGAATTCCGAGAACAAGGATCTGGCCTGGAAGTTCCTCGATCAGCTGTTCACCACCGAATGGCGCGCCAAGTTCACCTCCGGCGAGGGCTTCCTGCCGGTCAATCCGGAAGTCGCGGCGCAGCCGGCCTTTGCCGACAATGCCGATCTGAAGGAGTTCACCGCGCTTCTGCCGGACGCCCGCTTTGCACCGGTCATCGCCGGCTGGGAGGAGATCGCGGCAACCACGTCAGATGCGGTCCAGACCATCTATCTGGGCAATGGCGAGGCCAAGGCCACGCTTGATGCCGCTGCCGGCGAGATCAACAGCATTCTCGGCAACTGATCACGGCCTGACCGAACCGGCATGCGCGGCCCAGCGCCGCGCATGCCGACTTCCAAGTTTCATCCGGCGATGAGCCGGCAAAACGTGACGGGACCATGATCCGCTCGCCTCTGACCAATCCCTATCTGCTGATCCTGCCGGGGTTCCTGCTCGCCGCGTTCATCATCCTGTGGCCGCTCTACCAGCTCGGCACGATTTCGCTCAATGACGTCAATCGTTTCGGCCAGTTGCGCGGTTTCAACGGTGTCGAAAATTACGTGGCGGTCTTCACCGATCCTGATTTTCTGGGCGCGCTGTGGCGCACCTTCATCTGGACCGGCGCCATCGTCATCGGCACGCTCGTCGTTTCCGTGCCCGTCGCCATGATCCTCAATGAGGATTTTTATGGCCGCGCGATTGCGCGCGTCATCATCATGCTGCCCTGGGCCGTGTCGCTGACCATGACCGCCATTGTCTGGCGCTGGGCGCTGAACGGCGAAAGCGGCATGCTCAATTCCGGCCTTCATGGCCTCGGTCTCATCGACCAGAACATCCAGTGGCTCGCCCGCGCCTCCACCGCCTTTCCGGTGCAGATCATGATCGGCATTCTGGTCACGGTGCCCTTCACCACGACGATCTTTCTCGGAGGACTCTCCTCCATTCCCGACGATCTTTATGAGGCGGCGAAGCTTGAGGGCGCGTCGCGCTGGCAGACATTCCGCGAGATCACCCTGCCGCTGATGAAGCCGTTCCTGAACATCTCCATCGTGCTGAACATGATCTATGTGTTCAACTCGTTCCCGATCATCTGGGCCACCACGCAGGGCGGTCCTGCGAACTCCACCGATATTCTCGTCACCTATCTCTACAAGCTGGGCTTCCGCTTCGGGAAACTCGGCGAGGCCTCGGCCCTTTCGGTGATGATGTTCGTGCTGCTGCTTGCCTTCACCGTTCTCTATGTCTCGCTGGCCATGCGGAGGGAACGCACATGAGCCCGAAGCTGAAAAAATCCCTCCTCTACTGGGCGCTGCTCTCGCCGCTCATCGTGCTGATCCTGTTCCCGTTCGCCGTGATGTTCATCACCGCGATCAAGCCGGCAAATGAAGTGCTTTCGCCCACCTGGTGGCCGCGCGAGCCGGCATGGCGCAACTTTATCGACATGTGGGCCGTCACCAATTTCGGCAATGCGCTGTGGAACTCGGTCTATGTGTCGGTTCTGTCGACCGTGCTGGCGCTCGCCGTCTCCATTCCCGCAGCCTATGCGATGAGCCGTTTCCGTTTCGCGGGACAGGGCTTCTTCCGCCAGTTCCTTCTGGTCACGCAGATGCTGTCGCCCATCGTGCTGGTGATCGGCCTGTTCCGACTGGTCGTGTGGCTCGGCCTGCTCGACAATGTGAATTCCATCGTCTTCGTCTATGGCGCGTTCAACGTCGCCTTCACGGTGTGGATGCTGCAGAGCTATTTCTCCACCATCCCGAAGGATCTGGAGGAAGCCGCCTGGATCGAGGGCGCGAGCCCGGCAAAGGCGCTGGTTATGGTGTTCCTGCCGCTTGCCCTTCCGGCCATGACGGTTACCGCCATCTTCTCCTTCATCAATGCCTGGAACGAGTTCGTGATCGCACTCACCATGCTGCGACGGCAGGAGAGCTACACGCTGCCGATCCAGATCTTCTCGCTGGTTGCCGGCCGCTACACGGTCGAATGGCACCATGTCATGGCGGCCACGTTCGTCGCCACAATTCCCGTCGCCATCATCTTTGCCTGGTTGCAGCGCTATCTCGTGCGCGGCCTCGCGATCGGCGCGGTGAAATAGGTCTCAAAACGGAGTTTATCGATGACCAAGCAGTGCTTTGGCACATCCCATGTGCCGCTTTCCCCCGCCGTTCGCGCCGGCGACTTCGTCTACATTTCGGGCCAGGTGCCCGTGGGTGAGGATGGCGTTGTCGTTCAGGGCGGCATCACCGAGCAGACCCAGCAGGTGATGGCCAACGTCAAGGCCGCGCTGGCGCTCGCCGGCTGCTCGCTGGACGATGTGGTCAAGACGACCGTGTGGCTGGAAGACGCGCGCGATTTCGGCCCCTTCAACGCCGTCTATGGAAAGCACTTCCCCAAGGATCCGCCGGCGCGCACCACCGTTGAATCGCGGCTGATGCTCGACATCAAGATCGAGGTCGAGGCCGTCGCCTACAAGCCGCTCTGATCCAGACAAACCGGAATCTCATCGCATGCGTGTCTTCACGGCGTCGCTCGCCACCGAAACCAACACCTTTTCGCCCATCCCCACGGATCGCGGGGATTTCGAGATGGCTTTCTACGCCAAACCCGGCGACCATCCCGAAACCCCGACGCTCTGCTCCGCGCCGATTCCGGTTCTGCGGCGGCGGGCGAAGGAGGAGGGTTTCACCCTGATCGAGGGCACCGCCACCTGGGCGGAACCGGGCGGTTATGTCCGTCTCGATGTCTATGAGGCGCTGCGCGATGAGATTCTCGATCAGCTCCGGGCCGCCATGCCGGTGGACTGCGTGGTGCTCGGCCTGCACGGGGCCATGGTGGCGCGCGGGCTCGACGACTGCGAGGGCGATCTGCTCGCCCGTGTGCGCGAGATCGTCGGCCCCAATGTGATCGTTGCCGCCGAACTCGACCCGCACAGCCATCTGACGGCGAAGCGCGTTGCGGCGGCGGACATTCTCGCCGCCTTTCTGGAGTTTCCGCATACGGATTTTCTCGAGCGCGCCGAGCATGTGGTGGATCTGGCGCTGCGCGCCACGCGCGGCGAAATCCGCCCCGTGATCTCCACCTTCGACTGCCGCATGGTCGACGTCTTTCCCACGAGCCGCGAGCCCATGCGCTCCTTCGTGGACCGCATGAAGGCGCTGCAGGGCAGGGGGGACGTTCTTTCGGTCTCGCTGATCCATGGCTTCATGGGCGGCGACGTGCCCGAGCTTGGCACCCAGGTCATGGTCGTCACCGATAATGCGCCGGAGGCCGGTGACGCACTGGCCGAAGAACTGGGGCTGGAGGTGCGCGGCATGCGTGGCATGACCGCGATGAACAGCCTCTCCATCGAAGACGCCATCGCGAAAGCCGGTGCCGGCGGCAGGAGCGGAAAACCCGTCGTGATCGCGGATATGTGGGACAATCCCGGTGGCGGAACCGCAGGCGACAACACCGCGCTTTTGCATGCGCTTGTTGAAAGCGGCATCACGCGCGCGGGTGTCGCGACCATCTGGGATCCGCAGGCCGTCGGCTTTGCCCATGGCGCGGGCGAGGGCACCATTCTCGACATGCGCATCGGCGGCAAGGCGAATGCGGCCAGTGGCACGCCATTCGACGGCACATTCGAAATCCGCAGGCTGGCGGAAGAAGGGTGGCAGACCTTCGGCACCAGCCGCGTCACGCTTGGCCCGGCGGCTGTGGTGCGGCTTGTCGGCACCGAGATCGACATCGTGCTCAACACCAACCGCACCCAGACCTTCGAGCCGGATATCTTTTCCAATCTCGGGGTCGATCCGCTGGAAAAGCAGGTGCTTCTCATCAAGTCGACCAACCACTTCCATGCGGGTTTTGCGCCCATCGCGGAAGAGATCATCTACGCGGCGGTGGAAGGGTGCTATCCGAACAATCCGAAGACGGCGGGATACACCAAACTCGCCCGCCCAATCTGGCCGATAGACGAGAACGCATTCCAGTAGAAAACCTGCGCTCAAATGCGGCCTGTTTGACCAATCGCAAAGTGTGTCTCCATGTCGACGGCTAGAAGGAGCCGTCGATATCAAGCGTTCGAAGCCGAACCCAGGAGACCATTCATGAAAGCGATCAAAACCGCCGCCGTGGCACTTGTTGCCGGCCTTGCCCTTGGCATCGTCTCAACGCCCGGCTTCGCCGCCGAGTTTGAGATCAGGATGCTCAACAAGGGCGAGAAGGGCGTGATGGTTTTCGAGCCGGATTTCGTTCGCGCGCAGCCCGGCGACACGATCAATTTCGTCTCGGTCGATCCCGGCCACAATGCCGAGACCATCAAGGGCATGGTTCCTGAGGGCGCCGAAACATTCCGCAGCAAGGTCAGCAAGGATTTCTCGGTGACGCTGACGGAAGAAGGCATTTACGGCGTCAAATGCACCCCGCATTACGGCATGGGGATGGTCGCCCTGGTGGTGGTCGGCGAGCCGGGAAATGCCGATGCTGCGGCGAAGGTCAAGCACCCCGGCAAGGCGAAGAAGCACTTTGCCGAACTGTTTGAAGCGCTGCCGGAAAAACTCGCCGCCAACTGATCCGGGCAGGGCTATGCCGGGCGGGTTTCCTGCCCGGCTTTAATTCAGGGCCGGGGCCGCGGGAGGCTCCAGCGCAAGGCCCAGAAGCCCGGCAAGCGCGGAACGCTCGGCCACGAGATCGGCAAGCGAATAGCGGTCGAACACCGCCAGATATGCATCCAGCGCTTCGGCCACGACGCCCCTCAGGCGACAGGCCGGGTTAAGTGCGCAGCGCGTCGCGCCACCGCCCATGCAGGCGACCAGCGCGAAACTTTCCTCCATCTCCCGCACGACCGCACCAAGGGTGATTTCCTCCGGCGCACGCGCCAGCGCGATGCCACCGGAGCGGCCGCGCTCCGTGGTCACCACACCCATCTGCGAAAGCCGACGCGCGACTTTCAGCAGATGGTTGCGCGACAGATCATAGGCATTCGCCACCTCGCTCACCGTGCAACCGGCATCGCCCCGCAGCGCCAGATAAATCAGCATCCTGAGCGCATAATCCGTCTGCTGCGTCATACGCATGGCGTCACCCCTGCGCTGCGCCGGAAACCCTGTGGGAGCGCACCAGACCGAACAGGGCGCAAAGCGATGCGCCAAGCAGGATGAGCGCTTTAAGGCCCTCGCCGGAAGCGTAGATGAAGTGGTGCATGGAGGCCGGCAGCGGCGAACCGGCGATAACGGCCGCCATGCGCGCGTCAAGCACGGGCAGAAGCCAGAATGATTGCACGGCGAGGATCACCACCAGAAGCGCCGTCGCCAGAAGAAGCACGCGTCGCCGATAAACGAACACCGTCGCCATCATCAGCAGGACGGCCAGCGCCCATTCAACGCGCGAAAAGGCTGCGAAGGTGACATTGCCGATCTCCAGCGCGACAGGCAGCGACATCGAGCCCGCCTGAAATTTCACCGGTGTGGCCAAAAAGGAAACGCCGCACACCATGCCCAGCCAGATGAGGGCGATGAAGCCATAGGCGGCGAGCGCTGCGGGGCTGGTTTCGTTCTCACGCATTGCCTGCACTCCTCGCACGCGCCGCATCCGGTCCGAGCGCTGCAGGCAGGCGGAAGAACATGGCCAGCCGCAGGCTCCTTGCAATGCGCTCGGCCCGCTCGACGAAGACCGCCGCGGTGCCCGGCGCGCACAGATCTGCAACCGTCTGCCGGAAGATGCCGAGCCAGATGTCGAAGTCGGATTCCTCGACGGTGGTGAGCTTCACATGCGCAGGCACGGGTCGGCCGTGATAGCTGCCATCCTTCAGGATCACGGCGCACCAGAAGTCCGTCATCTTTTCCAGATGCGGTTCCCAGTCGTCCTTGATCTCTCCGGCGAAAATCGGGCCGAGACGCGCATCGCTGCGAACACGGCGATAGAATTCCCGCACCAGACGGCCGATGAAAGCGCGGTCCACCGCCGGGTCTTTCAGGGCCTCGTCAGGCTGCGGCCTTGGGCGCGCCGACAATGCATCGCTCATGGCATGCTCCTAAAGTGATATATTCTACGCCACTTTTATCATGAAGGCGCGTCCACTCAACAGACGCGATGTCGCAGCGCCGATCTGCCTGGCAGGCGAGGGGGCGGCGGTCTCAGCCATGGGTTGTGCAGCGCCTCTCATTTAATCTTGACAAAGATACTCATATTAATGATGATTGGGAACGAAAACAGCGGATCACTCGTGATGCAGTATCGTCTCCTTTCGCCAGAAAGCCTGATACCAACCGAAGACGTCGACCCCGACCGGGTTGCCGGGCTTCAGGACGCTATTTTGCGCCATGGCTTCTGGACCGTGCCCATCGCGGTCGAGAGGAGCGCCCTGTTCGTGATGGATGGCCATCATCGTCTCGCCGTCGCCCAGCGCCTGCGTCTTGCCGTCGTTCCGGTCGTGTTGCGCGACTATTGCGATGTGAAGGTGGAGAGCTGGCGGCCGGGCATGACGATAACGCCAGCGCGCATCTTTGCGATGGCGCGCAGCGGCCGCAAATTCCCGAGCAAGACCACGCGGCATCTATTCGTAGAGGAACTGCCCGACTGCGCGCTGCCGCTTGGCCATTTGCGTCACCCGGGCATCGCGCCGCGTTTCTTCGGGCCAGCGCCCGAGGCGCGCCCGTGACGTTTCATGGCCACAAGCCCAATGCCGGGCTCTCCCCCGTCTTAAGTCCGGAAATCGCAAGATTTCTGGCCGAAGAAAACACGCTTCTAATGGAGTGGATCGACCGGCACGGCTCCCCGCTCAACCTGATCTGGCCCGGACAGCTGGCGAAGAATCTTGCCGCGATGGAGGCGGTTTTCGCGCAGTGTCGCGTCGCCCATGCGGTCTATTATGGCGCCAAGGTCAACAAATCACCGGGCCTCATGGCCACGGCATTGAAAGCCGGTGCCGGGATTGACGTGTCGAGCCTCTATGAGCTTCAGGACGCCCTGCATCTCGGAGCCGATGGGGGAAAGCTCGTGGCAACGGGACCGGCAAAATCCCGGGCGTTTCACGAAGCCCTGATCGATTGTCAGGCCCTGATTTCGGTCGATTCACCGGAAGAACTCGACGATCTGATCGCCCGCCTTCCAGACCGGACGAGCGCGCAGCCGGTGCTTATGCGCCTGCAGCCTGCCGGTCATGAAAAGAGCCGTTTCGGCATGCCCGCACCGCGCCTGCGCGCCTGCTTTGCGCGCATTGCCGCCGAAAAGAGACTGCGCTTCGATGGGCTGCACTTTCATATAAGTGGTTATGCCTGGGAAGAGCGCGCAGAAGCATTGCGTGAAGCCGCTCCGCTGATCGCTGAAGCCCGCGCCATGGGGTTCGCCCCGCGCATGATCGACATTGGCGGCGGATTGCCGGCGCAATATGTCGATCCGCACGCCTATCGCGCGCATTTGCAGGCGCAGAGGCCTGACGATTATCGAACCGGAAGAGTGCCATCCGCGTTCTATCCCTATGGGGGCGCGCTTTCCGCCGCCGACTGGCTGCGCCATCTGCTCGACGCTCCCATGGGTGATGGCCACAGCGTTGCGGATTATCTGAAGCGCGAAGCGCTGACGCTCGGGCTGGAGCCGGGGCGCGCGCTCGCCGATCAGACGGCGCTGACGCTCTTTCGGATACTGCGGGTCAAGGCGCTCACGGCCAGAGACCATGTGATCTTTGTCGAAGGCAGCAGTTTCAGCGCCTGCGAGACGTGGTTTTCGTCCGAATTTCTGGTCGATCCGGTCCTTTTGCCGACGGGTCGCTCCGCACGCTTACTCAGGCCCGTTCGTGCCTACATCGCAGGCCACAGCTGCCTGGATGAAGACGTGCTTTGCAACCGTTGGCTCACCTTTCCGGTTGCTCCACGCGCCGGAGACATTCTGGTCTGCGCCAACACTGGCGGCTACCAGATGGACCTCCTCGAAAACGAATTTCATCGCCACCCGATGCCGGGCCGCCTTCGCGTGGTTCAGGACTCAAATGGGCAGCCAGCTCTTGTTCCTGACTCACTGACGAGAGGCGCACATGCTTTGCAGCACCATTGGCCAGTTGATCGGTTACACGCCGGTCATGACGATCCCTGTGCCGAATAGCGACGCTACGCTGGCACTCAAATCGAGAAGAACAATCCAGGCGGTTCGATGAAAGACCGCATGGCGCGCAGCATGGTCATTGCCGCGCTTGAAGACGGAAGGCTTTCCCCCGGCGGGACGATTGTCGAATCCTCTTCCGGCAATACCGGCATAGGCCTGGCGCTTGCCGCGCAGGAATTCGGCCTGCGCTTTATCGCCGTGGTCGACCACCATGCAGCACCCGACAAGATCCGCACCATGCGGGCGCTCGGCGCGGAGATCCGCTTTGTCGAAGGCGATTTTCGCGAAGACGAGGTTGCGGTGGTGGAGCGGCAGCGGCTTGCCGCACAGCTTGGCGCGCAGCTACCCGGCGCGCTCTTCATGAACCAGTCCGACAATCCGGCGAACCCGGATGGCTATGCCGGCTTTGTCGATGAACTGCTCGTTCAGTTTCCCAGAGGGATCGACGCCTTTGTGGGTTGTGTCGGCACCGGCGGCTCCATGACCGGCATCGCCCGGCGTCTGAAGCGGCACAACCCGCGCATTCGCACGATCGCGGTGGAGCCTGCCGGCTCCATCGTCTTCGGCAAGCCGGGGCATGCCTATTATCAGTCTGGCACGGGAACCCCGGCCGGCGACGAAGTGGGCAAAGTGCTCGATTACACCTGCATCGATGAAGGCGTACAGGTTACCGACACGCAGGCGTTTGAAACCGCGCGCCATGTCGCCCGCCATCATGGTCTTCTGGTCGGGGGCTCCACGGGCGGAACCATCTACAAGGCGCTGGAATTCATCGCGTCGGGCCATCTTTCGGGCACGGTTGTCACCGTGGTGGCCGATGGCGGCGAGAAATATCTGGGCTCCATCTTCGATGATGACTGGATGCACAAACGCAACCTGCTCGACCCCGCGATTGGCGAGCAGCTCGAATTCTGGCTCTCCGGCATGGCGTGCGCGGCATGAAGGTCACGATCTGCGGCGCGGGCCGCACCGGACATCTCAACGCAGTGCTTTACAGGCAGCAGCCGAATGTCAGCGTTTCCGTCTTCACCCGGAACGCCGAACTGGCTGAACTTTGGGCCTCTGGCGAGAGCCAGTGGGAGGCGCACACCGCTGACGGCGGTGTGCTCTCGGCGCGGCCAGACTATGTGGGCGCGGATGCCGAGCGGGCGCTCTCCCAGACGGATCTCGTCGTGGTGACCCAGCCCGCACAGGCGCGCGCCGGGCTTCTTGAACAGCTTGCGCCGCACCTTCCGCAGGAGAGGCGCGTCTTTCTCGGCGCGATCCCCGGCTTTTGCGGGTTCGACTGGCTGGCCGCCGAAATTCTTGCTGGACACGACAATGTCGTGATCTGGGGCATGAAGGATGTGCCCCACACGGCGTTCGACCTGACGCCCGGAAAGCGCGTGCGCATGGGCGGTGCAAAGGCGCAGCTTTATGCAGCGCTTCACCGCCGCGAGGATGACGCCCACGGTGCGGAACTGGCTGGCCTGCTTGCCACGCTGTTTGCGGCCCCGGTGACGATGCTGCGCGACTATCTGGAAATCACGCTCACCCCCGGCAATGCACTCATGCACCCGGCCGTGCTCTATGGCCTGATCGGCCCGGACGGGCCATGGCAGGGCAGAGCGTTCGACGCACCCGTCTGCTGGTGGAGCGATTGTCCGCAAAAGGGCGCGGATCTCCTTGAGGCGTGTGATGCGGAAAATCAGGCGATCCGCCATGCGGCAGAGGCGAAGCTCGGCATCGATCTCAGCAGCGTGAAGCCGCTCCGGCAGGAGCTGATCGAAGCCTATGGCGACTAGATCGGGGATGCCCGAAGCCTCTATTCGCTCCTGCGCACGAACCGCGCCTATGCCGGTATCAAAGCCCCCATGACGCCTGATCCGCAGGGGCGGGGGCTGGTGATTGACCGCGAAAGCCGCGCCTTCCACGAGGACATCGGTTTCGGGCAGGCCCTGCTGGTTGAGATGGCGAAACGGCTCGGCGTGGCGGTTCCCAACATCGCGAAAACCTATCGCTGGGCCTGTGATTATCACGGCGGGTTGGCCGAAACCGCGCCGGCCTATCTGCCCCGCAACTGGTCGGAGGCTGCGTGATGGATGACATTCGCCTTTACACCGCCGCCAGTCTCGATGAAGCGCCTTTGCGGGAAAACGCAGTGCAGAACGCACTGCGAAGGCTCATCCGCTGCCTGTTCGCCGAAGGCCTGCTCGATCCGGCGGCCCTGCAATGGGCCGGGGACAGAAATGAGGCGGAACTTCCGCTCTGGCCATCGCGCCGGGTTCTCCATTTCGCTGACCTGCGTCGTGCGCCCGCAGGCACACTGCGGAATTTCGGACCGATGGAGCTTGTGGATGCGGCAGGCGTTCGCGCCCGCATCGAGCATCCCGTCACGCTGGTGCGGGCGATTGCCCCGAGCCTTGCCATGTCGCCCGCGGCCAATGGCATCACACATCTCCTGCGCGACATCGAAAACAGCATGGCAAACGACATTCTGGCGCGTCGCTACCGCGCGGATTGGAGCGCGGGGCTGCGACGCCGGATCGATGATGGGAAGGCCCCCGGCCTCCTTGCCTATCTGCAGGAGACCCTGCCGCCCCATCTGGCGGCGATGTTCCTCGATCAATGGGGCGCGCTTGAAGGGCACCCCTTCTATCCAACGTGGAAGGCGCGCCCGGGCCTCTCGGCAGAAGACGTGGAAGCGTTCTCGCCCGAGTTCGGCGCGCGGGTGCCGGTGCGCATTGCCGCGCTGCGCAGGGACTGGGCCCATGTCGAGAGAATGCCTCATGTGGCCGATTATTCCGACTGGTTCGCGCAGAATTTCCCCGATTGCTGGCGGGACTGGTTGCACCGGTTGGAGGCGTGCGGCCAGGTGGTGACGGAGTGGATACCGCTGCCGATCCATGCCTGGCATCTGACGCATTTCGTGCGCCACGAATTTGCAGACGAGATCGCCCGTGGCGTGCTCGACCCGGAAGGCCCCGACTTGGTGATGCTGCCTTCCATGTCGTTCCGCACCATGTTGCCGGAGACGCAAACCCCGCGCCCCTTCATCAAATTGCCGGTCGCGATCTGGATGACCAGCGAGCAGCGCACCCTGCAGGCCAAGTCCATCCATATGGGGCCGCGCCTCAGCACGATGATCCGCGATATCCTGATGCGCGAGGGGGAGGCGCTAACCGACAGGCTCGACATTTTCACTGAGGAGCTGGGCGCGATCCTCCGCGATCCCGAAACGGGCGATGAGCATCCCGGCCGCTTTCTCTCGGTTGTCTATCGCAACACCGATGTGCTGAAGCTTGCCGACGGTCAGATCGCGGTCGCCGTTGCCGCCCTTCTTGCCGAAAGCCCGCTCGATGGCCGGCCTCTCATCTGCGAGCTGATCGCCCGGGGAGACGAGGGCGGCGAGGGCGATGCGGCGGTGGAAGCCTTCTTCCGCTCCTATGCACGCACCATCATCGAGCCCGTGCTCACCATGTATCTGCTCTATGGCATCGCCTTCGAGGCGCATCAGCAGAACAGCACCACCCTGTTCGATGCGGCGGGCAGACCACGAAAACTGCTGATCCGCGATTTCGGTGATGGCCGCAGCTTCGCACCGCTTTTCGAGGAACGCGGCTTCCGGCTGAAACCCTTTGTGCGGGAGGGCATTCTGCCCACCACGTTCGACGAGGATATCGGCCCGGTGCGGTCCTTCCTCATCGATGCCTGCTTCGTCTGCCATCTGCACGAGATCGCGCTCACCCTCACCGATCACTATGAGCTCCGCGACACGGGCCTGTGGCGCATTCTCAGAGAAGAAACGGAAAGCGTTTTCGACGCTTTGCGCCCGCGCATGCTGAGCGACGCCTTCTGGCAGCGGGAGCGAACGGCGTTTCTCGAAGAGCCCTGGCCGACGCGATCCGTTCTGCGCATGCATCTGGAGCGATACCGCGACTACCGCGCCGAGCACACGCTGCCCAACCCGCTGGCGGAGGCGCAATGACGCTCACGGCAACGGTCATTCGCGGCTTTGGGCCGGTCTTTGTTCTGCTCTTTGCGCTGCAATTCGTTTCCATGGGCGCGATGGAGATGAGCGGGCCGTTCTGGCCGCTGCACATCGAGGCGCTGAGCGCTTCTGAAAACGCCTTCGCCCTTGCCGGCATCGGCGTCTACGTGCTCCCCATGCTCGGCATATCGCTGACCAGCGCTTTCTGGGGGCGGATGGGAGACCGCTACGGCAACCGGCTGATGATGGTGCGCGCGCTTGCGGGGCTGGCCGTCACGCAATTGCTGGTGGCCTTCGCAACCGATGTGTGGACCATCATGGCCCTGCGCTTTCTGCAGGGGGGATGCGCGGGCTATATCGCCCCGGCGCAGGCATATGGGGTTCAGGTCACCGGGGGCAGGGACCGCACAAGCCTGTTCGCCTGGCTCCAGGTGGCCACCAATGTGGGCTCGCTCGGCGGCGCGTTTCTGGGCGGGCTGATCCTCGATGCCTATCCCTTCGCCGTGATCAACCTCACCGCTGGCGCGGTCTGCGCCCTCTGCGCCCTTGTCGCCTGGCTAAGCCTGCCGACACCGCAGGGCGAAGCGCCCGCCGTGGGCGCGGGCAGGGTGCAGGCGCGGCCGGCCGAGGCGCCTGTCACCGCGCTCTTTGTTTTGATGAGCACGCTCATTGCCAGCCGCATGGTGCTTCAGGTTCCGTTTGCGCTTTACATGACGCAGGTCTTCGGCGCGGCCCACTGGGTTGCCGGCTTCAGCTACGGCCTGCTGGCTCTCGGTTTCGTGCTTGCCGCGCCGCTGTGGGCGCGGTTCCTCGAAGAGCGGCCCAACGCCTTTGTGCTGGGCTGGAGCGTGCTGATCTCGACCGCGTGCCTGCTCGTCACGCATCTCGCCGGGGCCACCAGCTCCGTTGCGACATTCACCATGCTCTATTTCCTCTGGGGTGTGCTTCTGGGCGGCACCACGCCCGTTCTGCTCTCGCTTGTCTCGGCAGCCACGCCGGGCGACCGGCAGGGGCGGGCGCTTGGCCTCGCGCAAAGCTGGCAGCAGGGCGCATCCGTGATCGGCATCACCGCCGGCGTCATCGCAACGCGGCTCTTGGGACTGGAAGCCGCGTTCCCACTCGTCTCATCCCTCTACGCCCTCTCCACCTGCATCGCGCTCGGCACATGGCTGAGGGAGCGACACTCAAACAAACAGGAGATTTCAAATGACTGAAAGACGAACCCTGCTTGGCTCCATCGCCATGGCAGTTCTGCTGACCCTGACCGTGCCATCAGGGTTGGCTCTTGCCAATGACAAGCCGGCGGCTCAGGCGCAGGCACCGCTTGTCGTGACCGATATTGCAGGCCGCGAGGTCACCGTTCAGGCGCCCGTTCAGCGGATCTTGCTGGGCGAGGGCAGACAGCTTTACCTCATTGCATCGCTCGCCCCGGAAAACCCGCTTTCGCGCATCGTTGCCTGGCGCAACGACTTGATCGAGGCGGACCCCGCCACCTATGCGCAATATCTGATGGCGTTTCCCGAGCTTGCGGACCTCACCACGTTCAAGGGGCAGGAAGACAGTCTGATCGACATCGAGTCGGCCATTATCCAGAAGCCCGATGTGGTTCTGCTCAATCTCGAGGCCATGCGCGCCAATGAGGACGCCGAATATGTCGAGAAGCTCGCCGCGCTCGATATTCCGGTTCTCTATGTGGATTTCCGGCACATGCCGCTCGAAAACACCGATCCGACAATCCGCCTTCTCGGCAAGATCATGGGCCGCGAGGACAGGGCCGAGGAAATCGTCGCCTTTCGGCGCAAGGCAATGGCCGAGGTGACCGATGTCATCGCCGCGCAGAGGCCTGAACGGCCGAACGTGTTCATCGAGCGCATCGGCGGTTATTCGGAGGAATGCTGCCTCACATTCGGGCCGGAGAACTTTGGCAAATATGTCGAGCTCGCCGGCGGCCACAATATAGGTAGCGATTTCCTGCCCGCGACCTTCGGCCAGCTCAACCCGGAGCAGGTGATCGTCTCCAATCCGGAGCATGTGGTCGTTACCAGCGCGGACTGGGAAGCCTATGTTCCAGGCGGACGCTGGATACCGGTCGGTCCGGGCGAAGACACCGAAAACGCGCGCGAAAAGCTGGACTGGTACACGACGCGCAATGCCTATGCCGGCACCGAGGCGCAGGAAAAGCAGAATTTCCACGGCATCTGGCACCAGTTCTACAACAGCCCCTATGATTTCGTGGCCGTGCAGCAGATGGCGAAATGGTTCCATCCCGAGCTCTTTGCCGATCTGGACCCGGACGAGACATTTGCGGACTATCACCGCCGCTTCCTGCCCGTGGACTATCTGCCGGGCTACGCCGTGAGCCTGTCCGACAATCCGTCATGACCGGCATTCGCAGTGAAACAGCGCCCCTTTCGGGGCGCACCTCCTATCAGGCGCTGACCCTGCGGCGAAAGCTCGTTCTCGCCGCTCTCTCCGTCGCTCTCGTTCTGGCGCTGATCGGCGACATCGCCACCGGACCTGCAAGCTACGGCCTTTGGGATGTGGCGCGCACGCTGATCGCGCCGGCCGAGGCCGATGCGCAGATGCGGGTCATCGTCTGGTCCATCCGCACGCCGGCCGCCTTAATGGCCATCGTCGTGGGCATGGCGCTCGCCATTGGCGGGGCGCAGATGCAGACCATTTTGAACAACCCGCTGGCGAGCCCCTTCACGCTGGGCATTTCAGCCGGCGCGAGCTTCGGCGCGGCGCTGGCCATCGCCTTCGGTGTCGCCCTCATTCCGGCAGCGGGCGAATATGTGGTCGCGGTCAACGCTTTCGTGGTCGCCATGGCGACGGCCTGTCTCATCCACATGGCGAGCATCAGGCGCGGGGCGTCCATCCAGACCATCGTTCTGTTCGGCATCGCGCTTGTCTTCAGCTTCAACACCGCGCTGGCCATCACCCAGTATTTCGCCAATCAGGAGGCGGTTGCTGCCATCGTGTTCTGGACCATGGGGAGCCTCGCCAAGGCCACATGGCCGAAATTCTTCATGACCGCGTTTGCCGTGGCCATCACGCTGCCCATCTTCCTGCGCCGCCGCTGGCAGCTTTCCGCGCTGCGGCTGGGCGAGGCGAGGGCGGCCAGCTTCGGCATACCGGTGCGCCGCCTGCGGCTTGAAACGCTGATCCTCGTGTCGCTTCTCTCGGCCATTCCGGTGGCCTTTGTGGGCACGATCGGCTTCGTCGGGCTCGTTGGCCCGCATATCGCGCGCATGATGGTGGGCGAGGACCAGCGTTTTCTCCTGCCGGCAAGCGCGCTGACCGGCGCGCTGATCATGTCGCTGAGTTCGATCCTGGCAAAGGTCGCCGTGCCCGGCGTCGTGCTGCCCATCGGCATCGTGACCGCGGCCGTCGGCCTGCCGGTCTTCCTCTATCTGATCCTCAAGAACGGGAGAGAGATATGGTAGTTTTGAGCACGGATCGCCTCGGCGTCCGCTTCGGGTCGCGCGATGTGCTGCGCGACATCACGCTGCCGCCCTGCGACGGCGGCAAGGTGGTTGCCATTGTCGGCCCCAACGCGGCGGGCAAGTCGACCCTCTTCCGCCGCATCGCCGCCCTTCTGCCGGGGCCGGGCTCCTTCAGCATCAGAAATGTGCGCGATCCCGCCCGGGCCATCGCCTACATGCCGCAGGACCAGAGCGGCAGTGCGGTTCTGACCGTCTTCGAGGCCGTTCTTCTGGCCCGCAAGCAGGTGAGCGGCTGGCGGCTGCGAAACGGTGACCTGATGGCGGTCGACCAGACGCTTCAAACGCTTGGCATCGACCATCTCGCCGACGAGGTGTTGTCGGAACTGAGTGGCGGGCAGCGCCAGCTTGTCGGGCTTGCCCAGTGCCTCGTGCGCGATCCGCAGGTGCTGCTTCTGGACGAGCCGACCAGCGCGCTCGACATGAACCGCCAGCTGGAAGCCCTGAGCTGTGTGCGCGGGCTGGCGCGCGAAAAGGACATGCTCGTCCTGATCGCGCTGCACGACCTCAACCTGGCGCTGAAATTCGCCGACGAGGTGGCGATTCTGTCAAACGGAACGCTTCATGCTTTTGGGCCGGCGGCCAATGTACTGACCCCCGACAACCTCGCCACCAGCTTCCGCGTGCGCGCCCGCGTCGAGCCCTGCTCACGGGGCGAACCGCATCTCATCGTGGATGAGGCGATCTGAGGGAGCCATTCGACGTTCAGTCTTGCGCGACCCGCCCGGAAATGCTTCGAACCGGCTGCAATCTATAACTGTTGTGGCTGAGTGCATCATGGCTTGCCTGATCGGCGCCTGCGCACATCGCGGCCGATTTCGGGAGCGGCAACATGCAGGACCCATTCAGGCGCGCCACGCTGGGGGCGGGCGTCTTCTACCGCGATCCGACCGCCGCGCTGGACTGGCTCGAACGGGCATTCGGTTTTGAGCGTCATACCGTGGTGCGGGACAGGGACGGTGAACTCGTTCACTCCGAAATGCGCATCGGGGATGCCTGTATCATCGTCGATTCCGAATGGTCTTCCCATGTCGCCAGCCCGGCCTCGGTGGGTGCGAAGAACACGCAGGCTCTCTACATCAAGCTCAAGGGCGGGCTCGACGATCATTGCGAGCACGCCCGACAGGCCGGCGCAGAGATCTTGCAGGAGCCGGAAGACCAGATCTACGGCGACCGCACCTATCGCGCACGCGATCCCGAGGGACATGTCTGGACATTCATCCAGCCTGTCCGATCCGTTTCGCGCGAGGAGGTTCAGAACCTGACAGGCTGGTCCATTGAGGGCTGGCACGGGGAGTAGGTGTGTGATGGGAGTAGTGAAGCCAGAGCGATGGCGGAGAGTGAAACGCCGGCGGCTGCATGCTTGTTACGGAGTTGTGTAGTTCGTCCCTGAGGAACCGGAAGTTTGTCATGAGCCGGAGAACTCCACGCTAGCATGGTTCCTTACGCGAATTTGCTCACCGTAAATCAACGCGCTGGCGCCTGCCTGCATCCTCTTGAAATCGATGGTGAGACGGAGCCGCTTGTTTGAAGATTGCAACAAGTGTAGCCTTTTGGGGTGCCAATGGGTGGATTTTTGTGAGGTACACGATGGTTCGGAATATGCTTGTCGTTGCAGCAGCCGCCTTTGCCATAGCTGGCTGCACCACCACAGAGCGGGACGTTGGCGTGGGAGCCACAGCAGGTGCTGTTGTCGGCGGATTGGCCGACGGTGGTCGAGGAGCGCTTATTGGCGCCGGCGCAGGGGCGTTGGGCGGTCTTCTCGTTCGAAACCTTCGCAATGGATATTGCGAGTATCGCGGTCGCGACGGTCGGATCTACAGGGCCCGGTGCCGTAAGTAGTTCCCGATCCGATTTTACAGGATTTCGACGTGGCGGAATTAGACGTCCGACAGAATTTTCTGTCGGACGCGCCGCAATCCCCGAGGCATCGACAATCGTTCGTGCCCAGGGAACTTCATTGTTCGGCCCGGTGACGCTTTCGCTGGGCCTTAGACAGTTATGAATTGACGCACTTCATTTTCGTGATCTTTTGCGGCGATGTTCGGCGTTGCCGTTTTCTCACCGCAGGCTGATCTCTGCTGGTTTCGCACCATTTTTCTGTCCTTAGTCCTCTGGCTTTTACTTTGACAGCCTGATTGTCTCCTTCTGGAGAAGGACAGGTGGCTGCTCCATCTCTGTCATCCCATGAGTACTGGCGGCTGCCCGAAAGCTGGCGTTCCGAGCGTAGACGGCAACCGGAGAACCCCATTCCTTGTCGTAATAGTCGAGGAACTCCGGCGCCGCACCTGACCAGCTACAGCGTGGTTCACCATCGGCTCATGTGAAGAGCTTTGGCATCGTTCAGGCTTTCAAGAAGTCAAGCGCGGGTGTTGTCTTCTTGACGTCGACTTCGGTGATCTCGGCAACGACGACATTGTGCTCTACGAACGGATCGGTATTGATACGCCTCTCGATCTCTTCGCGGCTTTCTCCTGTCGCCAGAATCGCGCCGCCGCCTTCCGGTGTCAGGGAGCCCACACATTGAAAGATGCCGTCGCCGAAACCCTGAGCGATCCATTCGTTGTGGGCCGGCATGAAATCCGAGGCGGCTGATTTGTTTTCGGAGAAGCGGAGATAGATGATGAACACTGTTGTCTAGTCTTTCGTTGAGGTTTGAACGGGAAGTCGGTCAAGCCACGCCTCCAGCGCGGAGACTTCCGCCCTGAGGAATGCCTCATCCTTGAGGGCGGAGACCATCACTGCGATGCCTTGCGAGCGGGCGAGAACATGCAACGCCAGAGCATCGGCATCATCCTTATGCCCGAGCGCCCTGAACTGATCCGCAAGCCAGTCGCGAAACAGGCCGAAAATCTCTGCGGCGCGCGATTCTGCGATGTGATCCAGCTTGGCCAACTCGGTCGTTAGCGTCCCGACCGGGCATCCGAATGCCATGATCTTGGTCCGATTGGTGATGAGGATACGGATGAAAGACCGTATTCGGTCTTTCGGTGCGGCGTCCGTTTCCCAGGCCTCGAGCAGTGTCTGTGTTGCTGCCAGGCGACGGTCAATGACCGCGTCGAGAATATCGTCCTTGGACTTGAAGTGGTGGTAGAAATTGCCGCGGGAGATGCCGACCGCTCCCGCAATGTCCGCAAAGGATGTCGCCTCGAAACCTGCCTCGTAGAAGAGGGCATCGGCCTTTTCTTCGATACGTTTGCGAGTGGCTGATGGTGACATGGAGGCCCCTGAAGAGTCGCTATAGCCAAGATTAGGACAAACGTCCTAATCTGTCAAACGTGAACTCCGAAAGCGGCCGTCGTGCATCGCGCAGCATTCGGTAGCATGGGCTCAGAGCGGTCGCTGGGCCGTACACCAGCAATCCGAATGGCTGCTGTCACAATGGCGGGTTGGAGCCCGGAGTGCGTGATGCTGCGCAGCCGCTGAATGTCGGCTTTCTTCAAGACCGCCGTCCCATCGCGGCCTATCGTTGTGGTCGCATTGTTGGAGACACCTCACATGATCTTTCGCTACACGATTCTCTACGTGGATGACGTCTCGTCGTCGCTCGACTTCTTCGTAAAGGCTTTTGGGTTCGAACGCGGCTTCCTTCACGAAAGCGGCGATTACGGCGAGCTGCTAACAGGGGAAACCAAACTGGCTTTCTCCTCAAGAACCCTCATGCGTCAGTTGGACAAGGACCCGGCGCTGCCGAGACCGGACGCCCCGACGTTCGAGATCGCATTCGAGACGGAGGATGTGGCTGGCACCCTGCAAAGGGCGCTCGACGCGGGGGCCACGCTCATTCAGGACGCGCGCGATGAACCATGGGGGCAGACAACGTCATACGTGGCGGACCCGAATGGGTATCTGATCGAAATCTGCACAGCAGTACAGTTGCCGGGTTGAGGCCATGATGGAGGAGTCAGAGAAAGCCAAAATTGTCGCTCAGTTGAAAGCTGTTGTCGCAACGGTCGAGCCGGAGGCGGCCTTTATCGCGAAATATGGGGGAACCATGGTCGAGAGCGTTCCCGGGCAGCCCAAATCGCAGTTCTGCGGGATTTTCGCCTACAAGGACCACGTTTCCCTAGAGTTCACCAACGGCGCGCAGCTGGCTGATCCGGAAAAGGTGCTAGAAGGCGGCGGAAAGCACCGGCGTCACATCAAGCTCGCCAGCCTCGCCGACATCGTGGACAAGCGATGCGGGCATTTCCTACGTCAGGCCCGCGATCTCCAAGCCGATTTCCAATGACCAGTTGCCAAGCCCGGGTTGCGCCAGATCGGCAATGGCAGCAGGGTTCCGGCGGAGTTGGACGGGCGTCCAGCCGAACCACCGCACGAACTCTCGCGTCATGTGGGCCTGGTCGCTATAGCCGTAGTGTGCCGCGATCTCGGCAAGCGGAACACGACATGGCAGGGCCTGAACCGCCCGCCGGGCCCGACCCAGCTGACGCCAGAAGGCCGGGGTTGGAAGCGACAGGTGCCTGAACCGACGTTGCAGGGTTCTTTCCGATACGCCCTGTTGCCGGGCCAGGCGATGAACGCTGTTGCCCGGCAAGCAAAGGGCATCGATGATTTCCGAAATCTCTTGGTCATGCCGCGTGAGGGCTTCGATCTCTGTATCAAGGTTCGACACGTCACGGTCCGCGATCTCGAATTCGGCAAGGTCTAGCGTGGTGCCAGGCCGCAGCCGATATCCAGTCAGGCAGGTTCCTGCGTCGAGCCTGACCAACCTTGGCGCGAAGTCCCAGTCAGTGACTTGAAGAACCTCGCTTCCCGCCCTGCCGCAGGACAAGACAAGCAGATCGACACAACCATCTGGAAGAACCACCGAGACTTCGTTGGCCCCGACTGCGTAGGTCCAGCGATGAACGCAGGGGGGGGTAGCTTGGGTCAATGCGGGCATGACAGTCAAAGTAAACGAATAGCTGCCGCTGATCCAGAGCGAAGCAACGGCTGGTTCGTCCGCATGACAGTCATTGGGGGCTGCTGGCAGGTGGCTTTGTCACGAATGCCGGCTATTTGACCTCGCGGAAAAACGTTGAACGATGCCGGTCGAGTTTCGCGGCGTTGTGGTCAACGCTAATGCCGGCCATCCGCCAGCGGGCAATCTTGCGGCGGTCATCCAAATCGAGTTGGGAGTAGGTGCGCTTCATGGTGTTTCCTTGCATACGATAACCGATTGATATCGCTGCAAAGTCGCACTTCAAGATAGAACGCACCGGTTATAGTTTCTTGTCAAAGCTGAATAGGGGCGGGACATGTCTGGCCGGATAGAAATGCGACACTCGTGAACTGCCGCTTGCTCGGACGGTCAGCCCCCTGACGGGCTGGCTGGTCAGGGTTGCAAAGCCCGACAGGGGGCGGATGAGGGGCGACCCTTTGGCTTTAGCTCTGACAGCGCTAAAACAATCAAACATGGATTTTGCCAACGGCAGCTTAGCACCCGTTTCGGTCGTTCGGGGTTGTGTGCTTGAATGGCAACTTTGAGCCCGGAGTGGTCATTTGCACAGGACCGTCGCAGGTCAATCAAAGTCCGACATCTTCAACGCTCCTTGTCTAAGTAAGTGCTGGATGACGTAGGAGACGGAAAGGGCATCATCCAATGCATCGTGGCCACGTAGCGGCGGGCATTCAAGTTGATAATAGCTGGCAAGTCGATTGCTCGGCGTTTTCTTCATATCCTCGTATGGCATTCCGGCCCTGAGAAGAATTTGACAGGCGTTACCAAACTGCGTTGCAGGAATAGGAGGCACCAGGCCTTCGACAAAGCAGCTGATCGCAACCATGTTGAATTCGTCCTTTCCCCAAGACCAGAGCTTTTTCCCGGAGGCAAACTCCCTGGTTTTCTCAAGGGCTTGCTCCAGAGAAGTTCCTTCCCGCTCAATGTCGTCTTCCGCAATGCCTGTCAGTTTCGTGAAGAAAGGATCAAGCACGTAGCGGTCTCCTTGGCGGCTTCGTGGTATCACATGGAGACGCAGCGTATCTAAGATGGGGAAGTCGGCTTCCAGCCCGATCTTCACGATCCCGATCTGCGCAACGACAGGGTCGGGATCATACGGCCCACACCAGAACCGGGACGGCGAACCTTCTGCGGTGAGAAATTCGCAATCAAAAACCAAGGTATGTCTCAAGCAGCCATCCTCCTAGCAATCAGGGGAAATCCTGTTCTCTGGCGGCGGTGCCGGCAACGGCAGCCAGGTCCGCATAGCAGACATTGGTGCAGCCTATCTTTAATGGCAGCAATCCAACTCCGCATTCGATCACTCCGCTGCGTCCATCCGTTCAATCGCTTTCTTGCTTTTGGCATTGACCTCCGGATCACTCACAAAATCCGTCCGCCGTCCCGGCTTTGTCCCGCGCTTCTGGTATCCGTTGGCTGTGCTGCCGTCCCGAATGCCGAACATATGATCCTTCTGGCCGGTGCGCCGTGGAGCGCTCTTGCTGCGCTGCTGTTGCCGCTTGGCCTGCGTCTCGGCGACTACCGCCAAAATGTCGTCCAGGCGCTTGTTCTCCACGACTTGCGACCTATGAACCGATCGCAGCGTATCGAAAGTTCTGTAGGGCAGGGTGATGCCTTCATGCATGATCTCAAGCCTGCCATCGGGATAGTCGCAAACGATAACCTTCTGCCCGGCAAGCTTCTTCGTATGGGTGGTCGGATCGAGGATGAAGATCACCTTGTCGTAGCGCAAGGTGAGGGATTGTGAGAGTGTGCGGACTTCCTTGCGGCACATGGCTCCGTCCAGATTCTCATGCTCGGCAAGAACACGGTGCATGTTCTTCGGATTGCGCGGCTCCTTGCCGAACCGCCGATTGAAATCCGCCATGAATGCAGGCGCAAAAGCATTTGCGTCGTCAAGCGTGCTGATGCCACGCAACCGCAACTCCTTGACCAATCGATCCTGCAATGTCCTGTTCGCCCGTTCGACGCGGCCTTTGGCTTGCGGCGTGTTCGCGCAGATGATGTCGATGTTGAGCTCGTAAAGTGCGCGGCCGAATTGCGTCAGACCGCTGGTTCGGTCCTTCTCGGATGCGTGCGTGGAGCGGAAAACGCCATGCTTGTCGCTGTAAAAGGCAATCGGTTTGCCCCATTCTTCCAGATAGGTCTTCGTCGCCTGAAGATAATCGAACGTGTTCTCGGACGGTGCAAAGCGCAGGTGAAGCAGCTTGCCGGTCGCATCATCAATATAGACGAGCAGGGCGCATTTTGGCCCCCGGTTCTCGAACCACCAGTGGTGCGATCCATCGATCTGAACCAGTTCGCTCAAACAATCACGCCGAGCGCGCGGCTGGTAGATGCGCTGCTTGCGTTCGCGCCGTGAGGTCCAGATTCCGGCGCCCGTCATCCATTGCCGCAGGGTCTCTTTGCCAACGGCAATCCGATGCAGCTCAATCAGCTTCTCGCGCGCCAGCGTGGGGCCAAAATCGTGATAGCGCTCGCGTATCAGATCAAGCACAGCGTTGCGGAACTCATCGCTATGACGCCGGTTGCTGGGCCGACCGCGCTTCCTCGAAACAAGACCAATAGCACCATCACGATCATAAGCCTGCAACAAGCGATGCATATGGCTTCGGCTCAGGGACAGCATCTCTGCTGCCTGAACGACACTCAACCTTCGATCCTTGATCTTTTGAACAGCTTCCAGCCGGTTCAGTTCTTTTTGCGACATGGTCATCAAACAAGACATGGCGGCTCCATCAGCATGTGGCCTCAGAGCACAGTCTTCCTTCCAGCGTTGAACTTGACCAGCTAGAAGGGCGAAAACTGTCGCATCTCTAACGGGCCCAACTGTCGCATTACTAAATGGCTGCTATATCAAATGATCGCATAACATACATTATGGAACCAATCTAACCCTCCGAGCGCTCCGGTGGTGCGATGAGTGAACCGGCGGTGTAGACGAGGATCGAAAGTCCCACCGCGCCCAGCGCCGCGATGCCGAGGAAGATGATCACATCTATCGGCCCGCCGAGATCCGACAGGCTGGATTTCGTCACCCACAGCACCAGCGCCACCGCCGCCACCGCGCCGAACGGCATGGAAAGCTGCGCCCACAGGAACTTCTTCATGGAAACCGAGCGGTCGCGGATCAGCACATAGATATAGGCCAGCGTGATCACCACGGCCGCCACAACCAGAAACCAGAACAGACCGCGTCCGAACATTTCTTCGAACACCGCGATCATCGTGCCAAATGTAAGGTCTTTCATGATCCTGTCCTCTCAGGCTTCGCCGCGCAGCATCGCGTTGTAGGTCGGCTTGAGCGCCAGCTCCTTCATCAGCCAGCTGATCCATAATTCTTCCAGCGGCGCGATGATGCCCGGGAAGGATGGAACGAGATTGTTCTGATAGTCGAACTCGACCAGCATCGCCCGGCCCACGCGGGTGATCATCGGGCATGAGGTGTAACCATTGTAGCTTGCCGTGCCTTCGTTCCCCGCAATGGCCGCGACCAGATGATCCTCGACCACCGGCACCTGCCATTTCACGCTGGCTGCGGTCTTTCCCTTGGGCACGCCGGCCACATCGCCCAGCGCGAAAACATCGGGATAGCGCAGGTGGCGCAGCGTCTGCATGTCCACCTCGACCCAGCCCTGATCGGTCCATTTGTCCGCCCAGGAAAGGCCCGACTGGCGCACCACATCGGGCGCGCGCTGCGGCGGGATCACGTGGAGATAGTCGTAACCAAGCTCCTTCTCGCCCTCCGGCGTGTCGAAGGTGGCGATCCGGCGGCCGGCGTCCACACGCTTCAGCACATGCGAGAGCGCCGGCGCGATGCCGCGATCCTGAAACAGCATGCGCACCTTTTCGGCCACGATGGGCACACCGAATAGCGCCTGCGAATTGTTGGCGTAGATGATCTCCGTCTTGCCGGCATTGCCGTTGGTTCTGGCAATGTCGTCGATGAGGAAGGTGTGCTTGAGCGGCGCGCCCGCGCATTTCATTTCGGTGGCGGGCCGTGTGAACACGCCGACACCGCCCTCCTCGGTGAATTTCGAGGCCGCAGCCCAGGTCCGCGCGGCATAGTCCGGTCCCGCATAAAGCGCGCCGATGCCGTTTTCGCCGACCATGTCGAGCGAGAACCCCTCGATGGCGTCGTGATCCAGAACCAGGCCCGGTGCCACAACGAGGAAATCATAGCGGACCGTCTGGCCGCCGCTGGTCGTGACCGTGCGGGCTTCCGGGTCGATTTCCGTGGCGGCCTCGGCAATCCAGTCGATGCCGTCCGGCAGCCAGTGCGCCGTCGAGGAGACGACGTAATCTGCCGGTTTCAGCCCGGCTGCAACGAGGGAGAGCCCCGGCTGATAAAGATGCCGCTCGCTTGGATCGACGATGGTGATCTTCGCGCCATCGAGCCTGCGCACCAGGCGGTTGGCGAGCGATGTGCCAGCGGCCCCTGCCCCGATGATCACGATGGAAGCGGATGTTTTCACGGTCTGGGCCGGCGCGGTGTGGGCGGATGCGCCAAGAAGGGCGCCGGCGGCGGAAAGAGTGATGAACTGGCGTCTGTTCAAGGTCAGAGCCTCCCTGCTTGTCGTGGCCTGCGGGATACTTCATCCGGAGCCACATTCATTGCGATGGATAAGACAATAGACGGCTATTTTCCTTGATTAAGATCAAGCGGGGTGATGCAATACTGTCGACGCGCAGATCTTGCATCCTGTCGACAGGAATGGAATGCCCTTGATCTGCATCAACGACTTTCAGTCGGTTTCGGCTGAAGGTCAGAGGCAATGGCAGCAGCAGGAAACAGGCTCGATGATCATTCGCTCCCTGACAGAAGAAGAATGCGTCGCGGTGCTGGATCGCAACCGGCTCGGCCGGCTTGCCTGCGCCCGGGATGGCGAGCCCTATCTGGCGACGATCCACTATGTGCATGCGCAGGGCAGCCTTTATGCCTTCTCGCTTCCCGGTCGCAAGATCGATTTCATGCGCGCCAATCCGCGTGTTTCGATGCTGATTGAGGAGAAGGACGAGAAGGGCTGGCGCAGCGTGGTCGTTAATGGCCGTTTCGAGGAACTGCCAAACGAGATCGGCCACAAGAAGCAGCGTGAGCAGGCGTGGCAATTGCTGAGCCAGCACGAAAACTGGTGGCTGCCTGGCGGTCTGAAGCCGGTTCTTCCCGTCACGACGAAACAGCCGCACCTGTTCTTCCGCATTGGGGTCGAGGAAATGTCGGGCCGGCTGGCCGACCGTGAGGCGGAGTAGAGCCATGGCGCAGCCTTCCGCCTTGATCCAGAACAAGGCGGAAGGGCCGGACAGGGACCATACTTGATTGCATTCAACGGTTTTGGGAGAGCGACGATGTCTTACAAGACAATACTCTGTGTGATCTCTGCCAGTCAGGGCGACAATGACCTGAAGCAGGCGCTGACGCTTTGCGAGCAGAACGAGTCTCATCTGGCCGTTCAGGTGCTCGGCATCGCCGCTCCACCGCCGGTTGGCACCTATGCCGCCACCGTTTCGGAAACCTGGGCCGTCGAGCGCCAGGCAGATATCGAGCGCCTCAGCCAGCGGGTGAAAGAGGTCAATGATATCATCGCCAGGGCGCAGGTTTCGGCGGATGTCGACAGTGTTTTCGTGGAGCGGACCGTGGTGGACGATGTGGTCGGCCGCCGGGCGCGCTATGCGGATCTCGCCGTCATTGGAGCGGATCTCAGAAACAACGAGGATCTGCGCGGCCCGGTGCTGAACGGCCTGTTCTTCCATGCCCAGATTCCCGCCATGATCTTCCCGGACGACAGGCCCATGGCGCTCGTCGCGAGCAACATCATGATTGCCTGGGATTGCCGTCTGGAGGCATCGCGGGCCGTGCATGAGGCAAGGCCCCTGCTCGCGGCTGCCGGCAATGTCCATGTGGTGATGATCGACCCCGAGGCCGGCGAGCGCGCGGATGGCGAAGAACCGGGCGCGGATCTTGCGACTTATCTGGCCCGCCTGGGTGCGAAAGTGACCGTGGAGCGCGTCACCAGTTCCGGCCGCAGCGTCGCCGAAACGCTTCAGCGGCGCGCGCAGGACATGCAGGCCGATCTTGTGGTCATGGGCGCTTACGGGCATTCGCGGCTGCGCGAACGCATTTTCGGCGGCGTCACGCGGTCGATGGTCGAAGAACCGGCAGTGCCGGTCTTCATGGCGCGCTGAGCGCGGGGCACGCTGAATGGGGGCACGCTGAACGAGAGGCGCGCCAAACCGACGAAAGGGAAACGTCTGCAATGTCGATCACACCCGAACAGTGCCGCGCGGCGCGGGCCATGACCCGCGTTTCCAGAGAGGTGCTGGCCAATGCCGCGAATGTGCCGATCTTCGTGATCGAGCAATATGAGCAGATGCTGTCGGAACCGGATGATGCGCAGCTTGAAAGCATCGAGACGGCGCTTGAGACGCTTGGCGCGGAGTTCATCGATGAAGACAGATATGGCGGCGCAGGTGTGCGCCTTCGGTTCGATGCGACCCTTTCCAGAAGCATGTCCGACTGGGAAAGCGAAGGCGGCCGCGCCGCCGACAATGACGTGCCCTGAGGGCCTTCTTCAGGAGAGAACGCCCTGCTCGCGCAGCATACCGATCTCGGCGCGGATCGTGTCGATGAAGGCGTTTTCGATGCGGCTCAGCGGGCGGTCTTCGTGATGGAAGATCGCCATTTCCCATGGGATGGAGGGCTTTAGCGGCCGCTCGATCACATCGTCGCCCGAAGGCAGAAGACTGCTGAACGGATCGACGATGGCAATGCCGACGCCACGCCGCACGAGGCCGTGCACCGCGCGCAGAGTGCGCGCCTCCGCCGCGATCTGGCGCTGCGCGCCGGCGGTCTGCATCATGTAGTCGACGCGGGTGCGCAGCGGGCTGCCGATCGCCAGCTCCACAAACACTTCGCGCCGCAAATCTTCAATCTGCACCACATCCCTGCCCGCCAGCCTGTGCCCTTTCGGGATCAGGCAGCGCGCCTCGCAGGCCCCCAGGTTAATCAGGCTCGCGCCATAGGGGCTCGCATCCAGCGTGATGCCGACGCCCAGATCGCAGCTTCCCTCGTTGAACATGCGCAGAAGCTCTTCAAGGCCCGTATCGACGATCTTCACCGCCACGTCCGGATGCGTCTGCTTGAAGCGCGCGACGACATCCAGCAGGAACGTGTCCACATAGATCGGCTGTGCAGCCACCACGATGCGCCCCACCTGCCGGTTGGCGATGGCGCGCGCTTCGCGCTCAAGCTCCTGAAACGCGGTCAGTGAACGCGAGACATTTGTGTGGAACAGGATCGCCTCATGGGTCGGCATGAGCTGGTTGCGTTTGCGCACGAACAGGGGAAAGCCAATCGTCTCCTCCAACTGGCCGAGAAGGCGGCTCACCATGGGCTGGCTGATCTTCAGCGCCGCTGCCGCGCGCGTCGCGGAACCATGGCTCATGAAGGCGTCGAACGCCTCGAGCTGCTTCAGGTTCATCTGCGCATCCTCAATAGTCACTATTAATAATAGTAATACTAACAGGCATAATTTGCGAAATAAAGCATACTGTGCAAAAAAAGCGTGCGCTCGGTCCATCCGGGCGAATGGCTTCACTCTCCCAGGGAGGACCCTGCATGAAATCTGTACTGAAAAACATTGTGGCTGCTGCCGCTCTCGTTCTCGCAGCCGGCACGGCGCACGCGGGCGATTATCCGGAAAAGGCCGTGACCATCGTTGCGCCTTATGGCGCAGGCGGCGCTTCGGACATGGCGGCGCGCGCATTGGCCGAGACCGCCCGTGATTATCTCGGCGACCAGCCGGTTGTCGTGGTCAACAAGCCGGGCAATGGCGGCATGATCGGCGCTCGTTTCGTTTCCGAGATCGAGCCGGACGGTTACACGCTTCTTCTCGCCCGCGTCGGCATGGCGCTCTACCCGGCGGTTCAGGAAAGCTCCCCGGTCGGTTGGGATGGCTACACCTTCCTCGGTTCGCTCGAAGCAACCCCGATGATCCTCGCCGTGGCGGAAAACTCCCCCTACAAGTCGGCTGAAGAGCTCATCGCGGCGATGAAGGCCGAGCCGGGCGCCCTCACCTATGGCGCATCCGGCGCGACCGCCATTGACGGCTTCACCGTTCAGGCGCTGCTGGCCGACAATGAACTCGACCCGCTGACGGCAGCGACCCTCGTGCCCTACAAGGGCGGCGGCGCTCTCGCGACCGCGCTTCTGGGCGGCCATGTGGATTTCCTCGCCATCGCGGCCGGTTCGCTGATGCCGCACATCGAGTCCGGCAAGATGCGCGCTCTGATGGTCTACGCACCGTCGCGCATGGACACGCTGCCTGACGTCCCGACCGCAGCCGAGCTCGGCTTCGACAAGGCTGGCCAGATCACCGGCTGGAGCGCACTCTACGGCCCGAAGGATCTGCCGGAAGAGGTCGTGACCCGCTGGCAGGAAACCCTCAACAAGGTTGGCGAGGACGAGACCTGGCTTGAGCTGGCCAAGCGCCGCGGCTCCATCTCCACGGCTGGCAAGGAAGACATGCCTGCCTATGCCAAGTCGCAGTACGAGCTGTTCAACGGGCTCGCCCGCGAGTTCGGCTACATTCAGTAAGCCAACTTAAGAACCAGGAGGACGCGGCATGCTGAACAAGGGAATGCTCCGGGGCTTTTTGATCGCCCTTTTCTTCGGCGTGGTGCTTTTTGCACTGATCCCGATCCACGTGCCGCGTCCTTCCTTCATTCCAGGCTTCGCGCCCCCGCCAGACATGTGGCCGCGCACCGTCTCGATTCTGGGCCTCGCGCTCGGCATTCTGGCGATGGTGCTTGTAGCTCTCAGCGGCGGGCGCGCAGCTCCGGAAGAGGCGGAATATTCGCCTGCCTCGCCTGCGGAATGGCGCAACCGGCTGATCCGGCTCGCGCTGGCGCTCGCCGCATTTGCAGGCTTCGTCTTTCTTGCGCCGCGCCTCGGTTTTCTGCCGTCATCGATGCTGCTGGCGCTCGCTGCCTTCATTCTCGCCGGAGCTTCGTCGCGCTGGGTCGCAGTGCTTGCGCTGGCCGTCCTGCTGCCGCTCGGCCTGCAGCTCTTCTTCGGTAATGTAACGCACACGCCCTTCCCTCAGGGGAGCTGGGGCATCTTCCCCACCTTCAACTGAGAACGCCACCAGGACCGCTCAACACATGTGGAACGATCTTCTTTTCGCATTCGAATCCGTCGCCACGCTGGCCAATGTGCTGGCCATGGGCGCGGGCATCCTGGCCGGTGTGATCATCGGCGCCATTCCGGGCATGACCGGCACCATGGCGGTGACGCTCGCCCTGCCCTTCACCTTCTATCTGTCGCCCGTCACCAGCATTCTTTTGCTCGTTGCGCTCTACAAGGGCAGCACCTATGGCGCGTCGATCTCGGCGATCCTCATCAAGACGCCGGGCACGGCGTCCGCCGCCTGTACGGTGCTTGATGGCTGGCCGCTGGCCCAGAAGGGCAAGGCCGGCAAGGCGCTCAACATGGCGCTCATCTCGTCCTGTATCGGCGATTTCCTGTCCAACATTTCGCTGATCTTCCTCGCGGCCCCGCTGGCGCTTCTGGCGCTGCGCGTTGGTCCGCCGGAATATTTCATGCTGATGGCCTTCGCGCTGACCATGGTCGCCTCCATTTCCGGCGGCTCGCTGCTGCTCGGCGTCGTGTCGGCCTGTTTCGGTCTGCTTCTGGCAACCGTCGGCGAGGACATGTACGGCTCGTTCCGCTTCGCCATGACCGAGGACATGAAGGGTGGCCTTTCCGTGGCACCCGTTCTGATCGGTCTGTTCGCCCTGCCCGAGCTTCTGCGTCTCATCGTTTTCCGCGAGGAAAACCATGGCCAGGCCATGAAACTTGGCGACAACCGGCTGACGCTGGCGGAATTCCGCGGCTCGGTGAAATCCATCATCCGCGGCAGCTTCATCGGTGTGATCATGGGCGCCATTCCGGGCATCGGGCCGTCGGCCGCCGCCTTCTTCTCCTATGGTGAGGCGCGTCGCTCCTCCCCCAACAGCGAGAATTTCGGCAAGGGCGAGCTGGAGGGCATCGCGGCTTCTGAATCGGCCAACAATGGCTGCTGCGGCGCGACCATGATCCCGCTTCTGGCGCTCGGCGTTCCCGGAGACGTGATCACCGGCGTCATGCTCGGCGCGTTCATGATCCAGGGCCTCACGCCCGGCCCGCTTCTGTTCCAGAACAATCTGAACGAGGTCTACATGCTGTTCATCGGCATGATGTTCTCCTCGGTCCTGCTGTTCGGCGCGGGCAAGCTGACGGTGCGCTTCTTCTCGCACATCGCGTCGATCCCGCAGGTGCTTCTGACGCCTGTGGTCCTGATGCTGTGCGTCTATGGCATCTATTCGATTTCCAGCAACATGTTCGACGTCACCGTCCTGCTCATCATGGGCGTTGTCGGCTTCATCATGCTGCTTTTGAACATCCCCCCGGCGCCGTTCCTGATCGCCTTCATTCTGGGGCCGATGTTCGAGGACAATCTGCGCCGCGCGCTGGCCATTTCGCGCGGTGACCCGTCCGTCTTCTTCCAGTCCGCCATTTCCTGGATTTTCGCAGGTCTGATCGTGTTCTTCGTCGGCCTGACGATCCGCCGGGAGTGGCAAAAATACCGAGAGAACCGTGCTGCACAGAATGCCTGAGGCCGAAAAGTCCACCATGTCACTGCTTGAGAATGCCAAGAGCCACCTGAAGGATCTGGTCGCCTTCGATACGACGAGCCGCTACTCGAACCGGCCGCTCATCGACCACATGGCGGCGTTCCTGCGGGAATACGGCATCGAGCCGGTCATACTGCTGGACGAGACGGGCGAGAAGGCAAACCTGATCGCCCGCATCGGCCCTGCAGACGTTCCCGGCGTCGTGCTGTCCGGCCACACCGATGTGGTGCCGGCGCTGGAAAAGGGCTGGACTTCCGGTCCGTTCGACCTGACCGAGCGCGACGGAAAGCTCTATGGCCGCGGAAGCTGCGACATGAAGGGCTTCGCCGCCTGTGTCATGGCGATGGTGCCGCAGCTGGCAGCCGCGAAGCTGGAAAGGCCCGTCTGGCTCTGCTTCTCCCATGACGAGGAAGTGGGCTGCCTCGGTGCGCCGGCCATCGCCGAATGGCTGGCCGCGCTCGACGTTCCGCCCATGCTGGCGATCATCGGCGAGCCGACCGACATGACGCTGGTGACCGGTCAGAAGGGCAAGATCGCCATGCGCTGCCATGTGCATGGCACGTCCGGCCACTCCTCCTTCGCGCCTGATCACGTCAACGCCATCGACTATGCGGCGCGCATCGTTTCGATGATCGCCGAACGCGGCGAGCAGATCGGCGAGGAAGGCCCCTTCGACCGCGATTTCACGGTGCCGCATTCGACCATGCTGGCGACCATGATTTCCGGCGGCGTCGCCACCAATGTGACGCCGGATCTGTGCAGCTTCAACTTCGAGATTCGCAGCCTGCCGACCCATGATGCGCGGGCCGAACTGGAATCTCTGAAAAAGCGCGCAAACGAAGAAATTTTGCCGAAAATGCAGGCGAAATGCGCCGAAACCGGCATCGAATGGGAAGAAATTTTCGCCTATCCGGCGATGGGCGACAGCACGTCGACCGACGGCTTCGCCTTCTTCCGCGACATCATGCCGGAGTGGTCGGGCAAGGTGTCCTACGGTTCGGAAGGCGGTGTGTTCGAGACCATCGGCGGCATCCCTTCGGTGATTGTCGGCCCCGGCTCGATTCGCCAGGCGCACAAGCCCGACGAATTCGTTGCAATCGAACAGCTGGACCTTTGCCTCGATTTTCTCGGCAAGGTCGCCTGGAAGGTCACCGAACCGGCCTGACCGAAGCATTCCGGCCCGGCCGCTCATCGCGGCCGGGCCTCCCCTGACGCGGAGTTCTGCACAACCGCGTCAGCCTGCTTGACAAGCAGCACCGCCTTCGCCCACCCTAAAGCCTCACCTGGGGGGTCCCGCCAAGGGGCTGAGATTCTGCTGGCATGGTTTTCCATGCAGCGCAGTGACCCGATGAACCTGATCCAGTTCATACTGGCGTAGGGATGGTGCACGCTTGGCGGGTCACAGGCTTATCGCGGCCGAAAACCGTTTCCGTACAGGAACGTCACAGCTCTTCCTCCTCTCGGCACGAACTGGGTCTCCATTGCTGAACGAGCAGAGGAGGCTCTGAACCCATGGACGCATTTGCCCCGACCGTAACCACCGGCCCGTTGCCGGCGTCGCGCAAGGTCTACAAACCCGGAACGCTTCACCCCGAGATTCGCGTGCCCATGCGCGAAATCGCGGTGCACCCGAGCGCCGGCGAACCGCCGGTGACCGTCTACGATTCCTCCGGCCCATACTCTGATCCCGACATGCTGATCGAGATCGACAGGGGCCTGCCGCGCATCCGCGAAGCCTGGGTAAAGGCGCGCGGCGACGTGGAAGCCTATGAGGGACGCCACGTCAAACCGGAAGACAATGGTTTTGCCACCGGCGACCGGCTGACGCCGGAATTTCCCATTCGCCATCAGCCGCTGAAAGCGAAGGACGGCACGGCCGTCACGCAGCTCGCCTATGCGCGCGCCGGCATCATCACGCCGGAGATGGAATTCATCGCCATCCGCGAAAACCTCGGACGCGCGCAGGCCAAGGCCGCGCTTGCCCGCGACGGCGAGAGTTTTGGTGCATCGATCCCCGATTTCGTGACGCCGGAATTCGTGCGTGACGAGGTGGCGCGCGGCCGGGCCGTGATCCCCTGCAACATCAACCACCCGGAAGCCGAGCCGATGATCATCGGCCGCAACTTCCTTGTGAAGATCAACGCCAATATCGGCAATTCCGCCGTCACCTCCTCCATGGCAGAGGAAGTGGAAAAGATGGTGTGGGCGACGCGCTGGGGCGGCGATACGGTGATGGACCTGTCGACCGGCCGCAACATTCACAACATCCGCGAATGGATCATCCGCAATTCGCCCGTGCCGATCGGCACCGTGCCGATCTATCAGGCGCTGGAAAAGGTGAACGGCATTGCCGAAGACCTGAACTGGGAGGTGTTCCGCGACACGCTGATCGAACAGGCTGAACAGGGCGTCGACTATTTCACCATCCATGCGGGTGTGCGCCTGCACTACATTCCGCTGACGGTCGACCGTGTCACGGGCATCGTTTCGCGCGGCGGCTCGATCATGGCCAAGTGGTGCCTGCACCATCACAAGGAGAGCTTTCTCTACCAGAACTTTGCGGAAATCTGCGACATCTGCCGCGCCTATGACGTGTCGTTCTCGCTGGGCGACGGCCTGCGGCCCGGCTCCATCGCCGACGCCAATGACGCAGCCCAGTTTGCCGAGCTGGAAACGCTGGGCGAACTGACGAAGATCGCCTGGGAGAAGGACTGCCAGGTCATCATCGAAGGCCCCGGTCATGTGCCCATGCACAAGATCAAGGAAAACATGGACAAGCAGCTCGAGGTCTGTGGCGAGGCCCCGTTCTATACGCTTGGGCCGCTCACCACGGACATTGCGCCGGGCTATGACCACATCACGAGCGGCATCGGCGCGGCGATGATCGGCTGGTATGGCACGGCCATGCTCTGCTACGTCACGCCGAAAGAGCATCTGGGCCTGCCTGACCGCGATGACGTGAAGACAGGCGTCATCACCTACAAGATCGCGGCGCATGCGGCGGACCTCGCCAAGGGGCATCCGGCGGCGAAGATCCGCGATGATGCGCTTTCGCGGGCGCGCTTCGAGTTCCGCTGGGAGGATCAGTTCAACCTCTCGCTGGACCCGGAAACGGCGCGTAATTTCCATGATCAGACCCTGCCGAAGGAAGCGCACAAGGTGGCGCATTTCTGCTCCATGTGCGGCCCGAAATTCTGCTCCATGCGCATTTCCCACGACATCCGCGCCGAGGCGCAGAAGGAGGGGATGGCGAAGATGGCGGAGAAGTTCCGCGAGGGCGGCGATCTCTACATGCCGCTCGACCAGGTGGCGGCGGAGAACGGGGACTGACCCATGCATGTCCTCATTCGCGGGGCCGGCATTGCCGGCCTCACGCTGGCCCATGAGCTTGTCCGGGCGGGCGCGCAGGTGACTGTCTGCGACGTTCGCACCGGATCGGCGGGCAGCGCCTCATGGCTTGCCGGCGGGATGCTTGCGCCCTGGTGCGAGCGTGAAAGCGCGGAACAGCCGGTTCTGACACTGGGACGCCTTGCGGCGGACTGGTGGGACACGGCGCTGCCCGGCCATGTGTTGCGCAATGGAACGCTGGTGGTCGCGCCTGCGCGCGATGCAGCAGAACTCAACCGCTTCGCCACCCGCACGGGCGGCCATGATTGGCTGGATGGCGACGGCGTGGCGGCACTGGAGCCCGATCTCGCCGGACGGTTTCGGCGTGGGCTTTTCTTCCGGGACGAAGCGCATCTCGACCCGCGCCGGGCGATGACGGCGCTGATCGCCGGGTTGAAAGCGGCAGGTGTACGCTTCGCTTACGGTAATGATACGCCGGTTGAGGCGGACAGGATTGCCGATTGCACCGGCATGGCGGCCGCTGACGACGGGTTGCGCGGGGTGCGCGGCGAAATGCTTCTGCTGCGCACGAAAGAGATCAGCCTTTCACGCCCGGTGCGTCTGCTTCATCCGCGCATTCCGGTCTATATCGTGCCGCGTGAAGGGCATCACTTCATGGTCGGCGCGACGATGATCGAAAGCGATGATGACGGGCCGATCAGCGCCCGCTCGACAATGGAACTCCTGAACGCGGCCTACAGCCTGCACCCGGCCTTTGCGGAAGCGAAGATCGTGGAGACGGGCGCCGGCGTGCGC
Source organism: Nitratireductor sp. PBL-C9 (assembly GCF_050877045.1). Taxonomy (NCBI): domain Bacteria; kingdom Pseudomonadati; phylum Pseudomonadota; class Alphaproteobacteria; order Hyphomicrobiales; family Phyllobacteriaceae; genus Nitratireductor; species Nitratireductor sp. PBL-C9. The sequence goes on from NZ_JBPAXW010000001.1 coordinate 57,352, forward strand.
CCGGCCTATGCCGACAATCTGCCGCGGGTGAAGCAGACCCGGGAGGGGATCAGCGTGAACGGCTTTTATCGCCATGGCTTTCTGCTCTCGCCCGCAATGGCGCAGGAGGCGGCGGCCCTGATCCTGAAAGAACGCGTGGAGGCTCTGAATGAAGCTCACGGTTAATGGCGAGGAGCAGCGCGTGAAGGCAACGACGCTTGCCGCCCTTCTCGACGAACTCGACTATGCGCCCGACTTTCTCGCCACGGCGCGTAATGGCGAACTGGTGCCGGCGGGAGAGCGCGTTCTCTGCACACTCGATGAAGGCGACCGGATCGAAATCCTCTCGCCCATGCAGGGAGGCTGACATGCTGACGCTCTACGGCGAAACACTGACATCGCGGCTTCTGCTGGGCACTGCGCAATACCCCTCCCCCGCCATCATGGCCGAGGCGGTGCGGGCTTCGGCCTGCGATATCGTGACCGTTTCGCTGCGACGCGAGACGGCGGGAAACCGCACGGGCGGGCAGTTCTGGGAGCTGATCCGGGAACTGGGCGTGCGGGTTCTGCCCAACACGGCCGGATGCCACTCGGTGAAGGAAGCGGTGACCACGGCGCAGATGGCACGCGAGCTTTTCGGCACGGACTGGATCAAGCTCGAAGTGATCGGCCACCATGACACGCTTCAGCCGGACGTGTTTGGCCTCGTGGAAGCCGCGCGCATCCTGAGTGCCGAGGGTTTCCGGGTGTTTCCCTACACGACCGACGATCTGGTGGTGGCCGAACGGCTTCTTGAGGCGGGATGCGAGGTTCTGATGCCTTGGTGCGCGCCCATCGGCTCGGCGCGCGGGCCTGTGAACGTGGACGGATTGCGGGCGATCCGGGCGCATTTCCCCGACATTCCGCTGATCGTGGATGCGGGACTTGGACGCCCCTCGCATGCGGGCATGGTGATGGAGCTTGGTTTCGACGCGGTTCTTCTGAACACGGCCGTTGCAAAGGCCGGCGATCCGGCAGCGATGGCGGCAGCCTTTGCCGGGGCGGTCGAGGCCGGCCACGTGGCCTTTCGCGCCGGGCCGCTGGAGCCGCGCGACATGGCCGTTCCCTCAACCCCGATTATTGGCAAGGCCGTTTTCGAATGAAGCTTGATCCCTTTTATCTCATCGTTGACAGCGCGGCGTGGATTGCCCGGCTTGCGCCTCTGGGCGTGAAGCTGGTGCAGTTGCGCATCAAGGAGATGGATGAGCAAAACCTCAAGGCCGAGATCGCCGAGGCAAAGCGCATCTGCGCCGGTCACGACTGCCAGCTGATCGTCAACGACCACTGGCGGCTTGCCATCGAGACGGGCTGCGACTTCATCCATCTGGGACAGGAAGATCTGGCGGAAGCCGATCTTGGCGCGATCCGCGCGGCGGGGATGAAGCTTGGCATCAGCACCCATGATGGAGCGGAACTGCGCACGGCGCTCGCCGAAAAACCGGAATATGTGGCGCTCGGCCCGGTCTATCCAACGATCCTGAAGAAGATGAAATGGGCGCCGCAGGGGCTCGACCGGCTGGCCGACTGGCGAAAGCGTGTCGGCGATGTGCCGCTGGTGGCGATTGGCGGGCTGAACCCGGAGCGGTTGCCCGGCGTGTTTGAAGCGGGTGCGGACAGCGCCGCCGTGGTGACGGACATAACGCTGAACCCCGATCCGGAAGCGCGCACCCGCGAATGGCTTGCGGCGACGGAGAAATGGCGATGAGTGCGGCGCATGTGCTGGTGGTCGCCGGCTCGGATTCCTCCGGCGGGGCCGGTATTGCGCGCGACATCGAGACGATTTCGGCGTTCGGCGTGAAGACATGCCTTGCCGTGACGGCAGTGACCGTGCAGACGCATGAGGCGGTGAGCCGCGTCGACCTCTGCGCCCCTGAGATGGTGGAAGCGCAGATGTTTGCCGCCCTTTCGGCCAACCGGGTGACGGCGATCAAGATCGGCATGCTGGGAGCCGGTGAGACGGTGGAGCGCGTCGCGGCCATTCTGCGCGCAAATGCCGACATTCCGGTGGTGCTCGATCCGGTGATCGCTTCGTCTTCCGGGCGGGCGCTGCTTGCCGAAGACGCGATTGAAACCATGCGCGAAAAGCTGATGCCGCTGTGCAGCCTTGTTACGCCAAACCTGCCGGAACTGGCGATTTTGACGCGAGAGGAAGAAGCGGAATGCGAGGCTAACCGGCATGCCCAGGCAGGCCGGATGCTTGCCGGGGGCGTGCGCGCGCTGCTGGTGAAGGGCGGACATGCGCGTGGTGTTCGCGCGGTTGACACGCTCTTTCGGGCGGACGGGCCACCGCTTCATTTTGACGGACCGCGCCTGCCCGGCGCAATGCGCGGCACCGGCTGCATGCTGGCGAGCGCCGTCGCGGCTGGCCTTGCCCGGGGCGATGCACTTGAGGCAAGCGTGCGGACGGCCAAAACCCATCTTTCCGAACGCTGGCTGGCTGCCTGAGGCAGGCTGCACCCGGCTGTCACTCAGCGTCAGCCTTGGTGAGACACTAAAACCATTTCAATCCTCGTTCGATGGCGTATAAAACGCCCCGCGCCTGCGGGCGCTTTTCCTTTCAGATCACAAGTTCAGGCAAAGCCATGACCGAGAAGACGTTTCACATCAATCTTACCTGCGAAGATCGCCCCGGCATCGTGGCGGCAGTGACGACGGAACTCGCCGGTCTGGGTGCGAACATCGCTGAATCCAACCAGTTCTGGGATCGCCAGAGCAACCGCTTCTTCATGCGCATTGCCGCGACCGCGCCCGAGGGCGTGGAACGCGACGGGCTGATGCGCGCGCTGGAGCCGGCCATTGCGCGCTTCGACATGAAGACCGCGATGAGCGACACGACGCGGCGGCCGAAGATCATCATCATGGTGTCGAAGTTCGATCACGCGCTGCTGCACCTGCTCTACCAGATCCGTGTCGGCTGGCTGGACGCCGAGGTGGTGGCCATCGTTTCGAACCATGAGGATTCACGCCGCACGGCGGAGATGGAGGGCATCCCCTATCACTGCTGGAAGGTGAACAAGGAGAACAAGCAGGAGCAGGAAGCAAAGCTGCTTGAGCTGTTCAAGGAGACGGGCGCGGATCTCGTCATCCTCGCGCGCTATATGCAGGTGCTTTCGAACGAGCTCTCGAACCGTCTCTACGGCAAAGTGATCAACATTCACCATTCGTTTTTGCCGAGCTTCAAGGGCGCGAAGCCCTATCATCAGGCGCATGAGCGCGGCGTGAAGCTGATCGGCGCGACGGCGCATTATGTGACGCCGGATCTCGATGAGGGGCCGATCATCGAGCAGGAAACCGAGCGTGTGACGCATGCCATGACGGCAGAGGATTTCGTTGCCACCGGCCGCGACATCGAAAGCCGGGTTCTGGCCCGCGCCGTGAAGCTGCACCTGGAAAACCGGGTGATGATGAACGGGCACAAGACGGTCGTCTTCGGGTGACACCTGTCAACAGAGTGTCGTGAAGGGCGCTCTGGTGTTTTGATCCCGTTCTCCGGTTTTCGTCATGCCCGGCCTTGAGCCGGGTATCCATGCCGTCGTCGGCGCAAATGATTGCGGTTCTGGCATGGATCCTCGGGTCAGGCCCGAGGATGACGAGGTGTGGAGGTGGGCTGGGGGTGTTCAGCTCGCGGTAGCGCTGTTTTGCCTCTGCGCGCGGAAAGTGCGTAGGAAGGCGGGGGCTGGCATGCGCAGGATGTCGCCGATCACGCTGAGGGTTGGGCGTCCCGCTTTGCTCTCCGGTTTTCGTCATGCCCGGCCCTGAGCCGGGTATCCATGCCGTCGTCTGTGAAAATGATTGCGGTTCTGGCGTGGCTCCTCGGGTCGGGCCCGAGGATGACGAGGTGTGGAGGTGGGCTGGAGCTGGTTCAGCCCGCCGCAGCGCGGTTTCGCCTGCGGGCGCGGAAGGCGAGCAGGAAGGCGAGGCCCAGCATGCTTGCGGTGATGGCGTAGAGTGTCAGCGCGATGGGGCTTGAGACCAGAATCTGGAAGTCGCCATTCGAGATGGAGAGTGCGCGGCGCAGATTGTTTTCCATGTCCGCACCCAGAAGCAGCCCCAGAATGACCGGCACCAGCGAGATGCCCAGCATGCGCAGGATGTAGCCGATCACGCCGAACCCCACCATGACGAACAGGTCGAAGGTGGAATGGCTGATCGAGTAGACGCCCAGGAAGCTGACCATCACGACGAAGGGCATCAGCACCCATTGCGGCATGGAAAGCATGCGCGTGAACAGGCCGATCATCGGGATGTTCATGATGAGCAGCGCGACATTGGCCAGGTAGAGCGCGGCGATGAGGCCCCAGACCAGTTCCGGCTGCCGGTCGAAGAGCAGCGGGCCGGGCTGGATGTTGAGCGAGATGAGCAGCGCCAGCATGACGGCGGTGGTGCCGCTGCCGGGCACGCCGAGCGTGAGCATGGGGATGAGCGCGCCGCCGGACGCGGCGTTGTTGCCGGCCTCGGGCGCAGCGATGCCGCGCGGATCGCCCTGCCCGAATTTGCCGTCCTTGGCGCTCCAGCGCTGTTCGGCGATGTAAGACATGAACGCGCCGAGTGATGCGCCGGCGCCCGGCAGGATGCCGCAGACAAAGCCGATGACCGAGCCGCGCAGATTGGCCCAGCCGCCGGACATCATGTCCTTGAAGCGCGGCAGCGCACGGCCAAGCGGGACCATTTTGGTTTCGCCCTGATGCACCCGCTCCAGATAGACCAGCACTTCGGAGATGGCGAACAGGCCGACAATGGCGACGATGGGGTCGAACCCGTCATAGAGATGGAACGAACCGGCGGTGTAGCGCGCGGTGCCCGTGGCCGGGTCGAGACCGACCGTCGCGATCATCAGGCCGATGAAGGCCGCGAGCAGCGTCTTGAACGGATTGACCGAGGTGATGCCGCCAATGGTGGCGAACGCCATGACATAGAGCGCGAAATAGTCGGCGGGGCCGAAATAGATGGCGGCCTTGGCCAGAAGCGGCGCAAACAGGGTGAGGCCGATGGTGGCGAAGGTCGCGCCGATGAAGGAGGCGACGGCGGAGATGGCGAGCGCTTCCGACGCCTTGCCGGCGCGCGCCATGGGGTAGCCGTCGAGCGTTGTCATGATCGCCGGTTCATCGCCGGGGATGTTGAGCATGATCGACGAAATGCGCCCGCCATACATGCAGCCATAATAGATGCACGACAGCATGATGAGCGCCGAGGTGGGCTCCAGCCCGAGCGAGAAGGCGAGCGGGATGAGAATGGCAACGCCGTTTACCGGACCAAGGCCCGGCAGCGCGCCGATCAGCGTTCCCGCAAAGCAGCCGAACAGCGCCAGAGCCAGATTGGTCGGCGTGATGGCGACCGCAAAGCCTTGCGCAAGGGCGGAGAGCATATCCATGAAATCAGCTCACGAATTCTGGGAGAAGCGGCAGCGGCAGGCCGAGCAGCTTGTCGAAGGTGAGGAACAGGAACGCGCTCATGATTGCCGCCGAAGCGATGGATTTCGGCCAGGAACTGCGCAGAATGCGCCCGAAAAGCGCGACGGCGATGAAGGTGGCAAGCGGAAAACCGAGCACTTCCAGAAAGCCCGCATAGGCAAGCAGCAGCGAGACCGCCGCCACCTGCAGCAACAGCGGCTTGCCCGTGACCCAGGCCGGTTCCTCATCGGGCCGGATGATCATGACCAGGCTGAGAATGGCCGCAGGCACGGACAGCATGACGGGGAAGGCCGCGGGGCCAAGAGGGTCGCCGAAGCTCGCCTCATAGTCTCCCGCGGTCACGCCGTACCAGATCGAAATGGCCAGAAGAAAAAGGCCGACGATCCTGTCTGTCACTTGATGACTCCGATCTCCTGGGAAATCTTGCGCATCTGCTCGGACTGGTCCTTCACATAGGCTTCGAATTCGTCGCCGCCGCGCCAGACCGGAACAAGGCCGTTGGCCTGCGCCGTCTCTTTCCAGTCATCGGTGTCATAGAGGTTCTGCAGACGGTCGACCCAGGCGCTGTAGCCCTCGTCGGACACCTCGCCGCCCGTGTAGAAACCGCGCCAGTTGTAGCCGGTCACGTCGAGGCCCTGCTCCTTGGCGGTCGGGGCGTCGGGGAAGGCTGGAATGCGGTCGTCGGAAAGGGCTGCGAGAATACGCACATCGCCCGATTCCACAAAACCTGCGATCTCGCCGAGATCGGTGGAGACCGCCTGCACCTGACCGCCGATCATCTGCGTGACGGCCGGGCTGCCGCCGTCGAACTGCACCCAGCGGATCTGCTTGTAGTCATCGCCGGAAAGGCCTGCGGCCTGCGCCAGCATGAGAAGGCGGATGTGGTCCCAGCCGCCCGCACCGGACGAACCGGCGACGGCAAGCGCGCTCGGGTCTTTCTTGAGCGCCGCAACCAGATCGTCGAGCGTCTTGAATTCGGAGTCCTTCGGCACGAGAATGACGCCGACATCGGTGCCGAGCATGGCAACCCAGCGCATCACGGATGTGTCTGCCGGATATTTGCCCTGCGCGATCTGCGTGACGCCCACCGTGGAGGTGGCGACCATCAGATCCGCGTCATCGGCGCGCGAGGACATGACCTTGGCATAGGCAACTGCGCCCACGCCGCCCGGCATGTTGGTGACCTGCACCGGGGCGTCCACGCGTTTCTGGTCAAAGAGCATCTTGCCGATGGTGCGGCAGGTGAAGTCCCAGCCGCCGCCGGGGTCGGCGGGCGCAATGCATTCGGCTGCCGTCGCGCCGGCAACGGAGAGCGACGTCCAAACGACGGCCGCTCCAAAGAGCTTCGATAATTTCCTCATCAAGTCCTCCCTTGTTGAAACCGAGATGCGAGATCCCGAAACCGGTTTCCCTGACCGGCCTCAGCCTCCTTCCACGAACCCGCGCGCGCCAAAAAGGCGACGCGAATCCTCCAGCGCCTGCAGGATCTGCCCACGCACATCCTGCGCATGCCTGCGAATGGCGGCGGCGGCCTCCTCAGTCCTCCGCTGCCTTACAAGCGCTATGATTTCATTGTGTTCGCGATGGGCGATCGCGCGCGCCTCCGGCGAGCTGGCAACCAGCCAGCGGGCGCGGATCGTGCGGTTGACCGCATCCTGCACCGCGTCGCGCAAAAAGCGGTTTCCCGAAAGGGCCGCAAGCTGCACGTGAACGTCGAGCCCGGCCTCGAACCAGTCGTCCGGCGTGAAATCGCTTAAGCCCTCATCCACCGTGCGCAGAATGACATCCAGCTCTTCGGGCCTGGCGCGTTCGCAGGCAAGGCGGATCGCCGCATCCTCGACGATCTCGCGGTATTCGAAGATCTCTTCGAGCTGCTGGAGATCGAATGGCGCAATGGCGTAGCCGCGTTCTGCCTTGACCACGAGCCCTTCGCGGATCAGTTCCGCCAGCGCCTGCCGGATGGGCGTGCGCGACACGCCATAGGCGGCCTCCAGCGAACGCTCCGAGACGACCTCGCCCGGCGCGAGCTTGAGCGACAGCACATCGCCGCGAATGCGCGACAGGACGCGCTCGCCAAGCGGCTGTTCGGACATGTCGCGCGCGGCCTCACCCATGGGTCGTCTGTCTTCCTCCCGGATGCGCAGCCGATGCCCGGGCCGCGCCATTGTTCTTCCGGTCGCCATTTTCTGAAGGGCCATTGACCGGACTTTGCGAGACGGTATACCAATCCGGTCTACCGATGCAATCAGGTGGGAGGAAAAATCGTGACAGCAGCAACCGGCCACCATGTGAAGGGCTTCCCCGAGACCGTCAGCGTCATCGAGGTGGGGCCGCGCGACGGATTGCAATCGGAACCGGAATTCGTGCCGACGGACCGGAAAATCGCCCTCGTCAACGGGTTGATCGATGCCGGCATCCGTCATCTGGAGGTGACCTCCTTCGTTTCGCCGCGCGCGGTGCCGCAACTGCGTGATGCAGCAGATGTTCTGGCCGGGATCGACCGCTCGAAGGGTGCGGTGCTGACTGCGCTGGTGCCCAACGCAAAGGGCGCGGTTCGTGCAGCCGAGGCCGGCATCGACGCGATGGTCGTTTTCATGTCGGCGTCGGAGAGCCACAATCTGAAGAATGTGAACCGCACCCGCGCCCAGTCTCTGGAAGGATTTGCGGACATCGTGCGGATTGCCGGAGAAGCGAACATTCCCGTCTTCGGCGCGATTGCGACGTCTTTCGGCTGCCCGTTTGAGGGCAATCTGCCGGTGAGCGCCATCGTGGACATTGCACGGGCCTATCGGGACATGGGCATCACCACGCTTTCGCTGGGCGACACCACCGGCATGGCCACGCCGCCGCTGGTGCAGGAGCGCTGCCGCGCGCTTGGCGAGGCGGTGCCGGAAGCCGACATCGCGCTGCATTTTCACAACACGCGCGGTGTGGGGCTGGCCTGCGTCTATGCCGGGCTTCTGGAAGGCGTGACCCGCTATGAGGCAAGCATTGGCGGGCTCGGCGGCTGCCCCTTCGCGCCGAATGCGACGGGCAATATCTGCACCGAAGATCTGGTTTACATGCTGGATGAATGCGGCGTGGAAAGCGGCGTCGATCTCGACAGGCTGATCAGGGTTTCGCGGCAGGCGGAAGCGGTGATCGGGCGCACCCTGCCCGGCCAGGTTATGAAGGCGGGGCCACGGCTTCAAACCTACGGCATGGACAGTGTTGCGACGGCCAATGGCTGACGGGATGACCGACATGAAAGCGCCTCTAGACGGTATCCGCGTCATCGACCTGACCCGCGTTCTCTCCGGCCCCTTCTGCACCATGATGCTGGGCGACATGGGCGCGGAAATCATCAAGGTGGAGCCCGCCAAGGGCGATCCGATCCGTGAACAGGGCACGCTGCGGGATGGGTTTTCCGCCTATTATGCGAGCTTCAACCGCAACAAAAAGTCGGTCGTCATCGATCTTTACAGTGAAAGCGGCCGGCAGGTTCTGGAACGCCTGATCGCCGGCGCGGATGTGCTGGTCGACAATTTTCGTCCCGGCGTGATGGCCAGGATGGGTTTTGGCGAAGAGCGCCTGAAGGCGCTGAACCCGAAGCTGGTGACCGCCAATGTGAACGGCTACGGCTCGACCGGCCCTTATGTGGAGCGCCCGGCTTTCGACTTCATCGCACAGGCGATGAGCGGGCTGATGGGCGTGAACGGTGCGGAAGGCGGGGAACCCATGCGGGTTGCGCAGCCGATCACCGATCTGGTGGCCGGGCTCTATTGCGCTTTCGGCATCGTCAACGCGCTGCGCGCCCGCGACCTGAATGGCACGGGACAGCATGTGGAAACCGCCATGATGAATGGCGCAATCAGCATGATGGCCTATCTGGCATCCGAATATTTCACCACCGGGGAACTGCCCGCCCGTACCGGCAACGACCACCCGCTGGTCGCCCCTTACGGGCTGTTCCGGGCGAGCGATGGCGAAATTGCGGTGGCTCCATCGAATGATGTGATCCTGAAGCGCTTTCTCGATGTGCTGGGGCTTGGCCATCTGCTTGAGGACGCGCGCTATGACACGAATGAAAAGCGTTTCGGCCGACGCGCCGAACTGAACGAGATGATCAACGGCGCGGTCGGCGGCGACACGCAGGAGGCCTGGATTGCGCGCCTGAACGCAGCCGGTGTGCCCTGCGGCAAGGTGCAGAACCTGGCCGAGGCGCTGAACGACCCGCAGACGCGCGCGCAGGAAATGGTGATCGAGGTGGACCAGCCGAACCATGGGCCGATCCGGATGCTGGGTTTTCCGGTGAAGCTGAGTGGAACGCCATGCCGATTACGCCACCCCGCCCCCGCACTGGGGGAAGACACCAGGGCGGTTCTGGAAGCGAGCGGTTTCTCTGCAGACGAGATTGAGGCGCTGGCAAGAGAAGGTGCCATCGGTAGCAATTAGGCTGTGGCATTCAACGCGCCACCCTTGGATCGGCGTTGAACGGCACCCATATGCCGGGGAGTATCCTGCCCCTCCGGAGTTTCCCCATGGTTCCGTTTTCCGTTCTCGATCTGGCTCCCGTTCCCGAGGGTTCGAGCGTTGGAGACGCCCTGCGCAATACGCTTGATCTGGCGCGCCACACCGAGAGCTGGGGTTATCGCCGTTTCTGGCTGGCCGAACACCACAATATGAGCGGCATTGCCAGTGCGGCCACCGCAGTGCTTATCGGCCAGGTGGCTGCGGCGACACAGTCGATCCGCGTTGGTGCGGGCGGCGTGATGCTGCCAAACCATGCGCCGTTGGTCATCGCAGAACAGTTCGGCACGCTCGCGACGCTTTATCCCGACCGCATCGACCTCGGTCTTGGTCGCGCGCCCGGCACCGACATGGCGACGGCGCGTGCGCTGCGGCGCGGGCTGGAAGATGGCGACGGCTTTCCGCGCGATGTGATGGAACTGATGGCCTATCTCGGCGACGGGCAGCCCGGCCAGCAAGTGCGCGCCATTCCCGGCGCGGGCACGCATGTGCCGATCTGGATTCTCGGTTCAAGCCTTTATGGCGCGCAGCTTGCGGCGCATCTGGGCCTGCCCTACGCCTTCGCCTCGCATTTTGCACCCGCGGCGCTGGAACAGGCGAGCGAGATCTATCGCCAGACCTTCCGTCCTTCGGAGCATCTGGAGAAGCCGTATTTCATGATGGCGCTGAACGTTTTTGCAGCCGATACGGACGCGGAAGGCTTGTTTCTGAAGTCCACAATGCAGCAGGCTTTTGCCAATCTGCGCCTCGGGCGGCCAGGCCCCCTGCCCCGGCCGATGGAGAATGTGGAAGCAACATTCGACCCGGCAATCGCGGCAGGTGTGGCGCAGGCGCTGGCCTGCACGGCGGCGGGCAGCCCGGAGACGGTGCGCGATGCGCTGCATGGTTTCATCACCCGCTACGGGCCGGATGAAATCATCATCACCGGCCAGATCCACGACCATGAGGCGCGCCTCAAATCCTTCCGGATCGCGGCGGAAATTCTTTCAGAAACCCGGACTTCGCAGGAGGTCTGAGGTGACAGGATGGCCCCATAACAGCTCTGTTAGAGATATGCTTTAAGCCTGAACTGATCCAAGGATTTTGGAAAATTTGGTCTGATCGACCTTGAAATCGGCAAATTAAGACCAAACGAGTTTTTGCTCCTGTTATCGTCGAGTGAACAAGAGCGCGGGGAAAACGCGCCTTTCTTCGAACGATAATGGGAGAGAGACATGTCGTCCTCGCAAAAGGCATTGCCGAGCTTACCGCTTGCGCTCACGCCGGTGCTGCTCACGCTCATCGTGCTTGGCGTACAGCTATTCTACTTCGACGATTTCACCCCGCATGTACCATTGGCCATAGGGCTGGCGATTACCGGCCTTGTCGGCGTCAAGCTGGGGTTTGACTGGGAAGACATCGAAAAGGGCGTGTTCCACGTCATCCACGTGTCACTGCCTTCCGTTTCGGTTCTGATCACGGTTGGCATGATCATCGGCGTGTGGATCGCGAGCGGCACGGTGCCGACGCTGATCTATTACGGTCTCACCATCCTGTCTCCGCAGATATTCCTCGCCGCCGCCATGCTTTTGTGCGCGGTCGTTTCGCTGTCGCTGGGAACCTCGTGGGGCACGGTCGGCACGGTCGGCCTGGCGCTGATGGGCATTGGCGCGGGGTTCGGCATACCCGTCTACTGGACGGCAGGCGCGGTGGTTTCCGGCGCGTTCTTCGGTGACAAGGTTTCGCCGCTCTCCGACACGACGAACCTTGCCCCGGCGGTGACGGGTGTGGACGTGTTCTCGCACATCAAGAACATGATGCCGACCACCATTCCCTCCATGCTGATTGCGCTCGGTATCTACCTTTTCGCCGGCTATGCGCTGATCGAGTCCGGTGGTGCATCCTTTGACAAGATCACCGCGATCACCTCGTCGCTGCAGGACAATTTCGTGATTTCGCCCTGGCTGCTTCTGCCGGCCATTCTGGTGATCGCGCTGGCCGTGAAGCGCATGCCGCCTATCCCCTCTCTTTTTGCAGGCGTTCTGGCTGGCGGCCTGACGGCGATGCTCGTGCAGGGCGTCGGGCTGCATGATGTCTTCACCTACGCCAATAGCGGCTACAAGATCGACACGGGTGTGAGCGAAATCGACTCGCTGCTCAATCGCGGCGGCATCCAGTCGATGATGTGGACGATCTCACTGGTGCTGATCGCGCTGGGCTTCGGCGGGGCTCTGGAGAAGACCGGCTGCCTGGAGACGATCATCCGCGCCATCATGATGAAGGTGAAGAGCTTCGCCGGCATCCAGACGGCTGCCGTCGGCACCTCGATGGCGACCAATCTGGTAGCAGGCGATCCCTATCTTTCCATCGCGCTGCCCGGCCGCATGTATGCGCCGGTCTATCGCGGCATGGGCTATTCCACGCTCAACCTGTCGCGGGCGATCGAGGAAGGCGGTACGCTGATTTCGCCGCTGGTTCCGTGGAATGCTGGCGGCGCATTCGTCATCAGCGCGCTGGCGCTCGGCGTCTCGGACGGGCATCTGGAGAACCTGCTCTACATTCCGCTCGCCTTTGCCTGCTGGCTCTCACCGGTGATTGGGCTCGTCTATGCCTATACGGGGCTTTTCTCGCCACGGGCGAGCGAGGCGGAGATACAGGGCTGGCACGATAGCGGTGAGACCATCGCTGATCTGAGCGACCATGGCTGGGAGACACCCGCCATACCGAGCACGACACCGGCGGAATAAGCCGCTGTGACACGGACAGGCCCCTTGGATGGACGCGCGGTGATCTACGGGGCCTGTTTCACATTCAGCGGGCGGGGTAGTGAAACGGCTCGCCCGCAAAGGCTTCTGCGCCACGGCCGATCTGGTGGATCGCGCGGATCATCCGGCCTTCGCGCTCAAGGAGCCGGTCGCCCAGTGCGACGATGCGCCGGTTGGGCGTGGCGCTCGGGGCGCGCTCGCGCAGCATCTGCGCAAGGGCGAATTCGTCCATCTCGCGGGCGAAGGCGTTGGCGATGACATAGGCGGCGGCCGTGGAGCGGCTGATGCCCGCATAGCAATGCACGACCATTGGCGAGCGCCAGTCCCAGTCCTGTGCGAAATCGAGCAGGCGTTCGACATGATCGAGCTCCGGCGCGATGAGGCCGGGACGCAGATCCGCGATGTCGTGCATGGCGAGATGCAGGCGGTTCGGCACGGCGCTGGCATCATCCAGAGCCGGGGGCTCGCCGTTCGAGGTGAGCGAAATCATGTGCTGTGCGCCGGTGGCCTTGAGCATGCGCTGTAGATGCGTGCCGGGGCAGACATAAAGCATTATGCCCCTCCCCCGTCCCGGCTTTGAAGTGCGGCGCGCACGCGCTCGAAAGCCTCATCATCGCCCGGCAGGCCGATGCGCAGGCAATCCGGCCGTCCGGCGAAGCGCCGAACGAGTATGCCGCTGCGGCCAAGATGATCGAAAAGATCCGCCGCGCGCGGATGGCGCAGGAAGCGGAAGAGATCCGTTCCGCCGGCGATGGTCAGACCCTTTTCGTGAAAGAGCGCGTCGAGACGTAAGCGCTCTGTTTCGAGCCTCTGGCGCATGGCGCTTTGCCAGCCATGGTCTGCAAGCGCCTCGAGCCCGGCGTGGAGCGCCGGCCCTGCAACAGCCCACGGACCGAGCCAGCCTGAGAGTTTTTGGGCGCGTTCAGTGGAGGTGAGCGCGAACCCCAGGCGCAGGCCTGCGAGACCGAAGAACTTTCCGAACGAGCGCAGCACGAGGATGTTGCCGGCTTCCAGATCGCCGGCGAGGCTCTCGGCCTGCGGGCCGACATCCATGAAAGCCTCATCGACCACCAGAACGCCGCCATCAGCGCGCATGCTTGCGGCGAGATCGAGAAGGTCGCTTCGACCGATCAGCCGCCCGTCGGGATTGTTTGGATTGACCACCACGGCGAGCCGCGCGCCACGAAGCGCATCGAAGCTCTCCACCTCTTCGACCGCATGCCCGGCCAGTGCGGCTGCGCGCGCGTGTTCGGCATAGGTGGGGCCGAGAATGCGGGCCGGGCCGGGTGCCAGAAGCGATGCGACCAGCGGGAGAAGAAGCTGCGTTCCGGGCGCGGCGATGACGTTTGCCGCAGACGGCGCGCCGTAATGCCGGGCCGCGTGCGCGGTCAGCGCGGCAATGTCGGCTTCTTCGGGCAGGCGCTCGACGGCGCTGGCAGGCAGGGGCGAAAAAGGATAGGGGTGCGGGTTGATGCCGGTGGACAGATCGAGCCAGGGTGTCGGCGCGTCTGGAAACTGTGCCGAAGCCCGAACGAGACTGCCGCCGTGATCGGTCACCTTCTCCGCCGCCCGGTCAGCCAGTCGAGGCCTGATGTCCATTCTGATCGCCCTTTCATCCATGCTGGTCGAGCTCGCCATCGGTTATCCGCAGCAGCTCTTTCGCCTGATCGGTCATCCCGTCACCTGGATTGGCCGTCTTATCGCGCTGGCGGACGCGCGATGCAATGTCGAAACCCTTTCGCCCGGTGCGCGCCGCCTGAATGGCGCGCTTGCGCTGGTCGGCATTCTGATGCTCGCAGGTCTGGCCGGCTGGTTGATCCAGACGGCCCTTTCCGGCTGGGCCGGGCTGCTGGTCGCCGCTCTCGCCGGCAGTTCGCTGATCGCCCAGCGGAGCCTTGCAAGCCATGTGAAAGCGGTGGCGGACGGGCTGGACGCCGGCGGGCTTCCGGAAGGCCGAAAAGCGGTTTCGCAGGTCGTTGGCCGGGACCCCGAAAGCCTCGACGAGGCCGGGGTTTCGCGCGCGGCCATCGAGAGCCTTGCCGAAAACTGCTCCGACGGCGTGGTTGCGCCGGTGTTCTGGCTGGCGGTTGGCGGACTGGCGGGCGGCGCGCTCTACAAGGCTGCGAATACGGCCGATTCCATGATCGGCCACAAGACCGCGCGGCACCTTCATTTCGGCTGGGCGGCGGCGCGTTTCGACGATCTGATCAACCTGCCCGCTTCGCGCCTGACAGCATTTCTCTTCATTGCCGCCGCGTTCTTCATGCGTGATGCCTCGGCCGGAGCGGCATGGCGCGCGGTGCGCCGCGATGCGCGCCATCATCGCTCGCCCAATGCCGGCTGGCCGGAAGCGGCGATGGCGGGCGCGCTCGGCCTCGCCCTTGCCGGCCCGCGCCGCTATGGCGGCGAGGTGGTGGATGACGCGGTGATGGGCGATGGCGGCCGCCGCGAGGCCAATGCCGGCGACATCCGCCGGGCGCTCACGCTCTATCGGATTGCAGACGGGCTGTTGATCGGGCTTGTGGCGCTTGCCGCCGGGCTCTGGCATCTGGCTTTCTGAGATTGGCGGATTGGGGCGGAGGCGTGGGGGCCGATTGCCACGCTCTCTGATCTTCTGGCAGCTGCGTGGTGCGTGGTTCGACAGGCTCACCATGAGGGAGGGGGAGGCGCTGCAACTCCGTTCTCCATGTTGATGAACAGGCTTTCAGGACACCACCATCCCTGATGGGAGCCTCCTGAGCCTGTCGAAGGCGAACCACGCACCACCTCAAAGCAGGGCGATCTAAAACTCGATGCCCTTCTGCGCTTTCACACCGGCGGCGAAGTGGTGTTTTACCTGCCCCATTTCGGTGACGAGATCGGCGGCCTCGGTGAGCGCTGGCTTGGCGTTGCGGCCGGTCACGACCACATGAAGGTCGTCGCGCCGGTTGGTCAGCGTGGTCACGACGCGTTCAAGATCGAGATAGTCGTAGCGCAGTGCGATGTTCAGCTCGTCGAGAACGACAAGACCGATGGTCGGATCGGCCATCAGTTCCTCGGCCTTTCCCCACGCCCGCTCGGCGGCGGCGATGTCGCGCTGGAGATCCTGTGTTTCCCAGGTGAAGCCCTCGCCCATCGTGTGCCAGGAGACCTGATCGCCAAAGGCGGCGAAGGCATCCTTCTCACCGCAATGCCATGCGCCCTTGATGAACTGCACGACACCGACGCGGCGGCCATGGCCGAGCATGCGCAGCGCAAGACCGAAGGCGGCGGTGGACTTGCCCTTGCCCGGCCCCGTATTGACGATCAGAAGCCCCTTTTCGACCGTCTTGTCGCGCACCTCGGCATCCTGAACGGCCTTGCGTTTGGCCATTTTTGCCTTGTGGCGCCCGGCTTCGTTTGCGTCGATCTCTCGCATGTCACTTCACTTTCATGGGCAGGCCGGCAACCACCAGCGTGACGCTGTCGGCAGCGGCGGCGACTTTCTGGTTCAGGAACCCCGCCTCATCGCGGAAACGGCGTCCGAGCGGGGTTTCCGGCACGATGCCGAAGCCGACTTCATTGGAAACGAGAACCGTGGTTCCCTCTCTTGCGGCAAGAGCTGCAAGCAGTCGCTCGGCGGCAGGTTTTAGCTCATGGTCGTTGAGAATGAGATTGCTGAGCCACAGGGTGAGGCAATCGACCAGAACCGTTTCGCGGGCCGGCAGGGTTTGAAGCATGCCCGGCAGGTCGAGCGGGGCGTCGTGCGTCTGCCACGCCCCCTCTACTTCCCCCGGCCCCGCCAATGCCCCTTTGCGCCGCGCGCGGTGAATGGCGATGCGCTCGCGCATTTCGTCATCGAAGGCCTGGGCCGTGGCGATGTAGTGCCAGGGCGCGGGCGCGGCTTCGATCAGCGTTTCGGCATGGCGGCTCTTGCCGGAGCGCGCGCCGCCCAGAACGAAATGAAGTGAACGCATCGTCAGATCCGCCGGCTCAGCCGACAAGCTGTCCGGCAAGGAAGGTTACGCCGACACCGACAATGGCGGCGCCAGCAAGCCGGGGCTGCATGGCCTCAACCGCCCAGCCGCGCGAGCGGACGAGAAAATAGACGCCAAGCGCGATGGCGCTCTGTATTGCGGCAAGGCCTGCGAGATAGGCGATGAGCGGCGTCTGCTCGCTGCCGACAATGGCTTCGCCGAAGGCATAGCCATGGAACACGCCGACCACCAGGAACAGGGCGAAGACAAGCATGTGGCTCTCTACGGCCCGACCGCGCGCCAGAAGCCAGCCGCCAGCAAGAACGCTTGCCGCGATGACGATTTCGGCTGCCGGAAGATCGAGCAGCATCAGATGCAGGCCGACGCCGACAAGCGAGCCGGCAACAAAGAGAAGCGGCGCGAAAAGGCTCATGCCGGCGACGGCGGCAAACAGGCCGGCAGCGAGGATGAAGGCCAGATGATCAAGCCCGATCACGGGATGGGCGAGCCCTGAGACCAGCCCTTCGTAAAGGGTCGTGGGCGTCTGCCCGTCCATGGCGTGATGGGCGTGGGCGCTGGTTGCGAAGAGCGATGCAAATGCGAATGCGGAAAAAGTGCGCAGGAAACGCGTGTTCATGTCCGGTCCTTTCCCCTCCACCCGAGGGTTACGGTGTTTCTTTCAGGCCGTCGGCAGGTTTCCTGGCTCACGGGTCGATGCGCTTTCCAGCCTTCCCAAGGCATCATGCCTCAGTGGCGATCAGGAAAACGCTCTCCGCTTACAGTTGCGGGGGCAGCCGTGGTCTTGGCGCGATTGCGCCGCACCACGTTCCCTCTGGGTCCGCTTCAGCGGAACCGACAGCGGGCGGAGCATACAAGAATCGCCACGCCCCGCAAACGCTTTGTTGCCCGCATTGACAGACGTGGCGGGCGAGCCGTAAATGCGCAGCAGACGGTCCTTCTCCCGCAATGGAGAGGGCTAAGAGGGAATGCGGTGCGGGCCTTGCCCAATGCCGCAGCTGTCCCCGCAACTGTAAGCGGAGAGCGCACCTGACACGCCACTGGGGTTTGCCCTGGGAAGGCTGGAGAGCGCATCGACCCGTGAGCCAGGAAACCTGCCGTCTGCGAATGAAATCCTGACCGCCTGGCGGGTGTCCCGGGCAAGGAGTGTGCATTGTGACTGCTGACAGCGCCGCTGCGCGCCTTCTCCCGACCATTCATGGTGTCTCTGCCAGTACGCGGCCGCAAAAGGCCCGTGCGCCCCTCACCCGCGTCTTATCGTTCTCCACACTCCATCACCTGAAGGATATCCCATGACCACGAGTTTCGACCGGGTTCCCTGCACCGTCGTGACCGGCTTTCTCGGTGCCGGCAAGACGACGCTGATCCGCAATGTTCTGGAAGGCGCGCATGGCAAGCGGCTGGCGATCATCGTCAATGAGTTCGGCGATGCCGGCATCGATGGCGAGGTGCTGAAAAGCTGCAGGCTGGACAATTGCCCCGAGGAAAACGTTCTCGAACTCGCCAATGGCTGCATCTGCTGCACGGTTGCCGATGATTTCGTGCCGGCGCTCGACCAGATCCTCGCACGTGAGCCGAAGGTCGATCACATCCTGATCGAGACGTCCGGTCTGGCGCTGCCAAAGCCGCTGGTGCAGGCCTTTCAGTGGCCGGCAATCAAGAACCGTGTGACGGTCGATGGCGTGATTGCCGTGGTGGACGGGCCGGCACTTGCCGACGGTCAGGTTGCTGCGGACATGGACGCGCTGGATGCACAGCGCGCAGCCGACGATTCGCTCGACCATGATGATCCGATCGAAGAAGTGTTCGACGACCAGGTGGCCTGCGCTGACCTGATCGTTCTGTCGAAGAACGATCTTCTGGATGACGAAGCCGCCGGGCGCGCCCGCGCGCGGATTGCGGGACATCTGTCGCGCAATGTGCAGATCGTGCCGAGCGCGCATGGCAAGGTGGACCCTGCCCTGCTGCTGGGTCTCGGGCTTGCCGTCGAGGACGACATCGAGAACCGCAAGACGCATCACGACGATGCGCATGACCACGAGCACGACGATTTCGATACATTCGTTGTCGATCTGCCATCGGTTCTGCGGCCCGAAGATCTGGAAGCACGTGTCAATGCGGCGGTGGAGACCGGCGAGGTTCTGCGCCTCAAGGGCTTTGCGCATGTGAAGGGCAAGCCCATGCGCCTGCAGGTGCAGGCAGTCGGTCCGCGCGTGTCGCACCATTACGACCGCCCGTGGAAGGCCGGCGAAGCCGCCGAGACGCGGCTTGTCGTGATCGGCCTCAAGGGCATCGACCGCGCGCGTATCGAAAGCCTTCTCTCGGCCTGATCCGATGCACATCCTCGCCACCACCAGTGCCTCACTCGACGATCTGATCGAGCCTGTCGATCTGCAGCAGTCGCCGGCGGACATGGTGGCGCTGTCGTTCACCGACAGCGATCTGGCGGGGATCGCCTCTGCATGGCAGGCGCAGCGCGAGGCCCTGCCCGCGCTGCGCCTCGCCGCACTGCGCGACCTGAGACACCCCATGTCGGTCGATCTGTGGATCGACAACACGGCAGCGCATGCGCGCGTCATTCTGGTGCGGGTGCTGGGCGGCTATGAGTGGTGGCGCTATGGCTGCGACCGGCTTTCAGCACTGGCCCGGCAAAAGGGCATCGCGCTGGCGCTGCTTCCCGGCGAATGCCATCAGGACGACCCGCGCCTTGCCGAGCGCTCCACCGTTTCGCCGGAAGCGCGCGCGGCGCTGCTCGCCTGCTTCCGCGAAGGCGGACCGGACAATATGCGCGCGCTGACCATGCAGCTGGCGCGCCTCGCCGGGCGGGACATCGAAGCGCCCGAGGCGGAACCAGTGGCCAAGGCCGGCTTCTATGCACCGGGTCATGGCATTGTTGAGCCATCCTTCTTCCCGGCCAGTGCGAATGCCGACAGGCCTGTCGTGCCGATCCTCTTTTATCGCTCCATGCTGCTGGCAAGCGATGTTGCGCCCATCGACGCGCTGGTGGAGGCGCTTGAGGAACAGGGGCTGTGTGCGGTTCCCCTTTTCGTTTCCAGCCTGCGTGACCCGGTTGCCGCCGATCTCGTGCGCAACGCCGTGGAGGCGTTGAAGCCGCAGGCGCTCATCACCGCGACGGCCTTTTCGAGCGGCGCGGAGCCCGGCGAAAAAACGCTGTTCGACCGCTTTGGCGTGCCGGTTTTTCAGGTGGTCACCGCCACCACGCGGCGCGAAGCGTGGCAGGAAGGGCAGCGCGGTCTCGCGCCTGCGGACCTCGCCATGCATGTGGTGCTGCCGGAACTCGATGGCCGGCTGATGGCCGGCGCGATTTCCTTCAAGGATGAGGCGGCGCTGGATGAAGGGCTTTTCTTTGGCGTTCAGCGCAACCGGCCCGAACCCGCGCGCATCCGGCAGGTTGCGGCGAGGATCGCCGCCTTTCTGAAGCTCGGTGGCACTCCGGTGGCTGAGCGCCGCATTGTCGTTCTCATCCCGGACTATCCAAGCGCGCCCGGCCGCACCGGCTATGCGGTGGGGCTCGACGTGCCATCGAGCGTGCTCGCCATGCTGCATGACCTTGATGAAGCGGGTTATGCGGTTTCTGGTGTTCCGGAGACCCCAAGGGCGCTGATGCAGCAGCTTGAAGAGCCGTCGGAAGCGCTTTCGCTGGATGAATACCGGTGCGCTTTTGATGCGCTGCCCGAAGAGGCGCGCGAAACGCTGTTCGCCACCTGGGGACCGGCGGAAGACGATGCGGAAGATGGCGTCTTTCCGTTCCGCGCGGCGCGGTTCGGCAATGTCACCGTGGCGCTTGCGCCGGATCGCGGGCGCTCGGCAGACCGACGCGTGGACTATCATGACCCGACGCTTGCACCGCGCCATGCGCTGGTCGCCTTCGGCCACTGGATGCGGGAGGGGCTCGATGCCCATGCGCTGATCCATGTGGGTGCGCATGGCACGCTGGAATGGCTGCCGGGCAAGACCGTGGCGCTGACGGAAACCTGCTTTCCGGAGATCGTGGCTGGTGCGCTGCCGGTGGTCTATCCCTTCATCGTCAGCAATCCGGGTGAAGCGGCGCAGGCCAAGCGCCGGATCGGCGCTGTGACGCTTGGGCATCTGACGCCGCCACTGGCGGGCGCAGGGCTCTCGCAGGACCAGCAGGAACTGGAACGGCTGGTGGACGAATATGCGCAGGCCGACGGGCTGGACCGCCGCCGCCGCGACCGGCTGGCGCAGCTGATCGTGGAAACCGCCGAGCGCACCGGTCTGACCCGTGATGCCGGCGTTGAGGACACGGGCGACACGGATGCGGCGCTGATGCAGATCGATGCCTGGCTCTGTGATCTGAAAGATTTCGCCATCAAGGACGGGCTGCACATCTATGGCCGGGGCAGCGGCATGGATGAAGGGCCTGAACGCAGCGCCTGCGCGGAGAGCGAAAAGCGCGCGCTTCTGGCCGCACTCGATGCCCGACACATCGCGCCCGGCCCCTCCGGCGCGCCGGCGCGGGGGCGTACCGATGTGTTGCCGACCGGCCGCAACATCTTCACCGCCGATCCGCGCACCCTGCCGACGCCGACCGCAACCGCACTGGGCAGGATGGCGGCGGATGAGGCCGTGCGCGGCTATCTGCAGGAGCATGGCGACTGGCCGCGCTCGCTCGTCATCGACCTGTGGGGCAGCGCCAGCCTGCGCACTGGCGGCGAGGAGATCGCACAGGGGCTGGCGCTGATGGGGTGCCAGCCGCAATGGGATCAGGCGACGGGGCGCGTGACGGGCATTGAAGTGCTGCCGCCGGCCAGCCTTGGTCGCCCGCGTATTGACGTGACGTGGCGCATCTCAGGCCTGTTTCGCGACATGTTCCCGACCCAGATCGCGTTGCTCGACACTGCGGTTGCCGCCGTGGCCGCGCGCGACGAAGACGAGAGCGAAAACCCGCTTGCCGCTGCTGCGCGCGTGGCCGGCAAGGCTCCGGCGCGTATTTTCGGTTCCGCGCCGGGCACCTATGGCGCGGGACCGGAAGAAAAGCTGGCGCGCGGAGACTGGCAGGAACGCGCCGAACTCGGGCAGGCCTATCTGGACGCCGGCGCGTTTGCCTTCGGCGGCGCGGAGGGCGAAGGCCGGCGGGAAGACGGCGCGTTTGCGCGGCAGGTGGCGGATGCCGACATGCTCATCCATACGGGCGACGATGCCGGGCGGGACATTCTCGAAGGCTCGGCGGATGTGGCCTTTATCGGCGGGTTCGCGGCGGCGGTGGAAGCGCTGGGCGGCAAAGCCGATCTGGTGGTGCTCGACACAACCGATCCGGAGCGCCCGCGCGCCCGCTCGCTGGCGCAGGCCATTGCCCGCACCGTGCGCGCCCGTGCGGTCAATCCGCGCTTCATCGAAGGGCAGTTGCGCCACGGCCCGCGCGGCGCGGCGGAACTGACGGAAACGGTCGACCGGCTGATCGGCTTCGCCGAGACTACGGATGCGGTTTCAGGCAGCCTGATCGATGCCGTGTTCGATGCCTATCTCGGCGATGAGCGTGTGCGCGATTTCCTGCTTGCAGAGAACCCGGCGGCGGCCCGGGCGATGGCGGAACGGTTTCACGCTGCGCGCAGGCGCGGCCTCTGGCACCCGCAGCGCAACTCTGTCGATGACGATCTGGCGGCACTACTCGCGGAGGCGACGGCATGACGATGCGGCGCGGCGCATGCCCCACACTCTCCGCCCCCATGAAGACCGGCGACGGGCTGCTCGCGCGGATTGCGCCGGCCCATGGCGCGCTGACGCCTGAAAAACTTGCGGGCATCGCGCGGGCCGCGCGCCGCCATGGCAACGGAATTCTGGAAGTGACCGCGCGTGGAAAGTTGCAGATCCGGGGCCTGACCGCTGAGAGCACGCCTTTGCTCGGGGCGGAAATCAACGCGCTCGATCTTGGGGCCGTGGATGGCTTCGCGGTGGAGACGGGAGCGCTTGATGGTCTGGCGCAGGATGCGCTGGGTGACCCGATGGCGCTTGCCCGGCGGATCGATGAGTATGCGTCCGCGCACTGCCTTGCCCCGCGCCTTGCGCCCAAGGTCTCGGTCACGGTCGATGGTGGCGGGACGCTGCATCTTGACGCTATCGGAGCCGACATCAAGCTTGTGGCGCTGGGAGACGGTCTCTGGCAGATCGGTGTCGGCGGCAATGGCGCGACGGCGGGCTGGTTAGGCCAGGGCGATGAGCAGGCGGTGGGCGCTGCAGCGCTTGCGGTTCTTGATCTGCTGGCGCAGACCGGCGGACGCGCGCGTAATTTTTCGCAGGCGAAGAGAGAGGCGCTCCGGGCCGGGCTTGAGCCAGCCGTTCAATATGCCGCACGGGCTGACAGCGCACCGGTTGGCCAGTTTACGCTGAAAGACGGGGATAGCGCGATCGGGATCGCCCTGCCCTTCGGTCAGATCGCTGCGGAGGCGCTGGTCGCGCTTTGCGAGGCCGCCTCGGATGCCAGGGAAATACGCCTTGCGCCGCGCAGCGGCCTGCTGCTGATCGGGCTTGATGAGCCCCGGCAGGATGCGCTGTCGCGGGCGGCCGAGGCTCTTGGCTTTGTCACGGACGGGCATGATCCGCGTCTTTCCATAGCGGCCTGCGCCGGTGCGCCGGCCTGTGCCTCGGCGCGGTTCGACGCCAAGGCGCTTGCCGCCGAGGCGGCGGAAGCCGGTCTGCCGGACGGTTCGTTTCGTCTACACCTCTCGGCCTGCGAAAAATGTTGCGCCCAGCCCGCCGGGGCTGCGGTGAACCTGATCGCGGCCGAGGGTTGCTGCACCCTTTCCTCCATTGGCGCGGAGCCTTCCGAACGCCTTCGCACCTTTCTCATCGAGCGCGGCGAGAAGCTGCGTGCTGCCCTTCTTCGAAAGACAGGCTGAATGCAAGAAACCGAGTACATACGCGACGGCAACGCCATTTATGAAAAGTCGTTCGCGATCATACGCGCCGAGGCCGATCTCGCGCGCTTCAGTGCGGAAGAGGCCGATGTCGCCATCCGCATGATCCATGCCTGCGGGCTTGTCGAGGCGGCGGAGCATTTCGTCTTTTCCGAAGGGTTCGTTGCGGCAGGTCGCGCGGCGCTGAAAGCCGGCGCGCCGATCCTGTGCGATGCGGAGATGGTGGCGCGGGGTGTGACCCGCACGCGGCTGCCCGCCGACAATGAGGTGATCTGCACCCTGCGCGATGCGCGCACGCCGGAGCTTGCGCGGGAGATCGGAAACACGCGTTCCGCCGCTGCGCTGGAACTGTGGCGCGAACACATGGAAGGAGCGGTGATCGCCATTGGCAATGCGCCGACCGCACTCTTCTACCTGCTCGACATGCTGCGCGCCGGTGCGCCGAAGCCTGCCGCCATCATCGGCATGCCGGTCGGTTTCGTGGGCGCGATGGAATCCAAGGACGCGCTCGCCGAGAGCGGGCTTGGCATTCCCTTTGCCATCGTGCGCGGCCGCATGGGCGGCAGCGCCATGACGGCGGCGGCGATCAACGCACTTGCGAGGGCGGGACTGTGAGCGGAACCCTGATTGGCGTCGGCACCGGACCCGGCGATCCCGAACTCATCACCGTTAAGGCGTTGAAGGCGCTGGAGCGGGCGGACGTGGTGGCGCATTTCGCAAAGCGCGGACGCCGGGGCAATGCCCGCAAGATCGTCGACGACCTCCTGCCGGAGGCGGCGGTGGAGCTGCCGCTGGAATATCCGGTCACGACCGAAATCGACAAGAACGACCCGCGCTACATCGAAGCCATCACCGGCTTTTACGAGGAGTCGGCGCGCGCGGTGGAAGTGCATTTGAAAGCGGGCCGAACGGTTGCGGTTCTGAGCGAGGGCGATCCGCTGTTCTACGGCTCCTACATGCACCTGCATGTGCGGCTTGCCGCGCTCTACCCGACGGAGGTGATCCCCGGCATCACGGCCATGTCCGGCTGCTGGTCGCAGGCGGGCATCGCGATCGTTCAGGGCGACGACATCTTGACCGTCCTGCCCGGCACGCTCGATGAAGACGAGCTTCTGCGCCGTGTGAACGACACGGAAGCCTTCGTCATCATGAAGGTGGGGCGCAATCTGCCGAAAATCCGCCGGGCGCTGGCGCGGGCCGGCAGGCTCGTCGGCGCGGTCTATGTGGAACGCGGCACGATGGACAATACCAGTATGACGCCGCTTGCGGACAAGGCTGACGACACCGCCCCCTATTTCTCGCTCGTGCTCGGACCGGGCTGGCAGGCCAGGCCGCAGGAGGGCGCGGCATGAGCGGGCGTCTCGTCGTCATCGGCACCGGCCCCGGAAAACCGGCACAGACAACGCCGGAGGCGCGCGCAGCCATTGCGGCGGCAAGCGATTTCTTTGGCTACGGTCCCTATCTCGACCGGCTTGAACTGAATGACGGCCAGACCCGTCACGCCTCCGACAACCGGGAAGAGCTGGCCCGCGCCAAGGCGGCGCTCACCATGGCCGCTGAAGGCAGGCATGTGGCCGTGGTTTCGGGCGGGGATGCTGGTGTTTTCGCCATGGCGGCGGCCGTGTGCGAGGCCATCGAGCAAGGGCCGCAGGAATGGCGTGCGCTCGATCTGGAGATCGTGCCGGGGCTGACGGCCATGCTTGCGGTGGCCGCCCGCGTGGGCGCGCCGCTCGGTCATGATTTCTGCGCCATATCGCTTTCGGACAATCTGAAACCCTGGGAACTGATCGAAACGCGGCTTGCGGCTGCCGCCGGTGCGGGCTTTGTGATCGCGCTCTACAATCCGATCAGCCGCGCCCGGCCCTGGCAGCTTGGCCGCGCCTTTGAACTGTTGAGCGGCATTCTCCCGGCCTCCACGCCTGTCGTGTTCGGCCGCGCCGCAGGCCGGCCCGACGAGCGCATGGCGATTGTTCCGTTGAATGAGGCGCGTGGCGAGATGGCCGACATGGCCACCTGCGTCATCATCGGTTCGCCCGAAACGCGGATGATCGAGCGCCCCGGCAAACCGCCGCTGGTCTATGCGCCGCGCTCGGCGACGGGAGCCGCCAGGTGAGTGTCGATCGCGCCCATCGCATCTTTGATGTCGGCCACGACGGCTGCGCCAGTCGGCTTTGGCCGGTCGATCATGATCACCGGCAGGCCGAGCCTGCGCGCGGCTGCGATCTTGCCATAGGTCGCAGCACCGCCGCTGTTCTTGGCAACCACGATCTCGATGCGGTGATCGGCGAGCAGCGCGATTTCATCGTCTTCAGAGAACGGACCACGCGCCAGAATGCATGCGGCATTCGCCGGCAGGTGGGACGGTTCGACCGGCTCCACGCTGCGCACCAGATAATCATGCTGCGCCGCCGCGCGAAACATTTGAACTTCCTGCCGGCCAATGGCCAGAAAGACGCGCCGGGGCTCAGGGCCGAGCAGCGTTGCCGCTTCGGCCATGCCGGACGTGATCTGCCAGTTGTCGCCGGCGACCGGCTGCCAGGCGGGGCGCATGAGCGTGATGAGCGGCACGCCGGTCAGGCTGGCGGCTTCCGCTGCATTGCGCGCCATGCGCGCGGCGAAGGGATGCGTGGCGTCCACCATCAGGTTGATGCCCTCGCCCTCGAGATAACGCGCAAGCCCCTCAGCGCCGCCGAAACCGCCCACACGCACCTCACCCTGCAAGGCTTCCGGTGTGCGGGTGCGCCCGGCAAGCGAGGTGATGACGCGCAGCGAGCTGCGCGCGCAAAGCCGCTCCGCAAGCCGCCGCGCTTCGCCTGTTCCACCAAGAATGAGAAGGGTTTGGTTCGCCATGACGTCTTCTAGAGCATTTTGCAGTCAGGCGGAAAGCGCTAAGCGCTGGCTTGCCATCGTGGGGGTCAGCGAGGACGGTATGGCCGGGCTCGGTGAGGAAGCACGCCGCGCGATTGCCGATGCGGAGATCGTGTTCGGCGGTGCGCGGCACCTCGAACTGGCGGCAGACCAGATTTCCGGCGAGACGCGGCAGTGGCCCTCCCCCTTTGGCAAAGCGCTTGATGAGATCGAAGCGCTGAGAGGCAAGAAGGTCTGCGTGCTCGCCTCCGGCGATCCGTTTCACTTCGGTGTGGGCGCGACGCTGACGCGGCGCATTCCGGCGGACGAGATGCGTGTCTTTTCCGCGCCTTCTTCCTTTGCGCTTGCTGCTGCCCGGCTTGGCTGGCCGCTGCAATCGGTTGAGACGGTTTCGCTGCATGGCAGGCCCATCGCGCTGATCCGCCCGCTGCTTCATCCCGGCGCGCGCATTCTCGCGCTCACATCCGATGGCGCGGCTCCGGCTGCGATAACCGAGCTGATCACGGCTGAGGGGTTTGGCCCCTCCCGCTTTCACGTGCTGGAAGCGCTGGGTGGACCGCGCGAACGGCAGGTAAGCTTCATGGCTTCCGCGCTTTCCGCAGACCGCTTTGACGATCTGAATGTGGTCGCAATCGAGGTGGCGGCGGATGAGAATGCGCGCATCCTGCCGCTTGGAACCGGGCTGGAAGATGCGCTTTTCGAGCATGACGGGCAGATCACCAAATCGGAGGTGCGGGCCGTCACCCTGTCGGCGCTTGCCCCGAAACGCGGTGAACGGCTCTGGGATATCGGAGCGGGTTCAGGCTCCATTTCCATCGAATGGCTGCGGCAGCACCCATCGCTCAGCGCCATCGCCATCGAGGCGGACACGGAGCGCGCGGCGCGCATTGCCCGCAACGCGGAGCGCATGGGCGTGCCGCAGCTCACCGTGGTTGAGGGAAAGGCTCCCGCCGCGCTCGCAGACCTTGCCGCGCCCGACGTGGTTTTCATCGGTGGCGGGGCGACTGCGACAGGGCTGATGGAGGCGGCGATGGCCGCTCTTGGAACCGGGGGGCGTCTTGTCGCAAACGGGGTGACGCTCGAAACGCAGGCGCTTCTGATCGACTGCCACGGGCGGCACGGCGGAGAACTGATCGAGATCGCCGTCGCGCGCGCCGCGCCCGTTGGCGGCATGACGGCGCTGCGCCCGGCCATGCCGGTGCTTCAATGGCGCTGGAGGAAACCATGATCTGCGCCGGGTTTGGAGCCAGAAAAGGCGTCACGCGCGTTGCTGTTCTTGCCGCGCTCGACGCCGCTTTGACAACGCATGACATCGCGCGGGAGAGGCTCGATGCGGTGGCGACCGTGCCACTGAAGCGGGACGAGCCCGGCCTGACGGACGCTGCAAAGGCGCTCGGCCTGCCGCTTGTCATTGCCGATGATGCGGCACTTCAGGCGGCGGCGATGCATTGCCTGACCCGCTCGGAACAGGCGCGCTCAGCCACGGGCCTGCCATCGGCCTCAGAGGCGGCGGCGCTGGCCGTCTGCGGCCCGGCAGGCCGGCTTCTCGGGCCGAGGATCACACTTGACGGCGTTACCTGCGCCATCGCGACCACCGGAAGAAAATCATGACCGTTCATTTCATTGGCGCCGGACCGGGCGCTGCCGACCTCATCACCGTTCGCGGCCGCGACCTGATCGCGCGCTGCCCGGTCTGCCTTTATGCCGGTTCGCTGGTGCCGGAGGAGTTGCTCGCGCACTGTCCGCCGGGAGCGCGCATCGTCAACACCGCACCCATGTCGCTGGAAGAGATCGAGGCGGAATATATCCGCGCCCATGAAGCGGGTGAGGATATCGCCCGGCTGCATTCGGGCGATCTTTCCGTCTGGAGCGCGGTGGCCGAGCAGATCCGCCGTCTTTCGACGCTCGGCATCGATTACACGCTGACGCCGGGCGTGCCTTCCTTCTCGGCGGCTGCGGCGGCGCTGGGACGCGAGCTGACCATTCCGGAAGTGGCGCAGAGCCTTGTCCTGACCCGCATTTCCGGCCGCGCCTCGAAAATGCCGGAGGGTGAAACGCTCGCCAATTTCGCGGCCACCGGCACGACGCTCGCCATTCATCTCGCCATTCACGCGCTGGACCGTGTGGTGGCGGAGCTGACCCCGCATTACGGACCCGACTGCCCGGTTGCCATTGTTGCCCGCGCAAGCTGGGCGGATGAGCGCATTCTGCGCGGCACGCTTTCCACCATCGAAGCGGAGATGGCGAAAGATCCCATCGAGCGCACGGCGCTCATTCTCGTCGGGCCGGGGCTGGGCGCCAAGGATTTTCGCGAGAGCGCGCTCTACAGCGCCGATTATCAGCGCCGGTTTCGCGGGCGGGAGGGATTATGAGCACGCTTGAGGCGCTCAACCGCCTGCCTTTTGAACCAACGCCTTTTGAGCCGGGCCATGTGTGGCTTGCCGGTGCCGGGCCTGGTGGCTTCGGCTGCCTGACGCTCGGTGTTCTGGCTGCGCTCGATGCGGCGGATGTGGTGATCTATGACGCGCTGGTGGATCCGGATATTCTGAAGGCCGCGCCGGACGCCCGGCACATTTTCGTCGGCAAGCGCGCCGGCCAGCCCTCCACGGCGCAGGATGAAATCAACCGGCTTCTGGTGGAACACGCCGAGGCGGGACAGCGGGTGCTGCGCCTGAAAGGCGGAGACCCCAACATGTTTGGCCGTGGCGGGGAAGAAGCGCTGGTGCTGGCACTCGCCGGCATTCCCTTCCGCTTTCTGCCAGGCGTCACCTCGGCGGTGGGGGCGCTCGCCGATGCGGGCATTCCCGCCACCATGCGCGGCGTGAACAAGGCGGTGATCTTCGCGACCGGCCACGCCGCCGGCACGCCGGACGATCTGGACTGGGCGGCGCTGGCGAAAACGGGTCAGCCCATCGTCATCTATATGGGGATGCACAAGCTCGCCCTGATCGTGGACGCGCTCACATCCGGCGGCATGGCGGGCGATACGCCGGCGGCGCTCATCATGAACGCGACGAAACCGGAAGAACGCATTCTGACGACGGCGCTTTCCACGCTTGTCTCCGACGCATCGGTGGAAGGGTATGGCTCGCCGTCCATCATCGTGATCGGCGGCATCGTGGCGCTGCGCGAGGCGCTGATATGACGGCACGGGCGATCATCATCGGCGCGGCCCGTTCGGGTTCGGGCAAGACCAGTGTGACCATCGGCCTGATGCGCGCGCTCAAGAGGCGTGGCCTCGCCGTGCATGGCGCGAAATCCGGCCCCGATTACATCGATCCCGGCTTTCATCAGGCGGCGACCGGGAAGCCCGGCGTGAATCTCGACAGCTGGGCCATGCATCCGGATCTGCTCGCCCATCTGGGAAGCCGGCAGGGTGAAGACGCCGACATGCTTTTGATCGAAAGCGCCATGGGCCTGTTTGACGGTATCGTGTCGGAGCCGGGTCGCTCCGGCGCTGCGGCGGACATTGCGCGCCTTTATGATGTGCCTTGCATTGTCATTCTCGATGTGTCCGGCCAGTCGCAGACCGCAGCCGCGCTGGCAAAGGGGTTTGCAGCTTACGACCCGAAGGTGCGGATTGCCGGCGTCGTGCTCAACCAGGTGGCGAGCCCGCGACATGAAGCGATGGCGCGCGACGCCATTGAGGCCATCGGCATCAGGGTTCTGGGCGCGGTCTACCGCAACCCGGACATGGCGCTGCCGGAGCGGCATCTGGGCCTTGTGCAGGCGAGCGAACATGCTGCGCTGGAAGCCTTCATCGAACGGCTTGCCGATGTGATGGAACATTACATCGACCTCGACGCTGTGGTGAAGGCCGCCGTGCCGCTTTCCATGCAGGCGGGCGATGCGGCGCGGCTTGTGCCGCCGCCGGGGCAACGCATCGCCATCGCGCGGGATGCCGCTTTCAGCTTCGTCTATCCGCATCTCGCCCGGCACTGGCGCGAGGCGGGAGCAGAACTCCTGCCCTTCTCGCCGCTTGCCGATGAAGGACCGGCGGAAAGCGCCGACGCCTGCTGGCTGCCGGGTGGGTATCCCGAACTTCATGCGGGGCGGATCGCCGCTTCAGAGAACTTCCGCGCTGCGATGGAGGCATTTGCGGAGACGAGGCCCGTTCATGGCGAGTGCGGCGGGTTCATGGTTCTGGGCGAGGCGCTGGAGGATGCCGAAGGCGTTCGCCACGCCATGCTGGGGCTGCTCGGTCATGTGACGAGCTATGCGAAGCGCAAAATGAACCTCGGCTACCGGCAGGCAACGCTGATGAGTGACTGCGCCATCGGCAGCACGGGCGAGACGATCCGTGGTCATGAGTTCCACTATTCGCGGCTGGTGGAGCCGGGCAGCGATGCGCCGCTCGCCATGCTCGCGGACGGACAGGGCCGCGCTCTCGGCCCATCCGGTGCGCGGCGCGGGCATGTCTCCGGCACCTATTTTCACGCCATAGCGCGGAGCTGACGCGATGGCCGGACCCCGCTCGATGCTCGTGGCAGCCCTTCGCGATGTGGCCGCCTGTCTCGGCTTCTACACGCGGCTGCCGCTGCCTGCGTTCGAGATGCCGGCGCACGGGTTTGCGGCCGCCCAATGGGCAGCGCCTCTGACCGGTCTGGTGGTCGGCGCGATTTGCAGTGCGATGCTGATCGGCGCGGCGATGCTTGGCCTGCCGGCCACGATTGCAGCCGCCCTCGCGCTTGCAGTGGGGACGCTTGTGACCGGCGGGCTGCATGAGGACGGGCTTGCAGACGTGGCCGATGGTTTCGGCGGCGGTTCGACGCGTGAGAAAAAGCTCGCGATCATGAAGGACAGCCGCATCGGGTCCTATGGCGTTGCCGCACTGATCCTGTCGTTTCTCATGCGCTGGACGGCGCTTTCGTCGCTCGGGCTTGTCGCGGTTCCCGCCCTTCTGATGGCGCACACGGCCTCGCGCGCCCTGATGCCGGCGCTGATGCGCCTTTCGCCACCGGCGCGCGAAAACGGGCTCTCGGCAGGCGCAGGGCGACCGGAAACGGCTACCGTTCTCGTGGCGCTCGCGATTGGTGGCGCGCTGCTTTTCATCTCCGGTCCCGGCTTCGTGCTTGTGACCGCTCCGCTTCTCTTGCTGGCGCTCTTCTTCATCAAACGGCTCGCCGAAAAACAGATCGGCGGACAGACGGGCGATGTGCTTGGCGCGCTGCAGCAGCTTGCCGAAACCACCGTGCTCATCGCCGCCGTCGCTTATTTCATCTGAAGGACTTCCATGACCCGCTTTCTCAAAATCGACGATCTGCGCGCCGCCTGTAATGTCCGTCCCAGTGGCGATGAGGACGCCGCGCAGGCTGCAACCGCCCGCCAGGCAGTGCTGACCAAACCGCCCGGCAGCCTTGGCCGGCTGGAAGACGCGGCCATCCGGCTTGCCCGCTGGCAGGGACGCGAAAAGCCTGCGCTTGAGCGGATTCATGTGCTGATCTTCGCGGGCTCCCATGGCGTGACCGCACGCGGTGTTTCGGCTTTTCCAGCCGAGGTGACAGCGCAGATGGTAGCGAATTTCTCCGCCGGGGGCGCGGCCATCAACCAGCTTGCGAAACAGATAGGGGCGAGCCTCACCGTCACGTCACTCGAGATCGAGCGCCCCACGGCGGATTTCACGGAAGCGTCGGCCATGGATGAAGCGGATTTTCTGAAGGCCGTTCAGACCGGTTTCGATGCGGTGCCGGAGGGAGCGGATCTCATCTCGCTCGGGGAAATGGGTATCGGCAACACCACCGCCGCAGCGGCACTTGCCGCCGCGCTGTTCGGTGGCCGGGGAGCCGACTGGGTCGGCCGGGGCACAGGCGTTGACGATGCCGGCCTTTCGCGCAAGGCTGAGGCCGTGGATGCAGCGCTTGCCTGCCATGGCGAGGCGCTTTCCGATCCGCTGGAGGCGCTGCGCCGCGTCGGCGGTCGCGAGCTTGCCGCCATGTTCGGTGCGGCCCTTGCCGCGCGGCAGAGGCGCATTCCGCTGCTGCTCGATGGTTTCGTGTGCGGATCGGCAGTCGCCCCGCTTGCGCGCCTTGGCGAAGACGGTCTGGCGCATGCCATTGCCGGCCATGTTTCCGCCGAACCCGGCCACCGCAGGCTGCTTGGCGAGCTGGGCCTCAAGCCGCTGCTCGATCTCGACATGCGGCTTGGTGAAGGTTCTGGCGCATGCCTTGCGATCAACATTCTGCGCGGCGCGCTTGCCTGCCACAACGGCATGGCGACCTTTGCCGAAGCCGGCGTTTCGGACGGCTGATGATGCGCACGCTTTCGCTCATCGGCATTGGCACCGGCAATCCCGAACACATGACGGTTCAGGGCATCAATGCGCTGAACCGGGCTGACGTGATCCTTATCCCCCGCAAGGGGGAAGCGAAGGAGGATCTGGCCGATCTGCGCCGTGTCATCTGCGAGCGGTTTCTGGAAGACCGGCAGACGCGGATCGTGGAATTCGACCTGCCGGTGCGTGACGCCGCCAATCCGAGTTATCGCCGGGGCGTGGACGACTGGCACATGGCCATCGCCCGCGCCTATGGCGATCTGCTTGCGGCGCATACAGGCGAGACGGGCCGCGCGGCGTTTCTCGTCTGGGGCGATCCTTCGCTCTATGACAGCACGCTGCGGATCATCGAGCACATGCGCCGGGAAGTCGGGCTTGACGTCGCGCTGGAAGTGGTGCCGGGGATCACCAGCATTCAGGCGCTCGCGGCCAGCCACCATATGCCGATCAACACGATTGGCGGTTCGATCCTGATCACCACCGGTCGGCGGCTGAAAGCGGAGGGCTTCCCGCCGAATGCCGATACGCTTCTCGTCATGCTCGACGGCGACTGCGCCTTTCAAATGCTCGATGGCGATGCCTACGAGATTTACTGGGGCGCGTATCTGGGTACGCCGGATGAGCTTCTGATCGCCGGGCCGCTTGGGGATGTTGCCGGGCAGATTGTGGAGGCGCGGGTCAGGGCGCGGGAAGACAAGGGCTGGATCATGGATACCTATCTTTTGCGGGTCAGGAGGTAGGTTCGGCGGACTTCATGCCGCCCTCGCCCTTCGCCCTTCGACAAGCTCAGGAGGCTCAGGATGAGGGCTGTGTGGTGCGCCAAATGCTTTCATGCTCCTGTGGGGTCTCTGGCTGTAAGTTATAGCTTCTGAGCCCCTGCATCAGTCTCAGCTTTTGCCTGCCTTCTCCCTCATCCTGAGCCTCCTGAGCTTGTCGAA
Source organism: Nitratireductor sp. PBL-C9 (assembly GCF_050877045.1). Taxonomy (NCBI): domain Bacteria; kingdom Pseudomonadati; phylum Pseudomonadota; class Alphaproteobacteria; order Hyphomicrobiales; family Phyllobacteriaceae; genus Nitratireductor; species Nitratireductor sp. PBL-C9. Next base: position 90,963 of record NZ_JBPAXW010000001.1, read on the forward strand.
GGGCGAAGGGCGAGGGAGAAGGCAACCACCGCCCCTCAGGCGGCCTGCGCGCGCTGCCATCGCGGGAAAGGGTCCGCCAGCGCACGGTGCTGCGCTGGCTCGAAGTCGGTTTCACTGCCCACCAGCGCATCGTCCAGCGCTGCGGTGATGCGTTCGCGGTTCATGCCGGTGCCGATGAAGACCAGCTCCTGACGCCGGTCTCCGTAGGGTTCGCTCCAGTAGCGGTCCATGAAGGCTTTCGCTTCCGGGTGGTTTGGCCAGCGTTCGCGCGGCACCGCCGCCCACCAGGTGCCAAGCGGCTTCACGCTGGATAAAGCGCCGGCGAGGCTGAATTCGGCAACCCAGTCGGGCCGGGTTGCGATCCAGAAATGACCCTTGGCGCGGATGACGCCGGGCAGCGGGGCATTCAGCACCGCATGCACTTTCTGCGGATGAAAGGGACGCCGCGCGCGATAGACGAAGGAGGAAACGCCGTATTCCTCGGTCTCCGGCACGTGATCGGCAAAGCCATAAAGCTCCTTGGCCCAGAGCGGGTGCTGGTGAGCCGTCTCGAAATCGAAAAGGCCTGTATCGAAGATGCGGGCGGGCGCGACGCGGGAATGGTCTGTCTCGATGATCTGCGCATCGGGATTGAGCGCGGTGACGATCTTGCGCGCCGCATCAAGGCGCTCCGGGCCGGCGTCGCTGACCTTGTTCAGGATCACGATATCGGCAAACTCGATCTGGTCGACCAGCAGGTCCACAAGCGTGCGCTCGTCCCCCTCGCCCGCGACTTCGCCCCGGTCGCGCAGGAAATCATGGCTGGCATAGTCTTCGAGCAGGTTCAGCGTGTCGACCACTGTGACCATCGTGTCGAGCCGCGCGACATCGGAAAGGCTGTGGCCCTGCTCGTCGCGAAACTCGAATGTGGCGGCCACAGGCAATGGCTCGGAAACGCCGGTGGATTCGATCAGCAGGTAATCGAACCGCCCCTCCGCCGCCAGACGCCGCACCTCTTTCAGAAGATCGTCGCGCAGCGTGCAGCAGATGCAGCCATTCGTCATCTCCACCAGCTTTTCGTCTGTCTGCGACAGGTTCGCCCCACCCTCGCGCACGAGGTCGGCGTCGATGTTCACTTCCGACATGTCGTTGACGATCACCGCGACGCGCCGTCCTGCCCGGTTGTTGAGCACATTGTTCAAGAGCGTCGTCTTGCCCGCCCCCAGAAACCCGGAAAGCACGGTGACGGGCAGGCGTTTGTCCTGGTTCGGCATGTTTGGTTCCTTTGCTGCAATATGGTATGTAATATCATAACGAATACGAAGCGCAAGACGTGCCTTGGGGCCTTGGGGCCTAGGGGCCTAGGGGCCTGGAGGTTTGGAGGTTTGGAGGTGTGGAGGTGTGGAGGTGTGGAGGTGTGGAGGTTCGCTCCTGCCCTGGGTGATGGCAAGCGGTTTCTGTGGTTCGTGCCAGCCTGGAGGTGGAGACCGAAGGCATGCTCCGAAGCCGGATACAGTGCTGCCGATCATCGTTTCCCGGAGTTGCATGGGTCCAGCCGGCAATGCAGCGTTCTCCGGAAGATGGACGCCGGGTCGGAAAATGCCGGGGCGCACACTTTGGCGCGCCCCGGTTTTTTGTAGAAATTCGATATCACCGAACAAGGGCGGAGAGTATCAACCACCCTGCCCTGAAATCAGATGGTCACGCCGCCATCCACGAGAACGGCCTGACCGCTGACGAAGCGGCTTTCGTCCGACAGAAGAAACACGACCAGCGGTGTGATGTCGTCGACCGTTGCAAGCCGCCCCATGGGCTGACGCGCGATAAAATCCTTCTCGGCCTGAACGGGATCCGGTGCGGCGGCGATGCGACCGCGCAGCGACGGCGTGTCGACTGTGCCGGGGCAGAGAGCATTGCAGCGCACGCCCTGCTTTACGAAATCGGCCGCAACGGACTTTGTGAGGCCGATCACGGCCGCCTTCGTGGCGCCGTAGACCGCGCGGTTGACGAAGCCTTTGATGGATGACGCCATCGACGCCATGTTGAGAACGGACACGCTGCCCGCCTCTTCGGCCCGTTCCAGCATGCCGGGTAGAAACGCCTGCGTCATGCGAACCATGGAGGTCACATTGAGATCCATGCTGAACGCCCAGTCGTCCTCGGAGACATCGAGAATGCTGCCGTGATGGACGAAGCCGGCGCAATTGAAGAGGCCATCGAGCTGGCCGACCCTGCCGGCGAGCACATCGATTGCGCTGCGGTCGCGCACATCCAGCCGGTGCGTTTCGATGGACGCGTTTTCAGCGGCAAGAGAGGCAAGCCCTTCCTCGTTGATATCGACGGCCACGACCGACGCCCCCTCTGCTGCGCAGGCCAGCGCGCTTGCCCGGACGATGCCCTGAGCTGCTGCCGATACCAGAATCCGCTTACCCTGAAGTCGCATGCAAAGTTCTCCCCTCACTGTCGGACAGCAGCCCGCTACAAACGTTTGCATACAAGCAGCCTTTTCGCGTGGAACAAATGGGCCAGAGAGGATAATTTGTGCGCTAAACACTGATGTCCACGCAGGATCATCAACATTGACGGTCCGTTAGACTGATTTTTGTTGCCGACCGGTCATCGCGCTGTAACATGGCGGGAATAACCGCTGCGATATCAACGCAGAAACAATGGGAGTGCTTTCATGACTTTGATCAAACGACGCAACTTCATCAAGGGCGCGGGCGCTGTGGCAGGACTGTCGCTGGCGGCGCCGCTCATCTCGCGCAGCTATGCGCAGGGCTCTTCCGGCGCGGTCAACATCTTCGCCTGGGCCGGTTACCTCAACGACGACATGATCGGCGCTTTCGAAAAGGCGACGGGCATCAAGGCCAATTACACCCCCTACGGCACCAATGACGAACTGCTGAACCAGCTTCGCGCCAACAATGGCGGCGGGTTCGACATCATCTGGCCGACGGTCGATCGCGTGCCCAATTATGTCGAGTTCGAGCTGGTGCAGCCGATCGACGAAAGCAAGGTCAACGTCGACAACTGCCTGCCGAGCGCCTGGAAGAATTCTGAAAATCTCGGCGCGGTCATCGACGGCAAGCGCTATCAGGTGCCCACCGACTGGGGTACGGAAGCGGTTTCCTTCGACAAGGATCAGGCTCCGCTGGAATACGGCACCGCCTCCTATGGCGACATCTGGAAGCCGGAAATGAAGGGCAAGGCCACCGTGCGCGGCCATTCGGGTCTTGTCGGTCTCGGCCTCTGGCTCGAAGCCGAAGGCAAGCTGCCCATGCCGATGGCGGACGCCTTCAAGTCCGAAGAGAACATGGTCAAGATCTATGACGTGATTCTCGAGGAAGCGATTGCCCGCAAGGCCAACATCGCGCAGTTCTGGTCCAACGAGAATGAAGCGCAGGGCGCATTCCGCATCAATGGCTGCACCATCGGCCAGACGTGGGATTCCACTGCAGCGGCTCTCGGCAAGGAAGGTCTTCCCGTCGGCTTCATCGCGCCGAAGGAAGGCGCGCTGGCGTGGATGGAAGGCGTTGCAATCCCGAAGGGTGCGGAAAACCTTGAGCAGGCCTATGCCTTCATCAACTGGTTCCTGACGCCGGAAGCCGGCGCCATGTACACCAATGCAACCTCGATCAACTCCACCGCCGTTGGCGCTGCCGACAAGACGACGGACGAGGCCAAGGCCTTCTTCGCCGCCGCTTATCCCGGCGACGCGCTGGACAAGCTGTGGTGGTGGCCGATCCAGGAAAGCTGGTTCGTCGCCAAGCGCAACGAATATCAGGACCGTTTCCTCTCGGCCTGAGGGGCTGAAGCAATTCCGGGAAAAGCGGGAGCCGGTTTTCCGTCCTGAATTGCGCAAAGCAAAAAAGATGGAGCGTTTCAGGGAGAAACGAAAACGCTCCGGATGAAATGACGGCGCTCGCCCCTCACCCTTACCCTCTCCCCGCTTGCGGGGAGAGGGAGGCATAGAGGTTGCGGCCATCTTCCTTCTCCCCGTATACGGGGAGAAGGTGCCGGCAGGCGGATGAGGGGCGGTCGCTACCGGACAAGCATTGCGAAAGCCCACTAATAATCGGGGGACCATGTCACATTCCGTAGAGCTCGATCATGTCGGCGTTACTTTCGGGGCGACCCGTGCCGTCGACGACGTCTCCTTCACGGTCGAAGGCGGAGAGTTTTTCTCCATTCTCGGCCCCTCCGGCTGTGGCAAGACCACTCTGCTGCGGGTGATCGCCGGCTTTTTGAAGCCGACCGAAGGCCGCGTTCTGATCGGCGACAGGGACATGACCCCGCTGGGGCCCAATCAGCGCCCCACCGCGATGATCTTCCAGTCGCTTGCGCTCTTCCCGCTGATGCCAGTCTGGGAAAACATAGCCTTCGGGCTGGAGGCACGTGGCATCGCAAAGGCCGAGCGGCGCAAAAAGGCCGACGAGCTTCTGAAACTGATCGCGCTTGAAGGCTATGGCGACCGTATGCCGGGCGAGCTTTCCGGCGGACAGCGCCAGCGCGTGGCCATTGCGCGCGCGCTCGCGGTCGAGCCGCAGGTGCTGCTTCTCGACGAGCCGCTTTCCGCGCTTGATCTCAAGCTGCGCCAGCACATGCGCGCCGAGCTGCGGGCGCTGCAGAAACGCACGGGCGTTACCTTCATCTACATCACGCACGATCAGTCCGAGGCGCTCGCCATGTCGGACCGCGTTGCGGTGATGAGCGCCGGCGTGGTGCAGCAGGTGGGCGCACCGCGCGAACTTTACGACAATCCGGCCACGCCTTTCGTCGCCACCTTCGTTGGCGAGACCAACGCCCTGCCCTGCACGGTGAAAGGCATCGAGAACGGCATCGCGACGGTGGAGAGCGCCCATGGCCCGCTGAGCGGCCGCGCGGGCGACGGGCTTTCAGCGGGTGCGACAGCGAAGCTTTATGTGCGCCCCGAGGCGCTGAAGCCGAACGGTGGAACCAACCGGTTGGCCGCCACCATCGAGCGGATCGATTTCGAGGGCGCTTTTGCACTCGCGCACGGCATGGCCGGGGACGGCATGCCGCTGGTTGCCTCCATCGCCAGCACGGAACTCGCAGCCGCACCTGCCATTGGCGAGAAATCCGGTTTCGGCTTTGAGAGCGCAAACGCTGTGGTGCTGCCCGATGTCTGACCTCTACAGACGTTTTGGCGGGGGGCTTGGCACGCTGTTTCTGGCGCTGGTCGGAGCGTGGCTCGCCGGCATGGTGCTCGCGCCCAATGTGATGATGATCGACTATGCGCTGCGGCCCAACCTGCCGCCATCGCAGCTCGGCGGGCCGAATGATGTCTATTCGCTCGACAACATTCTCTACCTCGCGAATGAGGGTGTTCACCGTGCGATCTTCTTCAAGACCGTGTGGGCGAGCGCGCTTGTCGCTTTCATCACCTTTCTGGTGTGTTATCCGATGGCTTTCTGGCTTGCCCAGAACGCGACGGTGAACCAGACGGCCATCGTGCTTCTCGCGCTGACCATTCCGTTCTGGATCAACGAGGTGTTGCGTACGCTTGCCTGGTATATCCTGCTTGCGTTTCGCGGGCCGCTGAACGCCTTTCTTCTGTCGCTTGGCATCATTGATGAACCGGTGCGCTGGTATGGCGATGGCGGCGTGCTGGCCGGCATGACCTACGCCTACATCCTGTTCATGCTGTTTCCGATCTACAACGCGATTGAGTCTCTCGACAAATCGCAGATCGAGGCAGCGCGCGATCTTGGCGCATCCACCTGGCGCATTCATTGGCGGGTGGTCATCCCGCATGCCAAGGCGGGCATCGCCACGGGCTGTGTCTTCACCTTCATGCTCGCCGCCGGCAGCTATGTCGCGCCAGCCCTTCTCGGCGCGCCCGGCAGCCGCTGGTTCACCGAGATCATCTACAACTGGTTCTTCGAAGGCGGTGACTGGAACCGGGGCGCCGCCTATGCGCTGGTTCTTCTGGTGCTGTGCCTGGCAGTGGTGCTGATCACGCTGCGCATCGCCCGCGTGAGCCTGACGGAGGTGGCGAAATGAGTCTGGCGTTCATTAGTCCATGCAGGCGCTGCCCCTCATCCGCCCTTCGGGCACCTTCTCCCCGCGCACGGGGAGAAGGAAACGCGCCGAGATATCCGCAGCCTTTCCTCGCCCCGTTTACGGGGAGAGGATGCCGGCAGGCAGGTGAGGGGCAGCGCCAGCCTCTCTGGACAGACCCGGAGGTTCGCGCATGAGTGCCGCTGACCGCATCGCCCGGGCCATGTTCGGCTTCTATATGGTGGCGTTCTTTCTCTACCTGTTCGCACCGCTTGCGATCATGGGCATCGCCACATTCAACACCAGCCGCTTCCCGACCGTGACGCCGTGGCGCGGCACGACGCTTCAATGGTTCGATGCGCTGTGGAGCGACAGCGGCATGTGGCAGTCGCTGTGGACCTCCTTCATCGTCGCCTTCTTCGTTGTGATCACCGTTCTGCCCATCGGCACGGCGGCAGCGCTTGTTCTAACGAGCCTGCATGCGCGCGCCCGCAGCTTCATGTATGCGGTCATGGTGTCGCCGCTGCTCACGCCCGGCGTGGTCATCGGCATCGCCACACTGGTTCTGTGGCGGCAGCTCGGCGTCGGCGGCGGCGTGTTTCTGATCGTGGTGGCGCAGGCGAGCTTCATCATCTGCTATGTCATGCTGATGATCACGGCGCGCCTCCAGCGCTTCGACCCGACACAGGAAGAAGCGGCCCTTGGCCTCGGCGCATCGAAATTCATGGTGTTCCGCCGCGTGCTCCTGCCCTTCCTGAAACCCGCGCTCATCGCAGCCGGTTTCCTGGCGATCCTGCAATCCATCGAGAACTACAACACGACGCTGTTCGTGCGCGGTTTCGATACGCCGCTGACGGTCTACATCGCCACCAAGGTGCGCACGGGCCTGACGCCCGCCGTGAATGCGCTGGCGTTGATCATGATCGCGATCACGGTGCTTGGAGCCATCGCCTATGAGGTCGCCCGCCGCCGCAGCGCCGCGCGGATGGCGGCGGATTAGAGCAATTCCGGACGGAAAACCGGGACCCGCTTTTTCCGGAATTGCTCTAGCCCAGCGATCTAACGATCAATCCGCGTCGACAGGATGATGGAGCTCATTGTCCGGTCGACGCCCTTCAGTGCGCCAATCGTGTCTATCACCGCATCAAGCTCGGCCACCGAGGGCGCTTCGACGACGATGATCATGTCGAACGAGCCGCTGACGGAATGGACCGCGCGCACGGCCGGCATCTTCTCCATGGCTGCGATGACATCGCCGGAGAGCTTTGGCGAAACCGTTACCAGAAGATGCGCGCGGATCTGCGCGGCGTCATATTCGCCTGAGAGCCGCACCGCATAGCCGGCGATTGTGCCGCTGCGCTCCAGCCGCTCGAGCCGGCTTTGCGCGGTGGAGCGCGAGACCCCGAGCCGTCGTGCGATTTCCGACACCGACATGCGGGCATTCTCCCGCAGGAGAGCGATCACCGCACGATCCGCTTGCGATACCGTCATATTGTCCAATCTTATCGTCAATATGTTTAAAATGATAAGTCAAATTACCCGATTTATCTCTTCGATTCAACGCAGATCGGGGTGACACTTGGTGCACATTCTACAGAATCGAAAGGGAACGGAATGAAGGAAATCGTCGTCACCGGAGCCGGGCGCATCGGCGCTGCCATTGCTGACATGCTGGTCGCCTCGGGCGATTATTCGGTCACCGTTGCCGACCGTTCGGCCGAACAGCTCGCGGCCCTGCCCGAGCACCCGCAGATTGCGGGTGTCGAGGTCGACCTTTCCGACACTAAGGCGCTGGCTGCCGTTTTGAAGGGCAAGTTCGCCCTGCTTAACGCCGCGCCCTACAATCTGACCGTTCCCATTGCCGAGGCCGCAGCCGAAGCCGGTGTGCATTACCTCGACCTCACCGAGGATGTGAAAAGCACGCGTCGCGTGAAGGAGATCGCGGCGACCGCCGACACGGCCTTCATTCCCCAGTGCGGTCTCGCGCCGGGCTTCATCACCATCGCCGCCAATTCGCTCGCCAAGCGCTTTGATGAGTTGCACGATGTGCGGATGCGCGTCGGCGCGCTGCCGCAGTTTCCGGCCAATGCGCTCAACTACAATCTCACCTGGTCGCCGGAAGGCGTGATCAACGAGTATTGCGAATCCTGCGAGGCCATCGTCGATGGCGAAATGAAGGAAGTCGCACCGCTTGAAGGGCTGGAAGAGTTCTCGCTCGATGGCGTGCGCTACGAAGCGTTCAACACGTCCGGTGGCCTGGGCTCCATCTGCGAGTCGCTAAAAGGGCGTGTGCGCAATCTCAACTACCGCACGATCCGCTATCCCGGCCATGCCTCGATCATGAAGATGCTGCTGAACGATCTGCGCCTGATCGAGCGCCGCGATCTGTTGAAGGAGATCTTCGAGCACGCACTGCCGACCACCATGCAGGACGTGGTGGTGATCTTCGTGACGATCACGGGCCTGAAGAATGGCCGTCTGGTGCAGGAGAGCTACGCCAACTCCGTGTTCGCCGATCCGGCAGGGCCGCATGCGCGCAGCGCCATCCAGAAGACGACGGCAGCCGGCATCTGCACCGTGCTTGACCTGCTCGCCAATGGCAAACTTCCCGCAAAAGGCTTCGTGCAGCAGGAAGACATTGCGCTGGAAGACTTTTTGGCAAACCGCTTCGGCCGCACCTATCAGCCGGACAGCGGCCCGCAGGCAAAAGCGGCCTGATCGGGCATTTTTCGGCCAGCGGCGAAATAGGTCGCTGGCCGTACCGTTTCGGCCTCATGTGACATTGCGCGGGTCAGAGCCCGTCCATAATCTCGCGCGATGACAAACGACCGGCCGCTTGTCGGCATCCTCCTGATGATCGGTTTCTGCGCGGTCGCCCCTCTGGGCGACTCGATCGCGAAACTGTTGGGCGAGACCATTCCGCTGTTCGAGCTTCTGGTCGTACGTTTCGCCGCGCAGGTGGTCTTTCTTCTGCCTATCGTCTGGTGGAGCGGCACGCGGCTCGCATTGCCCGGATACGTCATGCGGCTGACGGTGCTGCGCACGGCGCTTCACATCACCGGCATCGGCGCAATGTTCATGTCGCTGCGCTATCTGCCGCTGGCCGACGCCGTGGCAATCGCCTTCGTCATGCCGTTCATCATGCTCGCTTTCGGAAAGTTCTTTCTTGGCGAAGCGATTGGCCCAAGGCGTCTTGCCGCCTGCACGGTCGGCTTCATCGGCACGCTTCTGGTCGTGCAGCCGAACCTCGTGACCGTGGGCGCACCGGCATTGCTGCCGCTGGTCGTCGCCTTTGCCTTCTCAGGTTACATGCTGGTGACGCGAAAGATCTCGCGCGTGGCCGACCCGATTGCGCTTCAGGTGGTGAGCGGCATTTACGCCGTCATCGGTTTTGCGGCGGTCGCGTTCATTAATCTCGGCTTCGACCTGCCGCAACTGCGCATGGTGCAGCCAGACCTGCGGGAGACGCTGCTCCTGATCGCATCGGGCTTTTTCGGAACGTTCGGGCACCTGCTCATGACCTGGTCGCTGCGCTTTGCGCCATCGGCCACCGTGGCGCCGATCCAGTATCTGGAGATTCCCTTCGCCACCGTGATCGGCTGGCTGATCTTCCGCGACCTGCCCAACGGGCTCGCCGCTCTCGGCATCGCCATCACCATTGGCGCGGGGCTCTACATCGTTTTCCGCGAGCGGGCCATTGCAAGGGATATGCAGACTCAGCCCTTGCCGGACGCGCAATAGATTCCGTAGAGAGTCTGGAGCACCTGCTCCACTTCCTGTGCGGCAAGGCTGTAATAGATTTGCTGGCCGTCTCGCCGCGTCTCCACCAGCCCCAGCGCCCGTAACTTGCCGAGCTGCTGGGATAAGGCCGACTGGGACATGCCAACCGCTTCCGCCAGCGCATTCACGCTCGCTTCGCCATCGAGCAGGTGGCAAAGGATCATGAGCCGGTTCTGGTTGGCCATGGCCTTGAGGAGGTCCGAGGCTTGCCGCGCCTTGCTTTCAAAGGCGGCGATGTCGTTTTCGTTCATCTGAATACATGAATTTATGAGCATCTCAGATGTCGGGTGCGCGGGCAGTCATGTCAAGCGCTCTCGCGGGCTGCTGCACAATCCGATCCATATCGTTGCGGGAAAGTTCAAATCATCGGGTCTTGCATTTCACTCGTATATTAATATATGAAGACATCATAATATTCAAGGAGGCATAGCCATGACACTCGATCGCGCAGTTCTCGCCTTTGCTGGCATCATGATACTTCTCTCCGTGGTTCTGACCATGTGGGTCTCGCCACTGTTCATCTGGTTCACGGTCTTTATCGGCCTGAACATGCTACAGTCGGCTTTCACGGGCTTCTGCCCGGCCGCGTTCCTATTCCGCAAGCTGGGCGTGAAGTCCGGCACCGCGTTTTAATCACCACAGTGAGGCTCCGATGCGCGCCATACTTCTTCTCGCCGGGTTTCTTTCAGCAGGCCCGGCACTCGCCGAAAACATCACCCTGACGCCAACTGCGATAACCGAGTGGAAGCCGGTCTATGGCCGCGTGGAAGCCCGGGATACGGTGCCGGCGCGTGCGCGCATCGGTGGCATCGTTGTCGAACTGAATGTCAGCGAGGGCGACAATGTCACTTCGGGGCAGCAGATCGGCACGATCCGTGACGACAAGATCGCATTCCAGATCGCCGCTCTAGATGCGCAGCTGCGCGCGCTGGAGGCGCAGATGGAAACGGCGGAATCAGAACTCGCCCGCGGCCAGACACTGGTGGAACGCGGCGTTGTTACCACCCAGCGGCTCGACCAGCTGCGCACGCAGGTGGACGTGATCCGCAACCAGATCGCCGCCACCGAAGCACAGCGTTCGGTGATCGAACAGCAGGGTGCCGAGGGCGCAATCTTTGCGCCGCTCGATGGCCGGATCCTGACGGTTCCCGTCACAAGGGGCGCCGTGGTTCTGCCCGGTGAACCGATCGCCACGATTGGCGGCGGTGGGTTCTTCCTGCGTCTTGCAATCCCCGAACGGCACGCAGCTGCGCTCGAAGAAGATGCAGCCATTCACATCACCAGCCAGGGGCAGGAAGTGGAAGGCCGTCTCGCCAAGATCTATCCGCAGATCGAGAATGGCCGCGTTATCGCGGATGTGGAGGTGGAAAGCCTCGACACTGCCTTTGTCGATGCGCGTGTGCTCGTGCGTGTGCCGGTGGGCGAACGCGAAGCGCTGCTCGTTCCCGCCGCTGCCGTCACCACGCGCTCGGGCATCGATTTCGTCACCGTTGAAGCAGGCGGGGCAACCATCGAACGCACGGTGGTTCCGGGCGAAACCGTTACCCGCGACGATGGTGACTTTGTTGAAATCCTGAGCGGCCTCGCTGCCGGAGACACGGTCATCGCGCCATGAACCAAGCACCAGAAAAGCTGGGTATTGCCGGTGTGCTGACGCGCACCTTCATCAATTCGCCCCTCACCCCCCTCTTCCTGATCGCGGCTTTCGCCTTCGGGCTGGTGGCGCTTGCCACCCTGCCGCGCGAGGAAGAGCCCCAGATCTCCGTTCCCATGGTGGACATCCACGTCCAGGCCAACGGGCTGAAGGCGGAAGACGCCGTCAAGCTCGTGACCGAGCCGCTGGAAACCATCGTCAAGGGCATTGACGGTGTCGAGCACATCTATTCGCAGACCGGCGACGACCGCACCATGGTCACCGCGCGTTTCGTTGTCGGCACCTCGTCCGACGCCGCAGTGCTGCGCGTGCACGACAAGGTGCGGGCCAATATGGACCGCATTCCCGTCGGCATTCCCGAACCGCTGATCGTTGGACGCGGGATCGACGATGTCGCCATCGTCTCGCTCACCCTGTCTCCGAAGCCCGAGGCCGCCGACAGCACCACGGCGACCGATCTGACCCGGATCGCCCGCGAGCTGCGCACCGAGATCGCCAAGATCGAGGATGTCGGCCTGACCTATCTGGTTGGCGAAACCGGCGAGGTGATCCGCATCGCGCCCGATCCGCGCCGCCTGGCGCTCAACGGTATCACGCTGCAGCAGCTGGCCGGCAAGGTGTCGGGCGCAAACCGCGCCTTCCCCGTCGGGCAGGTGCGCGATGCGGGTGAGCAGATCACCGTTGTTGCGGGCGAAACGCTGCGCACGCCGGCCGAAATCGGCAATCTGCTGCTGACCGCGCGTGACGGACGCCCCGTCTATGTGCGTGATGTGGCCGATGTGAGCTTCACGACGGATGCCAGCGAAGCGCTGGTCTCGACCGTGACCCGCAGCGAGGATGGCGCAATCGAACGCGTTCCGTCCGTCACGCTGGCAGTCGCCAAGCGCGCCGGCGCAAACGCCGTGACCGTGGCGCACCAGATTCTGGAGCGTGTGGAGCTGCTCGAAGGCAATGTCATTCCCGACAGTGTCTCCGTGGAGATCACCCGCGATTATGGCGAAACGGCCAATGAAAAGGCCAATGAGCTGCTGTTCCACCTGGCTCTTGCGACGATTTCGATCATCGCGCTCGTGTGGGTTGCCATTGGCTGGCGGGAAGCGATCGTGGTGGCCATCGTCATTCCGGTCACCATCCTGCTCACCCTGTTTGCCGCCCGCGTGATGGGATACACGCTGAACCGCGTCTCGCTGTTCGCGCTGATTTTCTCCATCGGCATTCTGGTGGATGACGCCATCGTGGTGATCGAGAACATCGCACGCCACTGGGGCATGGGTGACGGGCGCGACCGCCGCCGCGCGGCCATTGAGGCCGTGGCGGAAGTGGGCAACCCGACCATCGTCGCCACGCTGACCGTGGTGGCCGCCCTTCTGCCGATGCTGTTCGTGTCCGGCATGATGGGGCCCTATATGAGCCCGATCCCGGCCAACGCCTCGGCTGCGATGATCTTCTCCTTCTTCGTCGCCGTCATGGTCACGCCGTGGCTGATGATGAAGACCGCCGGCAAGGCCCCCATCGCTGCGCATGGTGGCGACGGTCATCACCAGGGCGGTTCGCTCGGGCGCATCTATAGCTGGGCTGCCCGGCCGATCCTCAAGACCAAGGGGCGGAGCTGGTTCTTCCTCATCGCCGTTGGTCTCGTGACGCTTGGCTCGCTCGGTCTGTTCTACACCAAGGACGTGACCGTGAAGCTGCTGCCGTTCGACAACAAGTCGGAACTGGCGGTGCTGATCGACCTGCCCGAGGGCTCTTCCGTGGAAGCCACGGATGCGGTTGCCCAGGCGGTTGCGCGCAACGTGCTCGAACTGCCCGAGGTGCGCTCGGTGCAGACCCATGCGGGCTCGGCCGCTCCGTTCAACTTCAACGGGCTGGTGCGTCACTACTTCCTGCGTGCAGCCCCTGAACAGGGCGACGTGGCGCTGAACCTGACCGGCAAGGGCGAGCGCGACCGCGCCAGCCATGACATCGCGCTCGACATTCGTGAGCGCCTTGCCACGCTGCCGGTGCCCGAGGGCACGAGCCTGAAGGTCGTTGAGCCGCCGCCCGGCCCGCCGGTCATGGCGACGCTGCTGGCCGAGATCTATGGTCCTGATGCCGAAACGCGCCGCCAGGTGGCGGAGCGGGTAGAGGCTGCGTTCCGCTCCGTTCCCTTCGTGGTGGACGTGGACAACTCCTTCGGCGATCCTGCCCGGCGTCTGCGCGCCACGGTCTCGACCGATGATGCGGAATTCTACCGTGTCGAGGAAAGCGACGTGTTCGACACGCTGGCCATCCTCAATGGCGGCCAGACCGTTGGCTATTCGCATCGCGGCGAAGGCCGACAGCCGATCCCGATCCGTGTTGAGCGGCCGAAGGGCGAGAAGACGCTGGACGAGGATTTCCTGACGACGCCGATTCCCGCCAATGTGCTGCCGGGCAGCCGCGGCGTGGTGGAGCTGGGCGATGTCGTGCAGATTTCCGAGGAGCGCGCCTCCTATCCGGTGTTCCGCCACAATGGCCGTGCGGCCGAGATGGTGACGGCAGAACTGGCCGGCGATTTCGAGGCTCCGCTTTATGGCATGATGGCCGTGCAGGAGGCGCTGGATGCGCAGGACTGGACGGGGCTCGAAAAGCCGACCATCAGCCTGAACGGCCAGCCCTCGGACGAAAGCACCCCCACGCTTCTGTGGGATGGCGAGTGGGAAGTGACCTGGGTCACCTTCCGTGACATGGGCGCTGCTTTCATGGTTGCCCTGCTCGGCATCTACATTCTGGTGGTGGCGCAGTTCGGCTCGTTCAAGGTGCCGCTGGTGATCCTGACGCCGATCCCGCTGACCTTCATCGGCATTCTCGGCGGGCACTGGTTGTTTGGCGCGCCCTTCTCGGCCACGTCGATGATCGGCTTCATCGCGCTTGCCGGCATCATCGTCCGCAACTCGATCCTGCTGGTGGACTTCATCCGCCATGCGGCGTCGCCCGAGCGGCCGCTGACCGAGGTGCTGATCGAAGCCGGTGCGATCCGCTTCAAACCGATCCTGCTCACCGCCTTTGCGGCGATGATCGGCGCGGCGGTGATCCTTGCGGACCCGATCTTTCAGGGTCTGGCGATCTCGCTCCTGTTCGGTCTGGCGTCTTCGACGCTGCTGACCGTGCTGGTTATCCCCGCGATCTACCGTGTGCTGCGCACCTGATTGCGGCGAAAGCCCTCGCCTTCCCCCTCATACGGGCGCACATGTGCCCGTCAGGGGGAAGGCACTTCTCCCCTCCCCCTGACGCATTGTTTTTACGAAATTCCGGACGAAAAACCGGTTCCCGCTTTTCCTGGAATTTCTTTAGTGCGCTAACAGAAGCGGTGCGGGCGCGCTTTGGAGCATGGTGCGGGTGACACCGCCGAGGACAGCCTCGCGGAAGCGGGAATGAACGAAAGCGCCCATCACCATCAGCTCCACCTGCTCTGCCGACAGAAACGCATTCAGCCGCGCCGTGACATCGCCATCAATGGCGGTGAGTGTTTCAATCTGCGGGTCATTGACCCCGTGGCGGACGAGATAGGCGGCAAGGTCGGCCCCCGGCGCCATGCGCGAGAGATCCTTCTCGCCGGTCACCGAAACGATGAACACCTGCTCTGCTTCCTGCAGGAAGGACAGCGCATCGTCCACCGCGCGCGCCGCACGGGCGCTGCCGTCCCAGGCAACCGCAACACGCTTCGGCGCTGGATTGCCACCCGCCTGCGGCACCAGAAGCGCAGGCCGGCCGCTGTCGAACAGCACATCCTCGACCACATCGCTTTTCATATCCGAGCCTTCGCCCGGCGCGTCGAGCACGCACAGATCGTTGACCCTTGCGAGGCGCGCAAGGCGTGCGCTGCGTGGCTCAAGCCGCGAAAGCGACTGCTCGGTCACGCATTCCACGCCGGCCCCTGCGGCAAGCCGCGCCGCAGCCTTTGCGGTTTCGCGCGTGGTGGCTTCCAGTGCGTCCAGCTCTTTCTTGACGATGCTGGCCAGACCGCCACCGGTGCGCGAGATCGGCAGGTAGATGGATGGCGGCAGCGCGCAGACCGTGAGACAGGAACCATGATGGGCGGCAAGCGCCACCGCATAATCGAGCGCCGGCGTGGAGGTAAACCCCTCGCTGGCCTCAAGGCCGACAAGAATGCATTTCGGTTTATCGGCCATGGTTCTTCTCCTTCTTAAAAAAGCGCTACTGGAGCGTGGCGAGATAAGTCAGGATCGCGTCGATCTGGTCAGGCTCGGCGATGAAGACCGGCATGTCGGGATGGCCCACGACAATGCCTTCTGCAAACGCCTCTTCCAGCGCCTCCAGCGGATAGCGCTGCGAGAGCTCGCGGAAGGGCGGCGCCTCCGGATGCGTGCTCTCATCGGTCGCGCCGACGGCATGGCAACTGGAGCAGTTCGTCTCGATCAGCTCCCGGCCATAGGCCACGAGTTCATCAGCTTCGTCTGCCATCGCCTGAGCGCAGGCTGCTGCGAAGAGCGCCGCGAAGACGCCCGTGCGGAGCGTGAAGTTCTGCATTTCCAGCCTTTCGGATCATAATTGATTCAAGAACTATCAGCTTTAGCATAGCAAACTTTGATGCGGGTCAAGGAACAGTGGCAAACAATGACTTGATCTTTGTCAAAGCGCCTTCAGAATCGGCTTTCTAGGGTGGTGAAGAACGAAAGGATCCAGCATGACCACAGTTTCTGACCTCTCTCCGAAATTTCGCCATGTCCGGCTCGAACTCGCCCGCGAAAAAGGGCACCCGATGGGTGAGCATGACGAGGGCTACGATCTGCTCGTACCGCTGGACACGGAGGGCCGCCTCGACCCCGTGGAGTGGAAGAAGCACCAGATGCAGTGCCGCGTGCGCCGCTTTGAACCGGACGCGCAGGACAAGATTGGCCGGTTGCGCCGCAAGCCCGGCGGCCAGTGGTATTTCGACTATGAGGAAGGCGAGCGCGATGACGAGATCGGCTTCCGCCTCGGAGAGGAACGCTTCCGGCAGGGCGAATATGTTTCCATCTCCCGTGAAGGCCAGATGCACACCTTTCAGGTGAAGCTGGTCGAACGGCTTTAGCGGCCCGATGACCCGGCGCATCGCCATCGTGCTGGGGCATCCCGACCCCAGCCCCGACCGGCTCTGCCGCGCCTTCGCTGCCGCCTATGCGGAAGGGGCGCAGGGGGCCGGGCATGTGGTCGACATCATCGATCTGGCGGCGCTGGACTTCCCGCTTTTGAATTCACAGCAGGATTTTCTGCACGGAGCACTGCCCGACGTGCTGAAACCGGCGCAGGAGGCGGTGACCGCCGCCGAGCATGTGGTGTTCATCTACCCGCTGTGGCTTGGCACCATGCCGGCGCTCCTGAAGGGTTTTCTCGAACAGCTCCTGCGTCCGGGCGTTGCCTTTGCCTACAAGGAGAAAGGGTTTCCCGAAACGCTGCTCAAGGGCAAGTCGGCGCGGGTTATCGTTACCATGGGCATGCCGGCGCTGATCTACCGGCTCTGGTTCTTCTCGCACAGCCTGCGCAGCCTTCGCCGCCACGTGCTGAAATTCGTCGGTTTTTCGCCCGTGCGCGAAACCCTGTTCGGCGCAGTGGAAGAAGCGAGTGAAGAAAAGCGCAAAAGCTGGATCGAAGAGGTCCGCGTGCTGGGCAAGAGTGCTCTCTAGTTGTGAAATCCACACCGCCCGGGGTGACAGACCCGGCATAACAAAGCATCTTGCGCATATGGATTCACGGATCCAGACGTGACGACGCATCATCATCAGGAGGGCATCCGCAATGGCGGGAAAGTTCGAACTCTACAAGGACAAGGCGGGTGAATTCAGGTTTCGCCTGAAAGCCGGCAATGGCGAGATCATTCTGGCCAGCGAAGGCTACAAGCAGAAGTCGAGCGCGGAGAACGGCATCGAGTCCGTTCGCACCAACTCTCCCAAGGACGAGCGCTACGAGCGCAAGGATACTTCTTCGGGCAAGCCCATGTTCAACCTGAAGGCCTCCAATGGCCAGGTGATCGGCACGAGCGAATCCTACAGCAGCGAAAGCGCGCGCGAGAACGGCATCCAGTCCGTGAAGAACAACGCCCCGGACGCCAAGCTGGAAGATCTGACGGCCTAGAGCAATTCCAGGAAAAGTGGGAACCGGTTTTCCGACCGGAATTGCGTAAAAACAATGAGTAGGGCGTTTTCGCAATTCAACGAAAAGCGGAAACGCTCCAAGCCCGGCTTTCCCTCTAGTGCTCCATGACCTTGCGTGGAGCGGAGGTCGCCTCCGCTCCACCATTCAGAATGCGTATCCCCGGCACGGGCAGCGGCAGGCCTGAATTGCGCAGGGCCGCATCGATCTCGGCGAAGATTGCATCCCGGCAGTCGATGTCATCGGCGAAGCTGGGCACCCAGAACCGCACATTATAGCGAATGCCTTCCGGATCGTATGACGCGACCCGAACGTCCGGCGCCGGCGTCTGAACGATGATCGGTGAACGGCTGGCGGCCTCGGCCAGAAGCTTGCGCGCATCGCTGACGGCAAAGGCGTGAGACAGCACCACTTCCACCTGCGTCCGGTATTTCCGGTTCGGAGCGCTGTAGTTGGTGAGCTTCTGCCGTGCGATCTGACTGTTGGGCAGGATCACATAGGTGTCGTTGCGGGTGAACAGGCGCGTGGTGCGCCAGCCGATCTCTATCACCCGCCCGCGCGTCTGGTCGTCGATGGAAACCCAGTCGCCTATGCGATACGGCGCTTCGATGCCCACCGCGATGCCGGCAAAGACATCCGCCAGTGTGCTGCGCAGCGCGAAGCCCAGAATTGCGATGATAAGCCCGGAACCGGCCAGCGCGCCGCTCCAGCTCTGTCCGATCACCAGCATCACCGTCGCCAGCGTCGCGGCCAGGAACAGGGCAGCCGAGATCAGCTCCGGCAGAAGCTTTGGCACCTGACGGCGCTTTCGCCCGGCCCGCTCCAGCGCCATGGCGACAAGACGCCCGCCCAGCCACGCCGCCGAAAAATAGGCGACAGCGCCTGTCAGCACGCGAATGGGTTTGGGCGGGATGCCCAGTTCCAGCCACTCCATGACCGGCTGGTGCAGCATATAGGCGGCAATGGCGAGCCCGGTGCAAAGCAGCGGCCAGAGTATGCGCAGGAAGGTTTTGCGGATCGCACTCATATCAGGCTCACCTCCAGGTCGACATGGCGGAAGCCGCGGCCGGGGCGCTCGCGCGGGCGCGCAGGCAGTTTGACCGGCTGATCGTCCGGGCGAATGGGGCTCAGGCAGTGAAGGCACCGCGAAGCGGCGCGCGGAGACAGGCTTCCGCAATGCGCGCAAACCAGAGGCTGAATTTTTCTCGACATTGGTGATCTCTTCCAGGCACTTGGATCGCCGTGCACCCATTCGGACGCGCCAAAGACGGTCCAGAGTTTCGATGGAGCATCGGAGGAAACCGAAAACCGGCTTCCACTTTTTGGATCGATGCTCTGGCTGGCACCCGGGACGGAAGAGAACTTATGCTTATCTCAACGACACACCGCCCCGGGAGAAACATGAGTTTCCCGGGCGCACCTGATCGTCGCGTTTTTCAGAATCATAAGCATGGTTTTTATTTAATTATAAAAATTTGGTTTTCAAGCTCAGAATCCAATAATAATCAGAAACCATCGCTCAAATGAGACATTCGCTTATGAATGGAGCCATTTGTTTGGTTTTTATTGGCATTTCCCGTCTGATTAATTTCCATGAATTGTGGTTGATTGACAAATTTCTTGAATCTGAAATTTTCTATTGCCCTTACGTAAGGAAAATGCAGATTCACTTCATTCATTTCACTCGCTGAAAACCACGATTCACTGGCATGAACGACCGGCTTGCCTCCACTTCCGATTTCCTGCTCGAACTCTATTCGGACGCGGCCGACTGCCATCCCGAGGCCTTTCGGCTTCGTACGCTGGAGCGGCTCACAAAGCTGATCGATTTCGATTTCGCGGTCTGGGGCGGCGGAGCGGCTGAAAGCCGCGACGTGACGGATCTGGTTACCTATGAGCAGTCGCCCGAGATACTCAATGATTGGTCTCAGGTGGCCGATCAGGATGCCTTCTGCGACATCACGCTGGGGCAATTGGGAAAAGCCGCCCGTTTCGACGATATCCGGAATTATCGGGACAGCATCGCCTATAATGATCACTGGCGGCGCTTTGGAGCGCGGCAGATGATGGCGACGATCTCGGCCGAGCCTCTGGATGGCTATGTCAGCTTTGTGGGCCTCTGTTCCGAAGCCAGAACAAACGTCTTCTGCGACGCCTCCCGGATGATGAAGAACGTGATCGTGCCGCATCTCTCGGCAGCGCTTCGCATCAACCGGCAATCCTCGCTCATGCGTCACGGCCGCGAGAGCGAAGCCATCGGCCTTGTGGATCGGGGCGGCTGGATTCTGGTGGGCCTCGACCGGTTTTCGGAGCTGGCGCGCGAAGAAGGGGCGCTTTCCAACCGCTTGCCGCATGGGATGTGGGAGGGGCTTGTGCAGACCGGCGCCTGGCAGGGCACGGCGCTTCTTGCCAGCGCCGAGCGCCGGGGTGCGCATTATCTCGTGCGGCTCACACCACTTGGCGCATTTGCGCGCCTGACCCCTCGCGAAATGGAGATCGTGCGTTCCTACGTCACCGGGCTGACTTTTCGGGAAATCGCGACGGAGCTGGCCATCGCCCCTTCCACGGTGCGCAACCACATCGCCAACATTTTTGAAAAACTGCACGTCGCCAGCCGGACAGAGCTGGTGCAATTGCACCTGGCGACCTTTGGCCAGTTCACCGCTCCGGACACACCGAAAGCCCCGGGCGCAAGACCGTAGTGCATCTGCACTATTTCCTTTTGTCTTTATCGCCGCTTCTTTCGCCCTGCCCGGCCGAAGCGCGCCGGCGGGCGGAAACGAAGCAAAGGCACGATGGAATGAGAAAACTGATCGCGGGGTTCCTGTTTGCGCTGACAGCAATGTCGGCCCCGGCTTCGGCTGAAATCGACGGGCATGGGCCCGATAGCTGGCGGGTGGTTGGCGTCTCCAGAAATGACGCGCTCAACGCGCGTATGGGCCCGGGCACACGCTATCCGGTGATTGAGCGTTTCCGCAGCAATGAAGGCGGCCTGAAACAGGTCACATGCGTTCCATACATCCCGCCGGCACATTTTCAGCGCATGAGCGAAGCGCAGCGCCGGGCGTTGCCGCCGCGCTGGTGCCTGATGCAGGATCGCGCTTTGATCCGGGCGGGCTGGGTCAATGCGAACTATCTGCGGCCTGATTTTGGACAGCCAGCAAAACCACAAAAGCCGGCCAAACGCGTTTCCGTGGAGCCTGGCGGCGACCTGATCGCCAGATCGGAAGGGCTGGTGCGCGCGCTGTACGAACTGCGTTCGCTTGAGGAACAGGGTATTCGAACCGAGCTTTACACGCGCACGGGGGCCGGGCGGTTCTTCCAGAAAGCCATCGTGCAGCGCTTCATATCCGGCGCTGCGGGGGCCGACCCCATTTATGGCGCTCAGGATTTCGACGGCGCATGCGAAGAGCCGCGTCGCCATCCCACGCAGCCCATGTATCGCGGCATGATCACCGTCATTGTGGACTGTGTGAATTTCGGGCGGGCGCAGCGCACCGAATACGCCCTGCGTATTGATCCCGATCAGCCGGACGGTACACCGCGCATTTTCCGCATCAGCCACAAGGACTGGGATTTCCCGTGATTCCGGTCCCCTCACCTTTCCCTGAACAACCCAGGAGCACTTACATGAAGCCCACTCTGCGCCTTCTCTTGCTGGCAGGTTCGCTCGTTACATTCCCCGCCATGGCGCTGGAAGGCGAAAGGATCGGCAGCGTGACGGCAACGATCGATGGAACCGGATATACGGGCGAGACACTGGCGTTCCCCTCCGAAGGCTCGGCCATGGCGACCTTCGTGCCTGTTGGCCCCTCCGTGACTGTCTCGGTTCAGGCAATGGGCCCGCAAGCAGAGTCGCGCCTCAACAACATGCTGGTGATCGACTTTACGGCGCTGGGAACGGACGCCTCGGCGCAGATGATCACCGGTAGCATCAGCTGGTGGCCGGAAGGGATGGACAGCCCCTTCTATATCAGTGACGAAAATGCGGGGCATGCCGGCATCACGCTCGACAGTCTCAGCCTTGATGGCGAAGCGCGTGTGACCGGGAGTTTCGACACGTCCATCTGCCGCAAGGACGGGCCGTTTTCCGAAGCGGATACGAGCAAATGCGTGAAGGTGTCGGGCAGGTTCGACACGGCGCTCCATGCGCAATAGCAGTGCTCCGCGCGTGAGTGCCTGGAGCAATTCCGGAAAAAGCGGAAATGCTTTAGAAGCGGAAAAAGGAATCCTGCAGCGCCGAGTTGGAATATTCGACCGGCGTTCCATCTTTGTCGACCACGACGCGCTGTACCCGAAGCAGCGGCGAGGCCTGTGGGATCGATAGCGCTTCGGCCTCTTCCGCCGAGGCCGTGAGCAGCGAAACATGTTCGCGGGCGAGGAATATCTCGCCTGCGAGCGCCGTGCGAAGCATGGTGTAGAGCGACGTGTCCGCGAGTTTGGCAACGTCCAGCCGCCGGGCCAGAGCCGCGGGCAGAAGCGAGGTCTGGTGAACCACCGGACGGCCCTCCAGTAGGCGCACCCGCCGGATCTCGAACACCTCGCTTCCAAGCGGAAGGTTCAGCGCGTGGGCGGCTGACAGGCATGCCTGACGACGCGCGGTGGAGACGAGCCGTGTGGAGGGGCGAAAGCCCGCTTCGCGCGCAGCGGTGGGGAAATCCACCAGCTTTTCGCTGCTGCGCCCGATGGCGCGTTCACGGTAGACCGTGCTGCGCCCCTGCCCTTTGGAAACGAAGCCCTCGCGCTGGAGAAGCTCCAGCGCCTGACGCACGGTGCGCCGTGAGACGGCATAGGCCGTGGCCAGCGCGTTTTCCGATGGCAGCGGATCGCCATTGCGCCACAGACCGCCGGTCAGCTCGCTGATGAGCCGGTTGGCGAGACGCTGATAGGCGTGATCCGCACCCATGCGCTCAGGCCGTCCTGCCGCCGATGTTGCGCACCAGCACAGCGCCGATGATGATCAAGCCGGTGAAGATGTCCTGCAGGTAGTTCGGCACACCGAGAATGGTGAGACCATTGGCGACCACGGCGATGATCGCCGCGCCCAGAAGCGTGCCGAGCGCATTCGCCTGCCCGTCGCGGAAGGCGGTCATGCCGAGGAACACAGCTGCATAGGCCTGAAGCAGGAAACCGTTGCCGCCGGTCGGATGGGCGCTGCCAAGGCGCGCTGTGAGAAGCAGGCCCGCAAGGGCGGCAAAGAGCGTGCAAAGGCCGAAGGCCCAAACACTGTTGGGCACAATGCGCACGCCGGTCAGGCGCGCGGCCTCACGGTTGCCGCCAATGGCGAGGATGCGGCGGCCAAGCTCCGTGTGGTCGAGGATGAAGGCCGCAAACAGTGTTGCCGCGAGCGCCCAGAGGGTCAGAACGGGAATGCCGGCGAGATAGCCGCGGCCCAGATCGCGGAAGCCCACCGGAATGTTTCCGAAGAGCGTTGCGCCATCGCTGATCCAGTAGGTGATGCCGCCGACAATGGTGCCCATGGCAAGCGTGACGATGAAGCTGGGCATGCGATAGGTGGCGATGGCGAGCCCGCTGACTGCGCCGACGGCGAAACCCGCAATGAGCGTGACCAGCATGACCGGCACGATGCCCCACCCCGCCCCGAACAGCGTGACGGAAACAATGCCCGCCATGGAAACCACCGCGCCGACCGAAAGATCGAATTCCGACAGCGACATGACGAATGTGGCCCCCAGCGCAACGATGGCCAGAAGGGACATCTGCTGGGTGATGTTGATGAGGTTCGAGCCCTTGGCGAATGCCTCCGGCGACAGCGCCGCAAAAAGGGCGACGATGGCCAGAAGGCCGATCAGGGTTCCGTAGCGGGCGGAAAAGCTCAAGGTCGTGTCTCCGGCTGGGAAGGCGCAGGCGGCGGGGCATGGAAGGTGGCGTCGATGACGGACTGGCGCGTGACGGCGCTGTTGGGCGCATCAAGCGTGACGGCCCCCTGCGCCATGACCACGACGCGGCTTGCGAGCATCAGGAGTTCTTCAAGATCGCTGGTGGCGAAGAGAACGGCCGCGCCCTCGCCCGCAAGGCGATTGCACAGTGCATGGATTTCGGCCTTGGAACGCACATCCACGCCGCGCGTCGGCTCATCGAGCAGGAACAGTTTCAGCGATGGATCGAACCAGCGGCCGATCATGATCTTCTGCTGATTGCCGCCCGACAGGGTCGAGATGCGGTCGCCGAGGCCGCCATATTTGACGCTGAGCCCTTCGAGCGCGGAGCGAACGCCGGACCGCGCCCGCCGCCAGGAAACGACCGGCAGGGCCTCCATCGCGCGATGCCGCTCCAGATGCGGCAGGACGGCATTGTCGAGAATGGAATGGTGCATGACGAGACCGGTGTTGCGCCTGTCTTCGCAGACATAGGCGACGCCGGCGCGTTTGCGGCTTTCAATGCCGGATGGTGGGAGCAATGCTCCTTCGAGCGCGATATGGCCCCGCGCCTGTCCGGCCGCCCCCCAGATCGCCTGCAACAGGCTTGAGCGCCCGCTGCCGACCACGCCGTAGAGCCCGACGATCTCGCCGGCGCGCACGGTCAGATCGATGGGCGACCGGCCTGAGCCCGCGCGAAAATTCGAGAGCTCCAGAACGGGTTCGCCCGGCGCGCGCGCATCGCCATGGCGTTCATGCCGAAACGCCTCGCCCGCCATGAGCGCGACGATCCCGTCGCGCGAGGTGTCGGCGATCCGCCCGCTGCCGACAGATCGGCCATTGCGCAGCACCGTGTAGTCATCGGCCAGCGCGAACACCTCGTCGAGCCGGTGCGACACGAAGATGATGGCGCAACCCTGATCGGCCAGATCGCGCACGATGCGGCGCAGGACGGTCGCTTCATCCTCGCTCAGCGAGGCGGTGGGCTCGTCCAGGATTAGCACCTGCGCATCGTCCATCAGCGCGCGCAGGATCTCCACGATTTGGCATTTGGCAACCGAGAGGCGACCAACCGGCGCGTCGATATCCAGGTCGAGACTGTAACGGTCCCGCAGGGCCGCGAAGCGCGTGCGCATCGCCTTCCAGTCGACGCGGCCGAAACGGCGGGGATAGGCCCGGCCCACATAGGCGTTTTCATAGGCCGTAAAGCCGGGAACGAGATTGAGTTCCTGATGCACGGAGCGCAGACCGGCGGCTTCCGCCGCGCGGGGACTGGCAGGCTCAAAATCCCTGCCGGAAAGGCGCATTGCGCCGGCATCCGCCCGGTGCACGCCGGAGAGGCATTTGAGCAGGGTGGACTTGCCGGCCCCGTTCTCCCCCAGAAGGGCATGCACACGGCCGGCGGCGACGTCGAGGCGCACGCCATCGAGCGCCGTGACGCCGCCAAACCGTTTCGTGAGCCCTGCGATCTCCAGCATTTTTGCGGGTTTTACTCGCAGTTTGAGCCGAGCGTTTCGCGGTCGATCACCTTGGCCTCCACGAAAATCTCGCGGGAGGAAGGTTCGCCGCCGCCCAGAACGGTTTCTATCTCACCGACTGCGGCGCTCGCAATGCCCGGAAAATCCTGCCGCACCGTGGCGGCGAGGTTGGTGCACTGTTCGATCAGGTCGATCGCCTGCGGGTTGCCGTCAATGCCGGCGATGACGATGTCTGCATCGGGCATGTCGCTCTGGATGGCGAGCAGCGCGCCGACGGCGGGCTCATCCCAGGCGGCCCAGACGCCGTCGATCTCCTCGCCATACTGGCGAATGAAGGTCTCCATGGCCTGCCGCGCATTGTCGATGGGGCCCGGCACCTGCACGTAATGCTCGGCAATGACCTCGAAATCCGGATCCTTCTTCAGCGCTTCATCCAGCGCCAGCTCACGCTGGCGAACGCCCGGATGCGCCGAGTGGAAGAATTTGACGATCTTGCCTTCGCCGCCCAGCGCCTCGAACAGATAGTCCGAGAGGATGGTGCCAAGCGCGAAATTGTCGGTGGTGATGTTGGCGGTCACGCCATCGGCAAGCGCGCCGTCCAGCACGAAAACGGGAATGTTCTTGCCGGCCGCGGCTGCAACCTGATCGCCGATCTGGTTGGGATCGACGCTGACCAGAACGATGGCGTCCGCGCCCGCATTGGTGACGTCTTCCACACGGCTTGCGAGCTGCTGAAAGTCGCCGCGCGTGTCGACCACATTGACCGTCCAGCCCTTCGCCTGCGATTCTTTCGTGAAGGTCTCGACCATTTCATTGGTGGCAACGGAGCTCAAATAGGGCGTCAGCACCGCGATGTCCTCGGCATTGGCCGTAGTTGCGTGAGCAAGACCGGCCAGTGCGGCTGTGGTGAGAAGCAGGCGTTTCATCATTTCCTCCGATCCGTTGAACGGTTTTCGTTTCTTTCGTTTACGTCAGCAGGCGGGCCTGTTCCCGCGCGAAACGGGATGCTGCGAGATAGGCCTCATAGCGGCTGTCGCAGCGCTGGGCATGAGGGGCGTCATTGGTTGTATCAGGCGCGAGAACGGGCGGCGCATCCATGGCGGCAAGTGAGAGACCGGCCTTTGCGGCGATCATGCGCAGCGCGCCCAGCGCCGTCATCTCCTGACTTGCATCGGGAAAGGCGATCTCGCGCTTCAGAACATTGGCGAGCGTGCGCCGTTGGAGCGCATCGCGCGCCGCACCGCCAATGACGGTGAGCGGCGACGGCGGCAGGCCGGCGGTTTCCAGATTGTGGCGGATGGCGAAGGCCACGCCTTCGAGCACGGCGCGCGCCATTGCGCCCTTGCCATGGGTGCGGTCGAGGCCAAGGAATGCGCCGCGCACGCGCTGATCCTCGAATGGAGCGCGCTCGCCGGAGAGATAGGGCAGGAAGAGCGGCGCGGCGCGCGCATCGTCCGCCATCACAGCCGCTTCCAGCAGGGCTTCGACACTCTCGCCCGTGATTTCGGCGAGCCAGTCCATGGCCGCGCCCGCCGTCAGAAATGGCGAGATGATGATTGCGCGGTCGGGATGGACCGGATCGGCAAGCGTGTAGATGTCACGCGGGGGCGCGGCATCCTGCATGGTGAGCGTGGCCGCAACCCAGCCGGTGGTCCCGAGATAGGCGTAGGCCCGGCCCGGTTCGTCAGCGGCGGCGCCCCAGGTGGCGGCCGCGGCATCGCCCGCGCCATTGAACACCGGGATGCCCGCGACAAGGCCGAGCGCTGCGGCAGCTTCCGCGCGCAGTGGACCGACGATCGCATCGGCCGGGAGAATTTCGGGCAGGCGCGACGCCTCAACACCGGCAGTGGCGAGCAGTTCGGCATCCCAGCACCGCTCTGCGATGTTCATCAGGCCTGTGGTGGAGGCAACGGTGGGATCGATCACGGCCCGGCCCGTGAGCCTGAATGTGACGGCATCCTTCGCGCCGAAGAAGAAGCGGTGTTCGCCCGGAAGATCCGGTGCGAAACGGTCAAGCCGCATGAGCTTGAAGATCGTGTGCGCAGGGTCCGGACGGTTGCCGACGCGCTTTGCATAATCGCCCGGCAGGCGGGCTTCGAGCGCGGCAATCTCGTCTTCATCGAGGCGGCGGTCGGAATAGAGCGCGGCGGGCGCGAGTGCTTCGCCTTCGGGCGAGAGAACAATCAGGTTCTGCATGGAGCCGGTGAAAACCAGCGCCGCGACATCCGGCCTGTATGGCATATCGGCAAGCGCGCTGACCAGCGCGGCCCACCAGTCTGCCGGGTTCTGGGTCTGCGAACGGTCTGCACCGGAGACGGTGGAGATCGCCGCCGAGCGCGTGGCAAGCATTGCGCCGTCCTGCGAAAACAGAACGGCTTTCAGGGCCGAAGACCCGATATCGATTGCCAGAACAGCCCGGCTCAAAACCACCCTCCCTCTCACGGAGTGGACAAAACAATGTTGCCCACCGTGTCGCCGCGCACGCGCCTTTTTGCAAGGTCAGTTCCCGTTTTTTCTTGCGCGGTGATCCGTGAGTGCAGGTCTGGACGCGTCCCGTGTCAACGCCGGGGCGGCGCACAGCTGCATTTCGCTTCCCGAATGGGACAGATGCTTCCGAAAATGCGTCAGGAAAGGGTTCTGGAGCGTGCGGGGCTGTGCCCGCAGTAACGCCGAAAGGCGGCGGCGAACCGTCCCGCATGGGCGTATCCGACGCGGGCGGCGATTGTGGCGACCGGCAGATCGCCATGCTCGAGCAGAAGCCGGGCATGCTCCATGCGGCGCATGGTGAGATAATCATGCGGGGAGAGCCCGGTGAACCGTCGCATGCCTGTGGTCAGCGTGCGTTGGGACACCTCAAGTCGCTCGCACAGCGTCGATACGGTGAGCGGAAGCGCTGACGGATCGTCGAGCAGCGCCTTGAAGCTCAGCACATAGTGCGGCAGCGGACCGGCGGCGGCGAGCGCCGAAGGCTCTGCCTCGCGGCAGGGCACATGGGCAAAGAGCGTTTCCAGAACCGCATTGACGAGAGGCATGGGCGAAAGAGCCGTGCTGTCGGCGGCCTCGATTTCTTCCGCGACCATGAGCCCGAAGAGACGCGCCAGCCGCCGCCCGACCGGCGTGTCGAGGTCGATCTCCGGCTTGAAGAACGGCGTGCGGCGCACCGGATCGCCCGTGTAACGCTGCCAGGAACGCTCGACGAAATCGCGCTCCAGCCGCAACATCACCTGCGTGGTGCTCGGACGCCAGTTGGAGCGCACGAACGGCCCGGGAGACAGGATGAGGCCATGACCCGGACGCGACGCGACACGGTCGCGCCCGTAGAGAATGTCCACTCCGCCGGAAAGCGGGAACTCCAGCATGTAGAACGTGTCGAAAATGCCGGCTTCGACCTCGATGTCGGGGCCATAGCGCAGGAGATTGAGAGAAGCCCCCTCGCCCGCGACGGCATGGTGCCGGAAGTCGAGCGATGCTTCGCCGGACGGCATCAGAAGGCGATGCGGCCTGTAGCGCGCGCCGATGGCGGCCTCAGCCTCCGCAACGTCAAGCGAATGCAGGCCGGGAACCCGGCCAAGCCTTTGCGACGCGTCGATGAGATCAGTCACCACCATGGGGCGTAAAGATATCAGGCGGGATCATCCTGTCCACTGGAAGCTGAGCCGCGAAAGGGACAAGTCGCGGGTAATCGAACATCGGCGGACGGTGATTTTGGTAGATATTTCAATAAATTGCTGAAAGTCTTGCGGTGAGACATGTGTTTGACTTGTCCCTGTCCGCCATGTGTGAATGGGCGAAAAGCAACAAGGGGACGCGCACGCATGACTGCACCCATTGAACCCAATTCCTTCCGGATTGGCCCGGATGATGACGGTATGTTCGGCATTTTCGGCGGCCGGTTCGTTGCCGAAACGCTGATGCCGCTGATCCTCGATCTGGAGAAACACTGGAACGAGGCCAAGGACGATCCGGCGTTTCGAGCGGAGCTCGAATATCTCGGCCGTCACTATACGGGCCGTCCCTCGCCGCTCTATTTCGCAGAACGCCTGACCGAGCATCTGGGCGGCGCGAAGATCTATTTCAAGCGCGAGGATTTGAACCACACCGGTTCGCACAAGATCAACAATTGCCTCGGCCAGATCCTGCTCGCCAAGCGCATGGGCAAGACCCGCATCATCGCCGAGACCGGGGCCGGTCAGCATGGCGTAGCCTCGGCCACCGTGTCGGCCCGCTTCGGCCTGCCCTGCGTGGTCTATATGGGCGCGACCGATGTGGAGCGGCAGAAGCCGAACGTCTTCCGCATGCATCTTCTGGGCGCCGAGGTGAAGCCGGTCTCTTCGGGGCATGGCACGCTGAAAGACGCCATGAACGAGGCGCTGCGCGACTGGGTGACCAATGTCGAGGACACCTATTACCTGATCGGCACGGCTGCAGGCCCGCATCCCTATCCCGAGCTGGTGCGCGATCTTCAGTCGGTGATCGGCACGGAAGCGCGCGAGCAGATCCAGGAGCTGGAGGGCCGGCTGCCCGACGCCATCGTGGCGGCGGTGGGCGGCGGCTCGAACGCCATCGGCCTGTTCCACCCCTTCCTCGATGACCGCCAGGTGGAGATCCACGGCGTCGAGGCTGGCGGCCACGGGCTGGAGGGCGACGAGCACTGCGCTTCCATGACGGCTGGCCGTCCGGGCGTGCTGCATGGCAACCGCACCTATCTGTTGCAGAACGATGACGGGCAGATCCTCGACGGGCATTCGGTGTCTGCGGGGCTGGACTATCCCGGTGTCGGGCCGGAGCACAGCTGGCTGAAGGATTCAGGCCGTGTGATCTACTCGCCCGTTCTGGACGATGAGGCGATTGAGGCGTTCCAGATGACGACGCGTCTTGAGGGCATCATCCCGGCGCTGGAATCGGCCCATGCGATTGCCCATGCGATCAAGCTTGCGCCGACCATGGGCAAGGACCAGATCATGATCGTCAATTTCTCCGGTCGCGGAGACAAGGACGTGCATACCGTTGGAAAGATGCTCGGCATGGAGATCTGAGCCGCAGGATCCGAACCCACAATCTGTCCGAAGAGAAAGCATCCTCCCATGACCACCCGCATTGACCGCCGCTTTGCGCGGCTGAAGGAAGAGAACCGTCCCGCGCTCGTGACCTATTTCATGGGCGGCGACCCGGACTATGAGACCGCGCTGTCGATCATGAAGGCGCTGCCTGCGGCGGGCAGCGACGTGATCGAGCTGGGCATGCCCTTCTCCGACCCGATGGCCGACGGCCCGGCCATTCAGGCCGCCGGCCTGCGCGCGCTCAAAGGCGGGCAGACGCTTTCCAGGACGCTCCGGATGGCGCGGGATTTCCGGGAAGACGACGACGACACACCCATCGTGATGATGGGCTATTACAACCCGATCTACATCTATGGTGTGGACCGCTTCCTCTCCGATGCGAAGGAAGCGGGCATTGACGGTCTGATCATCGTCGACCTGCCGCCGGAGATGGATCAGGAGCTTTGCGTTCCGGCCATCAAAGCGGGGCTGAACTTCATTCGTCTTGCCACGCCGACGACCGACGAAGAGCGCCTGCCGAAGGTGCTGGAGAACACGTCGGGTTTCGTCTATTACGTGTCGATGACGGGTGTGACGGGTTCGGCCCTGCCGGACACGAACAATGTTTCGGCTGCGGTTTCGCGCATCAAGGAACACACGGACCTGCCGATCTGCGTCGGGTTCGGGGTGAAGACGGCGCGCCAGGCGCGGGCGATTGGCGAGGTCGCGGACGGTGTTGTCGTCGGCAGCGCCATCGTGGCGACCATCGCACAGTGTTACGACGCCGATGGCAACAGGATCGAAGACCCCGCCGAGGCCGTTGCGACCCTCGTCAAAGGGCTTGCGGACGGCGTGCGCTCAAAGCAGATGGCGTAACGCTTTTCCCGATCTGAATTCTTGGCCCAATCCGGCGATCTGTTTAAGGATCGCCGCAGCTTTCTCGCCAAGGATACCCCAGATGATTGCCTGGTCGATCTTCATTCCGGCCTGTTTCGCGTTGAACTGCGCCCCCGGCCCGAACAACATGCTGACCTTTTCCAACGCGGCGCGGCTTGGCTTTGTGCCGGCGCTTCTGGGTGGACTTGGCCGCATGCCGGCTTTCGTTTTCCTGATCGCGGTCACCATTGTCGGGCTCGGCACGGTGCTGGCGGCGTCTGCCACGGCCTTCACCATCATCAAACTGGTGGGTGCGGCCTATCTCATTTATGTGGGCATCCAGTTCTGGCGCAAGGCGCGCGCGCTGGCGAACGCTACTTCGCTGGATACCGCCATTGGCACACTGATGCGCCGCGATTTCGTGATTGCCATCAGCAACCCGAAGGCGATTGCCGTCTTCACCGCTTTCTTCCCGCAGTTCATCGACGCATCGCAGCCGGCCTGGAGCCAGCTTGCCGCCATGGGCGGGGTGTTCCTCGCGCTCGAAGTGGTTGCTGTCGCGCTTTACGTGGTCAGCGGCGTCGTGCTTGGCAAACTGCTGAAATCCGAGCGCGTTTTCGTCCATCTGAACCGGTTGGTAGGGGCGGTTCTGATCGTTTCTGGCGGAACCATGGCAGTTTCGCGGAATTAGCACGGAATCAAGGGAAAAATGCTGCGGATTGCCGCAGTGTCGGGCCTTCACTTCGCCGCGACAAAATGCTCTATTCCGGCCGTCTCATCCGGCGCACCCTCCCGGCAGCCGGAGTTCAAGATTTCCATATCCAGGCTGCCCGGCTCAGGTCGGGATCAGCTTTGTTTGTGCCAGAGGATTAGCAATGACCGTGAGAAAAGTTCCCGACGTCACGTTCCGCACGCGCGTTCGCGACGAGTCGATCGAAGGCCCGAACCCGTTCCGCTGGGAAGACAAGACGACTGCCGACTTCTTTGGCGGCAAGCGCGTTGTCCTGTTCTCCCTGCCGGGCGCCTTCACCCCCACCTGCTCGACCTACCAGCTTCCCGATTTCGAGAAGCTCTACCCGGAATTCCAGGCCGAGGGCATCGACGAGATCTACTGCATCTCCGTCAACGACGCTTTCGTGATGAACGCCTGGGGCAAGGCTCAGGGCCTCAACAACGTCAAGCTCATTCCGGATGGCTCGGGTGAGTTCACCCGCAAGATGGGCATGCTCGTTGCCAAGGACAATCTCGGCTTTGGCATGCGCTCCTGGCGTTACGCCGCCGTGGTCAACAACGGCGTGATCGAGAAGTGGTTCGAGGAAGAAGGCTTCTCCGACAATTGCGAGAGCGATCCTTATGGCGTTTCCTCGCCGCAGACCGTTCTGGAAGCTCTGAAGGCCGGCGAAGCGCAGGCTGCCTAAGCTTTTTGAAGCATCGAATTGAAAGGCTCGGATGGCATCGCCACCCGGGCCTTTTTCTTTATGCGGCCTATTCGACCAGAGACGGCCAGTCGCCGTGCAGATCCGCTCCGCGCCCTTCGATCTCGAAGCCGTGGGAGCCGAAGAAGTCGCGCTGGCCCTGAATGAGATTGGCCGTGCCGCGCGCCTGCCGGTAGCTGTCGAAATAGGAAAGCGCCGAGGAAAGGCAGATCAGCGGCAGCTCACCCAGCGCGCCGGTGGCGACCACGCGGCGAAGCGCGGGGCTTGCTTCTTTCATCAGTTCCGCGAAATCCGGGACCATCAGGAGATTGGTGGCCGCATCGCCGGCAAAGGCGCTCGCCATCTGGTCGAGGAAGCGGGAGCGGATGATGCAGCCGGCGCGCCAGATCCTGGCGATGGTGGCAAGTTCAAGCCCCCAGCCCTGTTCTTCGGACGCGCGGGCGATGACGGAGAAACCCTGCGTGTAAGAAACGATCTTGCCGGCAAGCAGCGCCTTTTCCAGATCGTCGATGGAGATATCGACCTTGCCTTCGCGCTTGCCGTAAAGCGCTTCCGCCGCGATGCGCTCCTGCTTGCGCGACGAGATGGAACGGGCTGCGACTGCACCCTCGATGGCCGTTGCCGGCACGCCGAGTTCCTGTGCGGCGATTGCCGACCAGACGCCGGTGCCCTTCTGCCCTGCCCTGTCGAGAATGACGTCCACGAGCGGCCTGTCGCTCTCGCCATCAATGGCTTCGAGCACATGCCCCGTGATCTCGATCAGATAGGAGTTGAGCGGGCCTTCATTCCAGCGTTTGAAAACCTCGGCGCAGGCTGCAGCGTCCATGCCGAGCCCGTCGCGCATCACGCCATATACCTCGGCGATCATCTGCATGTCGCCATATTCGATGCCGTTGTGGATCGTCTTGACGAAATGGCCGGCCCCGCCCTCTCCAAGCCAGGCAACGCAGGGCTCGCCCTTGAATTTTGCGGCAATGGAGGTGAGCACGGCTTCCGCGTCATGCCATTGCGCCTTGGAACCGCCGACCATGATGGAGGGGCCATGGCGCGCGCCTTCGGCGCCACCGGAAACGCCGACGCCGAGATATCCGATGCCCTTGGGCTTCAGATAATCGAAACGGCGCTGCGTGTCGCTGAAGAGCGAGTTGCCGCATTCCAGAATGGCGTCGCCCTCATCAAGCAATGGCAGAAGCTGCTCGATCATGTCGTCGACCGGTTTGCCGGCCTTGACCATGATGATGATGGAACGCGGTTTCTTTACCGACTGCACGAAGGCAGCGAGGTCTGCCTCTGGCAGGACGCGCTCGGCCAGGCCTTCGGTGCGGGCCTGCTCGACAAAGGCGTCGATCTTAGGCGTGGAGCGGTTGTTGACGGCGATCGTGTGCCCCTTCTCGGCGATGTTGAGGGCGAGGTTCGCACCCATGACTCCGAGGCCGATCAGGCCGATATCCGCTTTCGACATTCTTCAATTCTCCGGTTCGTCAGAAGTGGGTTCTGACCTTGGGGCGGCACTATGCACCAGACGATGTTTCGATGCATCCGCGCCAGTGTGGAAAGTGTTGTGAATCAACCGGCGACATGCACCTCGACGCGGGCATCGGAAAGCGCCTTCGCCAGGGGGCCGGTTGGCTGCTCGTTGGTGACAAGGCCGGTGAGCGCGGAAAGCGGCTCGACCGTGGCGAGCAGGTTGACGTCGAACTTGGAGTGATCGACGAGAAGGTAGCTTTCCAGCGCCTGGCGCAGCATGGCGCGCTTGACGCCAACGGCAAGCCGGTTGACCTCGGTGATGCCCCCGGCTGTCAGCCCGCTCGCGCCGATGAAGGCGCGGTTGGCGTTGTAGCGGGCGATAAAATCGATGGTTTCAGCGCCGTAGATGCCCACCTCGCGGGCCATGAAATCGCCCGGACAGATGACCACCTGAATGGTTTCGTTCTGCGCCAGGGCGGAAGCGACGGCGACGCTGTTGGTGAGAACCGTTAGGTCGCGTGCGACTGAGGCAAGACTGAGCGCAAACTGATGCGTGGTGGAGCCGGCGTCGATCATCAGCACTTCGCCGGGGCGAACCAGTTCGGCGGCGCGGGCCGCGATCATGGCCCGCTCCTCGATACGCGCCCGGTCGCGCTCTCCAAATGGCGGCTGTGCGCCCATCGGCGCGATGGAAGCGCCGCCATAGGCCCGGCGGATCAGCCCTTCCTGGCTGAGCGCCTCGACATCGCGGCGTACTGTTTCGGTCGACACGCCAAACCGCGTGGCAAGCTCTGAAGTGCGCACATGTGGATGGTGCTGCAACTCCAGAAGGATCTGTTCGCGGCGGGCGGTTTTCCTGAGACGCGCCATCAGCTCTCCCTGGCTTGAAGGATCGCGTCGGCCACTTCGGCAAACCCTGCGCCGCCGGCATTCTGCGTGATCCATTTGGGCGGCGTGACCGTGCCGTCCTGAAAGTCGGCAAAATTGGCCACGCCAATGCTGTTTTCGAAGAAGTCGAACATGGGTGCGTCGTTCGGGGAATCGCCTACGAAAATCACTTTGTCACCCGCCTTTTCGAGGTCGAGGCCATAACGCCGGGTAAACAGGCTACGGGTCATCGCCAGTTTGTCGTACTGGCCAAACCATCCATTGACATGAATGGATGACACTTTCGCAACAGCGCCGGCCTCTTCGAAAGAGGTCACGATCTGGGCAATCTCGGCGTCGTCGAGGCGCGGGCCGTCTTCGGCAAAATCGATGGCGAGATCCGCCTCGCGGAATGTCTGGTCCGCAGAAAGACGCGCGCGCGGAACCGCCCTGAAGATGACATCGGCGAGTACATTCAGCCGGCGACGGCCCTCGCTCCGCTCCTCGGCAGACTGTGCAAATTCGCGGGTCATGCCGCCCTGTGGCGAGCAGGCGAAATAAAACGCGCCGTTCTCGCCGACAACCGCATCGACAGGCCAGAGCCGGGCAATGAGATCACACCAGCCGGCCGGGCGACCGGTGACCGGCACAACCGTGATGCCCGCCTCATGGAGCTGTTCCAGCGCGTGATAGGCTTGTGCCGGAAGACGGCCTTCGGTGGTCAGCGTATCGTCGATATCGGTGAGAACGAATTCAATGCCGGCCAGCCGCGCGGCGGACATTTCGCCAAAGGGTTTCGGAGCCGGAACCCCGGTCATCACGTTTTTCGCCGTCACTGCCGCCACCGCATGCTTCTCCAAAACTGAGCGTTTTGCCAAGCTTGTAGCTGCATTTTTCTGCGTTTTCGAGGGTTTTCCAAATTCTGAATATTTGAATGTTGCAAACTACCACAAAAATTCGATACGATTTTTGCAATCGGATGCATTCCATCGCGTCTGAAAGGGAGAGGTGGGCCGAAAAGCCCACATTGGAGGAGAAACGAACATGCCCATGACGACCGACACCCGTTTTGCCGGGGGCGCCGCAGCGGCGCTGTTTGGCCTGTCCGCACTGCTGGCCGGCACCGCCGCGCAGGCGCAGGATTGCGCCAATCGCGGCCAGCTGGACGCGATGTATTGCGACGCCAATGAAGATCTGGTGGCGGACACGCCGAGCGACCCGTCAAAGCTTTCCAACCCTGACACGCTGGTTTTCGCCTACACGCCGGTGGAAGACCCCGCGATCTATGAGGACATCTGGGAGCCCTTCATCGCGCATCTGGAGGACGTGACCGGCAAGGACGTGCAGTTCTTCGCCGTGCAGTCGAACTCTGCCGAGGTGGAAGCGATGCGCAGCGGCCGCCTGCATATTGCCGGCTTCTCGACCGGTCCGACGCCGTTTGCCGTCAATCTCGCCGGCGCTGTGCCATTCGCCATCATGGGATCGGAAGACGGCCGCTTCGGCTACAAGCTGCAGGTCTACACCCGCAAGGATTCCGGCATTAACGAGATGGGCGACCTGAAGGGCAAGCGCATTGCCCACACCTCGCCCACTTCCAACTCGGGCAATCTCGCACCGCGCGCGCTGTTCCCCGGGCTCGGCGTTGTGCCGGAGCAGGATTACGAGGTTGTCTATTCCGGCTCGCACGACCAGTCCATGCTGGGCGTGGTGGCTGGCGACTATGACGCCGCACCGGTGGCTTCTGAAGTCGTGGACCGCATGGCCGAGCGCGATCTCTACGATCCGGAAGAGGTGAAGATTGTCTGGGAGTCCGATCCGTTCCCGACCACTTCCTACACCTATGCGCACGACCTCGATCCGGCACTGGTGGAAAAGATCAAGGAGGCCTTCTTCTCCTTTGATTTCGCAGGCACCGCGCTTGGCGAGGAGTTCTCGGGCGTGAGCAAGTTCGTGCCCGTGACCTATCAGAAGGACTGGGCCGTGATCCGCGAGATCCAGAAGGCGAATGGCGTGGAATATACGCCGCAGGGCCTCGCAAAAGAGTGACGTTACTGCGGGCGTGAGACCCCGGGGCTTGGTCTCCGCCCGCTTTTTTCACTCATCTGTTTTCGGAGTTGATGCATGCTGAAAATTTCGCAGCTGGTGAAGCGCTATGGCAATGGCGCGCCGGTTCTCAAAGGGCTGGACCTGGAGGTGCCGGGCGAAAGCGTCGTCTCCATCATCGGCGCTTCCGGCGCGGGCAAGAGCACGCTGCTGCGCTGCATCAACCGGCTTGTGGAGCCGAGCTCCGGCACGATCGAGCTAAACGGCCTGATGCTGACCGACCTCAAGGGCGCGAAGCTGCGCGCGGCACGCCGGCGCATCGGCATGATCTTCCAGGGCTTCAATCTGGTGGACCGGCTGACCGTGATGGAGAATGTGCAGTCGGGCCGGCTCGGCTATCTGCCGCTGTGGCGTGCAGCCTTCCGGCGGTATCCTAAAGAAGATATCCGCCGCGCCTACGAACTGATGGAGCGCGTGGGCATCGCCCATTACGCCAACAAGCGGGCGGACGAACTCTCCGGCGGTGAACGCCAGCGCGTCGGCGTTGTGCGGGCGCTGATGCAGGAACCGGAAATCCTGCTTGCCGACGAGCCGACGGCTTCGCTCGATCCGAAGACGTCCGAGCAGATCATGGAATTGCTGCGGGCGCTCTCGCGCGAATTCTCGCTGCCGGTTCTGATCAACATTCACAATGTGGCGGAAGCCAAGCAATACACCGACCGCATCGTCGGCATGCGTTATGGCCGCATCATTTTCGATGCCGAGCCCGACGCGCTCGACAAGGCGGCCATGGACGAAATTTATGCCGGTGTGCCGGCTGAAGAGCGCGGCGAGATGGACAATGTCACGCCGCTGAGGGCTCAGAAGGCATGAGCACCACAACCTCTTCCGTGCCGGACACCTGGCGCAAACCGCCGATGATCGCCAATCCCGTGCTGCGTTATGGGCTGCTCATCGCGGTGGCGCTCTATATCGGCTGGGCAGTGTTCATGCTGCCGATAGACTGGAACCGCGTAGCACAGGGCATGACGCGCGCCGCGCGCATCTTCAATGGCGCGTTTCCGCCAAGCTTCGAGCGCAGCGGGCTTCTCATCGACGGTTTTCTTGAAAGCCTGAAGATTGCCATTCTGGCAACGGTGGGTGGTGTTCTGCTCTCCATCCCCATCGCCTTCATGGCCGCCAGGAACCTCGCGCCGCGCCCGATCTTTCTTCTTGGACGCGGCCTCATCATCGTGGCGCGCAGCTTCCATCCGGTCATCGTGGCAATCATCTTCGTGAAGGCGGTCGGCTTTGGTCCGTTCGCGGGCGTTTTGACGCTGATCGTCTATTCGATTGGCTTTGTCGCCAAGATGCTGGCCGAGCGCATCGAGGAGATCGACTGGGGTCAGGTGGAAGCCATGCGCGCCGTGGGTGCGGGCTATTTTCCGACACTGATCTACGCGGTTTTTCCGCAGATCATGCCGCGTCAGATCGGCCTCAGCATCTATCAGCTCGACAGCAATCTGCGCGCTTCGGCAGTGGTTGGCATTGTGGGCGCCGGTGGCATCGGCTCGACGCTCGCAAACGCCTTCGGGCGCTATGATTATGACTTCGCATTGGCCATCACCATCGTCATCGTCGCCGTTATTCTGGTGAGCGAGGCGATCAGCGGCCAGATCAGGAAACGGATATGGTGAGCATGGACACGACCCCGGAAGAGTGGGCGCGCTACACCCCGCGTGAGCGGTTGCAGCGCTACGCAATCTTCCTTCTTGCCGTGATCACCATTGTCTGGGCCCTGACCAGCATTGATGTGATCTGGCCCTGGGTGTTCGACGCGCCGCAGCAGATGGGCGATCTGTTCAGCCGCATGGTGCCGCCGGATGTGACGAACCTGCCGAACATATTGTGGGTGCTTCTGGAGACGGTGAATATCGCCACCATCGCCACGGCAATCGCCGTGTTCGTCTCCCTGCCCGTCGCCTACATCTCGGCGCAGAACACGACGCCCAATGCGGCGACGCTCTGGCTTGGCCGTCTCATTCTGGTCTCCAGTCGTTCGGTGAACACGATCATCTGGGCGCTGCTGTTCGTGGCGATTTTCGGTCCCGGCATCGTGGCGGGCATCATCGCCATCATGTTCCGCTCCATCGGCTTCATCGGCAAGCTTCTTGGCGAAGCCATCGAGGAGATCGACCGGCGACCGGTGGAAGCGCTGGAAGCGACCGGCGCATCGCGCCTCAAGGTCATTCTCTACGCAATCGTGCCGCAGGTCATGCCCACCTTCTGGGCCGTGGCGATCCTGCGCTGGGACATCAATCTGCGGGAATCGACGGTGCTCGGCCTTGTCGGCGCGGGCGGTATCGGTCTCATCCTGCAAAGCGCCATTGACACGTTCAACTGGCAGGAAGCGGCCACCGTTCTCCTCGCCATTCTGGCGCTGGTGGTTCTGGGTGAGGTTGTTTCAGCCTGGCTGCGCAAGCGGATCATGTAGACAGGGAGATGCCGGCCCAACGGCCGGCACCCGGCAACAATGCGACAATGTTGTCGGCTTACACCTGAGCGATAATGGCCCCGCTCGCACCGCCGGCCACGGCGCCGAGAGCAGCGCCAGCGGCCGTGCCAATGGCGGCACCGACCGCAGCTCCGATGGGGCTTCCAACGGCCAGGCCAAGACCACCGGCCGCAATGACGCTCGTGGCGACGTCACGTGCCGGCGTTCCGCTGCTGCCAGAGCTTAAAGGAGAGTCTATCGATGTAGATAATAAGTTATTTGTATTTATAACAGGGCTATTTATTTAAAAATATTTATAATATAGCAGATATAAAAAACTAATCGGCCTTTTTATTCTTTTTTAAATGAGCGCTTCGTCAACTAGGCTTTCTGGACGACTTCAGAACTCCGAACCTGCAGCTTGCATATTGGCACGATTTTGAACATTTGCTATTTAAAAATATCAAATGTAACATATGGGTATCAAAGCTGCTCCGCATCCATCGAACACGCGCCTCGGAATGGCCTCATCGATGGCATCAAAGACAGGCTTTAAATATGATCAGGTCCGCTTTCTGCAGGGCTTAATTGAGGTGATATGAGCGGTTCCGTCTTCTTTCTGCACATGGCTGGCGCAGTGGCCCTGCTCCTGTGGGCAACACGCATGGTGCGCACGGGCGTCGAGCGCGCCTATGGCAATGTGTTGCGCCAGCGTCTGCGGCAGACGCTGGGAAACCCGGTTCTGGCGGCACTGACCGGCCTTCTGCTTTCCATCGCCCTGCAGAGCTCGACCGCCGTTACGCTGCTTGTCGGCTCCTTTGCCGGGCTCGGCATTGTTACCGGCCTTTCCGGCATTCTTGCCGTGCGCGGTGCGGAAGTGGGGTCTGCACTTGTCGTCAAGATCCTGAGCTTCGACCTGACGCTGCTCGTGCCGCTGTGCCTTCTGTTCGGCACAAGCATTTTTCTCGCGACAGAGCGCCGGCAGTGGCGGCAGTTCGGGCGCATATTGGTTGGTGTCGGACTGCTCATCCTTTCGCTTGAAATGATGGGCGAGGCATCCGAACCCCTGCGGCAGAGCACCATCGTGCCGATCATTGTCGGCTATCTTTCCAGCGATCCGATCACGGCCTTCCTGCTTGCAGCCGTGGTGACCTATCTTTTCCATTCGAGCATCGCGGCTGTTCTGCTGCTGACGACATTTGCGGCGCGTGGCATCGTCTCACCGGAGCTGGGCATCGTGATGGTTCTGGGCGTCAATCTGGGCAGCTCGTTCATCGCCCCCATGCTCACCCGCAGTTCGCCGCCCGCCTATCGCGTGGTGCCTCTTGGCAACCTTCTGATGCGCGGGTTGGGTTCGGTCGTTCTGCTGGTGGCCTTCATTGTCTTCGCGCCCACGCTGGAGCAGCTGGGGAGCGATCCCGCAGATCGCATCATCCACGCCCATATCGCCTTCAACGTTCTGATCCTGATTGCCGGCATTCCGCTCTCGCGGCTGATCCTGAAGGCGACCGAGGCGATCGTCGCGCTGCAGTCTCCACCGGAGAAGGACAAGGAAGAGG
Organism: Nitratireductor sp. PBL-C9; assembly: GCF_050877045.1. Taxonomy (NCBI): domain Bacteria; kingdom Pseudomonadati; phylum Pseudomonadota; class Alphaproteobacteria; order Hyphomicrobiales; family Phyllobacteriaceae; genus Nitratireductor; species Nitratireductor sp. PBL-C9. The sequence continues at coordinate 131,628 of NZ_JBPAXW010000001.1, forward strand.
AACCTCTTCTGGCGGAAGCCAGCGCGCTGGACGCCTCCGCGCTCGACAACCCGCATCAGGCGCTTGCCAATGTGACACGCGAAACGGTGCGCATGTGCGAGACCGTCGAGTTCATGCTGTGCCGCATTCTGGAGCTTTATGAAAAGGCCGACCGCAAATCCATCGATGCGCTTGCCGCCGTTGACGACACGGTTGACCGGCGTCATGCCGCCATCAAACTGTATCTGGCGCGCATCACGCGACAGGACATGACGGAGGAGGATTCCCGCCGTTGTCAGGAACTGCTCGGTGTCTGCGTGAAGCTGGAGCAGGTCGGCGACATCATCGTTCGCAACATGCTTGCGCATGTCGAGAAGAAGATGGAGCGTGGTGTGGAATTCACCGAGGAAGGCTGGCGCGAGCTTGCCAGTTTCCATGCTTCGGTTCTGGCCAATGCGCGGCTTGCGTTCAATCTGCTCGTGACACAGGACACGGAGACCGCGCGCGAACTGGTCATGGAAAAGGACCGGCTTCGCGACGTGGAAAAGGAAACGAGCCAGCGCCATTTCGAGCGTCTGCGCCAGGGAACGGAGCAGAGTGTGGAGACCAGTTCGATCCACCTCGACACGATCCGCGATCTCAAGCAGATCAACTCGCTTCTCGCGACATTTGCCTATCCCGTGCTCGAAGAGCGCGGTCTTCTGAGCGGTTCGCGGCTGAAGCCGGACTGAATCTTTACTCCACTTGATTGGGGTTCACCCGTTGATCAGTCGAATATAAATGAATATAGATCTCGAAAACGGAGAGATGATAAAATGATATTATGCAGAATAGTATTGGAGAATATAAGATGAAGGCAATGGTTTGATTTGATAAACAGGTCATCTTGTCTTCTGTGGTTGCACCCAAGACAAGAGTGACAATGACGACCTACCGTGTTTCCGGAGCTCGTGCTCCCGTCATCATCAACGCTGACATCCCTCCCAAAAAAGCGCCGCCCCCCACGCGCCCGTCCCATTCACAACCCAAACAGCGCATCGAAACTCCGACCGTGTCGACAATTCGTGGCACTGGCCTGTCGACCTCACTGTCGACGCTGGTCACGGACCAAACCTACAGGGCAATCAACAAGACTGCCGCGCGCACCCGGAAAGACATGCCGGACATCAAGGCGATGGCGCGCGAGGCAATGAGCGCAATCGTCAAGCGCCTCACGGGCAAGACGGTCGACCCGGATCACCTCTACCTGAACACATTCTCTGCGGCGCAATCCTCGCGAACGAGCTTCACGGGCTGGGAACATGCAGACAGTCCGAAGACCTCGATATCGCTCACCCAGCTTCTTCTGAGAAACTTTGGCGCGACGATGCAGGAGATGCTGCCATCCGATCTCCAGCTCAATGCCGGCGTCTACAGAGCGGGCAAAGGCGAGGCATTCTACGGAGCGCCAAACGAGTTTCCACTCTCGGTCGCTGCACTTCGGGACGCGATATGGGCGGAAGATTTTCAGGCCAGAGTGCAGGATCGGCTCCGCGACTTCTGGAAGGACCATTTCCAGGATGTGCGCATTCTCGTAGAAGCACAGTTTCTGGCAGAAGTCGCAAGGGCGAAGGAAGAGATGCTTCTCTCGCCCGAAGGGCACGCTCTCGCCCGAAGTGTCTCGGTCGACCTCGCCGACCCACAAAGCTGGATTTCTCTCTCTGGCCTCGGCAAGAGCGCCGTCCCCGTCGAAGACACGATTGTTCGCCGTCTTGACATAAACGGCTACGCCTCAAGCGATATTCTGCTGCTCAGCGACAAGAGTGGGCGCACCATTCTCTATTTGCCGGGTGAAAAGAAAGCCCTGCATGAATTCCAGAGCGAGGATGCGCTGAAAGAATGGATCAGGCTGCAGGCCTCCTCAAGGAAGGGCCGGAAAATGCTGGAGCGGCATTTCTCGCTCTACTGTCGCCAGGACGGGGTCTGGTATACGGGTGTCAGAAACGCTCTCAAGAAGCTGGGAACGGGCGCCTGGCAGTCAGGCATAAACACGCGGAACTTTCGGGTCTCCGGTGATGTCTTCCATGTGCTTGCAAACAATATGCGCGCGCGCAGCAACAGCGATGCCGACACGCTGATCAAGTCTGACAGCGAAGTGTCGCGCGACCGATGGCTGGAGCAAATACAGACATTCAACGATGTGTTCTGGCCCGTCACGATGCTTGTGCCGGGCCTGGAGGGCGCCTTTCTGGTGGGCAATCTCGGCAGCGAGCTGGCGCTGGAGACCAACCGGGCTGTGACCGGCGACACCTATGAACAGCGCAGCGCAGCAAGCCAGTCTGCCATACTCACGGGAAGCGCCATACTGATTGGTGGCGCGTTGAGCGCCGGCGCACGGTCGATTGCAGAGCGAACAGGCGATTTGTCTCCAGTGGCGGAGCCGCCACATCTGGCGACAGGTACAGAGCAACCCATTGTTGATCGTCCTCCTTATCGGGGAGCGCTTAGCCGCCGGGCGCAGATGACGATGAACAGCATGGGCTACGTCCTGTCTGAGCTACCGGAAGACATTGCCTACGATGCAATGAACGACGTGGTTGAGCGAATGAAGGAACGCGTCGACGCCCTGCGTCACAAATTCGAGGATCTTGGGCGTGAGCCGGATGAGACGGGGCGATTTGGCAATCACCATCTTGTCTATCGGGTGGATGATTTCCGCCCGGAACAGCTGCTGAACGCCGGTGTGTTTCGCCCTTCATACGAGTTCAACGCAATTTCCAACATGCTGAATGAGCCGGCGACGATCGGCAGCGGTTCCCTGATCGGCAGCGACAATGTTCTGGCCGCGTGGCGCAGGGACAGGTGGTCACGCAACCCCCTTTATCAATACGCAATCGTGACTGAAGACGGCCGCGTCGCGGCCAATCTTGATGGCGGCGGTGAAGACATCGAACACTTTGATGAAGTGCATTTTCGCCCGCCGCTGGCAAAGAATGTCTACCTGCTCGACTCGACCGATCCGAAGGTGCGGAAGATGATTGCGGACATCGTCGCTTCACCGAACATAAACACCAGTTATGGCGTGCCGCTGCAGGTGTTTTCCGATTATTCAAAAGGGCGTCTCAGGCTTCATGACGGGCCGTTGCCGGCACAGTCATCGAATATTCCATACGGTATCGATCCGCTCGAAGCGATTGACCTGAAGGACGGCGAGATCGAGCCCGTCAGCCCGTCACGGCAAAACTGGCAGCGCATCCGCGAATGGATCGATGCGCTGCCGGATCCGGAAGGGGGTGAAACAGCACCCGTCGCGACGGGCTCTACTTCGTAGCGGCCCGCAGGCCTTCCATGAACGCGCCGCCAAGCTGGGTTTCGCCGAACCAGTTCAGCCGGTTCATGGTGGCGAAGCCTTCGGCGATGAGGCTGTTCTCATCGCCCTTGCGGCTTGAATGCGCGCGGCCGCGTGGCACGATCAGCTCGATCTCGTCGCCATTTTCCCGAACGATCTCGGTCTTGCGCGCAATCTTGTCGCGACCGATGGTCGGCTGGGCGATGGGGGCTGGCAGATCGGCCGGAAGATTGACGCTGAGCCAATGGCCTTCCATGGCCCACTCGCTGCGCGTCTGCCAGAGACGTTCGATGAAGCGGGCCAGCCATGCGGCGTCCCCTTCGCGCACATTGGCCTCCTTCACGCGGGAGAAACCGATGGCGGGAATGCCCCAGAAGGTCGCCTCGCGGGCGATGCCAAGCGTGCCGGAATAGGCGAGATCCTCACCGACATTGCGCCCGTCATTGACGCCGCCAACAACGAGATCGGGCTTCTTGCCATCGTTGAAGAGCCAGCCCATGGACGTCACGATGCAATCGGCCGGCGTGCCCGAGCAGGAGAAACGGCGCTCGCCGAGGCGGCGCATGGTGATCGGGCGCGCGACCGTGAGCGACGGGCCGGCGGCCGTGCGCTTGCCGTCCGGCGCGACCACCCAGACGTCGTCCGTCAGGAGGGATGCCGCTTTGGCCGCCAGCGCAATGCCGGGAGCTTCGATGCCGTCGTCATTGGAAATCAGAATGCGCATATATCGTCTCTTTGTCGATCTGGTAGGTGTCACCGGTGCGAGCGCCGGTCAGAAGGGCGGGAATGTGCTGATGAAGCGCGTCGAGCGCGGCCGCATCACAGGAATGGCCGATCAGCGCCGGACGTCCGGCGGCTTCCCATAACGCAATATTCTCGGGCAGCGTGGGGTGCGTCGGCATGCGGATCCAGGCCGCTGCGCCCTGGTCTACGAGCCGTGCGCCGGGCGAGCCTTTCGGCAGGTGCCCGCTCAACAGGATCGGATAGCCGGCAAGCTCTGCTGCGGCGAGCGCCGGACGGGAAGGCCCGGCGACACCCATACCGTCATGGACCAGCAGAGGGCATGCAGGCAGCGCCTCTCCCACATTCCAGTCGCGTGCGGCGGCAAGCCGTCCGGCAAGAACGTCAACACGGTCTTCATGCACGGCGCCGGGCGCATGGATCTGCGCAGACAACGCCTCGCGCATGCCGGCCTCGATGGCGAACGGCACATCGATGGCGGCGATCAGCTCCAGCGAACGACCTGAAAGCGGTGTCGGCAGAAGGCAGCCATCGGCATAGTCCGCAACCCACTTGGCAATGCGCTGGGCGCGTTCCGTGCCGGGAATGGGATCTGCGCCATAGGAGGCGTCGAGGATGAGAAGGTCGCAGGAGGGAAGCGGCTGCATCGGGAAAACAGCGCTTTCGGGCACGATGTCGGCTGAGTAGACCACGCGCCGCCCCTGCCCTTCGACCGAGAACCAGACCCCGCCGACCACATGGCCGGATGCGCCGGTTTCAATCGCGAGCGCGCCGGCAGAAAGCCGCTCGCCCGGCTCGAAAAGCCGGATCTGCGCGTCCTTCGGCATGAACTCCCACAGCTCTGCCGCGTCCGCATACTGGGCAAGCGTTGCCGGCATCTCGGTGCGGGTCTCCGCAGTCATGTAGATCGGGCCGGTATAGCCCTCGCGGATCAGGCGGCACAGCGCGCCGATATGATCCTCATGGGCATGCGAGATGAACAGGGCGTCGATGTCACCGACCGGGCGGGCGAGCACGGGGTAATATTCATCCCCTGTCGCACCCACCTTGATGCCGGCATCGAGCATGATCCGGGTGTTGCCATCGCTGACCGCAACACTGGTTCGTCCCTTTTCGCCGAACCCGCCCTGAAGATCGACCGTTAACATCAGGCTGCACCATCAGCCGGGATGAGCCAGCCCGATGTAATGGCAAGCCTGGCCCGCTGACCGGCCTCGAAGGACACCGGATCGGGCTGGTCGAAATGCAGGCCGAGCTGTGGCGCGGAAGCAGGCTCGAACTCGATGCGTGCAGACCCGCCGCGATAAACGGCGCGTGTGATCGTGCCCTCGAAGCCCGGCTGGCTCGCCCCTACGGATGTGATCTGCGATGCGCGGCAGCAAATGCGCGCGTCCTTGCGCGGCTTCTCGCCCTTGCGGCAGCGCACGACCAGTTCCTGGCCAAGCACGCGCACGCGGCACTGGCCGTCCGCCTCTTCGGTCTCGACATCGGCAGGCAGAACCATGCCCTGCGAGATGAAGGAAGCGACCATCTCGTTGGCCGGCTCATGATAGAGCTCGCGCGGGGTGGCAAGCTGCATCAGGCGACCGTGATCCATGACCGCAATACGGTCTGCCAGCGCCATGGCCTCGGCCTGGTCGTGGGTGATGTAGAGAATGGTCGTGCCGGTGCGCTTGTGGAAGTCGGCGAACTCGTCTTCCATCGAGGCGCGCAGATGCACATCGAGATTGGCCAGCGGCTCGTCGAACAGCACCAGCCGCGGCTCGGCGACGAGACAGCGCGCCAGCGCCACGCGCTGCCGCTGACCGCCGGACAGATTGGCCGGACGGCGGTCGCCATACTGTTCCATGTTGACGAGCGCCAGCGCGTTTTTCACGCGCTCCTCACGCTCCGCTTTGGGCACGCGCGCCACTTTGAGCGCGTAACCGATGTTCTCGGACACGCTCATATGCGGCCAGAGCGCGTAGTTCTGGAAGACAATGCCCACGCGGCGCTTTTCCGGCGGCGTGTTGGCCTCGGCAGTGGAGACCTCGCGGTCGCCGATGCGAATATTGCCGCCGGTGACGGTCTCGAAACCGGCGATCATGCGCAGAAGCGTGGTCTTGCCGCAGCCGGAAGGGCCAAGCACGGCGAGGAACTCGCCATCCGCGACATCGATGGACACATTGTCCAGCGCCTTGGTGTCGCCGAAGGCCTTGGTGACGTTGTTAATGCTCAGTCCCGCCATGGAAGAACTCCGTCCGGTAGTTTGTTTGCAAAGAGGCTGGCGAGCAGCATCAGAAGGAAGGTGGTTGCGACCATGATGGCGGAAACCGCCGCCGCATATTTGGAATCTCCGCCCTGTTCGAAGGAGAAGATGACAACGCCGATGGTCTCCGAACCGGAGGACCACAGGAGCGCAGAAACCGTCAGCTCGCACAGCGCCGTCATGAAGATCAGCAGGCCGCCGGCAATGGCCGCCGGAGCGATGAGCGGGAAGATGATGGTGCGCAGACGCGTGAACAGTCCTGCGCCGGCTACCTGCGCAGCCTCCTCAAGCGCCCGGTCGAGCTGGAAATAGCCCGTGATCGTCGGCCGCACGGCCAGGATCAGGAAGCGCGCGAGATAGGCGTAGAGGATGATCCAGACCGTGTTGTAGATCTGGATGCCGGTGATCGGCATGGGCTTGAGGAACAGGAGCAACGAGGCAATCGCCAGCACCACGCCCGGCAGCGCATAGGGCAGCTCGATGGCGAGGTTGAGCGCCTTGATCCAGCGCTTGTTGCCCCAGGCGATGACATAGCCGAGCGGGATCGCAACGAAGACGGCGAAGATGGACGCCCCAGCCGAGAGATACAGGCTGTTCAGGAAGGCGCGGCTTGCCGCAGCGTGCTGGAAGATGACGAAGTAATAGTTCTCCAGCGTTGCCGTCTCAGCCGAAAGCGTCACGCCATAGCCCCGCACCAGCGAGGTGAGAATGAGCCCCACCAGCGGCAGAACGAGGATGAACGCGATCAGCACCCACATGCCGAGCTCCACCGGCAGACGCCATGCGCCCAGCTGGTAGGGCGCTGCGGGCAGCGAGGTGGACGTGATGCGGAAATCGCGCCGGCTCGCAATGCGGTCCTGCATGACGATGCCGACCATGGCGATGATACCGATGAGCACTGAAAGGAACGCGACATCGGAGAGGACATCCGGTCCGCCACCGGCCAGGCGCTGATAGATGAGCGTCGGCAGCACAAGATAGTTTGCCGGAATGCCCAGGAAGGCGGGAATGCCGAAATTGCCGACACAGGAAACGAAGGTGAGCGCCGCTGCACCCACGATGGAAGGTGTCATGAGCGGCAGAATGATGGTGCCGAGCACCCGTACCCAGCCGGCGCCGCTGGACTGCGCGGCCTCGACCAGTTCACGCGGCAGCTTGCGCATGCCGGCGCGCACGATCAGGAAGACGAGCGGCGCGTACTGGATGCCGAGCAGGAAGACGATGCCTTCGGGCGAATAAAGCGGATTGCGCGTGCCGAGCGGCGGAGCCATGCCCAGCATGTTCAGGAGCGGGCTGGAGGGGCCGAAAAGCTGAAGCCAGGCAAGCGCGGTCACCTGCGGCGCAATCATGAGCGGCGTGACGAAGCACAGGACGAAAGCCTGACGCTGACGCACATCCGACAGTGAAACGAGAATGGCGACGGCCACGCCCAGAACCAGCGCGAACAGCGTTCCGCCAAGGCCCACCACCAGCGTGTTCCAGGTGGCGCGCCAGGTCGTTTCATCAATCAGGCCGTTGCGAATGATATCAAGCGAGAACTGACCGCCAGGCAGGATGACTTCCTGCAAAAGCCGCGCCATTGGCAGCAGCGAAAAGATGACGATAAGCGCGACGATCCCCGCTGTCAGGGCCATCTCCTGGCCCTGACGTTCCTTGCGAATAGCGGTCATTCAGATGTGTCCTTAGCCGCCGAACATGGAGGAGAATTTCTCCTTGTTGCCGGCGATCTCGTCAACAACCTTCTTCACATCAACTTTCATGATGCTGATCTCGGTGCCTTCCGGCAGCCAGTCCGGGGAACCGACCGAAGGCTTGGCCGGCAGGTAGCCCTGCGTAAGAGCCAGCTTCTGGCCGTCGTCGGAGAGAATGAAGTCGACGAACTTCTTGGCTGCGTCAGTGTTCTTCGCGGTCGACATGATGGCGACCGGCTCGGTGACGGCGGTGACGCCTTCCTCGGGGAACACGAACTCGATGGGCGAGCCGTCTTTCTTGGCGTTCATGGCCATGAAGTCGACGAGCATGCCATAGGCCTTCTCACCGCTTGCGACGGACTTCAGAACAGCGCCATTGCCGCGCACGGCAACGTGGCCGTTTTCCTTCAGCTTCTCGAAATAGTCCCAGCCGAGGTCGTCACGGTTTGCGAACGCGGACAGGAGATAGGCTGCTGCACCCGAATAAAGGGGGCTCGGCATGATGGTGAGGTCCTTGTAGGCCTCGCCCGTCAGGTCGGACCAATGCTCCGGCTTTTCGGCAGCGGCCGTGTTGTAGGCGATGCCGGTGGTGATAAGCTTGGAGCCGAAATAGGTCTTGTCGGCGTCGTAGGCCGCTTCCTCGAAGCCTTCCACATTGGCTTCGGGATAAGCCATCAGGTGGCCGTCCTTCTTGAGAATTTCCATGCTCACGGCGTCAGCGATGAGGAGAACGTCGGGCTGCGGGCTACCGGCAGCGAACTCGGCTGCAAGTTTGGTCATCAGGTCGCTGGTGCCGGAACGGAAGATCTCGACTTCGATGCCCGGGTTAGCCGCCTTGAAGGCGTCAACGGTCTCGGCGGCGTCAGCGTCGGGCTGCGACGTGTAGAGCACCAGGTTCTCGGCAAAAGCCGCGGTGGACGTGAGCAATGCGGCTGCAAACGCAACCGAGCGAATGGTGGACTGGCGTACCATGGGGTTACTCCTCTGTTTGCTTCTCCGGACATTTAACGCCGGAGCTCCTCCCCTGCATGCGCAATATGACAGGCTTGTAACAAAAGCGCCTCATCATTGAATATGAACATATGTTTGTCGTCAATAACAAAAGAACGCAATAAAATTTCGCGCCTTTCGCCCGGCAACGCCGCCGCGACGTGCCGAACATTGTGCTAAAACCTTGACGCGATGAGAGAGGGAATCACCGCCGTGGCGCGCAAAAGGAAAAAGAAGCCGGCTGATGAGCCGACGCTGTCTTCCGCAGACATCAATGTGAAAATGGCCTGGCTCTACCATGTGGAGGGCCTGACACAGGAGAAGATTGCCAGCCTGCTGAATGTCAGCCGCATGAAGGTGATGCGCGCGCTGGCCGCCAGCGCCGAGAACCACATGGTGGTGACCACCATCAATGCCGACACCGCCGAACAGGTGGCGCTGGAGCGGCAGCTGGAAAAGCGCTGGGGCCTGAAAAGCGCCATCGTGGTGCCCGCCCCGCAGGAAGCCGACAATCTGGAACGCTCGATCGGACATGCGGTGGCGCGCTATCTCGAAGAGCAGATGCAACCCGGCATGACACTGGCGATCGGCGGCGGCGCGACACTGCATTCCAGCCTGAGTTTCATGGCGCAGCGCGATCTTTCCGGCTCGACCGTCATCGGGCTTGTGGGCAGCCTTCCGCATTCGCAATGGATCAATCCGTCCATCGTGGCCACCAAGGTGGCGGAACGGTTGAAGGTGGACAGCTATCAGATCAGCGCGCCGGTGGTGGTGGACGACCCCGAACTGCGTGAGCGCCTTTGGGAACAGCCCTCACTGCGCGATGTGCGCGAGCGCGCCGCCAAGGCGGACATCGCGCTTTTGACGGTTGGCGCGGTTTCACCCGACGCGACGATCTTCCGCCATGGCATCGTTCCGAAGAAGCTGATCGATCCACTGCGCGACAAGGGCGCGGTGGCCAACATTCTCTGCTATTTTGTGAATGCGGCAGGCCAGCTGGTCGACCATGAGGTGAACCAGCGCATCATGGCCATCGATCTCGATGTGGTGGCGCGCATTCCGCACGTGATTCTGGCCGCCGGTGGCGAGCAGAAGGTCACGGCCATTCTGGCGGCGCTGCGCACAGTGTCTGCAGCGGCACTCGTTACGGATGCCGCCACAGCGCGGATGTTGCTGGAAAAAGCAGACGAAGAGGGGCTCTGAGCGGCCCCTCACCCGGTCAGATCAGACCGCGCTCGCGCATGAAGTCATCGAGACCCACATGCGTGATGGTCTCGAACTCGCGCACGGCCTCGAGCATGGCGCGGCGCTGGGCCGCGAGAAGCAGAAGCACCTGCCGCATTTCGCCGGAAATGCCAAAGCGCTCCCAACGGTCTGCGAGATGGCTCGGAAGGCCGGCGGCCTCGCAAAAGGCCGCGATGTTCTTGTAACCCAGATCCGTCACGAGCGCCTGCGTCTCCTCCGGCGTCGAACGCGGCTCAAGCGCGTGGTCATGCAGACGCTGCGCCAGAAGGCGGATATCGTTCGGCTGTGGCGCGTTGGCCAGAACCTTGTTGATCAGAGACGAAACTCTCGGGGGCTTTTCGCTATGCATCGCACTCTCCATTCGCGGCGATCATAGGACGAGAGCGGGCGACGCTCAATCGGAAAGCGCCGCCCGGCGATACCACTTTCAAGCAGGCCCTTAGCCAAGAAGGCGTGCAAGCGGCTTAATGCGCTGGATCACAAGCACGTCCAGAGCGAGCAGAACCAGCAGGGTGACGCCCACCAATGGGAAGAGAAGCGACACCAGAAGCATCAGCGCCACCGCGCCCTTCCACAGCGGCATGTCTGCCGGCATGGGCGGTGCGGCCAGACGCAGCGCGTGCGGTGGACGGCGCATCCACCACATGACAATGCCGCTGGCCGACAGGAAGAGGACCGCCAGACAGAACGCCGTGTTCAGCGCCAGATTCCAGATGCCCATGTCGCCTTCGTGAAAGGCGATGCCAACCGCCATCGCCTTGCCGCCAGGTGAATAGTCGGCAAAACGAACATCGGCCAGAACATTGCCCGTATACTGGTCGACATGCACCGTTCGGTCGGAGGTCGGATCGGTGGAATCATTGCTCATGGAATCCTGCGCGAGCGTCCACACGCCAGTGTCGCCGCGCGGCGTGGCGACGCGGAACCGGCCCTCATAGCCAAGGCTCCGCCCGAAGGCGACGATCTGGTCCAGATTGTAGGGAGACGCACCCGGCACGCCGGCCACACCAGCATCGGAACCAGAGGCAGGGAGTGGCGTCTGCTCCAGCGCCCAGGGCACATCCTTGGTCGCACCGTGATTCAGGGATGCATGCGTCTGGTCAGACAGGGGCAAATTGTCCCACTTCTCCGCCGGAAACGTGCTCCATGCCTGCACGAATTTCTCGCCCCAGATGCCGGCCCATGAAAGGCCGCTCAGGAGGAAGGCGAGGAGAAGCGCTGCAGCATATAACCCGGTGGTCTTGTGCAGGCTCTTCCAGAAGGAGCGGCCGCGCGCATTGAGGTCGGGCCGGAAGGCGCGTCCTGCGCCCTGCCCGTCACGCGGCCACCACAGATACGCGCCGGTGATGATGAGCACGATGCCGAAACCGGCCGCGATCTCGATCAACCGGTCGCCCAGATCGCCGATCAGCAGCGTGCCGTGAATGTCCGAGGCGAAGTCATACCAGCCGGCCTGGCGGCTCCAGATGTCCAGCACCTCTGCGGTGTAAGGGTCGACGGCGACCAGCTTTGCCTCGCCACCGCTGTCTACGCGGAACACGGCAGCACGGTCTGGCGCGGTCGGAGCGATATATTCGACCACATGCCCCTCATGCAGCGCCGTCTGCGCCGCCGAAGCCTGCTCAAGAATTGACGTCTCTTCGCCCTGCGGCGTGACCGTGATCTTTTCGCCGTCACGCCCGTCGAGTGCGCTGACCCAGAGCATGATCAGGCCGGTCACCGCGAGCATCGCCAGAAACGGCGCGACATAGAGGCCGGCATAAAAGTGCCAGCGCCACGCTGCCATGTAGAATTTGCGTGAAAGCGTTCTGTCCACGACAGTACGCGCCGGAGCTTCCTCAAGCGCCGGCGTATCGACATGTGTCATGATTTCCTCCCGTCAGCCCTTGGCAGCCAGCCGCCTGAGCTTCTCCAGCATGGAATCGTGCGCCTCGCCGTAAGACAGCGTGCCGACGAAACCACCCTCCCCATTCATCAGATAGACCGAAGCCGTGTGATCGATGGTGTAGTCGCCATCATCCGTGGGCACTTTGCGGTAATAGACGCGATAGGCCTTTGTGATGGCTTCGATCTGCTCTTCGGTGCCTGCCAGTCCCTGAATGCGATCATCGAAACTGGACGTGTAGAGCGCCAGCTGCTCCGGCCCGTCGCGCTCCCAGTCAACGGATACGAAGGCGAAGTTGAGCCTGTCCGCATCCGCACCGAGATCATCGATGAGGCCCGATAATTCATAGAGCGTGGTCGGGCACACATCCGGGCAAAAGGTGAAACCGAAGAAGATTGCCGTCGGTTTGCCGAGAAAATCGGCCTCGGTGACGGTGGTTCCATCCTCTGCGGTCAGCGTGAAGGGGCCGCCGATATCGGCGGTGCCCATTCCCCCACCGGACCGGCCGGTGGGAGAGATGTTCATCGTCACCATTGCGACGATGGCAAGGACCAGCGCGAAAACCGCGCCGGCCAGGATCGATAACGAACGACGGGACATCAGCTCTTGCCGTTGCCGTGCATGTTTTTGTGCATGTTTGGAGCCGGTGCGCCGGGCTTTGCAACCGACATTTCAACTTCGATCGTGCCGGCCTTCTCGAAGGTCAGCGTCACCGGAACGGGCGCGCCTTCGGCGATGGGCTCCTTGAGCTCCATAAACATGACATGCAGACCGCCGGGCGCGAGATTGACCGTCTCGCCGGCCGGAACCGGAATGCCTTCGGGCAGATGACGCATCTTCATGACGCCGTTGGTCATGTCCATCGTGTGCAGCTCCACGCGGCCTGCAAAGGCGGCCTCGGCGCTGACCAGCCGGTCGTCTTCCTCACCGCCATTTGCGATGGTGACAAAGCCGCCCGCAGCCTTTGCGCCGGGCGGCGTGGCGCGGGTCCATGGCTGGTCGATGTCAAGATTGCCAAGCGTGTAGTCGCCGGCGAATGCGGGAGCGGCGATGAACAGCATTGCTGCCGTGAAAGTGCGGGTGAAAAAGCGCATGTCTTATCTCCATAAGCGCAGATACGGGCGCATGAATGCGCAGCCGTGAAAAGGGTTTGTTGCGTCAGATGGAGAAGGATGGAGGGCCGCGTGCGTCGGCCAGAAAACCGAGCGTGACGGGGTGGAAGACCGGAGGCGCGGGCAGTGTTGCCGCTGCAAGCGGCGCGCGTAAGGCGCAGTCGAGCCCGGCATGGTCGCCGGGCAATGCGGGTGAAACCGCACAGCCGGCCTGGCAGAGGGTTGTGCAGCAATCATGCGGACTGCGGGCGGGTGCAGGGCCATTGCCCGTTTCCGGCCCGATGCCGCTCGGATTACAGATGACGAAGCCGGGAATGCCATCCGCACCCGCCATGTTTCCCTGCGCAAAGGCCGCTGCAAAGCCCTGCATGAGAAGGAAATAGGCCAGGAGGCCGGCCATGAGACCCGCCGCGAGACGATCCTTCAACATGTCGCGCATGAACTTCATGAAAGCGTCGTGACACATTTCCGTCGCCGTGTCACTGCGGCGAATGCGGCGTCCATGCAGGACGCCGCAACTGGCTCAATGCCCGGGCCGAGACGCCAGAATGTCCCGCGCGCGATCCAACATCGGCTTGTCGATCATGCGCCCGTCGAGCGTGGCGGCTCCCCTGCCCTGTGCGTGGGCCTCTTCCATCGCCGCGACGACGCGCTTTGCCCAATCTGTTTCCTCATCCGACGGCAGGAATGCCGCGTTGAGAGGCGCGACGGCTGCCGGATGCACGCAGGTTGCGCCGCGAAAGCCGAAGGCCCGCGCCCGGCGAGCCACTGCGGAAAGATGCTCCGCATCACCATAATTGGCGACACTGTCCAGAAGCCCCAGAGGCGCGATGCCGGCTGCATGCGCGGCAAAGACGATCTGCTGGCGCGGCGCGAGCAGCGCCTCTGGCGTCGGCTGCATGCCGGTGGCTGTGGCGAAGTCCTCACTGCCGAGGATCATGCCGCAAAGGCGTGGATCGGCCCGCGCAATGTCATGCACGTTTTCAAGACCGCGCGGGGTCTCGATCATCGCCACCAGAGCGATTTCGCCGGCCGGCAGGCCACGTTCGGCCTCAAGGTCAAAAAGCATCTCGGAGATGAGGCGCAGTTTTTCCGCAGCTTCGCATTTGGGCACGAAGATGCCGCGCAGACCGGGCTGAACCACAGCTTCAAGATCCGGCACGGCAAGCCGCATGCCGCCATTGATGCGCACCAGCAGATCCGATGGCCCTGCGGCGAGGGTCGGCAGCGCCGCCGCTGTCATCGTGCGGGCGGCTGCCTTTTCGTGATCGGGGACGCTGTCTTCCAGATCGAGCACAACCGCATCGGCTCCACGGGTCTGGGCCTTGCCGATGAAACGCTCATTGTTGCCCGGCACATAGAGAAGCGAGCGCCAGCGTGGCTGGTTTGCTGTCTGCCTCATGCATCTGCTCCGTCGTTGATGACGCCGGCGGTGACGAAGCCATCGACTTCGGCATCGGAGAACGCGGCCGCCCGCAGGATTTCGCGCGAATGTGCGCCCAGCGCAGGGGCCGGACCGCGCAGGGTGCCCGGCGTTTCGGAAAGGCGCGGCGTGGGCGCATGCATGGGCACGCTTCCGTGCTCTTCATCCGGTGCAGCGACATAGATGCCGCGCTCGATGAAATGACGGTCGGCGCAGATGTCCGCCACGTCGTAAAGCGGCGCGGCGGTGATGCCGTCCTTCTCGAAAATCTCCAGAACCTCGGCGCGGCTGCGCGCCCCGATCCACCCACCGACAATTGCGTCGACCTCATGCCGGCGCGAAACCCGCTGCTCGTTGGTGGCGTAGCGCGGGTCGGTGATCATGTCTTCGCGCCCGATGCTGCGGAACAGGCGCTCGGCGGTTTTTTGAATGGACGCGGAAATGGCGATGAAGTGCCCGTCGCTCGTCTTGTAGACATTGCGCGGGCTCGACGTGTTGGACCCATTGCCGACACGCTGTTTGGGCTTGCCGGTGATCTGGTAGTCGAGCGGCTCCGGCCCAAGCACGGAAACCATCGCATCAAGCAGCGACAGGTCGATCACCTGACCATGCCCGTCGCGGTCACGCGCGCGCAGCGCCATCATCACGGCATTGGCCCCGTAGAGGCCGGAAATCATGTCTGCGAGGGCCAGCGGCGGCAGCAGCGGATCGCCCCCTTCCTCGCCATTGCGGTGTGCAAAGCCGGACATGCCCTCGACCAGCGTTCCGAAACCGGGACGCGGGCTGTAGGGGCCGCTCTGGCCAAAACCGGAAACCCTGAGCAGAACCAGTCCCGGGAACTCGCGCTTGAGCACATCCGGCCCGAGCCCCATCTTTTCCAGCGTGCCCGGCCGGAAGCTCTCGATCATCACGTCGGCGCGGGCGATGAGCCGGCGCAGAAGATCCAGCGCGCCTTCCTTGCGAAAATCAAGCGCGATGCTCTTCTTGTTGCGGCCATAGACCTTCCAGAAAGTGGCATGGCCGCCCTGCTTCCACGCCCGCAGGGGATCGCCTGCGGGAAGCGGTTCCACCTTGATGACCTCGGCCCCGAAATCGGCCATCTGAAGCGAGGTCATGTTGCCCGCCACGAGACGCGACAGGTCAAGCACAACGATCCCGCTCAGCGGACCTTTTGCATCGGGCGTGAAATCGACGGGTTTCCAGGCACGGTCGGCCATAGTCTTCCTTCTTGTAGTCTCAGGCGCGCGCCGCAGGTTCGCGGCGCTTCATGAAGCGTTTCGTCGCCATGCCCAGTCCGCCAAGGACGACCATGGCAATGATGATTCCGAGCGAGATGGGCCGGTCGATGAAGATCGCCCAGTCACCTTGCCCCAGCATGATCGACTGGCGGAAATAGTTTTCCGCGAGCGGAGCAAGGACAACCGCCAGAATGAACGGGCCGGTGGGATAATCCGCCTTTTTCATCAGATATCCGAGCACGCCGAACACCAGCGCGACCCATATGTTGAACGTGCTGTAGGCAAGCGAGAACGCACCCACGACACAAAGGGCGATGACGACGCTTGCCAGATGCCCCTGCACGGAACGCAGAAGATTCACGAAGACGGGAATCAACAGCACATTCGAGAAGAGCAGGAAGATGTTCGCCAGCACAAGACCTGCGATCATCGCCCAGACCACGTCTCCCGACTTGATCATGAGAAGCGGGCCGGGCTGCATGCCGAACATGATGAGCGCGCCAAGCATGATGGCCGTGCCGCCGGAGCCGGGAATGCCGAGCGTGATAAGCGGGATCAGCGAACCGGGAACCGAAGCATTGTTGGAGGCTTCCGGTCCGGCGAGACCTGCAATTGCGCCCTTGCCGAACTCTTCCGGCTTGCGCGAAATGCGCCGCTCCAGGGCATATTCGAGGAAGGTCGCGACAGTTGCGCCGGCGCCCGGCAGGATGCCGATGACGGTGCCGAGGATCGAGCCGCGCACGGTTGCGCCGCCGCTCTCCTTGATGGCGGATGCCGGCGGGATGTATTCGCGGATGTTGAAGCTCGGCTTGCCGAGATCGATGCGCACGCGCTTTTCGAGATTGTAGAAGACTTCGCCAAGGCCGTAGAGGCCGATGATGATGGCGACGAAGTCGATGCCCTCGATCAGCTCCGGCGTGAAGGCGAAGCGGATATGGCCGGAAATGTAGTCACTGCCGAAGGTGGAGACCAGAACGCCGACACAGGCCATCAGCAGGGCTTTCACCATGTTGTCGCCGGCCAGCAGAATGATCGTACTGAGCCCCAGCAGCATGAGCAGGAAATATTCCGGTGCGCCGAGATAGATCGCGTAGGACGAGACCACCGGCGCGAAGAAGATCAGAACGGCCAGGCCGAAGAAACCGCCGATGAAGGACGAGAACGCCGAAAGGCCGAGCGCCAGACCGCCCTGCCCGCGCAGCATCATCGGATAGCCTTCCATGGCGGTGATGATGGCGGGGGCGTCGCCCGGCGTGTTGATGAGGATCGACGTGATGCGGCCGCCATACATGGTGCCCATGTAGACGCCGGTGAGCAGGCACAGGCCCGAAGCGTGCGGCATGCCGAAGGTCAGCGGCAGCATGAGCGCGATGCCTGCCGACGGCCCCAGCCCCGGCAGCGCGCCGACCACCGTGCCGATCATGCCGGCAAGGAAAATCAGCAGAATGTTGTAGACGGTCAGAACTTCCGAAAAACCGCCCGCGAGTTGAGTGAGTGCGTCCATTGGAGAGCGACTTTCAGGAAGACTATTGAAGCGGGATTTTCAGCCAGAGGCTGAAGATCGTGTAGATGACGGCCAGAATGGCGGCGCTGACCAGACAGGACTTTACGAAGCCATGCCCGTTGAAGCGCCACGACAGGATGATCATCAGCACGCCAAGCGGCGCAAGAATGCTGCCCCAGCTCATGGCGTAGATCGCGCCCGCCAGAAGAACGAAAACGGCGGCCACCGGGAGCGCCGAAGAAAGATCTTCGATGACGGCGCTGCCGTCCGCGCCGGGCTTGCGCCCGGCCATGAAAGCCTTGACGGCGAGGATGCCGATCAGACCCAGAACGACAAGTGCGATGTTGAGCGGGATATACCCCGGCCCGAAGCTCTGCTCCGAGCCGTAAGGCATATCCAGACTGCTTATGAGGAGGACTCCCGAAAAGACGGCGAGACCCGCAAGCAGGACGATTTCCGACAGTTTCATGAGCCCTCTCCAGTCACTTATTTAATGATGCCGAGCTCGGTGAGCGTCTCGCGATAGACGCCCTGGGTCTCTTCGAGATAGGCCTCGAATTCATCACCGGTGATGAAACCCTCAACCACGGAGTTCGGGTCGAGATAGCCGGACTTCCAGGCAGCGCTCTCGTTCAGCTCGGTCATCTTCTCGATGAGATAGGCCTTTGCTTCATCGCTGATGTCAGCCGGAGCGGTGACGCCGCGATAGAGGCTGAGCGTGATGTCGATGTCCTGCTCTTTGAAGGTCGGAACATCGGGAAGCGCGTCGATGCGCTCTTCCGTGCTGATGGCCAGCGCGTTGAACTTGCCTGCCTCGATGAAGTCGCGGGCCGTGCCCGGATTGGTGACGATGAAGTCGAGCTGGTTGCTCAGCAGTGCTGCAACCACATCGCCATCGCCCTGGAACGGCACGAAGTTGACCTTCTTGCCGGTCTGCTTCTGGAACTGGATGGCGACGATGTGCTCGATGCTTCCCGTGGCCGTGCCGCCAACGTTCAGAACCTTGTCGGCCTTGAGCAGGTCGTCGATGGACTTGTAGGGGCCCGCCGCGTTGACGACGAGCAGCTCGGGGTCGATGCCCAGACGCGCAATCGGCGTGAAATCGGAAAAGTCGAGGCCGATGTTGGAGGTGAGCGGCGTGGTGATGTGCGAGGAGGTCACCGACATGAGGTAGTGACCGTCACCGGCGCGCGAGTTCAGGTAGCCCATGGCCACGGCGGAGCTGCCGCCCGGCTTGTTGATCACGTTGATCGGCGTCTCGATGATGCCCTCTTCCTGCATGATCTTGGCCATGGAGCGCAGCATGGTGTCGTGACCGCCGCCCGGACCATAACCGGCGACGAACTCGATTCCGCGCTCGGGGAATTCCTGCGCGCTGGCCGGAGCGGCCTGTGCTGCAGCGAGCACGGCGGCAGCCATACCCATGGATTTAAGCATATGTTTCACGTCGTTTCCTCCTGATGATCGTCTGGTTGAGTGATGTTGGAACCGCATTGCGTGCGGATCGGGTGGCTACCGGGCCGGCAGCCTGTGGCGAAAGGCGGTCAGCGCGGCGGTGGCCTGCGCTGCGCTTTCGCAGGTCACGGCAATGACCTGATCGATGTTTGCGGCCATGCGGTCGGCGGGGCCGGCAATGTTGAGTGCGGCGCGCACACATCCGTCTGCATCGAGAACGGGAGCTGCAACGCCCGCAGCACCCTCGACCACGCCACGCAGATTGACTGCATGGCCGGCCGCGCGCGCGTCTTCCACTTTTGAGAGAATGGCTTCGCGCAGATCCGGATTGCCGGCTTCTTCAGCCGCACGCGCGGCATACGCGGCAAGCCGGTCGGCGGAAAGGCCGGTCAGAAGCACGATGCCGCTCGTGACCTGATGCGCCCTGCGCGACACGGTGATGTCGCGGTCATATCTGATCTCGCGCTCGGGCATGAGCTTGGAGATGTAACGAACGCGGTCGTCTTCATCGAGCACGGCGAGAAAGCCGGATTCGCCCGCCTCGCGCACTGCCGTGTGCAGAACCGCATCGGTGAGGCGCGCAAGTGTGCCCCATGCCTGATGCGCGTCATCCGGCTCGCCGGGAAGACGGCAAAGACGATAGCGGCCGTCATCCTCGCGGGCGGCATAGCCAAGATCGACCAGCATGCGCAAAAGGCCGAGCGCGCTGCTCTTGGGAAGCTCCAGTGCAGCGACGGCGTCGGAGAACGAGACCGCGCCTTCCTGACGGGCCATCCATTCCAACAAAAGCAAAATGCGCTCAGCGCCGCGACCACTCACCTGGCTGCCTCCTCCTCGGCCTCCGCTAGTTCAGTATGCTGAACTAGTTCTTTATTTAGAACAGTTATTTGGTAGAGACTATTGGCGGCGGCGTCAAGCCGGCAAAGAAGAGGGCCGGCAAGTGACTGGAAAGCATCGGCTTTTGCGTGTTTTGACCGTGGATAAGGTGCAGGCGACAAACAGCATGCCCAAACGAAAACAGCCGCAGACCGGATTGGCGGTCTGCGGCTGCATAGCGTCGATCAGTCTGAATCAGCGCACGACGAGCTTGATCGGATCGGCGCTCGGCGGATCGAGATAGCCGAAGAAGCGCTCGATGGCCTTCTCGTCGCCCTCAATGGTCAGCGAGCCTTCGGCCAGTGCATCGGCAAGCGTGGTCTGCTCCAGAAGAATGTCATCCAGAAGCGCCTTGGTCGCGACGATGGTGGCGTCGGTTTTCTCCGGGCTTTTAGGATGGAAGACCGCCACGCCCCTGCGGATTTCAAGCGCGCTGTCGTCCTGGATATCCGTGAACCGGAACCCGATGGTCATGTGCGCGTCCGCCGCCTTTTCGGGATCGAGCCGCACCCGAACGGACTCGATGATGGCGTCGGGCGAAAGCGCCTTGATGATGTCGGGAGCGGCGAAGTTCCAGATGCGCGAATAGTCGAGCTTGTCCTCCAGTTCCAGAGCACCGCCAAGCGCAAGGCCGCGCCAGTAGATATTGGGCTGCTGATAGGCCCATTCACGCATCGCCTCGGCTTTCATTGCACGGGCTTCCATGTCCTCGCCATCAACGCGGACGGCATGGGTCAGAAGCTCCATCGACCAGCCATATTCGCCTTCATCGAGCGCCTTGCGGGCCTTCTCCATGATCGCGTCACGGCCGCCAAGCGCCTCGACATAAAGCGCGGCCTTCTTTTCGAAGCCCGGCGTGGCGAGTTCGGTCGGATCTGCCTGATACCAGCCGAGATAGCCGCCATAGATGTTGCGCGTGCTGTGTGCGACAGTGCCGTAATACTCTCCAAGCCACGGATCATTGGCCAGATGCTCCGGCAGGCGGATCGTGTCTGCCAGTTCCTCCCGCGTGTAGCCCATGTTCATGAGACGCACGGTCTGGTCGTGCACATACTGGATCGCGTCGCGATAATTGGTGATGCGCTCGACAATGAACTCGTTACCGACCCACGGACGCATGTGGGAGCCGGAATAGCTGTCTGCCTCACGCGCATACTCGAGCAGCCGGTCGACGCCCGTATACCACTCCACGGGATCGCGGAACTTGGTGCCGCGCAGCGTGTAGATGTTGGGGAAGGACTCGCCCTGGAGCGTTTCCGATCCGTGCAGGTGTTTCATCTCCGGGAACCAGACGCCGATTTCATCCTCGGCATCGCCATAGGCGTGGAACATGACCATCCGCACACCGGCGATTGTCACGTCCAGCATTTCGTCAAACGTGTCCGTCGGCTGTAAAAGTGACACCGGGCCGGAATCGAATGTGGGCCCAAGCGCCTGATGCACACGGCCTTCCGGGCCGACATCGAGCAGCGTGCTGGCGAGCGCGGTGCGGATCGACAGGATCGGACCGACCACGCTTGCGTCATTGACCAGATATTCCATGAAGCTGTCATGGGCGTAGATCTTCACCTTGCCAGACTTCACGTCCTCTTCGGTCACGCCGAGACCCTTGGAGCCGAACGGGTGATCTGGGTGGCGGTGCGTGTAGACGATGGCCTTGATGGGTTTGTCGGTTAAGCTGCGGAACTCCTCCATGACCAGCGCGCCGAAATCGTCATTCTCGCCCGGATCGATGATGATGACGCCGTCATCGCCAACCACCATCGTGGTGCTGGTGATGCCGTAGCCAACCGCCACATAGACCTTGTCCTTGACCGGCATATAGATGCCGCGCTGCATCTGCCGGGCAAACGCGGTCTGTTCGGGATGGATCGTGTCCGAGGCTTCCGTGAAGGCGAGATTGTCGCCGCGATCGAGCACAATGGGCGCGAGATTGGGCTTGAAAGCCTCATAGCCTGCCATCAGGCGCTCGACTTCGGCCTCGTCCGCCATCGCATCGGATACCAGTCGAACATCGCCCGCCTGCGCCAGAAAGAGCGCACAGGCAGCGCCGGCAAGCAGGGACAATGTCTTGTTTCGATGTGGTTTGAGATGTGTCGTTTCAAGCCGGCGCACGACCGGCTTTGCGGATGTCTTTTGCATGCTTCTTCTCCCCAAACAGGAACCGCTGGCGGTTGCCGCAGTCCAAATGCCTGTACGAAGACCGCGCTCGGCGCTACCATGAGAGGTCTTGTGCAAAACCACTCACGGGCACGGGGCGCGGAAACCGTTCAGCCATGGCGTTTGAGTATTTCGAAACTTAGCCAGCCTGCTACGTAATTTCCGACAAGTTTTCGGGGAGGAAAACTTTGTGAGCGAGCGCGCAGGAACCGGCTTTTTCTCCACGGAGGAACCCAGCCTCTACGAGGCGGCAATCCGCCCGTGGAACCTGACCGTCGAGCCGCTGGAGGCCGGCCCGTTCGGCTGCGACATCGCGTTTCTGAAGCTCGACGGCATCGCCATCTACCGGGATCAGTACCATACGGATATGCGGCTGCGCGGCACGACACCGCCCGACGCTCTTGCGCTCGCCCTGCCGCTTGCGGGTCTGTGCGACAAGTCGGCCTTCTGGGGGCGAACGCTGTGCAAACACAACCTTCACCACAGCTTCTATCGAGAGCTGGACAGCACCACGGCTGCCGGCCACGACCAGATCGTCATCCTGATTGGTACGGATGAACGCTATGCGCCGGAATTCGCCGATCTCTGGGATCATTTCGACGCCTGCAAGAACGGTCGCCCCATTCACCTGACGGACCGGCAGGCCGGCGCCCTGCGGCGGGTCTGTCTTGATGCGCTGCACACGGGCGAAGGAGAACCAGACAGAGCGTTCGGCGACATGCTGCGTGCCGATTTGGTCGGTGCGATCAAGCCGCTCGTTCTCGAGGCCTGCCGGCAGGAACAGGCCCGGCCGGACCGGCGCGGAAATTCGGCCATTGCCCGCATGTATGATTTTCTTGAAGCCTCAGACGAACCGCGCCTGACGGTTGCCGGACTTTGCAGGATGGCCGGCATTCACGAACGCACGCTGGAGCGCGCGGTACGGGCGAAATTCGACTGCACCGTCCACGCCCTGCTCCGCCGCCGCCGGTTGCACGAGGCGCGTCGTATGCTTCTCTTTGCCGATGCCTTCACAAACAACGTGACGCGGATTTCGCACGAACTCGGCTTCTATGATGGCGGGCGCTTTGCGCGTGATTATGCCGCCCTCTTCGGCGAACTGCCTTCGCAGACATTGCGGCAGAACGCGATAGAGACCGTCACGCCCCTCCTGGTCTGAACGAAAAACGCCGCGCCTCCCATGGGATGGTTCCCGGGGAAGCGCGGCGCGTCTTTTAACGTGCGCGGATTATCAGCGACGCTGGAGAAGCGGCATGTTCATGGCGTTGGCGTATTTCACGCTCTCGGCCAGGAAGCCGTCATAGCTCTCGCGCACGCGGGCAACGTCTTCGCTCTGCGCCGTCAGCTCTTCGCGCACTTCTTCCCATGCACCCTTGAGGCCTTCGGCCACATCGTCCGGCACATCGCGGAAGATGACGCCATCGGCCTCCAGCGACGCCATGGCGCGCGCATTGTGATAATCGAACTGGGCAAGCGCTTCCTGGCTGGCGGCAAGGGCCGCAGCCTCGCAGATTGCCTGCAGATCGGGCGAAAGCTCGGCCCAGGCATCCTTGTTGAAGACGATGGCGAGCGCTGCACTCGGTTCGTTGTAAGCCGGCAGGTAGCAGTTCTTGGTGATCTTCTGCAGGCCGAAAGCCTGATCGAGGAACGGACCGACCCACTCGGCCGCATCGAGCGCACCGGACTGAAGCGCCTGGAAGATTTCCGGCGGGGGCATCAGAACCGCGTTGACGCCAAGCTTGCGATACATCTCGCCGCCGAGGCCGGCAATGCGCATGTTGAGGCCCTTGAGGTCGTCCAGCGAATTGATCTCGGACTTGAACCAGCCGGCGCTCTGCGTGTTGGAATTGCCGGAATAGAGCGGCTTCAGATTGCGCTGGGCGTAGATGTCGTCCCAGATCTCCTGACCGCCGCCATAGCGCAGCCATGCGTAATGCTCGGCAGCCGTCATGCCGAACGGCACGGCGGTGAACCAGTGCAGGGCCGGGTTTTTGCCGGCTGCATAGTAAGGCGGGTTATGGCCGACCGGGGCCTTGCCCTGCTGCACGGCATCCTCGACGCCGAAGGGCGGAACGAGCTCGCCGCCGCCGAAAACCTTGAAGCTCAGCCGGCCATCGGACATGGCGGCGACCTTCTCGGCGAAGTTGGTGACATTGGTGCCAACGCCCGGTGCGTTCTTGGGGAAGCTGGTGGGCAGGTTCCACTCGATCTTGCCCTGCGCAATGGCTGGCGTGGCGAGTGCTGCGGCCGTTGCGCCCGCGCCTGCTGTGAGAAATGTTCTGCGTTTCATGTCGGGGTTTCCTCCTGAACAACGACTATCTGAAGAGCATGTCCGGCAGCCATGTAACCACAGCCGGGAACGTGATGAGAAGCGCCAGAGCGATCAACTGAATGGCCACGAACGGGATTACCGAGCGGTAGATCTCCATGGTCGTGATGCTGCGCGGCGCAACGGAACGATAATAGAATAGCGCGAAGCCAAAGGGCGGCGTCAGGAACGAGGTCTGCAGGTTCATTGCAAGCAGGACCGCAAACCAGACCGGAGAGAAATCCGTGGCCAGAATAGGCGCTCCCAAAAGCGGCACGACAATGTAGATGATCTCCACGGCTTCCAGAATGAAGCCAAGGAAGAACACGACCACCATGACGAGGGCGAGTGCGCCCCATTTGCCGCCCGGAACCTGCTCCAGAAAGCCGGCCACCAGCTCGTCGCCACCGAAACCACGGAACACCAGCGACAGCATGGAAGCGGCGATGACGATGCCGAACACCATGCCGGAGATGCGCAGCGTATCGATGACGGCGGGCACGAGAACATCGGTTCTGAAAAGCCGCCAGCCGGCAAAGAGAACGCCGAAGCCGATCAACGCGCTGGCCAGAAGGCCGAGCAGGCCGGCCGGCGCGCCAAGGGTCGCTGGCGGCAGAAGACCGGTCGCGCGCAACACGACGAGCACGCCGCCGGCGATAACCGCGGCGATGATGAGCAGACGCCCCGCCGGCCCGATTTCACCGCGCGTGAAGGCGGCAAGAAGGATCGTGCCAATCGCCCCCAGCCCGGCTGCCTCCGTGGTGGTGGCGACACCGCCGAGAATGGAGCCCAGAACGGCAACGATCAGAAGCAGCGGCGGCAGGAAGGTGCCGAGAATGCGGTTCAGCGGAACCGGCTTGCGCTCATCCTTTGCAACGGCTTTCTGCGCGCCGCGCAGCGTGAAGAGAATGTAGAGCCCGTAAAGCCCGACAAGCAGCAGGCCTGGCACCAGCGCACCGGCGAAGAGATCACCGACGGACACGGCGTCAGGCGCGAAATTGCCCGCCTTCTGCTGCGCTTCCAGATAGGTGTTGCCGATCTGGTCGCCGAGCAGAACCAGCAGGATCGAGGGCGGGATGATCTGGCCGAGCGTGCCGCTGGCGCAGATGATGCCGCTCGACACGCGCGGCGAAACGCCGGCCTGAAGCATGGCGGGAAGGCTGACAAGCCCGAGCATGACCACGGTTGCGCCGACAATGCCCGTGGAGGCTGCGATCAGCGCGCTGAAAAGCAGAACGGAAAGGGCAAGCCCGCGCGGCGATGCGCCGAGCATGTCGCGCAGGACCTCGAGCATGCGTTCGGCGAGCTGCGAACGCTCCAGCACCACGCCCATCAGAATGAAAAGCGGCACGGCCATCAGAAGCGTGTTGCTCATCACACCCCAGACACGGCTGGGGAAAAAATCTAGGAAGGACAGGTCGAACGCGCCAAAGAAGCTGGCGATGACTGCAACGACGAAGGGCACGCCGGCAATGGCCAGCATGGCGGGAATGCCGCTCAGAATACCGGCGAAGAGCCCGACCAGCATCAGGCACAGAAACAGTTCCGAAAGGGTCATAGGCTTGGCTCGCCGTCGGCAGTGTGGTCGGCGCGCGGCTCAAGCACCATGGCGATGCCCTGCAGAATCATCATGGCAGCGCCCAGGGGCAGCGCCGTCTTCACGATGAAGAGGCCGGGCAGACCGCCGGTTTCCACGGACGCCTCGCGGATTGACCAGGAATAGGCGAGATCCGCCCAGTCGGCCCAGATGATGAGGCCGAACACCGGAACGAGAAACAGAAACACCGCCACTGCATCTGCAATGCGCGCATAGGCGGTTGAAAGGTTCTCGGAAAGCACCTCGACGCGCACATGGCCGCCCCGGCGCAGGCAAACCGGCACGGAGAAGATCAGAAGCACGGCGAAGGCGTAGGAAGCGAAGTCCTGCAGTTCGATGAAACCAATGCCAAAACCATAGCGCATCACGACGATGGCAAGCACGCTTGCCGTCAGGGCCAGGCAGGCAAGCACGCAAAAAGCCGTCGCCAGCCGGTCCAGCCCGGCGCAGAACCTTAAATACAAATGCAAAACCGGCTCCCATCCGAATTCCGGCGCGAAGCTAGCGCATGCGCCATGGAAAGGAAATGTCTATTCGCCCATGGTTGGGTACGCGATCACAGGGGATCGGCGAGGCCGCATGCGAGCGCGCACCAGGAGCGAGAAGGCTTTCGGGCCTTTTACAGGCGCCCACAACGAAAACACTCGCCGGAGAGGACCGGCGAGCGGATCGCATTCATGGACTTGAACGACTGTGCGCTTAGCTCTTGATCGTTGCGGCGAGGCGCGCGGAGGCCTTGTTCAGCGCTGCGAACTTTTCATCGTCAGAGCCGTCCTTATAGGCTGCATCGAGCGTGTTCACGATTTCGGAGAACAGCTCAAGCTCCTCGTCGGCAGCCGTCATGGTGAGCGGCTGGTCGTCATAGGCCTCGACGAAGCGCTGGGCGGCATAGGCGATCAGCAGGAGGGCGGCCGCATTTTCCGGCTCGCTGGTGATCCGCTGATGAGCCTTGACCGCGCAGCCTTCATAGGCACGAACGCTTCCGCCCTGCTCGTTCAGATCCTTCAAAAACGTATCAAACATGATCCAAGTCCTTTGGCATTTACTGCGGCAGTTCTGAAATGCCGCCGTGGTTCGCCGACCATACGGTCGGCGCATTCAGGAAGCTCTCGACCTCAGCGATCGTTTCCGGCGAAAAACGGTTTTCTTCCTTGCAGACGGCGAGCACATCCCACCACGTGGCGAGATGATGCAACCGCATGCCGGCGGCTTCAAGCCGCTTCGGCGTGTCAGGGAAGATGTCGTAGTAGAAAACGGCGAATGTGTCGGTGACCCGGGCGCCGGTGCGCGCGACCGCTTCTGCAAACTTGATCTTGCTGCCGCCGTCGGTGGTCAGATCCTCGACCAGAAGAACACGCGCGCCTTCGCTCAATGCGCCCTCGATCTGCGCATCGCGGCCAAAGCCTTTCGGCTTCTTGCGCACATACTGCATGGGAAGGCCCATCCGCTCGGAGAGCCACGCGGCAAAGGGAATGCCGGCCGTCTCGCCGCCCGCAATCGCGTCGAACTGCTCGAAGCCGACATTGCGGAAGATGATCGAGGCCGCGAAATCCATGATTGCGGCGCGAACGCGCGGATAGGAAATCAGCTTGCGGCAGTCGATATAGACCGGACTTGCAAGACCAGACGTGAACGTGAACGGCTGTTCGGCGCGAAAATGCACCGCCTCGATCTCCAGAAGCATGCGGGCGACCATCTGCGAAATGGCGGACTGGTCCGGGAAGGTGTTGGAGAACATGTCGTGGTCCTGTTCGTTGATCGGGCCTTTTCGCTAACAGCTATCTCCTGCCTGAGCCAGCCCGGCAATGCAGGGATTCGTTTCCATAAGAAACCACACAGTCACTCCGCCCCCGCAAGGAAAGCAAAGAGAATATCCACGCCGGCAAGGAAATCCTCGATCTCCATCGCTTCCTGGGGATTGTGGGAACCATTGCGGTTGCGCACGAACACCATGGCGGAAGG
The DNA here is from genome assembly GCF_050877045.1 of Nitratireductor sp. PBL-C9. Classification (NCBI taxonomy): domain Bacteria; kingdom Pseudomonadati; phylum Pseudomonadota; class Alphaproteobacteria; order Hyphomicrobiales; family Phyllobacteriaceae; genus Nitratireductor; species Nitratireductor sp. PBL-C9. The sequence goes on from NZ_JBPAXW010000001.1 coordinate 159,370, forward strand.
AACGCCGGCGGCGGCGAACACGGCAGCGTCGTGCCCGCCGCCGCTCGGCATGACGAAAGGCTCCTGTCCGACCTGGCGCATGGCCTCTTCAAGGCCTGCGACGAGCCCCTTGTCGCACAGCGCCGGTTCGACACGAAGCTCTTCGCCCAGCTCGAAGCGGACCCGCCGGTCGCGCTCGATCTCGCGCATTTCGCTCGTCAGAAGCTTGCGCATCTCATCCAGCGTTTCGGGCTTCTGGCTGCGCATGTCGAGGCTGAAGGACACGCTGTCGGGAATGCGCGACATGGCGTGTTTTTCGGGATCGGTCGCCACGATGCCGCTCGTCAGCACCAGATCGTCGCCCTTGTTGAGGATCGTCGTCCAGCTCTCGTCGAGCCGCACCAGAAGATCCGCCATGGCGAGAACGGGATCGCGCCGATAGGCCTTGGGCACTGCGCCGGAATGACCGGCCTCACCGTAGCAGGTGATGGAGCGGTAGCGGATATTGCCACGAATGCCGGAAACGGCGGCTGCGGGGATATTCTTGCCAATCAGCAGCGGCCCCTGCTCGATGTGGAGTTCGAGATAGGCCTCGATGCGGCTGACATCCATCAGCGGCTTGCCCGCGCGAATGTCTTCGACCGGCAGGCCGATATCGGCCATATGCGCTTCCAGCGTACGGCCGTCGCCCTTGTGCCGGGCTTCGATTTCAGGCGTTGCGAGTGTGCCGGTCAGCGCCTTGGAGCCGATATAGCACGGACCAAACCAGGCGCTTTCCTCGCCGCGCATGGCAAGCACATGCACCGGCTTTGCAAAGCGGCGGCCTTCGCGCCGGGCGCGGATTAGGCAGACGAGACCCGCGACGACGCCGGCCAGCCCGTCGAAATTGCCGCCGAAGGGGACGCTGTCCACATGCGAGCCGACGACGACGAAACGCTCCGCGTCGCGGTCTTCGGGCAGCGAGAACCGGGCATTGCAGCCCGCGTCGTACCAGACCTCAAGCCCCTCGGCGCGCGCCACATTCTCGAGATATTCGAGCGTTCTGGTCTCGATCTCGGAGAAGGCCGGACGGCTGACGCCTTCGACATCGGGCGACATGTGCGCGATGTCGCCGAACAGACGCTCTGCAAGCGCGCGGTCGGTCGCATGGGCGATCGCATGGCCGGGGGCGAAAGAGGCGGGCTGGGCGTTCATGGCGCTGCTTCCATGAAGACAACGGCCTCGTCCTGTTCGCCGTCGATCACGGACCCGACCAGTTCGCGCACGGAGGAAAGTCCCTGCCCTGCGAGCCAGTCTTCCAGCCCGTCGATCAGCGAGATCATGGCCGTGGGATGAATGAAGGTTGCGGTGCCGACCTGCACGGCGGATGCGCCGGCGATCAGGTATTCGATCACGTCTTCAATGGTGGAGATACCGCCACAGCCGATGACCGGGATATTGGTCGCGCGGGCGCACTGATAGGCCATGCGAAGCGCAATGGGTTTCAGGCTCGGGCCGGACAGACCGCCCATGAGATTGCCGAGCTTGGGCCGCCGCGTGTTGATGTCGATGGCCATGGACAGGATGGTGTTGGCCACCACCAGCGCATCGGCGCCGCCCTCTTCCGCAGCGCGCGCCACTTCGGACGTTTCGCCCGTGTTGGGCGTGAGCTTCGCCCAGAGCGGCAGGTCCGTCGCCGCGCGCAGCTTGCGCATCACGTCATGCGTGGAGGACGGACGAATGGCAAAGGCCTTGCCGTCTTCCTCGATGTTCGGGCACGAGATGTTGACCTCGATGGCCGCGACGCCGGGAACGCTGACCTCGGAACACAGGGTGGCGAATTCATCGGCCGTGTTGCCGGAAATCGAGACGACCAGCGGCGTCTCGTAATGGGCGTAAAACGGCACGACCTTTTCAAGAAACGCGCCAACACCCTTGCTCGGAATGCCGATGGAGTTGAGCATCGACCCGTTCACCTCGCAGACGCGCGGCGTCGGATTGCCGTCGCGCCAGCCACGGGTGATTGTCTTGGTCACATGCGCGCCAAGCCGGTCCAGATCGAACACCTCCGCGAGATCTTCGGAGAAGGTGCCGGATGCCGGCATGATCGGGTTCTTGAGCTTGAGCCCGCCGATATCGACCGAAAGATCTACCATGCGATCGCCTCCATCATGTCGAAGACAGGGCCTTCGCGGCACACTCTGAGATGCACCTGCCGGTCGCCGCGATTGAACGGACGCACGCAGCAATGGCACATGCCGATGCCGCAGGCCATTTGCTGCTCAAGCGCGATCTGCCCGGGAATGCCATGACGTTCGCCGATGGTCTGCAAAAGCCGGAGCATGCGGTTTGAGCCACAGGTGTAGAACGCGTCGGCGCGGCCTGCCGCGACCAGCCCCTCGATAACCTGTTCCAGATTGCCCAGATCCGACGTGCCTTCCGCGTCGGTCAGGGTGATGACGTCTGCGCCCAGTGAGGCGAAATAGTCCGTCGACATCAGATAGTCGGGGTGGCGGGCACTACAAATCGCGGTGAGCCTGCGGCCAAGCCGATTGGCCTCCAGCGCAAGCGGAGCAAGCGTTGCAAGCCCCACACCGCGCGCCACCAGAACCAGATTCTGCCAGTCGTCGGCAATGGTGAAGGGTTCGCCAAGCGGCCCGAGGACATTGAGCCTGTCGCCGAGCGCCAGCGTGGCCAGGGCGCGGGTGCCGGCGCCTGTGACCTTGTAGAGGAAATGCAGCTCTCCCTGATCGGGATAGAAGCCGTAAATGCTCATCGGGCGGCGCAGATAAGGCGTCTCGCCGCCCGCCTGCGGGCACAGGAGGTGAAAGAACTGGCCGGCACGGCAGCGCGCAAGAAGATCCTGCGGAGCGGCGAGCACCAGACGGCGATACTCGCCATTGACCGGGTCGTTGCTCTTCACGGAAAGCGGCAACTCGAATGCCTTGATCGACGGGACTGCGTCCATCGGCTCAATCCTTTCTGGAATCCCCGTCATCCGAACACCAGGTTCGGCAGGAAGGTGGAGATATCCGGCACGTATGTGATGATCGCGAGCACGATGAGGTTCGCGATGATGAAGGGCCAGAGGCCGGAGATGATCGTGAGCACCGGTTTCGACAGGGTCGAAGACGCCACGAAAATATCGAGCCCGAAGGGCGGCGTGATCATGCCAATGGAAATGTTCAGCGTGACGATCATGCCGAAATGGACAGGATCGATGCCGAGCGCCATGGCCACCGGATAGAGCGGCGGAACCAGAATCAGAAGCGCCGAGTTCGGGTCGATGAACATGCCCGCGATCAGGAAGCTGATATTGACGATCAGCAGGAACACGATCGGCCCGGCCTGGATCGCTTCCAGAAAGCCCGTGATGGCCGCCGGCACCTGCGCCAGCGTGATGAAGTAGGACAGGAGGCCGCCCATCGCCAACAGGATGAAGATGATCGCGGTGGAGATCGCGGCGCGTTCGGTGATTGCAACCAGTTTGCGCCAGGTGAGCTCACGGAAGATCACGCCTTCAACGAAAATGGCGTAAACGACGCTGACGGCCGCCGCTTCGGTGGGCGTGAAATAACCGCTGTAAATGCCGCCCAGAATGATGATCGGCATGCCGAGCGCCCAGCCGGCGTCCCGGATCGCAATGACGCGTTCTTTCCAGCTCGTGCGCGGACCGCGCTCAACGCCAGAGCGTCGCGCTTCGAGCGCCGCCATGATGGCGAAAGCCAGACCGAGCACCAGACCCACGGCGAGACCGCCGACAAACAGCTTGGCAACGGAGGTGCCCGTCATCCAGCCATAGATGATGAAGGTGATGGACGGCGGAATGAGCAGCGCCGTCTCGGCGCTGGAAACGATCAGGCCGAGCGAGAATTTGTCGCTGAAGCCGGCCTTGCGCATTTCCGGGTAGACCATGCGGGCCATGGCCGCGACCGTGGCCGGTGCGGAACCGGAGACCGAGCCGAACGCCATGGAGCCGCCAATGGTGGTGTAGCCCATGCCGCCGCGCAGATGACCGACCAGCACCTTGACGAGACCTGTCAGGCGGCGGGCGATCTGCCCCTCGCCCATCAGCTCTGCAGCCAGAATGAAGAATGGAATGGCCAGAAGCGTCGTGTGATTGATGCCGCCCAGGATTTTCTGAATAACCACCGGATCAGGGAGGTTGCCGTAGAAGAATTCCTTGATCATGAGCGCCGGCACGCCCAGCACGAGAAACATCTCGAAACCGAGAACCAGCAGCATGACTGCGACGATGATGACGAGTGCGAAAAGGATCATTATTCCTCCGACGCCTGTCCGGCGAAACGATCGATGCGGCCGAAGAAGCTGAGCGCAAAGCGCAGAGCCATGAGCGCAAAACCGATTGTGGGCGCGAGATAAATCCAGAAGACCGGGATGTTCAGTGTCGGGCTCTTTTGGCCCATGCCGTAAACGAAGGCGGTCATCTGGTAGCCGAGCCAGACAAGATAGATGCAGAACACGAAGCCGACCGCGTCGATGATCTTTCTGATCGGCAGGCCAGTGGCCCGTGCGATCCGGTCGCGCCAGGTGTGAACACCGGCGTGACGCCCTTTCTCAAGGGCAAGGCCGACCGTGAGAAAGACGAGGAAAAGGCTCATCAGCCGCACGGCTTCTTCAACCCAGGCGAACTCGGAGGCGAAAGTGCCGCCAACCTGGCGCGCCAGCACATTCATGAAGTAGAGCGCGACCATGACAAGGAAGATGGAGACCGCTGCTATGCGCTCGGCTGTTCTGATGATGGCAAGTGCTTTCAAGGTCTCATTCCTTGGAAAAAGGGAACCGCTGCCGGGCTCACGGGGAGCCCGACATATGAAAGTCAATGCTTTGGTTCGGTGAAAGGCCGGGGCATTGGACCGTCAGGCGAAAACCGTTTTCGCTCGGCCCGATGCCCCGCAACAAGGTGGATCGCCAGTCGCGCCCGAATGGGCGCGGGGCGTATCCGTGCTTACTGCGCCGTGGCGGCCTCATATTCCTTCTCATAGATGGCGATCAGGTTCTCGCCCTCTTCACCGGCGCGCTCCACATAGGCTGCGCGACCGGCCGGATACATCTTGTCGCGGAACGCGGTCTTCTCTTCGGCGCTCATCTCGCGGATGTCGATGCCCGATGCCTTGATCTCTTCAAGGGCTGTGGCAACGGCCGCAGCCTTGTGGGCGATCAGCTCCGGGATGACTTCATTGAACGTGTCGACAATGGTTTTCTGGTGCTCAGCCGGCAGGCTTGCCCACCAGGCCGGATTGAAGAGGATCACGTCTTCCATCGCGCCATGATCGGAAAGAACGAGGTGCTTCTGCACTTCGTAGAACTTCATGCGCTGGATGGTGTCGAGCGGGTTTTCCTCGCCATCGACAACACCGGTCTGAAGGGCGGTGTAAAGCTCGCCGAACGGCAGGGCGATCGCCGATGCGCCAAGCGAATTGAACTGCTCGATCAGGATGTTGGAATCCATGACGCGGAACTTCTGGCCGGCAAAGTCTTCAAGGCTTGCGAGCGGCTTGGAAGAGGTGAAATTCTTCTTGCCGTTCGGCCACAGGCCGATGCAGGTCACGCCGCGCGAATTGAACGATTCGCAAAGCGCCTCGCCAAACGCGCCGCCGCGGATTTCCTGCGCGGTCTCGTCATTGTCGGGGAGCAGGTACGGGATGTCCATGATCGAAACGGCGGGGTTGAAGCCACCGAGGAAAGCTGCCGGCGCGACGGTCGCCTCAAGCGTGCCGAGCTGGACGCCTTCGGTCATTTCGCGCTGCTGGCCGAGCTGGCCCTGCGGGAAGATCTGGAACTCGACCGCGCCATCGGTGCGCTCGTTCACGAGCTTGGCGACCTTGTCGAGGAACACGTGACGCGACTGCTGCGCCGATTCAAGATGACCGATCTTTGCAACGAAATCCGCCGCCCAGACGCCTGTCGCGAATGCCGCGCCAGCCACGCCCATAACGGTCGTTGCAGCCAGTTTACGAATGAGATGTTTCATTGTTCCGCCTCCATTGCTTTTTTGAAAAAGCAGCCTACGAGCCCAACCATAGCCTGTCAACGGAATTCTCAAAAATGAGACGAATGGAACTTTCGTCCAATTAATGAGCTTTCCGTGCTTATTTGAGCATGTCCGTTGACAAGCCGATACAGGGCACCCGATAACGGAAGGAGTTGAAACTTGCGAGAAAAAAGCGTGTCACAGGGCGACTTGATCAGATTCAGCGACATTGGCGCCCGCCTGCGCGCTTACCGCCTCGGCAAAGGGCTTGCTCCCGACGAACTGGCAGAGAAGCTCGGCATCTCGCGCGCCGCTCTCTACCGCGCTGAAAAAGGCGAAATTCGCAAGATCGAGATGCTGACCAGCATCGCCGACGAGCTCGGCGTATCGCTGCCCAGCCTGATGGGCGTCGGCGTGGAATACGTGTCGAGCGCCATTGCCTTCTTTGAGCGCATGCGCCAGCTCGAAGATGACTGCCAGCAGGTGATCGGCCTGTTCAGCCCTGTCTCCTATCTCCTGACGTCTGACGCCTATGACGATGCGTTGCAGGAAGTGCTGCGGGAATCCGTGCCGCCGGAGGTCGATCCGGAAGGCCGTTCCGGAGAGGTGGTGGATGCGCTTATCGACATTCTGCGGGCGCGAAAGAAGGCGTTTCGCCTGCGCCGCCCACTGATCGTCAGCCTGATCGCCTCGGCAGATCTGGAAGGGTTCCTGCTTCACGGTCTGATCGGCCGGCACGACCTGCCGCCGGACGTGGTGAACAAGCGCCGCATGCAGGCGCGCCGCGAGGCCGAGTACATTCTGACCATGCTGCGCGAGCAGCCCATCGGCATACAGATCGGCATCGTGCGCGAGCCGGTTCCGGCGACAAGTTTTCAGATCTTCCGCCAGCAGGACCGCTCGGTGCTGGCGATCAGCCCTTTCCGGCTGGGCGAACAGCCCAACATCCGCGTCGGGGTGGCGCTGATCACCTCCGCCCCGGAAGCCATGACGCTTCACGAGGATATCGCTGAAGGTCTTTGGGCTGATGCCCTGAAGGGCGACGAAGCCGCGAGTTATCTCGAAACCATGATCGAGAAATACGCGATCCCTGTGGACGCCTGAGGCGCGTCCAGCCTCCCCTCCGTGAATAAAGCCGACTGATTTTCAACAGCGCGCCCATGAAGAATTGGCGGGCGGCGACGCCTTGCGTGCGCCCTTCACATGCCTGTCGCCGAACTGCAAGAAATCTGTCAGCGGCGCGACACAGAGCGATGATACCCGGCTGCCAGGCGCCGATCAGGCTTCCTGTCATTTATCTCGCAAACGAGGCAGTCATGCTGAAATTCATCGTCATGAGCGATATCCACCTTTCGCCGGAAGGTGAGGCCACCAATGGCCTGGACACCACGAAGCGTCTTCAGGCCGCTATCGACAGCGCCAACATGAACCATGGCGACGCGGATTTCTGCATTTTCGCTGGCGATCTCGCCGACCGTGGCGAAGTCCCGGCATACGCCATTCTGGACCGCATGATCGACCAGCTGAAAATGCCGGTCGTCCTGACGCTCGGCAATCACGACCATCGCGACCGGTTCAAGGAAATCTTCGGCACGCTGCATGATGATGAGAACGGCCACATCCAGAAGGCCATCGACGTGAAAGGCTATCGCGTCATCGTCATCGATTCCAGCGAGCCGGAAATCGTCAGCGGCGTGCTCTGCGAACAGCGCCTTGCCTGGCTCGCCGCGCGACTGGAAGAAGCGCAGGATCGGCCAGTGATCATTGTCATGCATCACCATGCGAACGATCTTCACATGCCGGTCGACCAGATCAAGCTGCAGCAGTCCGAGGCGTTCCGCGACGTTTTGAAGACGCATCCCGATGTGCGTCAGGTGATCGCCGGCCATGTTCACCGCCCGACCACGGGCCTGTGGCACGGCATCCCGCTGACCACGATTTCGGGCAACCATTACGACGTCAACGCGCACCTGCCGGGTATGCCGGGCGAAGCGCTGCGCCTTGATGGCCCTGCACAGTATGCCGTCGTGCTGGCCGATGAAAACAGCACGCTCGTGCACTTCCACGACTACATTCACCGTCATGCAGAGATGGCCGACGGCCTGTTCCGCCGGCGTCGCAAACATGCGGAAGAGACCGCAGAGCGCGAAAAAGTGGCTGGCTAAGCAAGTCTGCCCACAGCTTTCAAATAACCTTCATGATGCGGTCACCCAGCTGTCAAGGCGCGCCGATAGCCAAGGCGCGACCGGCAACGGAGCCGGCGACCGCTCCTTTCCCATGTGAGAGAAAAAGATGCAGAAGAAACTCATCGCAAGCACGCTCGCGCTTTTGGCTCTGACGACGTCAGCCATGGCCGAGAAGGTGAAATTTGAATACTGGTACGGCCTCACCGGTCAGCTTGGCGAACAGGTTCAGGCGACCTGCGACCGCTTCAACGCTTCCCAGGACAAGTATGAGATCAGCTGCGTCAGCCAGGGCGATTACGCCACGGCGCTGCAGAACACGATCGCCGCTTTCCGCGCCAAGAAGCACCCGACCATCGTGCAGGGCGTCGAGGTCTCCACGCCCGACCTGATGCTCTCCGGTCAGGTTTACCCGGCTTACAAGCTGATGGAAGACAACGGTTTCGAGATCGACTGGGATTCCTATTTCCCGGGCATCGCCAACTATTATGCGGATTCCGACGGTCGCCTCTGGTCCATGCCGTTCAACTCCTCCACGGCGATGATGTACTGGAACGTCGACGCCTACAAATCCATCGGCCGCGACGAAGCACCGAAGACCTGGGAAGAGTATGAGCAGGTTCTGCGTGAACTGAAGGAAGCCGGCAACGCCTGCCCGTCGGGCTACGCACCGTCTTCGTGGGTCGATCTCGAGCAGTTCTCCATGGTTCATGGCGAGCCGATCGCGACGAAGAACAACGGTTATGACGGTCTCGATGCCGAAGTCGTGTTCAACAAGACGCTTCATGCCAAGCACATGAAGGACATCAAGCGCTGGATCGACGAGGGCCTTCTGGTCATCAAGACGCGCGAAACCGGCCTTTCCACCCGTGACGCCTTCGCCGCCGGCGAGTGCGCGCACTTCTTCGGCTCCATCGCCAGCCACCAGGCCGTGACCGAGCAGGTCGACGAGGGCTTTGCATGGGATGTGGCCATGCTGCCGGTCTATGAAGGCACCGAGCGCAAGAACTCCGTCGTGGGCGGTGCATCGCTCTGGACGCTTTCCGGCAAGACCGAAGACCAGTATCGCGGCGCTGCCGAGTACTTCAAGTTCCTCGCCAAGCCGGAATCGGCAGAGTTCTGGAGCACGGTCACGGGCTACATCCCGGTGACGGATGAAGGCTTCGACTACCTGGTCGAAAAAGGCTTCTACAGCGAGCGCCCCTACAAGGGCCGCGACAAGGCGATTGAATCGCTCACCTACACGCCGGTCACCCCGCTGACCCGCGGCATCCGCCTCGGCAACTTCGTCCAGATCCGCGCCGAGTGGACCTCCCAGATGCAGGCTGTCCTGAGCGGTCAGAAGACCCCGCAGGAAGCTCTGGACGACGCCGTCGACCGCTCCAACAAGACGCTGCGCAAGTTCGAGCGCACCTATAACGGCAAGACGCTTCCCTGAAGCCGAACCGTCAACGCCTGCGCCACGGCTGCCTCCCGGCCGTGGCGCATTTCGTTGCCGTGTGACCTTCAGCGACCAACGCAACCCCCGGAACGTCCATGCAAAAGCGCGCTTATTTCAAGGCCAACTGGCTGGCCTATCTCTTCATTGCCCCCCAGTTGCTGATCATCTTTGTGTTCTTCTACTGGCCGGCATCCCAGGCCATGTACTGGGCCTTCACCCTCGAGCAGCCCTTTGGCGGCGGCAACCAGTGGGTCGGGCTCGACAATTTCCGCGCCGTCTTCTCCGACGAAACCTACTGGGCCTCGATCTGGCGCAGCATCGTCTTTGCCGTGCTCTCGACCGGCCTCGCCATGTCCATGGCGCTCGTTCTGGCGCTCTTTGCCGACCGGCAGCTGCGCGGCTATCGCTTCTTCCGCGTCGGCATGATCTGGCCCTACGCCATCGCCGCACCGGCCGCCGCACTCGCGTTCCGCTTTCTGTTCAATCCGCAGTCCGGCGTTTTCGCCTATCTGAACACGCTTTCTCCCGGCCTGTGGAACCCCGCGCTCTCCGGCGTTGACGCCATGACCGCGATCATCATCACGCAGGCCTGGAAGCAGGTCTCCTACTCCTTCATCTTCTTCCTCGCAGGCCTCCAGTCCATTCCGCGCTCGCTGATCGAGGCGGGCTCCATGGACGGTGCGCGCGTGATGCGCCGCATGCTCGACCTGCAGCTCCCGCTGCTCGCGCCGACCATTTTCTTCCTGCTGGTCATCAACATGACGGATTCCTTCACGGACTCCTTCGGCATCGTCGACATTCTCACCGAGGGCGGTCCCGCCCGCGCGACCGAGCTGATGGTCTACAAGATCTATGTCGATGGCTTCCAGGGGCTCGATTATTCGGGCGCGGCCGCGCAGTCGCTGGTTCTGATGGCGCTCGTCATCCTCATGACCTTCTTCCAGTTCCGCTTCATCGAACGCCGCGTGCACTACACGTGAGGAGCCAGACATGATCGAACGCACCCCCCTCCTCAACATTGTCACCCACGCGGTCCTGATCTTCGGCGCGCTTCTGCTCGCCGTGCCGATCTGGCTGTCCTTCGTCGCGGCCACGCTGACGGTCGCCGAGGTGAACTCGCCCAATGTGCATTACCTGCCGGGCGGCGAGTTATGGAACAACCTCACCGCCGCCTGGACCCGCGCCGATTTCGGCGTGAAGTTCATGAACTCGATGATCGTCGCCATCGCGGTGGTGATCGGCAAGGTGGCGATCTCCGCCATCAGCGCCTTCTCCATCGTGTTCTTCAACTATCGCCTGCGCATGGTGTTCTTCTGGGTGATCTTCATCACCCTGATGCTGCCGCTGGAAGTGCGCATCGTGCCCACCTATGCAGTGGCTGCCAACGCGCTCTACCCGTTCCAGGCGATCCTCGACTTCACCGGCATCAGCTGGCTCATCGCGCAGTTTTCGGGCGTCGAACTCTCGCTCGAATGGAACATGCTGAACTCCTACACCGGCCTGATCCTGCCTCTGGTGGCAACGGCCACCGGCACGTTCCTCTACCGTCAGTTCTTCCTGACCATTCCCGATGAGCTGGTGGAAGCGGCCAAAATGGATGGCTCCGGCCCGTTCCGCTTCTTCTTTGAAGTGCTTCTGCCGCTTTCGCGCACCAACATCGCAGCACTCGCAACCATCATGTTCGTCTATGCGTGGAACCAGTATCTCTGGCCACTTCTGATCATTACCGACCGGGCGAACTACTCCACCGTGGTGATGGAACTGCGCCGCCTCATTCCCGGACCCGACGCCATTGCTGACTGGAATGTCGCCATGGCCGGAACGCTGATCGTGATGCTCCCGCCCCTGCTGGTCGTCATCCTGATGCAGCGCTGGTTCGTGCGCGGCCTCATCAGCACCGAAAAATAACCTCTCAGGAGAGATTGAATCATGGCCGATATCGATATTCGCAAGGTCGAGAAATTCTACGGAAAGAACCAGGTCGTGCACGGCGTCGACCTCAACATTCAGGATGGCGAGTTCATCGTCATTCTGGGCCCTTCGGGCTGCGGCAAGTCCACGCTTCTGCGCATGATTGCCGGGCTTGAAGAGATCAGCAATGGCGAGATCTCCATCGAAAACACGGTGGTGAACCAGCTCGAGCCGCGTGAGCGCGGCTGCGCGATGGTGTTCCAGAACTACGCGCTTTATCCGCACATGACCGTGGCTCAGAACATCGGCTACGCGCTGAAGGTCGGCGGCATGCGCAAGGCGGAGCGGATGCAGAAGGTGGAAGCCACGGCAAAGAGCCTCGGCCTCGACCAGCTGCTCGATCGCAAGCCGGCGCAGCTTTCGGGCGGTCAGCGCCAGCGTGTCGCCATGGGCCGGGCCATCGTGCGCGAGCCGAAAGTCTTCCTGTTCGACGAACCGCTTTCCAACCTCGACGCCAAGCTGCGCGTGCAGATGCGTCTTGAAATCCGTCGCCTCCATCGCTCGCTCAAGGCAACTTCGGTCTTCGTGACGCATGATCAGGTGGAAGCCATGTCGCTTGCCGACCGTCTGGTGGTGATGAATGCAGGCCGGATCGAGCAGGTCGGCACGCCCGAAGAGGTCTATCACGCGCCGGCCAGCATCTATGTCGGCGGCTTCATCGGCTCCCCGGCCATGAACTTCCTGCCCTGCGGCGTGTCGGACTGCGGCACCTTCGCCGTGATCGACAACACCAGTTTCCGCCTGCCCGTGGACCCGGAAATCGGCCGGACCATTGCCGGCCAGTCGGTGATTGTCGGCCTGCGGCCGGAAGATCTGAAGATCGCGCCTGAAGCCAACGACCCGAACCTTCTGACCGTTGCATTCGACTTCTCCGAAGAACAGGGCAGCGGCCGGCTGATGCATGGCCGTCTCGCCGGTCGTGATTTCGTGCTGCACTCCGCCGGACGTCATCACCCCGCGCCCGGCGCGCCCTGCTCGCTCGCCATCGGCGCAGAGAGCGTTCACCTGTTCGACCCGACCACCGAGAAGCGCATCACGGTCGCGGGCGCAAAAACCGGCCAGACGGGCACCCTGCCCGCAGCCTTTCAGAAAACCAGCGACGTCACCGTTTCCGGAGCCATTCAATGAAACTCGTCAGCTACAACATCCAGTATTCCAAGGGTAAGGACGAGCAGTTCAACCTTGACCGCATTGTCTCGGAAATCGAGGGTGCGGACCTGATCGCCCTGCAGGAAGTGGAAACCTACTTCCCGCGCACCGGGCTTGTGCATCAGGCGCAGGAAATCGGCGCGCGCCTGCCGGGTTATCACTGGGTCTATGGACCGGGCATCGACATCGACGCCTCCATCGTCGGCGACGACGGCACGGTTACCCAACGTCGTCGTCAGGTCGGCAACATGGTGCTCTCGCGCTGGCCGATCCTGTCGTCCATGAACCATCTTCTGCCCAAGATGGCGCTGACGAACCAGTATCACCAGCAGCGTGCGCTGATCGAAACGGTGGTCGACACGGATATGGGGCCGCTGCGCTTCTGCTCCGTGCATTTCGATCACATTGGCCCGCAGACGCGGCTGCCGCAGGTGCATCAGGCGATGGACCTGCTCCTGAACGCCGCACATCGCGGCTCTGCCTGGGGCGGAAAGATCGCCGGCGACTGGTACGAAATCCCGCCGCCGCCCGCGCCCGAGCGCACCATTGTGATGGGTGATTTCAACTTCACCTCCGACAGCGAGGAATACGCCCTCCTGATCGGCGACCGCGTCGAGAGGCACGGACGTCTCGTGCAGGATGGCGGTTTCACCGATGCATGGGTGGCAGCCGGCAATGACGAGGACGAAGGCGTGAGCTTCATCGGCTCGGGCGAGCGCATCGACCATTGCGTGGTGAGCAGCAGCATGTCCGGCAGCGTCAAGCGTGCCTGGATCGACATGGTTGCGCAGGGCTCTGACCACCAGCCGCTATGGGTCGAGATCGACCAATAAAGCATTTTGCAGTCAGGTGGCATCACCTGACGCCCGCAAAAATGCGTGAAAACACATAGATAGAGCGTTTTGGCGGGTGCCGGCTCAGGCCGGCATCCGCGGAACGCTCGCAAGCAGCTTCTGCGTATAGGGGTGCGCGGGGTTCGCCAGAATGTCGGCGGTCTTGCCGCTTTCGACGACACGCCCCTTCTGCAGAATGACAATCTCTTCGCAAAGGGCGGCGACAACCGCCAAATCATGCGAAACGAGCAGGATCGTCATGTCTGCCGACAGCGCTTTCAGAAGGTCGACGATGCGGGCGCGTGTCGACAGGTCGAGTGCGCTCACCGCCTCGTCGGCCAGAATGAGCTGCGGACGCGCCACGATTGCACGCGCAATGGCGATGCGCTGACGCTGACCACCGGAAAATTCATGCGGATAGCGGTCGATGGCGTCTGCTGGCAGGCCGACATCGTGGATCGCCTTTTCAATCGCCTCCTGATGAGACCCCGGAATGCGCAGCGCCCGCAACGGTTCGGCGATGATCGACTGCACCTTCTGGCGCGGGTCGAGCGAGGAATAGGGATCCTGAAAGACAGCCTGAACCGCCTTGCGATAATCGCGCATAAAGGCGCGGTTGCCGGGGTTGAGTTCGGCGTCGCCGAACTGAATGCGCCCGCTTGTGGGACGCGCGAGCCCAAGGAGCAGTTTCAGGATGGTGGACTTGCCGGAGCCGGATTCGCCCACCAACCCCACATTCACGCCGGAGCGAATGCTGAACGAAACATCGTGCAGAACCTGCTGTTTGCGCGAATAGCCAAAGGCAACATTGTCGAGTGAAATCAGGCTCATCGTGACGGTCCCAGCGCCTTGTCGAACGCGGTGGCCGCATCGACCAGAGAACGCGTATAATCGTGTTTAGGCGCATCGAACACGGCATGAACCTGCCCCTGCTCGATCACCTCGCCACGGCGCAGCACGATGACGTTTTCCGTCACCCGCGCCACCACCGGCAGATCGTGGCTGATGAAGAGAAGCGCCATGCCGTCCTCGCGCACCAGACCGGACAGGAGATCGAGTATCTCCACCTGCGTGGTGACGTCGAGCGCCGTGGTTGGTTCGTCCGCGATCAGCAGTTTCGGGCGACAGGCGAGCGCCATGGCAATGGCCACGCGCTGCCGCTGACCACCCGAAATCTCGTAAGGGTATGATTTCACGATCCGGTCGATGTCGGGAAGCGACACGCGCTCAAGCAGCGAACGCACCTCGCGCGCAACGGCTGCGCGGTCGACCGTTTCGCCTGCGCGGCGATGCCGGCGGATGACCGGTTCGGCAACCTGCCGGCCCACCTTCATCAGCGGATTGAGCGCGGTGAGCGGTTCCTGAAACACGGTTGCCGCCGCCGCGCCACGCAGGGCGATCATCGCGCTTTCGGAGGCTCCCACCACCTCGTGACCATCGAGTTTGATGGAGCCCTGAACCCGGAACCCACGCGGCAGGAGGCCGATGGTGGCGAGTGCGGTGAGCGACTTGCCGGAGCCGGATTCACCGATCAGGCCAAGCCGTTCGCCGGGCGCGATGGAGAAGGAGACGTTGGAAACCAGCGTCTGACCGCCGGTGCTGAGCGTCAGGCCGCGAATGTCGAGAAGGCTCATTGCCGGCCCCTCCGGGTCGGGTCGCCCGCTTCACGCAGACCATCAGCCAGAAGGTTCATGCCGATCACCAGCGTGACCAGCGCGATGCCCGGCGCAATGGCGCCGAAGGGCGCGGTGTAGACTGTGCCCTGCGCCTCCTGAAGGAGACGGCCCCACGAGGCGTTGGGCGGCGGTGCGCCAAGGCCGAGATAGGACAGCGAAGCCTCTGCGATGACGGCGAGGCCGAACTGGAGCGCAAAGTTCACTGCCAGCATCGGCCAGATGTTGGGCAGGAGATGGCGCAAGACGATGCTTGGCCACGACGCTCCTGCCGTGCGCGCCGCGGTAATGTAATCCATCGACAGGATGCGTTTGGCGAGAATGCGGGTCAGCCGCGCGACAATGGCTGAGATGGCGATGCCCAGCGCCAGCGTGGCGGAGAACAGGCTCGCGCTTTCGGTTGCCGCCACCACAAGCATGGCCAG
Organism: Nitratireductor sp. PBL-C9; assembly: GCF_050877045.1. Classification (NCBI taxonomy): domain Bacteria; kingdom Pseudomonadati; phylum Pseudomonadota; class Alphaproteobacteria; order Hyphomicrobiales; family Phyllobacteriaceae; genus Nitratireductor; species Nitratireductor sp. PBL-C9. The sequence goes on from NZ_JBPAXW010000001.1 coordinate 174,998, forward strand.
AAGCAGTGTCGGGAAGGCGATCAGAATGTCGAAGGCGGCTGCCAGAATGTCATCCAGATAACGTGTGGCGAAGGCCGACAGAACGCCAAGCGTGACGCCGATTGTCGCCGCAATGGCCACCGCGCCGAAGCCGACGATCAGCGCGATGCGCGAGCCGATCATGATCTGCGTGAAGAGATCGCGGCCAAGCCTGTCCGTGCCCGCCCAGTGCGCCCAGGATGGCGCTTCCAGCCGTCCGCCGGTCATGCCCGTGGGATCGTAGGGCGTCCACACCAGCGTGAGGAGCGCCACGGTCACATGCATGCCGACGAGGAAAAGTCCGATGTTGAGGGTGAGCGACCGACGCGAAAGGCGCGGTCGGGCTGCTGCGGTTTCCACCTGCCCGCTCATGACCGCGCTCCCCGGCTCTCACGCAGTCTCGGATCGACCAGCCGCTGCCCGAGATCGGCAAGGAAGCCGATCAGCAGAACGAGCAGGGTCGAGATGAAGAGAACGCCCTGAATGTTCGGATAATCGCGCTGCTCGATGGCAAGCAGCAGCATGGAGCCGAGACCCGGCAGGTTGAACACCCGCTCGACCACCACCGCGCCCAGAAGGGCGGTTGCAAGCTCGATGCCGAGGATCGACATGACCGGTACCGCGCCATTGCGAATGCCGTGGCGCACCAGCGCTTCGGAAAAACCGGAGCCGAGCGCGCGCGCCGTGCGCAGATAGTCACTGCCCAGCACATCCTGCGTGGCGGAGCGCACATAGCGAAGAAGCGAGGCGGACATCACGATTGCGATGGTAAGGATCGGCAGAAACAGGGTGCGCAGCGCCTCGACCGGCGTATCCCAGCCACGCGGCGGAAAGCCGCCGGAGGGGAACAAGCGCAGATTGACGGCAAACAGCGTGACCAGAAGAATGCCCACCCAGAAAACGGGAATGGCGATGCCGAGCTGCGAGACGACCGAGATGGCGGCGCCATACCAGCGGTCGGCCTTGACCGCCGAGAGGATGCCGAGCGGCACGGCGATCACAAGCGCCAGCAGGAACGACAGCACGGTCAGCGGCAGCGTGACGGCAAGCCGGTCCATGATTTCGGGCAGCACCGGCGTGCGGCTGACGAAGGACGTGCCGAGGTCGAAACGCACCAGGCTGGTGATGAATTGAAGGAATTGCTGGGCAAGCGGCAGATCGGAGCCGACCTGCCGCCGCGCGGCTGCAATCTGCGCCTCGTCGGCGCCCACGGAGATCAGCGAATTCGCCGGATCACCGGGCAGAAGCCTGAGCAGTATGAAAAGAACCACACAGGCCGCCAGAAGCGAGAAGAACAGAATGGCAAGCCGCCGGGCGATATAAACGAGGATCGGAGCCTCCCTCAGAGCAATTCCAGAAAAATCAGAACCGGTTTTTCCGTTCGGAACTGCAAAAGTCAAACGCCTTAACCGGCTCATCGTGACTTTCGCACGATGAACCGGCTTCGTAGCGGCTTGCCTTGGCGGCTATCGAGCCTGCTTGGCGATGTCGTATGCGAAGAACTGCGAGTTCAGGCCATTGACCGGATACCCGCTGACCGACGCGGTCGATACCACAATCTGCGGGTAAAGATAGAGCCATCCGCTGGCTGCATCCTCGGCGATGATGCGGTTTGCTTCCGTGAGCTTTTCATCGCGCTCCGCCTCGGAGCCGCTCGCTTCTGCCGATGCGATCAGTTCCACCACCTGCGGGTTGTCGTAACCCCAGTAGAAGTTCGGATTGCCGTAGAACACGATGTCGCGGTGGTTCACGTGTTCCTGCAGCGTCGCCTGGAAATCATGCGCCTGGTAGATCTTCGTGTACCACTCATTGGCGGTGATGATGTTGATGTTCACCTTGATGCCGACCTTGGCCAGCTCATTCTGCAGGAACTGGGCGACGATCGGGTGCGGGTCGTAGTTCGGCGTATCAAGCGTGAAGGTGAAGCCATCCGCATAGCCGGCTTCGGCCAGCAGCGCCTTTGCGCTTTCCGGATCGTAGGCGTCGACATCGTTCAGGTCGACATACCACGGGTCCGTCGGCGGTACGAAGGAGCCGATCAGCGTGCCGTATTCGCCCCAGATGGAGTTCAGCAGGCGCTTGCGGTCGATGGCGCGGGCCACGGCCTTGCGCACCTTCACATTGTCGAAGGGCGCGACGCGGTCGTTATAGGCGAGCACTTCCTTGGTGGTGGACTGACCATCCGTCACGACGAAGGACGGATTGTCCTGGAACTGCATCAGCGAATCCGGGCTCTGCACGCTCGTGATGATGTCCACCGCGCCGGTCAGAAGCGCATTGTTGAGGGCGGTCGCCTCCTTGAAATAGGAGAAGGTCACGCCGCCATTCTTCGGCTTCTCGCCCCAGTAATTCTCGTAGGGCGACAGCGTGATGCTGGAACCGCGCCGCCAGTTGTCGAGCTTGTAGGGGCCGGTGCCGTCCTCGCCCGAGGTCAGGTCCTTGGCCGCATCGTTGACGATCCAGACATAGCTCAGATTGTAGGGCAGCGAGATGGAGCGCTCCTTGAGGGTGACGACAACGGTGTTGTCATCCTTCGCCTCAATGCTCTCAATGTTTGCCAGCGTGCGCTTGCGCGAGCTCTGCGAGCCCTCCGCCGTGACGCGCTCGATGCTGGATTTCACATCGGCTGCGGTCAGCGGATCGCCTGAATGGAACGTCACATCCGGCTGCAGCGTGAACGTGTAGGTGAGACCGTCCTCGCTCATCTCGAAACCGGAAGCGAGCTTTGCGACCACATCGCCGTCATCGGTGAGCTGGAACAGGCCCTCATAGACATTGCCGTTGAAGGCTTCGTTGATGCCCTGCCCGGCGCCCGCCGTGTTGTCGAGGTTCTGCGGCTCATAGAGCGAGCCGACGCGAATGACGGCGGACGGGTCCGCATTGTCCTGCGCCATGGCCCCGGTCGCGCCCCAAAGGGCAAAAGCCACCGTGATTGTCAGGCTGCGGAAGCCCAGACCCGTCTCTTTCAGCGATGCTGTCATCTTGCTTGTCCTTTGCACTTTCTAACCCGCGACGCCTGCTCCATCAAAGGTCGCCTCAAGGGCCGCCCTTTGAGGATGGCATCGGAGTTTCCAGGCTAATCTAACCGGCAAATACAAAGACCGCGAGACAATTGAATCCCGCGGGGAGCAAATTGTTCGCATCGGACCGGCAAAATCACCGGTCCGATGGGAATATTTATCCGGCAAAGGGCGCTTTCGTAGAACGTGCAGTGCGAGTCACGCGCCGTAGGGAACCCAGATATTCTTCACCTGAACCGCGCGGCGCAGATAGTCGCGTCCGCGTCCCTGCCCGTCATCGAGCCAGTTCGGCATGCGGCCATTGTTGACCCAGGTCGACTTCAGGTTTCCGGCCGATGCCTTCTCGACCATGGCGCTGCCTTCCGCCGAGCCGAAATACCAGAGCGCAGCCACCTCGTCGTGCTCGGCAAGCGTCTTCACCAGAAGATCGCGCTCGCCGGTGACGATGTTCACCACGCCGCCCGGCACGTCGGACGTGTCGAGAACCTGATAGAAATCGCCGGCGATCAGCGGATGGCGTGCAGATGGCGCGACCACGACCCGATTGCCCATGGCGATGGCCGGCAACACCAGCGAAACCAGCGACAGAAGCGGCGCTTCGTCCGGGCAGGCAATGCCCATCACGCCGAAGGGCTCGTTCATGGCAAGGGTCACATGGCGCGACTGGGTGGAGTGGACCGCCCCGTCGAACTTGTCGGCCTGCGCGGCGTAATAGAAGATACGGCGCAGCGCCGTATCGAACTCTTCGGTCGCCTTCTTCGCGCTGATCCCCGTGCTCTCGCACAGAAGCGCTTCCATGCCTGCGCGCCGCGCCTCCAGGTTTTCACCCAGATAGTATAGCACCTGCGCGCGGTTGTGACCGGTCGCACCGCCCCAGCCGCCGGCCTTCGCCGCCGCCTCGACCGCGTTGCGGATGTCCTTGCGGTTGCCGATGCCGGCTTCACCGATCACGAGCCCGCCCTTGCCGGTCACGGCATAGCTGTGGCCGCCATCGGGTCGCGCCTGCTTGCCGCCGATATAATTCTTCATGGTGCGGTCGATGCCCTCGACCAGCACCTTGCCGTCGCCGACCGGCGAGGCCGATGGCGCGAATGCCTCCTGCCCTTTGGGCGCTGCGAGGCCCTTCTCCCAATCGGCGGCGAGATATTCGTAAAGCCCCTCGCGCGCGCCCTCGCGGCCAAAACCGCTCTCGCGATAACCGCCAAACCCGGCGCCCGCATCCAGCATGTTGGTGCAGTTGATCCAGACAACGCCGGCCTTCACCCGTGCGGCGAGATCGAGCGCCACATTGATGTTTTCCGACCAGACGGAAGCGGCAAGCCCGTAACGGCTGTTGTTGGCGAGCGCCACGGCCTCGTCCGGCGTGCGGAAGGTCATGGAAGCGGCGATGGGCCCGAAGATTTCCACCTGACAGACGGTCGAGGCAGGCTCGACGTCGGTGAAGAAGCCGGGCGCGATGTAATTGCCCTTTTCGGGAAGCGGCGCGGGAGCCTGCCAGAGCGCGCCCCCCTCCTCGACGCCCTTCGCCACGAGTGCGGAAATCCGCTCCACCTGAACCGGCGACACGATTGCGCCCACATCCGTGGACTTGTCGAGCGGGTCGCCAACGCGCAGCGTCTCAAGACGCGCCTTCAGCTTGGCGTGAAAGCGCTCTGCAATGCCTTCCTGAATGAGCAGGCGCGACCCCGCGCAGCACACCTCGCCCTGGTTGAACCAGATCGCGTCCACCACGCCCTCGACAGCCGCATCGAGATCGGCGTCCTCGAACACGATGAAGGGCGATTTGCCGCCCAGCTCCAGCGACAGCTTCTTGCCGGAACCGGCAATCTGCTCGCGGATGACGCGGCCCACCTGCGTGGAGCCGGTGAAGGCCACCTTGTCGACGCCCTCATGGCCGCAAATGGCGGCGCCCGTCGCGCCGTCGCCCTGAACGATGTTGACCACACCGGCAGGCAGACCGACCTCATGGCAGATTTCCGCAAAGGCAATGGCCGTCAGCGGCGTCAGGTCGGCGGGCTTCAGCACCACCGTGTTGCCGGCGGCAAGCGCCGGCGCAATCTTCCAGGCGAGCATGAGCAGCGGGAAGTTCCACGGGATCACCTGCCCGCAGACGCCCACCGGCGAGAAGCCACGGAACTCGTCTTCCACCATCTCGGCCCAGCCCGCGTGATGATAGAAATGGCGGGCGACCAGCGGAATGTCGATGTCGCGCGTCTCGCGCACCGGCTTGCCATTGTCCATGGTCTCCAGAACGGCCAGGAAGCGCGAGCGCTTCTGCACATGCCGGGCAATGGCGTAGAGATATTTGGCGCGGGCGTGGCCGGAAAGCTTGGACCACTTGCCAAATGCCGCACGTGCAGCCTTCACTGCCGCATCCACGTCATCGGTCGTGCCGCAGGCGATCCGCGCCAGCTCCCCGCCATTGGCGGGATCGGAGACGGCGATTTCGCGCGCGCCCTTCGGCGTTACGAACCGGCCATCGATGTAATGACCGAAAGAGCGGCCATGGGCTTCAAGCCACTGGACGACATCGCCATTGGCTTCCGGAGAGGGGCCGTATTCCATGGTGCGCAGGATATCCTTGATGGAAGACATGTTTCGATTCCTCATGCGACCGCGTGACGATTGGCGCTGGAATAGCGGCCGGTCACGAAGTGCTCCAATTGCCGTTCAATGTCGCCGAGCAGCGAGCTTGCGCCGATGCGGAACAGGTCCGGCTCCAGCCAGCGATTGCCCAGCTCCTCTTTCATCAGCGTCAGCCAGGCCAGCGCATCCTTGGCGGTCTTGAGGCCGCCCGCCGGCTTGAAGCCGACGATCTGGCCCGAATATTCGCGATAATCGCGCAGCGCGCGCACCATGGTCAGGCTCACCGGCAGGGTGGCGTTCACGCCTTCCTTGCCGGTCGATGTCTTGATGAAGTCAGACCCCGCCTGCATGGCGACCATCGAGGCACGGTAGACATTGGTGAGCGTGCTCAGATCGCCGGTCGCCAGAATGGCCTTCATATGCGCCTCGCCACAGGCCTCGCGCATGGCGGCGATCTCGTCATAGAGCGCGCTCCAGTTCTGCGTGAGCACATATTCGCGGGTGATGACGATATCGATTTCGTGCGCGCCCTCTTCCACCGCATAGCGGATTTCCGCCAGGCGCTGCGGCAGGGGCATGAGGCCGGCGGGAAAGCCCGTCGCCACGGAGGCCACCGGAATGTTGCTGCCTTCCAGCGCCTTCACCGCATGGCCAACCATGGTCGGATAAACACAGACAGCGCCGGTGGTGATGCCGGCATCGGCGAGCCCCAGCGCTTCCAGAATGTCTTCGCGCACCGGACGCCGCGCCTTGGCGCAAAGCCGGCGCACGCGTCCCGGTGTGTCGTCGCCGGCAAGTGTCGTCAGGTCAATGCAGGTGATGGCCCGTACGAGCCATGCCGCCTGATAGGCTTTCTTGACCGAACGGCGCGCGGCAAGCGTGCCCGCCCGGCGCTCGGCCGCAGTGCGGTTGACGGACACATCCTCGAACCATTCAGGTCTCAGTTGCGTGCCGGTGTTTCGGGCGAGAGCGTCGGTCATTGCAGCGTCCGTGTGTTTCGTGCCCGCCCCGCGAAAGACGGGGCTGCCAGATGATATGTTACGATAGCAACATTATGTTTGGATCGTTTCATAATTTCAGCGAGCCTGTCAACCCGCATCGCCTTGCCTCGCACAAAGTACAAGGTTTACTTTGCAGGAAATGGGGCTCCGGCAGTAAAATTTCGCAGAAGACGAAAGCAGCAACGGAGCATTGGGGAACGCGACCGGCAGCACATGGCTCATCTTTCGCAGATCGAATTGCTTCTTCCGGAATTGCGCGCCTATGCGCGCTCGATCTGTGGCGCGGCGGAAAGCCCGGATGATCTGGTCCAGGATGCGGTGGAGCGCGCCCTGCGTCACGAAACACGGCCAGAGCGTATCGAGGAACTGCGGCCGTGGATGTTTCGCGTGATCCGCAACCTTCATTACGACGAGTTGAGAAAAAGACGCGTGCGCCGTGAATATATCGCAGCGCACAAACGTCTTATGGATGAAAGCGACGGAACGAGCAGCGCAGGACGCGATGTTCTCGTTCGGCTCGCCTTTGAGAAACTGCCGCCCGAGACGCGGGAGGTTTTGTTTCTCATCGACATCATGGGCTTCAAATATGCGGAAGCGGCCGAGATCATGAATGTGCCCACGGGCACGGTGATGAGCCGCATCAGCCGGGCCCGGAAAGAGCTTTTGCGCCGCGTAAACGGCGACGATCAGGATGAAGAGCAGGTAAAGCAGACTCCATGAGCAAGGTAACGGAAGAGGACTTCATCAGGGTCAACGCATTCCACGATGGCGAGCTGGGAGACGAGAGCGAGGCTTTCGCCCGCAGGCTGGAGGAAGAGCCGGCATTGCAGGCCGCTCTGGCTGAAATCCGCGACATGTCTGCCAGTCTGAAGGCGCTCAGGCCGGAGCCGGCGGCTCACCCCGCAGGCCAGAACGACAACAGGTTCTCCTGGCGCTGGTGGGCGAGCGCAGCGTTCGCCGGTTCTCTCGCTCTGGCTCTTTTTATCGCTCTGCCGAAACAACCGGATACATCCGGGCCGGACACCGCGCTCGCCGTGCATGAGAGCTTTGCTGCGCAGACCTATGTGTCAAAAGACAAAACCTTCCGCACGATCGCCGGCGAACGGTCCGAGGACTTCCCGGACCTCTCCGCCGCCAACCTCACACTCGTCGCGATCAGGGACCTGGCCTATGGCACTGCGGCCCATTTTGCCGGGCGTGAAGGCTGCCGGTTGACCGTCGTGGCGAGCAACAGCTCCATAGAGACCGAAACATCGCCCGGCCTGCAAAGCGCCCAATGGGACGTGCCGGATCGCTTCTACCGGATCTTTGCGACAGACATGGATGCGGGCAAGTTTTTAGCGATCACCGATTATCTGGAGCAGGCCACGCGCCGGATGGAGAGGCCTGAAACCGTGATCGCCCTGCAGGACGCGACCGCACGGGCCACGTCCTGCGGATAGGGGCAAAAATATTTCAGCCCCGCCGGAGCGGGGCTGAAATATGCGCCGTCAGTTCGGACGCGGGAAGTTCGGACGATCCTCATTGTAGTGGGCCGTCAGGTAATCGAGAATGATCGTGTGGTCGGGCTCGGCAATCTCGTCCATGCCCTGCTCATCGACCATCCATTTCAGCATTTTCTCCCAGCCTTCGCGGCTGAGCCCCTGCTGGGCGACGATCATTTCCGAATGGCAGGCGGTGCAGGTGTAGTAGGTTTCCTCGACACCGGCAGCGACTTTCAGCTTGCCGAAATCACCCTCGATGGTTTCTTCACCCTCGCCGGACACCTCGGCCTTCTTCACGTCTTCGGCGGTCTCATTCTCTTCCTCGGCCGCGCCGAACTGGAGCGGATTGTCCGAGAACGTGTTGAGATAGGCGATCAGGTCGACGCGGTCATCCTCGCTCTTGAGGCCGGCAAAGGCCATCTTGGTGCCCTTCACCTCGGTGCGGGGCTGAAGCAGATAGGCATCGAGACGCTCGACCGTCCATTCGCCGCCATAGTTTTTCATGCCCGTGGAATAGGCGTAGCCGGGCGCATCTGCGACCGGGCGACCGACGATGCCGTAAAGATTTGGGCCGACCTTGTTCCGGTCACCCTTTTCGATGGTGTGGCACGCCACGCAACGCTTGAACAGCGTCTCACCCTTTGAAACATCCGCTTCAGCAAGATCATCCTGCATATCCGCCATGGCGGGGGAAGCGACCAAAAGAGAAAGTCCGACAAGCCCCAGCCGAACAAAATTGAAGTTCATTATTCTTTTCTCCATGACAATCAGAACCGTGAAGCGGCGCTTAAGCCGCTTCACGTTATCACTGGTCTGAATGAATACATATGAACCGGATCAGCTGGCGCGAACGCCAACCCGGTGCATCGAGTTGTTGAGATAGCCTTTCGGGTTCCACGCGATGGCGAAAGGCTGCATGTCGCCTTCGCTGTCCGTCGCGCGCGCCCAGATCTCGTAATAGCCGGCCTGCGGTAGCGTCACCTTGGTGCGCCAGTTCTGCCATGCGCCGTCATTGACCGGATCATCCAGCTCGACCGTCTGCCAGGTCGTGCCGAAATCTATCGAGATATCGAGCTTGCTGATGGAGCGGTCGCCGGACCAAGCATGGCCGCGCACATCCGTTTCCATGCCGATATCCGTGCCATTGGCCGGGAAGGTGATGAGGGATTTCACCGGCATGCGCTCGATGATGACGAAATCCTCTTCGGGCACTTCCTGACCGGGAGCCACCGGATAGGCCGGCACACGATAGGACGTGCCCGTCATCTTGGGGCCGTCATGCACCTGATCACGCAGCTCGATGCGCGTCAGCCATTTCTGTGCGGTGGAGGCCGGCCAACCCGCAACCACGAGACGCAGCGGTGCACCGTTCATGGGATGAAGCGCCTCGCCATTCATCTCGAAGGCAATCAGCACATTGTCGGTCAGAGCCTTTGCGATGGGCACGCCACGCGAAATGGGCAGCTTGTCCGGATCGCCCGAAAGGTGGCCATCGGCACCGTAATGGGCGGTGTAGACCACATTCGACTGCACGCCTGCCTTCTCCAACACGTCCTTCAGGCGCACGCCGGTCCATTCCGAACAGGCCACTGCGCCATAGGTCCACTGGTTGCCGGAAGCCGGCGGATCGAAGAAGCCGCGCCCATTGCCGCCGCACTCAAGCGTTAGCTGCATGGTCACCACTTCGAACTGATCACGCAGATCGGCAATCGAGAGTTCAAGCGGATTGTCCACGAAACCATCAATGGTCAGCGTCCATGCATCGGCATCGACGTTTTCCGGCGGAACACCATTGTTGCGGATGAAGTGACGGCTGATGGGGGTGACAGCGTCATCGAGAAGTTCGGCCGGTGTTTCAGCATTGACGGGACGGTCGTTGAGAAGCGTGAGACCATCCTTTCCGGCAAGCGCGTCGCCATCCTGCGCGAAGGCGGCGGGAACGAGCCCTGCCGGCATGTTGCGATGGAACGGGATTGAAGCGCCCACCATCGCGGCCATGGTTGCAAGCCCGGTGTTCTTCAGGAAACCGCGGCGGCCGGAGTTGACGATGCCCTCGGTGGATGCGTCCGCAGGTCCGGCATCTGCGCCGGATGCCGCCTCATTGCGGGTTTGTTTCGGTTCGGCGGTGCGCGTCATTTCATTCCTCCCTGTGCGCTGGCGGTTAAGCTGGCTCGCCGCATTTAAAATGCGGCTGTCGTGGGAGAGACGTGCGGGGAGAGAAAATTATTCCATCCTTTTGATTTTATTTTGAGACCGCACAATGGCGCTCTTAACGCATTACTTAAGAAATCCGTGTCCAATTCGCCTCATACGCGACCAGTTTCAGTTCACACGCTCAACAAGTTGCAGGTCCCAGACACCATGCCTGAGAGTTTCAACGGCTTCCCAAGCGCCTTACCGAACAGAAATGCGGATGACTGCTATGTGAGTTCGGTCAAGGGATCGGAAGCTTACATAGAATTGCCCATCGCCACGACGACAGAAGAACTGCGCACCACCGTCGGCAAATTCATGGCCATTGAGACCGGCGCGCGGGAGCTTCTGGGCCAGGTCACGGAAGTGTCTCTCAAGACACAGGCAGCGAGTACGACGGGAGGGCCGAAGGCCATTGCCCGGATCGATCTGGTCGGCGAAATTTCAAGCGACGCCAGCGGCCAGCGCCGGTTTCGCCGGGGCGTCAGCGCCTATCCAGCGATTCACGACCGGGCCCGGATCATCGGCAGCGATCAGCTGCGTCTGATCTTTCGGGGTGACAAGAGTTCCTTTGCCGAGATCGGCCGGCTGCATCACGACACCAGCGTTCCCGCTTATGTGGATGTTGAAAATCTCGTCACCAAGCACTTTGCGGTGCTCGGCTCGACCGGTGTTGGCAAATCGAGCGGGCTTGCGGTCATCCTCCGGCAGGTCATCGCAAGCTGGCCGGAACTGCGGGTTCTGATCCTCGACAATCACAATGAATATGGCAGCGTCTTTGCCGATCAGGCGAACCTGGTGGGTGCGAAAAATCTGCGATTGCCCTACTGGCTGTTCAATTTTGAGGAATTTTCCGACGTGCTTTACGCTGGAAAACCCCCGATTTCGGCAGAAATCGACATTTTGTCGGAATTGATTCCGCTGGCCAAAACGCAATATCTCAACCGCCGCCAGACGGGCGAGCGCGCCAGCAGCCTGCGCAAGAGCGAGCCCCGCCAGAGCAGTTTCTCGGTCGACACGCCGGTGCCCTATCTGATGCAGGATCTGCTGGCGCTGATCGACGAGCGCATGGGCAAGCTGGAAAATCGCTCCTCGCGCATGACGCACCACCGTCTGATCGGGCGGATTGAAACGGTGAAGAACGATCCCCGCTACGCTTTCATGTTCTCCAATGCCACCGTTGGCGGCGACACGATGGCGACCATCCTGACGGAGCTTTTCCGGCTGGAGGCAAACGGCCGTCAGGCGACGATCATCCAGTTGGCGAGCCTGCCCATCGAGGTGGTGGACGCGGTGGTCTGTGTGATTTCGCGCCTCGCCTTCGATTTCGGCATGTGGAGCGACGGCGCGATGCCGCTGCTGCTCGTTTGCGAGGAAGCGCACCGCTTTGCCGCCGCCGATCCGACCGTTGGCTTTACGCCGAGCAAGAACGCCCTTTCCCGCATTGCAAAGGAAGGCCGTAAATATGGCGTCTATCTCGGTCTGGTGACGCAGCGCCCGGCCGAACTCGACCCCACCATCATCTCCCAGTGCAACACGCTTTTTGCCATGCGGATGGCCAATGAGCGCGATCAGGCGCTCCTGAAATCCGCCGTTTCCGACGCAACGGCCAATCTGCTGGAATTCGTACCGTCTCTGGGAACCGGTGAAGTTGTCGGGTTCGGCGAAGGCATGCCGCTTCCCGTCCAGTTCGTTTTCAACCGGCTTTCGCAGGAACTCCTGCCGCGAAGCGAAGCTGCTGCGGCGCTGCCGAAAGACCTGAGCCCCGCCTCCAGAACCGAGTTCGTCAACGCGGTCGTTGAGCGCTGGCGCGGCTCGATCATGAGCCAGGCGCAGGGGCAGACGGCGAGTGCCGGACAGAGCGAGAGCATCGGTTCTCAAACGCCGTCCGGCAACGCAGCCTACCAGCGTGCAGAACAGGCAGAAGACAAGATTTCCAAGGCCCTGCAGCAGGCGCGCCGTGAATATCTGAGCCGCTAGCAGATGCCTCCTGCCCGCGCCCTGCCCTCCGATCTGGAGGAAATTCTGGAAAACGCCTCCTTCGGGCTGGCCGTTACGGATGCGGATGGGCTGGAAGTCTATGCCAACCGACAGGCGGGCTTGCACCGGCTTTCCGGAGACGAGGCGACGGTGCGGGAAATGCGTTTTTCCACGCAGACAGGCGACCGCAGCTTCAATGTGAGCCTGTGGCTGGATGCCGAAGCCCTGCCCGATTTCGATGAAGAGATATTCCGGCTTGCCTTCTTCGATGAACTGACGGGATTGCCGAACAAGACCCTGCTTGGCCGCATGGTCGGGGCGGAACTGCAAACGCATGCCGACCGGCAGGCAGCGCTTTTCCTGATCGATCTCGACGGGCTTGGCCGTACCAATGACTATTACGGGGCCGCCTTCACGAACCTCCTGATCGCCGCCTTCTCTGAACGCATGTCGTCCTGCGTGCGCAGTTGCGATGTGCTGGGTTATCTCGCAAACGGCATGTTCTGCATCTTCGTCACCGATCTCGAAGATCTCGACATTTCCGATTATGCGAACCAGCTGCTCGCCCGCGCCAAGGAGCCCTTTCTCATTCAGGGCATCGAGACATTTTCCTCGGCGTCCATCGGCATCAGCCTGTTTGCCGAAGATGGTGCGGATTTCGAGACCCTGCTCGTTTCCGCCGATCAGGCGCTGCGCGCGGCGAAGTCGGAATCGAAAGGCCGGATCGGCTACAAGCCGACAGCGTCTGCCCTGCGCGGCACCACCGATATGTCCATCGAACAGCGGTTGCGCACGGCGCTGCGTGACCAGAAACTCTGCTGCGTCTATCAGCCCAAGGTGAGCCTGAGGGACAACACGGTGGTTGGCGTTGAAACGCTTCTGCGCTGGCGCGATGACGATGGAAAACTGCAGGCGCTCGGCGATTTCGTGAATCTGGCCACGGATGCCGGCATCATTGATGCGGTTTCTGAGCATGTCGCACACGAGGTGATGGACTCCCTGCCGCGCATCGACGCCGTCTTTGCACCGAGCATTTCCATCAGCCTCAACATCACGGCGCATCAGGCGAGCAGTCAGGTCTTTACCCGCAACCTGCTCGACCTTCTGACCTCGTATCATCGCCCCGGGCGCTTCATTCTCGAAATCACGGAAGAAGCATTCCTGAATGGTGAGCTCCTGAGCAAAAACACGCTGCCCATGCTGCGCGAAGCGGGCGTGAAGCTCTCAATCGACGATTTCGGGGTCGGCTATTCCTCGCTTTCCGCACTTGCCGCAGTCACCGCCGATGAACTGAAGATAGACCGTTCCTTCGTGCAGAACGTTCACTGCCGCCCGCGCAGCCAGAGCGTTCTCAAGACCATTGAATCGCTCGGCCATGCGCTGGACATGAAGCTGGTGATCGAAGGTGTCGAGACGCTGGAAGAAGTGGAATATCTTAAGCAGAATACGGCCATTGACGTGGCGCAGGGGTACTATTTCAGCAAACCGTTTGCGCTCGAAGAATTCGTCGATACGAGCGACCTCCTGCCTTCAGGGAGAACGCGGGAACAGGCGCGGACCCATGCGCCCGCCCGGACGTCCGGCAACCGTTCGTCACGCTAGGTCCTGACGCTAAAACGCCCACCGTCTCATTGAAACGATGGGCGTTTTCAAGGCCTGCATTTCGCGGGGGACACCTAGCGGTCGTAGAAGGCGTCGACCAGGCCCAGTGACACTGGCGGCACATAGGTGACGAGCAGCAGCACCAGCATCAGAACCGCGATGAAGGGCAGATTGGTCTTGGTCGTGCTCCACACATCCGTCTTGGCGATGGAGCAGGAGGTGACCAGAACACTGGCGACCGGCGGGGTCTGCTGACCGAGTGCGATGTTCAGCGTCAGAAGAATGCCGAACTGCACCGGATCAATGCCAAGCTGGTGCACGAGCGGCATGAAGATCGGAACGGTCAGGATGATGGCCGCTGCACCGTGCAGGATCATGCCGAGGAACAGCAGGAAGACATTGATGATCATCAGGACGATGAGCTTGTTCGTCGTGATCGACAGAATGCCCTGCGCCAGGCGCTGCGGCAGCTCCGTTTCGGTGAGGTAGAGACCGAGAACGGCAGAGCTTGCGACCAGAAGCATGACCACGGCGGTCTGCACGACGCCCTCCACGAGCGAATGATAAAGCCGCCCGAGGTCGATCTCCCGGTAGATGAACACGCCGATGAAGAGTGCGGTGACAACCGCGAGGCCTGCACCCTCCGTTGCCGTGACCAGACCGCCGAAAATGCCACCCAGAATGATGATTGGCAGAACGAGCGCCCAGGCAGCATCCTTTGTCGCGTGCCACAGGCGCGGAAGGCTGAAGCCATCCTCGCGCGGCAGGTTGTAACGCACGGCGAAATAATAGGAGAGCGCCATGAGAAGAAAGCCGCCAAGCACGCCCGGAACGATGCCGGCCACGAACAGCTGCACGATCGACGTGTTGGACAGGGCGCCATAGAGGATCATCGGGATCGACGGCGGAATGATGATCGCCAGCGAAGCCGATGACGAGGTGATGGCCGCCGCGAAACGCGGATTGTAGCCGCGCTTCTTCATGGCGGGGATCAGCACCGAACCCGTGGCGGCAACATCGGCCACGGCGGAGCCGGAGATCTCTGCAAAGAACATCGACACACCCACATTGACCATGGCGAGGCCGCCGCGGATGAAGCCGATGAGTGCGGAAACAAAGGCGATGAGGCGCGTGGAAATGCCGCCGGTGTTCATCAGCGCGCCGGCAAGGATGAAGAGCGGGATCGCGATCAGCGGAAAGCTGGTCGCGCCATCGAAGATGGAGAGCGCGGCGTTCAGAAAGCCCAGATGACCGTTGAGCAGCCAGAGGCCGGCAAGCGCGCTGGCGAGGATCGACACGGCAATCGGCAGGCCGATTGCGATCATCGCGAACATGGAAAGAAGGATAAGGGCTTCACTCATCGTGCGTTCTCCGCCTGAACACGCGACAATTCATCCTGCGCGCGGGCAATTTCATGTTCGATTTCGACGGCTTCCGGATCAATGCCGGCCTGCGTGCTGCGCAGACGTTCCGGCAGGGTGAGAAGGCGGCCGACGATCATCAGTCCGGCGCTCAAGGGCAGAACCGACTGCACGAAGCTTCGCGGCACGAAACGCAGCGTCGTCATGCTTTCATTGCCAAAAATTTCCAGAATGGCCCAGCCGGCCCAGGCCATTGCGGCGAAGGCGCCGATGAAGATGGTCTCGCCAAGCCAGAAGAGCAGCATTCGAATGGCAGGCGGCGAGCCGAGAAGGAGGCCATTGAAGCCCAGATGCGCATTGCGCAGCGTGGCCAGAACCGCTCCGGAAAAGGTGATCCAGGCGAGGAGCACCGCCGCGACCTCATCATACCAGATGAGCGAATTGCCCGAGTATCGAAACACGACACCGAGCACCACAACGCAGGAGAGCGCCAAAAGCAGGGTCAGCGTGACCGCCTGCAGAAAAAGATCGAGCCAATGGGCGAGCCGAACCATATCAAGAAACCCCAAGCCGGGCAGAATGCAAATCGAGTGGAAGTGGCGGGTGGCGCCCATGTTGAGACGCCACCCTGGGGCGTCAGGAACCGTCGGCCAGCGACAGCGCCTGATCGATCATCGCCTGGCCGTTTTCGACTTCGGCGGCGAATTTGTCATAGAGTGGCTTGGAGGCCGCGACGAAAGCGGCGCGGTCGGCCTTGTTGACCTTCATGCCGTTTTCCTCGAGCTGCTTCAGCAGATCGCCATCCTTGGAAGCGCCCATTTCGCGCGCCCAGATGGCGACTTCCTGTGCCGTCTCGGCGAGAACGGTCTGCACTTCCGGGTCAAGCTTCTCGAAAGCGGCGACGCCGACCGTCGGATAAGCCGGCGAATAGACGTGGCCCGAAAGCGACAGGTATTCCTGCACTTCGTCGAGCTTGCCGGCGGCAATGTTGGTCAGCGGATTTTCCTGACCGTCGATCACGCCGGTCTGCAGCGCGACAAACACCTCGGAGAAGCCCATCGGCGTCGGGTTTGCCCCATATTCCTTGAACATGGCCACGCGCCAGGACGAATTCGGCGTGCGGATCTTCAGGCCCTTGAGGTCTTCCGGGGTGTTGATCGGGCGCTCATTGTTGGTGATCTGGCGGAAGCCGTTTTCCCAGATTGCCAGCGGGCGATAGCCCTGCTCCATGGCGGCCGGCACCAGCACGTCCTTGAAAAGGGTCTCGTCGATCTTCGTCAGATGCTCGCGGTCCGCCACAAGGAAGGGCAGATCGAAGATCGCGTATTCCGACGCAATGTCGGGCATGGTGGAAGACGGCAGTGTCAGGTGCATGGTCCCGAGCTTGATCTTCTGCAGCATGTCCTTGTCCTTGCCCAGCTGAGAGCTGTCAAAGACCTTGACCACGGCTTTGCCATCAAGCTTTTCGTTCACACGGCGTGCGAACTCGCTGGCCGTCTGCTGCTGCAGAGAACCGGTGGCAGCGCTGAGACCGAAGATGATTTCTTCCTGAGCCTGTGCGACGCCGGCGCCCGTTGCCGGCAGCAGGGCTGCCAGACAGAATGCAATATGCTTCAGTTTCATGACTTTCCTCCCTTGATTTTCTCTCCGCGCGGCCCTCCCTGGCCGCCCGGCACTGCTTGCCAGGTTCGCCTAACCGGAAACCGCCTGCCGCTCGTGCGAGGCAGAAGCTTCCGCGCCGTTCTGCGAACCAAGCTCGTCTCCGAGCCGGCGCCCAAGCGCCAGCGCGTTGAAGGTCGCTCCCGTATCGGCGATGCCCTTGCCCGCAATGTCATACGCCGTGCCATGGGCAGGCGTGACGATCGGGAAAGGATAGCCGGCAATCAGTGTGACGCCGCGATCGAAGCCGAGCAGCTTCATCGCGATCTGTCCCTGGTCGTGATACATGGTCATAACGGCGTCGAATTCGCCCCGGATGGCCCGCACAAACACGGTGTCGGAGGGGATCGGCCCGGTTACGGCCAGCTGCTCCTGCTGCGCGCGCTCCACTGCGGGGAGCAGGATGTCCTCGTCTTCCCAGCCGAAATTGCGGCCGTCGCCCGCATGCGGATTGAGCGCCGCCACGCCGATGCGCGGCCGCTTGATGCCAGCGCCTTCCATCACCTCGGTGGTGAGTTTCAGGCTCTCATAGATCCTGTCGACGGACAGCTTGTCGGCAACGTCGCGCAGGGGAATGTGCGACGTGACGCGCGCGTTCCACACTTCATCCAGAACGTTGAACTCGCGACCGCTGCGCTCTGCCTCGATGGTGGCGTCGATGAAGCCGATTTCGTCCACATAATCTGACTTTGCCAGTCGCATCGCGTGCTTGTTGAAAGGGGTGAAGAACACCGCTTTGGCAAGGCCCGCCTTGCCGACCTTCAGAGCTGCGGCAAAATTGTCGAGCGCGGCGCGACCGCCTTCCATGCTGGCCTCGCCGATGGGCACGTTTTCGGGGTCGCAATTGCCCATGTCCACCAGGACCGTGCCTTCAGGAAGGTCGCCCTCGAGCGCCTCGCGCGGCACCACTGGAAGATCGAGCGAAAGGCCGGCCTGGCGCGCACCCAGCGCCAGAACCCGCTGATCGCCGATCACGATCAGATCGCCAAGATTGGCTTTCTCATCGGCCAGGATACGGGCCGAAAGCTCCGGACTAATGCCCGCTGGATCTCCAATCGCAAAGGCGATGCGTGACTGCTGCATTGTGTATTCCTTATTTTGTATACAAAATATACAATTATAAATTCGCACGTCAACGCATCTTTTTGTATGTTTCGGAAATCCCGATGATTCAGGAGAGCCCGTTTGGAACTCAGCAGCCCCTTTCCCATGGAAGCCGTGGCGATCGAAAAGCAGACACTGCATGACCAGGTCGCCAACCGCATTCGTGATCTCATCATTGAGGGCCATCTCGCGCCCGGCACGCGCATCGACGAAACCATGCTCGTTGAGCAGCTTGGCGTCTCGCGCACGCCTTTCCGCGAAGCGCTGCGCACACTGGCGGCAGAAGGGCTGATCATCATTCGTCCGTCGAAAGGCAGCATCGTGCGCAAGCTCACCGCGCAGGATGTGTTTTCGATGCTGGAATTGCTCGCGCATCTGGAAAAGCTGGCGGGACGGCTGATCTGTGAACGCGCCAGCGATGCGCAGATCGACGGCCTTTTGAAGCTTCATGAGGAAATGCTGAAGCGCTATCGGGAGGGTGACCGCCTGCCCTATTACAAGCTGAATCAGGAATTCCACTCGCGCGTTTCGGAGCTTGCGGGCAATGAATCGCTGCGCGATGTGCAGGCGAACATTCAGGCGCGCCTCAAGCGCATCCGCTTCCTTGGCAACAGCAAGCCGGCCTATTGGGATTCCGCCGTTGCCGAACACGAGCAGATGGCCGCCGCCCTGAGAAAGCGCGACGGCGAAGCGCTGGGCCAGGTTATGGCGCAGCACCTGATGAACACCTGGGACCGGGTGAAGGATCACATCTGACGGCGCGCTGCGCCGTCAAGTGTTGGCAAGCGCCCTGGCCCAGCCAAGCCCCTCATCCGTGCCCGCGCGCGGCTTGTATTCCGCGCCGAAGAAACCCTCATAGCCGCCGGCGCGCATGGCGGGCAGCAGACGTTCGAAGCAGATCTCTCCCTCATCCGGTTCCGCGCGCGATGGCACTGCCGCGATCTGCACATGGCCGATGAGATCGCCATGGGCGGCAAAGCGGCGAACGAGATCTCCCTGCATGATCTGGGTGTGATAGCAGTCGAACATTATCTTGAGGTTCGATGCTCCGACGCGTCGGATGATTGCTGCCGCCTGCTCCACGCGGGAGAGGAAATAGCCCGGCACGTCATGGTGGTTGATCGGCTCGATCAGGATCGTGATTCCATGGGGTTCGGCTGCCTTGCAGGCATGGGCGAGATTGGCTGCGAACGCGGCTTCCGCCGCCTCGTCTTCCGCTACCCGGCCCGCCATGACGTGAACGGCGCGCGCACCCACTGCCGCAGCATAGGCCACCGCCTCGTCGATTGCCGCGCGGGCTTCCTCCTCGCGCCCCGGCAGGGCCGCGAGACCGAAATCTCCTTCGCGGTCGCCCTTGCGGGTGTTCAACCCGAGAAGCGGGAGCCCCGTTTCCTCAAGGGCGGCGCGCAGCTCTTCGGCCGGAACCGCATAGGGCCAGTGGCACTCGACGGCTCCGAAGCCGGCCGCGCGGGCCTTGCGGACCGCATCAGGCAGCGAAAGCTCCGTCCAGAGGAACCCGAGATTGGCGGAAAAACCCTGCATCACGACCACTCCACATCGAATTTCGTCACCACCTGAGCGATCTGCTCGGATGTCAGAACGCTGGGCGAGAGCCCGCGCGTGAGAAGCGCAAGCTGCGCGGTTTCCTCCAGCTCCTCAATGGCCTGACCTGCGGCGCGCAGATCCTTGCCCGCCACGACAGGGCCGTGATTGGCCAGCATGACGGCAGAGCGCTTTCCGGCCAGTCCGCGGATCGCTTCGCCGATGGCGACATCGCCGGGGATGAAGTAGGGAAGCAGCTTCACCTTGCCGAGCTGCATGATGGAATAGGCCGTGAGCGGCGGAAACAGATTGTCCGGATCGACATCCGGCAAAAGCGACCAGGCGACGGAATGCGTGGAGTGCAGATGCACGATGGCGCCTGCCCTGGAGCGCGTTTCGTAAAACGCCTCGTGCAACGGCATTTCCTTTGTGGGCTTGTCGCCATCCACATGCCGGCCCGATGCATCGAAACGGCTGAGCCGCGCCGGATCGAGCGTGCCGAGGGTCGAGCCGGTGGGCGTTACCAGAAGGCCGCCATCGCTTGTGCGGGCGGAAACATTGCCGGTCGCGCCATGGGTCAGCCCGCGCGAATGAAGCGAGGCGGCAAGCGTGCACATTTCCTCGCGGAGTCTGCTCTCTTCACTCATGCGGCTTCTCCCTTCAGCACATTGAGCGCCTTTGCGAAAAATACGTCGTCACCGAAATTGCCGGATTTCAGCGCCACGAAAACGGGGCGACCGGCGGCCTTGAGCGCGGGAACGCCCGGCGCGATCTCCGGCCCCACATCAAGTGCCAGAAGATCAAGCGCCTCAACGACGGCTCCCGATGTCTCGCCGCCGGCGACCACGAGCCGCTCGTAACCATCGGCCACGAGCTGCACGGCTGCTGCCGCGAAGAAGCCTTCAAGAGCGGATGCAACTTCCTCGCGGCCGAACGTGGCCTGCGCGGCGCGCACCACGTCCGGGTCGGCAGAGGAATAGACCAGAGGCGCAATGCCGGCGGGCTGCTCCCTGACCCATGCGACTGCTGCCTGCGGTGTCATTTCGCCTGAGAGCACGGCTTCCGGCTCGATCTTCAGGGCGGGATGAGCCGCTGCGTATTCGCCGATCTGCCGGCGCGTCTGACCGGAGCAGGAGCCGGAAAGAATGGCGGCGCGGCCGGAAGATCCCTGCCAGCCTTCACCGCCCTGTCCCAGAAGGCCCGCATCGCGGAAGTTTGCCGGCAGGCCCAGCCCAAGGCCGGAGCCTCCCGTGACCAGCTTCATGTCGCGGACGGCAGCACCGATCTGGTGCAGATCGTCATCGGCAATCGTGTCGACAACGATGCGCGTGCGGCCATTGGCGGCCTCCTCGCGCAGCGCGCCGGCAATTGCGTCGGCTCCCTGGCGAACGGTCTGCGCGCCGACATGACCGACCGAACCAGTGGTCTGCGGGGCGAGCCAGCGACGGATATCGGCATCGCGCATCGGGGTTAGCGGGTGGTGCTCCATGCCGCTTTCGCTGAGCAGACGGTCATTGACGAAGAGATGCCCCTGATAGACCGTCCGCCCCGTCGCCGGAAAGGCCGGGCAAACCACCGTCTGCTGCGCGCCAAGACGCTCCATCAGCGCGTCGATGACGGGGCCGATATTGCCTTCGGGCGTTGAATCGAATGTCGAGCAGTATTTGAAATAGATCTGCTGCGCGCCCTGCTCCAGAAGCCACTCGACAGCCTCAAGCGACTGGCGCACGGCGTCCGCCACGGGGATGGTGCGCGATTTGAGCGCGACCACGCCCGCCTCCACGGACGCGTCGGCGGGGCCATCGGGCACGCCGCAATACTGGATGGTTTTCATGCCGCTCTTGGCCAGCATGTTGGCGAGATCGGAGGAGCCGGTAAAATCATCCCCAATACAGCCGAGCAACATTCGCATCTCCTCCATACGCAATTCCGCGTAAATGTGACAACGTATCCATAAAAGTCAATGGAGCTGACATTTCCAGATTGGGAATTGAGAGAAGACTTTCAAAGGAAGATTAAATATCTCAATTCAATCAGCTTTTGTGGTTGGAGAGATGTGTGTTTCCGGTGTCGAGCAGCATCACTCGTTCACTGAAGTCGATAATTTTTTGTGTATACATTAATGGGGAAGTGGGTAAGATGGCCTGAAATCGAGCATCCGGAGATGTCATGAGCAGCGATCAGAAACGCCCTTTCCTGCGCTCACGCGCCTGGTTTGACAATGCCGACAATCCAGACATGACGGCGCTCTATCTTGAGCGTTATCTGAATTTCGGCCTGTCGCAGGAAGAATTGCAATCGGGCAAGCCGATCATCGGCATCGCGCAGACCGGCTCCGATCTCTCGCCCTGCAATCGTCATCACATCGAGCTGGCGAAACGGGTGCGCGAGGGCATTCGTGAAGCCGGCGGCATTGCCATCGAGTTTCCGGTGCACCCGATACAGGAAACCGGCAAGCGCCCCACCGCATCGCTCGACCGCAATCTCGCCTATCTGAGCCTTGTGGAAGTGCTTTATGGCTATCCGCTCGACGGCGTTGTTCTGACCATTGGCTGCGACAAGACCACGCCCGCACTTTTGATGGCGGCGGCGACGGTCAACATTCCGGCCATCGCGCTTTCGGTCGGCCCGATGCTGAACGGCTGGTTCCGGGGCGAGCGCACGGGCTCGGGCACAATCGTCTGGAAGGCGCGCGAGATGATGGCCGCAGGCGAGATCGACTATGAGGGTTTTGTGCGCCTTGTCGCCTCTTCGGCCCCATCGACCGGCTATTGCAACACGATGGGCACGGCGACCACGATGAACTCGCTGGCGGAAGCGCTGGGCATGCAGCTGCCAGGCTCCGCCGCCATTCCCGCACCCTATCGCGACCGGCAGGAAGTGGCCTGGCGCACGGGCCTGCGCATCGTCGACATGGTGCATGAAGACCTGAAGCCAAGCGATGTGATGACGCGTGAGGCGTTTCTGAACGCGATCCGGGTCAACTCCGCAATTGGCGGTTCGACCAATGCGCCAATCCATCTGACAGCCGTTGCGCGCCATCTTGGCGTCGAACTCTCCATCGATGACTGGCAGACCCATGGCGAGACAGTGCCGCTTCTGGTGAATTTGCAGCCAGCGGGTGAGTATCTGGGCGAGGACTATTACCATGCGGGCGGTGTGCCGGCGGTGGTGAACCAGCTCATGTCCGCAGGGCTGATCCATGAGGACGCGAAGACGGTCAATGGCAAGACCATTGGCGAGAATTGCGGCACGGCGGCCATTGCCGATGAAAAGGTGATCCGCCCCTTCGACAACCCGCTCCGGGAAAATGCGGGCTTCCGCGTTTTGAAGGGGAACCTGTTCGGTTCCGCAATCATGAAACTGTCGGTCATTTCCGATGAATTCCGCGAGCGCTATCTCTCCAACCCGGACGACCCGATGGCGTTTGAAGGACGCGCCATCGTGTTTGACGGGCCTGAGGACTATCACGCGCGCATTGATGACCCCGCAGTGGACATCGATGAAAACAGCGTCCTGTTCATGCGTGGCGCAGGCCCGATCGGCTATCCGGGTGCGGCGGAAGTGGTGAACATGCGCGCGCCGGATTACCTGATCAAGCGCGGCGTGACCTCCCTGCCCTGTGTGGGTGATGGCCGCCAGTCGGGCACTTCGGGTTCTCCCTCCATCCTGAACGCATCGCCGGAAGCGGCCGCCAATGGCGGGCTTGCAATCCTGAAAACAGGCGACCGCGTGCGCATCGACCTGAACAAATGCACCGCGGACATGCTTTTGCCGGAGGATGAACTCGAAAGGCGTCGCACGGAGCTTGAGAAAGCCGGAGGCTATGCCTACCCGGCGCATCAAACACCCTGGCAGGAAATCCAGCGCGGCATGGTTGCGCAGCTGGATGCCGGAATGGTGCTTGAGCCGGCCGTCAATTATCAGCGCCTCGCGCAGGGCGGCAAGGATGGCAAAATGCCTCCCGTGCCACGCGACAATCACTAGGGGCAGGACCGGCACATGAAGATCTGTTTGCGGAGAGCCAAAACGCCTGTATCTGGCAGCGAACATCTGCCAACCATGACAGGCGCACCGGCAGGTTTGCGGCACGGAAGGCATTGAGGGAGGGAGCTCTGAGCAAGACCGAAGGCAAGAAGGCGGCGACCGCAAAGCAGGCACCCGGTAACAGGGCCGCCGAAACGGCTGTTGCCGTTTCGCGCCCGCGCCCCAGCCTGCAGGGGATCGGCAAGATGCCGGCGCGCGACCGCGCCTATCACGAGCTGAAGTTCCGCATTCTCGAAGGACGGCTGCCGCCGGGCACCACGCTTCTGGAAACGGAAGTGGCCAGCCTTCTTTCGCTCAGCCGCACGCCCGTGCGCGAAGCGCTGATCCGGC
Organism: Nitratireductor sp. PBL-C9; assembly: GCF_050877045.1. Lineage (NCBI taxonomy): Bacteria > Pseudomonadati > Pseudomonadota > Alphaproteobacteria > Hyphomicrobiales > Phyllobacteriaceae > Nitratireductor > Nitratireductor sp. PBL-C9. The sequence goes on from NZ_JBPAXW010000001.1 coordinate 198,925, forward strand.
TGGAGGAAGAAGGGCTGGTCGATGTGCGGCCCCGCCACGGGATCACGGTCAAGGCGCTGACGGTCGATGAGATCGAGCAGATCTATCAGGTCTTTTCAGCGCTCGAGGTGAAGGCGGCGCAGCTGACAGCGCGGCGTGGCATCAGCGCTGAAGATCACAAGCGGCTGGACGGCATTCTCACCCAGATGGAGCGCGCCTCGCAGCGTGGCGACATTGAAAGCTGGTCGGAGCTTGATGACGAGTTCCACTCTGAACTGGTGGGGCTGTGTGGCAACCCGCGCCTGCTCTCCATGCTGAGACAGCTCTGGGACATGCAGTATCACGCCCGCCGGGCAATCACGAAGCTGCGCCCGCTGCCGCTGGTCTCCGACCGCGAACACCGGGCAATTCTCGACGCCATCGCGGCGGGGAATGCGGAGGAAGCGACCCGGCTGCATCAGGCGCACCGCGACCGCGCCGACCAGCAATTGCTGTCGCTTCTGCGCCAGCGGGGCACGACACCGACAGAGCTTTAAACCGTCTCTGGGGTCAGTGGGGCCAGAACCGGGACTTAAGATGTCCAGAAACAATGTATACATTGTGATTTGCCGATGTCTGTGCGAAGACAGTCAGCGGAACGAAATGAGGAGGGGCATTTCATGAACCACATCGATCTTGAGGGAAAAAGGGCGATCATCACCGGCGGTGCCCAGGGCATTGGACTGGCGACGGCGGAGCGCTTTATCGAAAGCGGTGCGGAGGTGATCCTCTGGGACATCAATGCCGACATGCTGGACAAGGCCGTGGCGGAACTGGGGGAGAAGGCCGCCGGCCGCGTGGTGGAACTGACCGAGGAAGATGCGGTGACTGAAGCTGCACGGCAGGCCGGCGCAATTGATATTCTCGTCAACAATGCCGGCATCACGGGCGGCAACGGCAAGACCTGGGAGCTTGCGCCCGATGTGTGGCGGCGCACGGTGGAGGTCAATCTTGTCGCGCCCTACCTCACCTGCCGGGCGCTGATACCGGGCATGATCGAGCGTGGCTATGGCCGCATCGTCAACATTGCTTCCATTGCCGGCAAGGAAGGCAACCCCAACGCCTCGCATTATTCGGCCTCCAAGGCCGGGCTGATCGGGCTCACCAAATCGCTGGGCAAGGAACTGGCCAAGACGGGCGTTATCGTGAACTGCCTGACGCCGGCGGCCGCCCGCACCCCGATCTTCGACCAGATGAGCCAGGAGCATATCGATTACATGCTCTTGAAAATTCCATTGGAGCGCTTTCTCGAACCGGCGGAAGCGGCGGCAATGATCGCCTGGCTTGCCTCGGCAGAGTGCTCCTTCACAACCGGCGGCGTGTTCGATATTTCCGGCGGACGCGCGGTCTACTGATCCGAGATAAATACAGAGGAACGATGACATGAAGCTGTTGCGTTATGGCCCTGCAGGGCAGGAAAAGCCGGGCATGCTCGCGGCGGACGGTACGCTGCGCGATCTTTCCGGCACTGTTGCCGACATTGCCGGCGACGTCATTTCGCCGGAGGGGCTGGAGCGCCTGCGCGCCATCGACCCGCAATCCCTGCCTGTGGTTGAGGGAGAGCCGCGCCTTGGCCCATGCGTGGCCGGCCTTCAGAAGATCGTGTGCATCGGTCTCAACTATTCCGACCATGCAGCCGAAACCGGCGCGGAGCCGCCGGAAGAGCCGATCATCTTCGCCAAGGCGCTCAACGCGCTGTGCGGCCCCAATGACGATGTGGAAATGCCGCGCGGCTCCACGGCGCTCGACTGGGAGGTGGAGCTGGCCGTGATCATCGGCAAGAAGACGAAATATGTGAGCGAGGCGGAAGCGATGGATCACGTCGCCGGTTTCGCGATCATGAACGACGTCTCGGAGCGGAATTTCCAGACCAAGCGCTCCGGCCAGTGGACCAAGGGCAAGAGCCATGACACGTTCGGCCCGCTCGGGCCATGGCTTGTCACGCGCGACGAAGTGGCCGACCCGCACAATCTCGACATGTGGCTGGATGTGAATGGCGAGCGCCGCCAGACGGGCAATTCGAACACGCTGATCTTCAACGTGCCGCATGTGATTGCCTACCTCTCGCAGTTCATGACGCTGATGCCCGGCGACGTGATTTCCACCGGCACGCCGCCCGGCGTGGGCATGGGCATGAAGCCACCGCAATATCTGAAGCCCGGCGACGTGATGACGCTTTCCATCGCCGGTCTCGGCGAACAGCGCCAGACAGTCGTTCAGGCCTGATTACAGGAAGTGGAGCCCGCCATGAGCATCAGGAATGTCACCCTCATCGGCACCGGCATCATGGGCGCGCCCATGGCGCGTAACATTGCTGCGGCGGGCTTCAACCTGACCGTCTGGAACCGCACGCGCGCCAAGGCGGAGCCGCTTGCGGATGTCGCAACGGTTGCGGACGACCCGCAGACGGCCGTGGCGCAGGCTGACGCCATCGTGACGATGGTCGACAACTCGCCCATCGTCACCGAGATCTATTTTGGCGGGAACGGCATTGCGGAGCGTGCGCCGAAAGGTGCGCTTTTCATCGACATGTCATCGATCCAGCCAGCGGTCGCCCGCGATCATGCGCAGATGCTCTCCCAAAGCGGGCACAGACATCTGGATGCGCCCGTATCGGGCGGTGAGAAAGGGGCCATCGAAGCAACGCTTGCCATCATGGCGGGCGGCGATGTTGGAGACTTCGCCGATGCGGAGAAACTGCTCTCCTCCATGGGGCGGGCAACCCATGTGGGCACGCACGGGGCCGGTCAGGTTGCGAAACTCGCCAATCAGGCAATCGTGGCTGTCACCATTGGCGCGATTGCCGAAGCATCTCTTCTGGCGCAGGAAGGTGGATGTGACCCGGCTGCACTGCGCGATGCTCTGATGGGCGGCTTTGCCACCTCACGCATTCTGGAACTGCATGGAGAGCGGATGCTGGAGCGCAACTTCATACCCGGCGGGCCGCTGGAACTGCATCTCAAGGATCTCGAAAACGCGCTCGAAGTGGCCGATGCGACCAGGCTGAAACTGCCGCTTACGGAACAGACGCGCGACGCGTTTCGCGCACTTGTTCACGACATGAAGATGGGCCGACACGACCATGCGGCCTATCTGCTGTGGCTTGAGGCGATCAATCCCGGAAAGCGGCTCGGCAGCGGCGAGACGAAGGCCCCGCCGCTCAAGGGCTGAACGTGATCAGGCCCTGCTGTTCTCGGGAACGGCACGCGCTTCGGGCACGGGAAAGATCAGGTCATACGCCCAGTTGAAAACGAAAGCGTAGACCAGGTAGAAAAGCGCGAAAGAGGCGTTGACGAAGAGCGCCTCCACCATGGGAACGCCGAGAAGTGCTGCCGTGAACGGCATCAGGACGACCAGAAGGCCACCCTCGAACAGAACGGCGTGAACGACGCGCATGAGCACCGTTTTGCGGACACTGCCGGTGAAACGGCGCAGCGCATGGTCGAAACCCAGATTGTAAATATAGTTCCACGCCGTGGCGACCGTGGCGCTGACGACCACGACGATGCCCATCTCGAACATGGGCTTGCCGAAAAGCCACGAGGCGATTGGCGTGACGATGAGAAGGGCGATCAGCTCGAAACTGACGGCGTGGCGAATACGGTCTGCGGCAGTGCGCATCTTGCTCCCCGTTGGTACTCGGGCCGTCCCGAAATGGTTCCCGGAATGGGGGAGGTCGTCCTCGCTTCGGCGTGCAATATAGGAAGCGTGTCGCACAACGCAAGGATGGTTTCAGATTACTCGCCCGGCAGGGCCGCCGGGCACAGGCCGGAGGCCTGAAGCAGGCCGTGACCGAACACCGGATCGCGCCCTTCAGCCCCGAGATCCAGCGCTGTTTCCGCGAGGATTGCCTTCACCGCCCGATGGTCGAGGCTTTGATCCTGACGTTTGAGCATGGCCGCTGCTGCGGTGACGAAGGGGGCTGCGAAGGAGGTCCCGGTCTTGGGACGTGCGCCGGAAACCGAAGCGGCGGTCCAGACCTGCACGCCGGGGGCGGCAAAATCGATGTGGTCGCCCTGCCCTGCCCGGCGGTAAACGCGCTTTGCGCGGTCCACTGCCGTGACCGCGATGACCGTGTCATACGCTGCGGGATAGACCGGCTTCGCGCGCGGTCCGTTGTTGCCGGCGGATGCAACGACGACGACGCCCTTTTGCGCCGCCTCGTTGACGATCCGCTCGACCACTTCATTGGCCGCGCCTGCCAGGCTGAGATTGAGCACTGCGACCTCCTGGTCGACCACCGCATCGATGGCGGCGATCAGGTGATAGGCGTCGGCCCGTTCGTCGCCCGCCTTGCGGTAAAACGGATCGGCGGCGACGAGTTTCGCGCCATTGAGGAGCCCCGGCGACCGGCTTTCGCCGGAACCGATCAGGATCGCAGCGACCGCCGTTCCGTGCTGACGGCCTGAATCGGAGCCGCCCGACACTTCCATCTGGACGAACTCGATCTCGCCGCCGTCGAAGGTGGTGTGCTCGGGGTTGATGCCGGTGTCGACAATGCCGACGCGAACAGGGCTCGCACAGGCGGGATCCTGCCCGCCGGGCTCGACCCATCCGACCAGCGCCCTGTCGGGACAGTGCGGACCTTCGCAACCGATGAGCCCGGCGCCATCTGCACCACCGCGTGAAGACGGGCGATAGTGATGATTAAGATCGAGCAGGGCATCGGGCCTGAGTGCGCGTACGGTGTCGCGGGCTGCATCGAGCGATTGTTCCGCCGGGATGCGCAGCCGGTAGAGCGTTGCCGTGAGTGACAGGAGGTCGATCTGTTCCAGGACGGCGAAGCCATCGTCGACGAGCGCCTCTATGTCTCCCTGGCTCAGTCCCAGCGCGATGACCTCACGGTCGGCGTGGATGGCGGGGGGCGGGGCGGCGGGCCGGGCAGCGGGCCTGCTGCGGCGCGGTGCGCTCTTGCGGGGATTGAGGCGCTGTTTCAGCGCATCGAAGAGTGTCTTTCCGGAAGAGCCCGAGCGCCGGGACGACCCGGATGAACCGCCGGAGGAGCTTCCGCTGAAGCTCGTTCCCCCGCTGCTGCCGCCGCCTCCACCGCCGCCGTTGTCATCATCGTCATCATCATCGTCGTCGTCATCATCGTCATCGTCGGCAAATGCATAGCCGGCCGGGTCATTCACCAGCACGGGCGCGATCGCCATGGGCAATCCCAAAAGCGCGATGAACAATAGACGGACGAAGCAGCGATAGCTGTGTTTTGCGTTCATGAACCCTTCCATTCGACGCCTCATTAGCATTTTTTGGAATGCAGGCGAATAAACGGGCAAGCCCAACGTTTATTCCACATCATTCACGGAGAAGGCGCCCGGACCGGAACATGAAATCCACCTTTGCGGATGAAATCGTCGACCTTTTGCCGAACCTGCGACGTTATGCTTTCGTGCTGAGCCGTTCACTGGACGTGGCCGACGATCTTGTGCAGCAGACCTGCGAGAAAGCCTTTGCGAGCCGGAGCAGTTATGCCCAGGGCACGAACCTTTCCGCGTGGCTGATACGCATCATGCGCAACACCTGGATTGACCGGGTGCGGCGTGACAGGACGCGCGGCGAAAGCGTGGACATTGTCGACCGGCCCGATGCGATCTTCACCGACGGCGCGCATGACACGGAAACGCATCTGATGCTCGGCAATGTGGCGAGTGCGCTGCAGGAACTGCCGGCGGACCAGCGCGAGATCATCATGATGATCTGCGTGGAGGAGCTCTCCTACAAGGAAGCTGCCGCCGCGCTTGGCATTCCCATCGGCACGGTCATGAGCCGGCTTGCCCGCGCCCGGACCACGCTCGCCGGAAAACTTGATCTAAACTGACAGGGCCGCATGACCTTTTGCGACAGGACAGAACACGATGCATGAAGAAAAATTCACCGATGAAGTTCTGATGGCCTATGCCGATGGCGAGCTCGATGCGAAGACCCGCCGTGAGGTTGAAGACGCCATCGAGCGGGACACTGCGCTCGCGGAGCGCGTGGAACTGTTCATGAAGACGCGCGCGTTACTGGCGGGCACATTCGGAACGGCAAAAGTCTCCGTGCCAGACGATCTTGAAGCGCGTGTGCGACAGATGGCTGGCGCTGCGGAGATGGAAGAATTCACTTCCGGAGCGGAGGTGCTTCCCTTCAGGCAAAGGAGCGCCCCGCGCCAACAGGGGTTCGCGCAGCGCTATGCACTGCCCATCGCAGCTTCTCTGGCGCTGGTTGCGGGCGGATTGCTTGGTTACATGGCTGCCGGTCAGCCCGAACAGGCGGGCGGCATCGAGATTGCGGGCCTTGCAGACGACCGGATCGTTGAAGCGCTGAACGTATCGCCGTCGGGCGAGACAAGGCAACTTGGCGAGGATGCGCGTTTCGAGGCGATTGCCACTTATCGCGATGGCGCGGACACGCTTTGCCGGGAATTCGAGGTCAGTGCGCGTGGCACATCTCATGTGGCTGTCGCCTGTCAGGAAAACGATGCCTGGCAGCTGCGCTTTGCGGCCTCGCAGGTGGATGTGAACGGCGATTTCGTTCCCGCGTCTTCGCTGGAAGCGCTGGACGCGTTTCTCATGGCCACCAGGGCCGGTGCGCCGCTTTCGGCCGAGGATGAGCGCGCGGCGCTTTCCACACTGCGCTGACGCGTCCCGGCGGACTTCCGTTTCGGATCACGCTAATATGATTGGGATCGCGGAGCCGCGATACCTAGATGAAGCTCCGCAGGCACCGTGTTTCGACGCGATGCCGAGACCGATCACCATTGAACGATCAGGAAGCCGGAGCTGCCGATGAACTACAGGAAGACCGAAGAAGCCTTGGCCCGCCTCAGCCCGGAGCAATATTACGTGACGCAGCAAAGCGGCACGGAACGCCCTGGCACCGGCGAGCACCTGAACAACAAGGAACCGGGCATCTACGTCGACATCGTTTCGGGCGAACCGCTTTTCGCAAGCAGCGACAAATATGAGTCCGGCTGTGGCTGGCCGAGCTTTACCAAGCCCATCGCGCCGGCCAATGTCAGCGAGCTGCGGGACACGACCCACGGCATGATCCGCACGGAAGTGCGCTCCACGCATGGCGACAGCCATCTTGGCCATGTCTTCGAGGATGGCCCGCGAGACCGTGGCGGTCTGCGCTATTGCATCAATTCGGCGGCACTGCGCTTCATTCATCGCGATGCGATGGAAGCGGAAGGTTACGGAGACTATCTCGATCAGGTGGAGGATGTGCAATGACTGAACGCGCTGTTCTGGCTGGCGGCTGTTTCTGGGGCATGCAGGACCTCATCCGCAAGCTGCCCGGCATTGTCAGCACCCGTGTGGGATACACCGGAGGCGACGTGCCGAACGCCACATACCGCAACCATGGAACCCATGCGGAAGGGATTGAAATCACCTTTGATCCCGACAAAACGAGCTATCGCCGGCTGCTGGAGTTCTTCTTCCAGATCCATGATCCGACCACGGCAAACCGGCAGGGCAATGATGTCGGCATGTCCTATCGCTCGGCGATCTACTATGTCAGCGACGAGCAGAAGCGCGTGGCCGAAGAGACCATTGCCGATGTGAACGCCTCCGGCCTGTGGCCGGGCAAGGTGGTGACGGAACTGGAGCCGGTTGGCGATTTCTGGGAAGCAGAGCCCGAGCACCAGGATTATCTCGAGCGCTATCCCAATGGCTATACCTGCCATTTCCCGCGCCCCGACTGGGTGCTGCCACGGCGCGACGCGGCGGAATAGAACGCCGGATCAGGCGCAGATATCTGACCGAAACGACAAAGATGAACTCCCTCCGGAAAAAATCCGGGGGGAGTTTTTTCATATGCGGCAAGGGTTTCAGCGGACCCGGGAGAAATAAAATCAATGCCGATGGAATAGATCCAATTCCCTCACGTTTTCCGACACCAGAGACGGCTTTCTGACAGTTTTACGACAGTTTTCTGACAGAGGCCGTGACCAACAAATGAGGAAAACAATGCTGGAAACGTTCGCATTCGGTGACACCCCAATCCGCTTTGGCATCGACGTCGTGTCGATGACGATCCTGGTCTTCGGCCTTTACTACCGGCGCTACCGCGACAAGGAACTGGTGACGGCGGCATCGCTGTTCAACATCTTTGCCTTTGGCGTTCTTTCCATTCTCTCGGCTGTCGAATTCTCGCTGGCCGCCGGCTTCGGCCTCTTCGCGATTCTGGCGCTCTTCACCCTGCGTTCGGAGCAGATCTCCAAGGTGGAAATCACCTATTTCTTCGGCTCGGTCTCCATCGCCGTGATCTGCGCCATTCCCGGAACGCCTCTGGCCATCGTGCTTGCCGTTGTCGCGCTTGTGCTTCTGGGCGCTTACATCCTCGATCACCCGGCCATCCTGCGCTCGTCCGACGGTGTGAAGATCACGCTCGACAAGATCGATCACGAAGCGCTTTCGCAGCCTGAGAAGATGCGCCGCGACCTCTCCGAGCGCCTTGGCGTGGACGTGATGTCCTACCAGATCACCGCGCTCGACTACATCAACGACATGGCCCGGATGAACGTGTTCTTCCGCAAGCCCCGGCATTGACCTGCCGGGAAGGAGACACTCCAATGGATCATTCCATCACAAATGAACTGACCGGCTTCCGCCCGATCTCGCTTGAGGGACTGAACGGCAAGGCCGCCATGCTGGAACGGCTGGACAACAAGTATATCGTTCCGGCCAACCGGCTCCGCCCCGCGCTGCACGCCTTTTCGGACCTGTTCGACGTGCTCGAAATCGACGGCATCCGCGCGTTCACCTACGCGACCCGTTATTATGATGATGACGATCTGCGCAGCTATTACGACCACCATCAGGGGCGTCGCAAACGCTGCAAGGTGCGGGTGCGCGATTACGTGGACACTGGCCTCAGCTATCTGGAAGTGAAGCTGAAGAGCAAACGGCAGATCACGGTCAAGAAACGCCTGAAGCTGCAGGAACCCGGTTCGGGTCTTGATCACTCCGGTGAAAGTTTCATCGATACGTGCCACCGCGAGATCTATGACAGCCCCTTCGACCGGCCTTTGGCCCCGGTGATCGAGATGCAGTATATGCGCATCACGCTGGTGGCCAAGGAGGGCGGCGAGCGCATGACCATTGACACGCAGCTCTCGTTCAAGGCTGGCGATGTGCGCCGCCTTGTGCGGCCCGACATCTCCATTGTGGAAACGAAGTCGGCGCGCGGCAACGGCATCGCCGATGCGATTTTCCGGGGACTGCACGTCCACCCGACAAAACGCTGCTCGAAATACTGCGTCGGCATGGCCGCGACGGGCCAGGTGGAGCGGCACAACCGCTTCCTGCCCGCGCTGCGTCGCTTGCAGCTTCTCGACGGCCGGGCCCTGAGCCCCGCCTGAGCTTCAACTCTGCCATCGAAAGGAGAGGACCATGCGTACGCATGTCAGCCCCGCTTTGCCTGAATCCGGCTATATGGCGAGCCTCGCGAAAGCCAGGTCGGACCTCAGAGACCTTGCTCCGTTTCTCGGACGTCTTTTCATCGCCCTGTCCTTCGTCGCTGCGGCGATGGCCTATGCGCTGGTGCGCGCCCAGAATGGCGGCAATCCCGAATTCGCGCTGTGGATCGCCACGGCCGCCGGCTTCGGCGCGTATATGGCGCTCAATATCGGCGCAAATGATGTCGCCAACAATATCGGCCCTGTGGTCGGTGCAAGGGTGATCCCGCTTGCAGGCGCGCTCATTATGGCGGCGGTGTTCGAGTTTGGCGGCGCGCTTATTGCCGGCGGCCAGGTCATCAGCACCGTGCGCGGCGGCATCGTTATGCCGGAGGCGCTTGCCGACCGGAACGTCTATGTCTGGGTGATGATGGCCGCACTTCTGGCCGCAGCGCTCTGGCTGAACCTCGCCACCGTTTTCGGCGCGCCCGTCTCCACGACCCATTCCATCGTGGGTGGCGTGATGGGCGGCGGCATCGCGGCGGCGGGCCTTTCGGCCGTTGACTGGTCGGTGATGGCCAACATCGCCGCAAGCTGGATCATCTCCCCGCTTCTGGGCGGCCTGTTTGCTGCGCTGTTTCTCTATGCGATCAAGCGCTTCGTGACCTATGAGCCGCAGGTGCTGAAGGCCGCGCAGAGGATTGTGCCGCTTCTCGTGGCCGCCATGACCTGGTCGTTCGGCACCTATCTGATCCTCAAGGGGTTCAAGAAGGTGTGGTCTGCGAGCCTGCTTGAGGCGACCATGGCCAGCGCGCTCATCGCTCTTGTGGCATGGGCTGTCTCCCGCTTCCTGATCGCACGCCGGCTGCCAAAACTTCAGAATGACAAATCCGCGGTGAACCAGCTTCTGGCCCTGCCGCTCATCTTCTCGGCAGCGCTATTGAGCTTCGCGCATGGCTCCAATGACGTGGCAAACGCGATCGGGCCACTGGCCGGCATCTATGATGTGCTGACCAATGACGCGATGCAGGAAAAGGCCATCATTCCGTTCTGGGTCATGGGGCTCGGCGCTGCCGGCCTCGCCATCGGCCTCCTGCTGTTCGGCCCCCGCGTCATCCAGACCGTGGGTGGGGAGCTGACCAGGCTGGACGCGATGCGCGCCTACTGCATCGCCATGGCGGCAACCATCACCGTGATCACGGCCAGCCAGCTTGGCCTGCCGGTTTCCACCACCCATGTGACCGTGGGCGCGGTGCTTGGCGTGGGCTTTCTGCGGGAGTGGCTGAAGCGCCGCTATGCGCGGATCGTCAGCGATATCCGCACACTGCATGCCGGTCGTGATGAGGCGGAATGCGACGCTTTCATCGCCCGCATGCAGGCAAGCCCCTTCGCGCAGCGCAGGGCCATGATCGATGCGCTGCGCAGGGAACATGCGCAAAGGCAGTCTGACGCCAGCGTGTGCGGCAGCACTGCGGCAACCGACCGGGGCGAAGCTCTCGTGAACCGGGCGCTGATGACCAAGGTTCTGTCGGCCTGGATCATAACCGTTCCGCTGACGGCGCTCATCTCCGCCGTGATCTACTTCACCCTTCGCGGGATCATGCTGTGAGGCAGCGGGCGCTCCGGAAAATCCGGGGCGCCCTTGCAGTCTGCCAGAAGCATTTCCGCCAGAAATGAGGTCTGAACCTTGAGAACCATTCTTTTGACACCCCTCCTCGCCCTCGCCAGCACGCTTGCAGTCAATGCCGAGCCGATGTCGGCGCGGGTTCTCGATCATCGGGTGTTGCCCGAAATCGATGTGAACGGCGAGACGATGGCCGAGTTATCCGGCCTCGCTTACGACCCGCAGACGCAGACCGTTTATGCGGTTTCCGACCGGGCCACGCTGTTCAGCCTCGCCTTCTCGACCGATGGCGAGACGATTACGACCCTTGAGCCGCAGGCGGCTGCGGCGCTGACCGACGCAGATGGCAATGCGCTTGCCGAACAGGGGTTCGGGCCGGAAGCGCTGATGCTACGACCAGATGAAACGGGCGCACTGAATTTCGCGATCCTGAGCGAAAGCGGACCGCGCGCCGCACTTTTCAAGCGTGACGGGGGATGGCTGGCAGAGATCGATCTGCCATCGGCGGTGCGTGACAGCAGCCGACAGGCGGGCAAGAACCGCGGCCTTGAATCCATAGCCCATCACCCGGAGCTTGGCCTTGTGACCCTGCCCGAAGAACCGTTTGAGCCCGCGCCGCGCACCGCGCACACGCTTTATGCGGAAGGTGGCGAAACGCTCTCGTGGTCGAGCGAGGATATCGGCGCGTCGCGGGTGAAGGCGATGACGGCGCTGCCCGATGGCAGGCTTCTGGTGCTGGAGCGCATCAAGGAAGACAAGGCGCTCGTTCCCTATCTGCGGCTTGTCGACCCGGCGGTCTGCGCGGCCGACACCTTATGCAAAACGCAGGCGGTTCGGCTTGATATTCCCGGTATCGACGATGCGGATTTCGAAGGCATTGTCGCGGTCTCGCCGTCACTCTTTCTGCTGGTCAGCGATGACCGGATCAAGAAGGAGCAACGCTCGGTGTTCGCGCTGGTGGACGTGACGTTTCCGGCCATGCCCTGAATGAAAACGGCCCGAAAACCTCCTGGGGCTTTCGGGCCGTAAATCTCTGAACTGCGTCAGAAATTACTGCTTCTGGTACACGTTGGTGAACCAGGTGGAGACGTCCGGCATTTCCTCAAGGCGCTTGCCGTCGGCATCGCGCATGACGCCCGCCTCGAACATGAACTTCGTGATGTTGCCGAACATGTCCGCATCGATGAGGCCGACCGGTTCGCCTTCGTCCTGCAGGTAGCCGCCATCCACGATGGCCTGCATGGAAGCGCGGACCAGCTCCGGGTTGGACAGCATGCCGCCGGTCTCGGCGATCAGCATTTCGGCTGCCTCTTCCGGGTTCTCGGCAGCAAAGGCATAGCCGCGCTGAGCCGCTTCAACGAAAGCGCGCGCGGTCTCCGGGTTGGCCTTCAACCAGGTTCCGTTGCCGCCAAGATAGGTGGTGTGCTGATCCGGCACGCCGTAATCGGCATAGCGGAATGCGCGCTGCGGACGGTCGAGGAGCACGGAGTTCACACCTTCCCAGGTGCTGACCTCAAGCGTGAAATCGACCGTGCCGTTGGCAAGCGCCTCATAGGCGGAGGTGCCGAGCGTGACGGTCTCGAATTCGCCCTTGCCGCCATCGTTCTGGATGATGGTGGAGATGAGGGCCTGCTCCCATGCGCTGCCGAACCCGGCATAGGTCATGCCATCGAGATCGGCCGGGCGCTGGATGTCTTCACGCACGCCGTTGAAGACGAGACGGCCCGTCTCGTGCTGCATCACCGCCATGACGACCGTGAGGTCGGCGCCCGTGGCGCGCTGGCTGTAGAAGCCGATGGAGCTGAGAATGCCGAATTCGGCAACGCCCGTGGCGACCAGCGTGCCGGAGGACGTGTCGGTGTAGGGCAGGATTTCGACATCGAGGCCGGCATCCTTGAACCAGCCTTTCGCCTGGGCGACGTAGAGCCCCACATGGTTGGTGTTGGGCGTCCAGTCCAGCGCGACGCTCAGGCGCTCCTGCGCCGTTGCCGGCAGCGCCATCGCGCCGAGCATCAGGGCTGCGGCTATCAGGCTTTTCATGGTCTTTCTCCTGTCTGACTGAGCAAGGTGTTCAAAAGGTCTTCTTCCAGCACGCGGGCCTTGTCCGGCAGGGGCGCGCCAAGGCGCGGGCGCGGGGCGCGGACGACGACTTCGGAAATCACGCGGGCGGGACGGCGCGACAGCACATAGATGCGGTCTGAAAGGGCGACCGCCTCGCGCACGTCATGGGTGACGAGCAGCGTGGTCCAGCGCGCGGCGCGCCAGCGGTCCTCCAGCCAGCGCTGCATCTGCGCGCGGGTGAGCGCGTCGAGTGCGCCGAAGGGTTCATCGAGAAGCTGGATCGGGCGGGCCTGAATGACCGTGCGCAGAAGGGCTGCGCGCTGACGCATGCCGCCCGAGAGTTCCGCCGGATAGCGCTGCTCAAAGCCTTCCAGCCCGAATTCGGCGAATAGCGGCAGCGCGCGGGCGCGCGCCTCGGCGCGGGGCACACCCTGCACTTCCAGCCCCAGAATGACGTTGTCGATGATGCGTCGCCAGGGCATCAGCGCGTCGCGCTGCGGCATGAAGGCGAAGGTCTGGCCATCGCGCTTCAGCGGCGCGCCATCGCGCAGGATCTCGCCGCGATCCGGCGCAAGCGCGCCGGTGAGCAGGCGAAACAGGGTGGACTTGCCTGCTCCCGAAGGGCCGAGAATGGAGACGAACTCCCCCTGCCCCACATGCAGCGACACATCGTCGAGCACGGCGGTTTCGCCAAGCGTCACGCCCACATTGCGCATTTCGAGGGCGCTCATCGTGTTTGCCCCGCTTCACGCCAGCGCAGCAGCGCGCGTTGCAGAAGCGCCGAGACGCCGAAGAGCACCAGCGTCAGCGTGGAGCTGACCACGACCGCTGCCAGCATGAGATCCGGGCGAAAGCTGTTCTTGGCGTTGAGAATGACAATGCCGAGCCCGGCGCGCGCGCCGACATATTCGGAGAAGATCGCGGCGACCACGGCATAGGTGATCGAAATCCGCAGGCCGGCGAAGAAATAGGGCATGGCCGAGGGAAAGCGCGCCGCCCGGAACACTTTCCACCGCGACGCGCCCATGGAGCGCATCAGCGTTTCGATTTCGGGATCGGTGGATTCGTAGCCATCGACCAGCGCCACCAGCATGGGAAAGAAGGTGACGAGCGCCACGAGCAGGATTTTCGGTGTGAGACCGAAACCGAACCACAGGACGGCCAGCGGCGCGATGGCCACCAGCGGCAGGGTCTGGCTGACGACAAAGATCGGGAACAGCGCCCGCCGCAGCTTCGGCAGGAAATCGAGCGCCACCGAGAGGGCAAAGGCGATGCTGACGGAGAAGGCAAAGCCGGTCAGCGTCGCGCTCAGCGTCGGTAGCGTGTTCTCCCACAGGAGGGCGCGGTTGACGCCCATCTGTTCGATGACGCGCGAAGGCGCAGGCAGAACCAGCGGCGAAATGCCCGACAGCCGCACATAGATTTCCCAAAGGAGGATTGCACCGGCAACGCTTGCCAGGGCAGGCAAGCCGCGCACCAGCCGTCCGCCCGCAGGACGGGGCCGACCCTGAGACATGGGGTCAGGCCGTGGAGGGGCTGTTGGCGGAAACGGTGAGATCGACCGTCACATGGCCTTCGGGCGGACCGAACCGGCAGAAGGCCTGTTCGAGCGTTGCGAAAACCGGGCCTGCATCGCCGGTGAGACGGCTGCAGAAATTCTTGGAGCGGTCAAAGACGCCGCTCGACTTCAGGAAGTCGATGCAGCCCATGATCTCCGCCATGTGATCGCCGGCGCCCATCACGTAAAGCGAGAACTGCGCGCGGGCGATTTCCGACGTGGTCTTGGCATTGGCCACCGCTTCAAGCGCTGCCTTCTGCCGTTCGGCGAGTGGCTCTGACGGATTGGCGAGTGCAGAGGTGCTGCAGATCGGATCGTCGGGCTCGCCGGGGCAGCCGCGCGAGAGCGTGGCGCGCAGCACCACGTGATGGCGGGTGGATGCGGCGGCGACATAGAAATCGCGCAGCGCCGGAAACAGCACTTCGGGCGGGCCGACGACGAGCGTGGAGATATCGTCGGTCTCGATCCGCAACCGGTCCCGGTAAGGATCGAACGCGGAGAGCGACGACATGATGACGTCGACGAAATTGTCGGTCATCGGATAAAGGGAAAGCTGCGCACCTGCGAACATGATTGTCCTCCTTGCTCCGCTGGCATTACCCAGATCAGCTTCTAGGGCCCGAGGATTTGCACCCTCATCTCAGCCGCGGCGATACGCGGCACCCCTGTGGATGCGCGGAACGAACCAAATCCCGAGACGGAAAGCAAGTTGATTGTGCAGGAACTGTTTCGTCGGAGAACAAATGTACAGCTTTCCCACAGGCGTGGTGCGCCGGCGGCCCGAACGCCCCCGTCAGGCGGGGCAGGTAACCGTCACATCGGCCAGACGGAGCGCTTCGGACAGGTCTTCCGGCGGCATGCTGTCGACGATCAGCGAATCGACTTCGGCAAAGGAGCAGACGCGCACCAGCCCCTTCCGGCCGAACTTGGAAGCATCGGTCACGACAACCCGGCGGCGACCACGCGCCAGAACCGCGTTGCCGAACTGCGCCTCCTCCAGATCGTAATCCATGATGCCGGTCATCGCGTTCACCGCGCCGGCGGAAATGATGGCGTGATCGACGCTGAAACGGCTGACGAACTCGATGGCGGAAAAGCCGAGCGCGGAGCCACTGTCGCTGCGCAGCTCCCCGCCGGCCATGTAGACCTTGTTGCCATTG
The DNA here is from genome assembly GCF_050877045.1 of Nitratireductor sp. PBL-C9. Taxonomy (NCBI): domain Bacteria; kingdom Pseudomonadati; phylum Pseudomonadota; class Alphaproteobacteria; order Hyphomicrobiales; family Phyllobacteriaceae; genus Nitratireductor; species Nitratireductor sp. PBL-C9. The sequence continues at coordinate 214,731 of NZ_JBPAXW010000001.1, forward strand.
ACGGTCGCCAGCGTGCGGGCGATGTCGGATGAGTTGGTAACGACGGTCAACTGCCGGTGGTCCAGCAGCGCGCGCGCCAGAAGGCTGGTAGTGGTGCCCGTGTCGAGCATCACCGACTCGCCATCGCGGATCGTCGAGGCGGCCAGTGCGGCAATGGTCTCCTTGGCCTGCCGGTTCTCCCGCATGCGCCGCTCGAACGGCGCTTCGCTGACCACGGACGGCAAGGCGATGGCGCCATGCATGCGCACGATGGCGCCACGCCCGGCAAGCGCCTTCACATCGCGGCGGACGGTTTCCACCGACACCTCCAGATGCTGCGCCAGATCATTGACGCCCATTGTGCCCTGCTCTGTCAGAAGATCCAGAATCCGACCATGGCGGGGGGAATAGTTCATCTGCGTTGCCCTTACCGGTTGTGCCCGTTTATGCCCTATCATGACTGATTTGAAATTCAAGAAGATGCAAATCGGTCAAACTTCAACATTTTTCTGTTGACTTCACACAGATGCCCATCAATTCTTCCTCAAAATCGACAGCCAAAGGCTGCGGGAGGAGACATGACGGCAGCACGGGAAATCACCGCCCCGGGCTCTGATCGGATTGCGGCACTGCCCCTATGGCAGGGGGCAATCACGATAGAGCCGCTTGTCGGCGGCATCAGCAATGAAAGCTGGCTCGTTACCGACGATGCCGGCGGCCATGTGGTCCGTTTCGGCAAGGACTATCCCTTTCATCACGTTATCCGCGACCGCGAATTGATGACCGCGCGCGCCGCCGAGTTAGCGTCTCTTGCACCAGCCGTCGAGCATGCGGCGCCCGGCGTGATGGTTTGCAGACATCTCAATGCCAGAACATACGGCGAAGCCGATGTGCGTGCCAACATTGAACGCGTCGCGAGGATCGTTCGCGATTTTCATCAGGACATGCCGCACCATGTTTCGGGGCCGGGCTTCATGTTCTGGCCGTTTCACGTCATCCGCGACTATGCGCGCACCCTGAAGGAAGGCGGGAGCCGGATGACGGAGCAGCTGCCGGCCTATCTCGCGCTGGCCGATGAGCTGGAAGCCGTACAGACGCCGCTTCCAATCGTGTTCGGTCACAACGACCTCCTGCCAGCCAACCTTCTGGATGACGGCAAGCGGCTGTGGCTGATCGATTTCGAATATGCCGGCTTCTCGACGGCGATGTTCGATCTGGCGGGGCTCTCCTCCAACGCCAGCTTTTCGGACGAAGAGTCCGAAGCGCTGCTCGGCTATTATTTCGACCGCACGCCCGATTGGGACCTGCGGCGTTCGCTGGCCTCCATGCAGTGCGCTTCGCTGTTGCGCGAGGCGATGTGGAGCATGACCTCCGAGCTTTATCTCGACGCGCCGGGCACCGACTACGTTGCCTACACGCATGAGAACCTCTCGCGGCTTGAGGCCGCATTGGACACTTTCTACACCCAATACGGACGCGCATCACGATGACCCAGACCCTGCCTTCGCATGCCCAGATCGTCGTCATCGGAGGCGGCATCATCGGCTGCTCGACAGCCTACCACCTTGCCCGCGACCACAAGGCCGACGTCATTCTTCTGGAACAGGGCAAACTGACATCGGGCTCGACCTGGCATGCCGCCGGGCTGATCGGCCAGTTGCGCTCGTCGGCGTCGATCACGCGCGTGCTGAAATACTCGGTGGATCTGTACAAAAGGCTGCACGAGGAAACGGGTCTGGAGACCGGCTGGAAAATGACCGGCTGCCTGCGGCTCGCCACCAATGAAGACCGCTGGACCGAGTTCAGACGGCTTGCCACCACCGCGCGCAGCTTCGGCATGGAGATGGAGCTTGTCGGGCCGGAGGAAGTGAAGCGGATGTGGCCGCTCATGGACACGTCCGACCTGATCGGCGCGTCCTGGCTGCCCACGGATGGGCAGGCCAGCCCGTCCGACATCACCCAGTCACTCGCCAGGGGCGCGCGCATGAACGGGGCGCGGCTCTTTGAAGGCGTTCAGGTGACCGGCTTCGAGATGGCAGGCGGGCGCATCGTTGCCGTGGAGACGGATCGGGGCAGGATCGCCTGCGAAAAAGTGGTCAATTGCGGCGGCCAATGGGCCCGTCAGATCGGTGCGATGGCCGGGGTCTCGGTGCCGCTGCACCCGGTCAAGCACCAGTACATCGTGACCGAGAAGATCGAGGGGCTCTCTTCCGACACGCCGACCGTGCGCGATCCCGACCGCCGCATCTATTTCAAGGAGGAGGTCGGCGGCCTCGTCATGGGCGGCTACGAACCGAACCCGCAGAGCTGGGCCACCGGCCTGCCGGGCGGAGATGTGCCGAACCGGTTCGAATTCCAGTTGTTCGACGACGATTTCGACCATTTCGAACAGCACATGACACAGGCCATCGAGCGTGTTCCGGCACTCGCCGAAGCAGGCGTCAGGCAGATGATCAACGGGCCTGAAAGCTTCACGCCGGACGGCAATTTCATTCTCGGACAGGCCCCGGAATGCGCCAACATGTTTGTCGGGGCCGGCTTCAACGCCTTCGGCATCGCCGCAGGCGGCGGTGCGGGCTGGGTGCTGGCGGAATGGGTGGTGCGCGGCGAGGCTCCGCTGGATCTCTGGGTCGTGGACATTCGCCGCTTCTCGGAGCTGCACCGGGACCGCAAATGGGTCGAGGAGCGCACGCTCGAAGCCTATGGCAAGCACTACACGGTCGCGTTCCCGCATGAGGAATATGAAAGCGGCAGGCCGCGCATCCTCTCCCCGCTCTATGCAAAGCTTCAGGATCACCGCGCGGTGTTCGGCTCGAAGCTCGGCTGGGAACGGCCCAACTGGTTTGCGCCGGAGGGGATGGACGCGCGGGACGACTATTCCATGGGGCGGCAGAACTGGTTTGGCCCCGTCGGTGAGGAACATGCGCATGTGCGCGAAAAGGTCGGCGTTTTCGATCAGTCATCCTTCGCCAAGTATGAGCTGACCGGCCCCGATGCGGCGGACGCGCTGGAGCGCATCTGCGCCAACCACGTCGCCAAGCCAGCCGGACGCCTGACCTACACGCAGATCCTGAATTCGCGCGGCGGCATTGAATGCGACCTGACCGTCGCCCGTCTTGCCGATGACCACTTCTACATCGTGACCGGAACCGGTTCGCGCACCCACGATTTCGCGTGGATAGAAGACCACCTGCCTGCCGGCGCAAACGCCCGTCTTGTCGACGTGACCGAGAAACATGGCACGCTCTCCCTGATGGGGCCGCGGGCGCGTGAGGTTCTCGCCGCCGTGACCGGGGCCGATGTCGGCAACGAGGCCTTCCGCTTCGGCCGGGTGCAGGAGATCGACATTGCCGGGCACCGCGTGCGCGCCATGCGCGTGACCTATGTCGGTGAACTGGGCTGGGAGCTGCATGTGCCCATCGAGGGTACGGGCGACGTTTTCGACGCGCTGATAGACAAAGGCCGCGCGCAGGAGATCCGCCCCGTGGGTTATCGCGCCATCGAGTCGCTCCGGCTGGAGAAGGGTTATCGCGCCTGGGGCTCGGATGTGACACCCAATGACAACCCGTTCGAGGCGGGGCTTGGCTGGGCCGTGAAGCTGCGCCGTGACACGCCGTTCATCGGGCGCGAGGCCTGTGAGGCAGCTTCTGGCGGCCCTTTGACCAAACGCCTTGCCTGCTTCACCACGGCTGACCCCGACGCGGTTCTGCTTGGCCGGGAAACGATCCTGCGCAATGGCGAGCCGGTCGGCTATCTGACGAGCGGGGGCTATGGCTACACGGTCGGCAAACCCATCGGCTACGGCTATGTGCGCGCCGCCGGGGGCGTCGACGACGCATTTCTGACATCGGGAGACTACGAACTCATCGTGGCGAACGAACGCTTCGCGGCCACGGTGCACATGGCGCCGCTCTACGATCCGCCGGGGGAACGCGTAAAGGGCTGATCGAAAAACCGGCGTCAAAAAGCCGGAGGCGCATTTCGCACACTGGGAGGGAAGGCAAATGGCTTCAATCGGTACCTACGTCATTTACATAATCATGGCATGCGCCGTCGCTGGCGCGATCGCCTCCATCCGAAACCCTGAAACCGGGCTCGGGAAGGAGTTTATCGAGGGGCTGCATTCCATCGGCCCGATCTTCATTCCCGTGGCCGGCATCATGGCCGCGATCCCTTATCTTTCGGAGTTCATCCGCCTCGTCGCAGGGCCGCTTTTCGCGATGATCGGCGCGGACCCGTCCATTGCAGCCACTACGGTGATTGCCGTCGACATGGGCGGCTATCAGCTTGCCGACACGCTCGCCCAGTCGCGCGATGCGTGGATGATCGCCACCATTGTCGGCTTCATGTCGGGCGCGACCATCATCTTCTCCATTCCCGTGGGACTGGCGATGCTGGCGAAAGCCGACCACAAATACATGGCGCTTGGCATCATGTCCGGCATTCTGAGCGTGCCGATTGGCGTGTTCATCGCCTGCGCGCTGATCGCGCTTGCCGGGCTCGGCATTCGCCCGGATGTCTCGACGACGGCTGATGCGAGTTACCAGATCGCGCTGTCGCTGGTGGACATTCTGCGCAATCTTCTGCCGTTGATCGTCTTCTGCGTCGCCATCGCGCTCGGGCTGCGCTTTGCCCCCGATGCGATGATCGCCGGCTTTCTGTGGTTCGGTCGCCTCATGTATGCCGGCGTCACGCTCGTTCTGGTCGCTTCCATCGTCGAGTATTTCACGGGCTTCTTCACCACTGTGTTCGGCTCATGGGGCTTCGACCCGATCATCGCGGATGAGCAGGACCAGTTCCGTGCGCTGGAGATTGCCGGCTATATCGGCATCATGCTCGCCGGGGCGTTTCCGATGGTCTACCTGCTGACCAAATATCTGGCAGGTCCGATGGAGGCGCTTGGCGCGCGCATCGGCGTCTCGCCGGAAGGGGCCGCAGGGCTTCTGGCGGCGACGGCGAACATCCTCGCCATGTACCGGCTGGTCGGCAAGATGCAGCCGCGTGACAAGGTGCTGGCAATCGCCTTTGCCGTCTGTGCGGCCTTCACCTTCGGCGACCACCTTGCCTTCTCGGCGAATTTCCAGCCGAGCATGATCCTGCCGCTGATCCTGGGCAAACTCTTCGGCGGTGCTGCCGGCTTCCTGCTGGCCATCTGGCTTTCGGTTCCGAAAGCGGAGGAACTGGCTTCCCTGGAAATGCAGGCGGGAGCAGAGGCGCGTCCGGTGCCCGCCGAATAGATCGGAAAGATCACCAGCGTTCCATGGCTCCTGGGATATCTCCCAGGAGCTTTTCCTTGTTGAGAAGGCCCGCATCTTCGAGTTTTTCGAAATCCGGCAGGTCGCGCAGGGTTTCGAAACCGAAATGGGCAAGAAAACCGGGCGTCGTTACATAGGTGTAGGGTGCGCCGGGCTGCGGGCTTCTGGGGCCGGAGGCGATGAAACCCGCACGCCGCAGCTTGCCGATCAGATCCCGCGAGATTTCGCGGGCAAAGAAGCTGGAAAGTTCCGAACGCGTGATGGGCTGAAAGTAGCCGATGGTCATGAGCACCAGCGCTTCGGCTTCCGACAGGCTTTCCCCTTGCTCCTCAATGCCGAATGCCGAGCGGATTGCATCCGCCACGGCGGGGCGTGTGCGGTGCTGCCAGCCGCCGGCGACGCGGACAAGCTCATAGGGCCTGTCGGCGAGCTCGGCGCTGATGTCCTCGATGATCAGATCCAGACTGCAATCCCGGCCGATGACCTGCGTGAGGGTCTCGCGCGAGACCGGTTCTGGGGCCGCGAAGATGACCGCCTCCACCCGAGCCATCCACTCTCGCCAGCGCAGGGCCTGCGGAAGATGCTCCAGCTCGCGGTCGAAGAGCGGTGCGCCCGCCTTTTCACCCTTGCCGTTCTTTGCGGATTGCGCGCTCATGAGATCACAATCCGTAAATGCGGAAGCTGTCGCGACCGGTCAGCTCGCGCACCGCGCCAAGCGAGACGAGCCGGGTGTAGAGGCGGCGGAGCCCGCGGTCGCTCATGCCGGGGAAGTGGCTGGAAGAGCCAACGGCGTCATCCTCCAGAAACGCCTGCACCACCGGCTGTGCGCCCTTTGCCCGCAGTTTCGGCGCGACCTGCAGGAGCTGGCCTGCCCGGCGTTCGAGCGTGATGGCCAAATCGACTGTGTCGAGCGCAGCACGGGCATAGCGCCGGGCTATCATGGCGCGCAGCATGGGGGGATCAGCTTGCGCTGCACCCGCCTCTGCGGCAAGCAGAAACAGGGGAACGGCATGGGACCAGCCAAGTGCGCGCGCCACGACCGCATCGCAAAGGAGCGGCGCGATCACCGTTTCGAATTCGGGAAAGAGGCGACGAACCGACAGGAAAAGCCGCTCGGCGGCAGCGATTGCATCGTGCCCCTCCTCTCCTGCTTCCAGCATGATCGCACGCAGGTCGGCAATGCGACCCTCCGCGCCGTATCCGCAGGCCTCGACCATTGCGCGGAGCGTGTCTTCGCTGGCAAGCGCGCCGGCCGGTCTGGAAACCAGCATCCGCCAGGCAAGCAGGATGCGGCCCGCAGGACCGACATCATCGCCCGGTCGGGTCAGAGCCAGCGCGTCGCGCAGGGCTGTTTCATCCTCCGGCCGCCGAACGCGCTGACATGAGATGGCGGCGGCCCTGAGCGCGAGACGGCAGCGCCATGCCTGCGCCGCAGCCATCTCGCCACGCACTATCATGTCGAGCGCGCCCAGTGCGGCCCCTGCCGCAAACTCCGTATTCGGAAAGGCTAGCGCCTTTGCAGCCCGGCGCAACCAGTCGGGAATGCGGGGCGCGCAGACACCCGGCGGTGCGTCCGCAGCGGTCTGTGTGCGCAGGGGGGCGGCTCGAATCATGTTTTCAGCTTGTGCGAGCACGGCGCTTCATTCAATCGATGAGCAACATAAGCGCCGCAGCTATCGACAACTTTGCGATCAGGCGCGCGAAGCGCCTTCTGAGATCAGCGATTGTTGCCAACTGACGACCAATGTGATTATGCAGCTGCCGGAATTGGGCTGTAAACGCCGTTTTGGCGCTAAACGAAACCTGACGAACGCCCAGCCGTAGTGTGAAATCCCTGCTGCAGGAAGAGCCGGTCGATGACCTTTGGAATGCGCCTTTTATGGTGTTCGCCGCAACCGCACTTCGCATCGGCAGGGAGCGATCTCTCTGGCGACACATGGTTTCAGATGCCGCCCTCTTCGGCAGGACCGTATTCATTTAACTCATTCGTTGAAAAATCAAATGACACATAATCGCGAACACTGGACCTCAAGAATGGGGTTCATCCTGGCAGCGGCCGGCTCGGCTGTCGGCCTCGGCAATATCTGGCGTTTTCCCTATATTACCGGTGAAAACGGGGGCGGAGCGTTCCTTCTCATCTATCTGGCGATGGTGTTTTCCATCGGCCTGTCGCTGCTTGTCGCAGAGCTTATCATCGGGCGCTCGACGCAGTTAGATCCCGCAGGGGCATTCAAGAAACTGGCGGGCGGCGCATGGCCGCTGGTCGGCTATATGGGCATCCTTACCGCTTTCCTGATCCTCTCTTTCTATTGCGTGATTGCCGGCTGGACGCTTGCCTACACCGTCAAGTCGATCACCGGCTCGATCCTCGTATCCGATCTCGATCAGGTCGGAAGCACCTTCAACACCTTCATCACGGATCCGCTGGAACCGGTGTATTATACGGCCGTGTTTATCGCGCTTACCGTATTCGTTGCGCTGGGCGGTGTTGCAAGCGGCATTGAGCGCGCGGCGCGCTTTCTGATGCCGGCTCTCTTCCTCATTCTTCTCGTTCTCGTGTTCCGTTCGCTGACGCTGGAAGGTGCGGGCGAAGGGTTAGCCTTCTTCCTGAAACCCGACTTCTCCAAGGTCACCTGGGACACGCTTCTGGCGGCTCTCGGACAAGCGTTTTTCTCCCTCTCCCTCGGCATGGGCGCGATGATCACCTACGGCTCCTATCTGAACCGGCATGACGACATCGCCACATCCGCAGTGGCGGTAACGCTTCTCGATGCGGCGGTCGCCGTGCTGGCCGGGCTTGTGATCCTGCCGGCGGTCTTCGCCTTCGGCGCAACGCCTTCGGCTGGCCCCGGCCTGACATTCATCACTTTACCCTCGATCTTCGCACAGATGCCTTTCGGCGCTCTGTTCTCCGCGCTGTTCTTCTTTCTCCTCGCCATTGCGGCGCTGACAAGCGCAGTCGCGCTTCTGGAAGTGGTGATCGTGTATTTCGTGGATGAAGGCGAAGCGAACCGCCGCAAGGTGGCGCTGATCATCGGCGTGGTCACCTTCGCGCTGGCCGTACCCGCCTCGCTGAGCCTCGGCATCTGGTCGGGCTACACGATCGGGGGCAAGAGCCTGCTCGATGCGCTCGACTTCTTCACGAACAACATCACCATGCCGCTCGGCGGTCTTCTGGTTGCGATCTTCGTGGGCTGGACGCTCAGGCGCACGGCCGTCGCGGAACTGGTTGATGGCTCGGCAATTGCGCCGGTTCTGGTCAACGCATGGCACTTCATCATCCGCTATGTCGCGCCGCTTGCCATCGTTCTGATCCTGGTGAACGGGCTCGGCCTTATTTAGAGACGCTCCTTAACGGGAAAGGCTGGCGGGGTTGTGCAAGGCATGCTCCCCGCCGGCCAGACGGCCTCTATGCGAGACCGGTAATCATCGAAACGATTTCGTTCTTGTCGGTCTTCGCGGTTTCGCGAATGCCGATCTGAACGCCGCGCCGCAGCACGCAGATCCGGTCCGACAGACGGAACACCTGATCCAGACTGTGGCTGATGATCAGGATCGCGAGATTGCGCTCGCGCAACGACTGCACGATCTGTTCCACCTTGGCGGTTTCGGCAACGCCCAGCGCGGCCGTCGGCTCATCAAGCAGGATGAGCTTGGACGCCCAATGTGTGGCGCGGGCAATGGCAACGCCCTGACGCTGACCGCCAGAAAGATCGCGGATCGTTGCGCTCGCCGAGGGGATGCGCACATCCAGCTCGTCCACCAGCGCCTGCGTCTCCTGCATCATCCCCTGACGGTCCAGAAGGCCGAAGGGCTTGCGGACCTTCTCGCGTCCGAGGAACAGGTTCATGTAGACAGGCTGCTGATCGGCAAGGGCGAGATCCTGATAGACCACCTCGATACCGCTCGAGCGCGCCTGGCTGGCATCGGAAAAGCTGACCGCTTCGCCATCCAGCCGGATCGTACCCGAAGTGGGGGCGTGTACGCCGGAGATGATCTTGATGAGGGTCGACTTGCCTGCACCATTGTCACCCACGAGCGCGACGATCTCGCCGGCTTTCAGGTCCAGCGAGAAGTTTTCGATGGCGACGACGCCACCGAACGCCTTGTGAATGTTCTCAAGCTCCAGAACGGGGCCGGCTTCTTTTTCGGAATGTGCGGTCATGATTTACCTCAGCTCCGGCCAGTCCTGCACGACGCCAAACGGATTTTCGATGGTCTCGACCCTTGGATCGCCCTTTGAAATGCCGGAAACGCCGACCGTGAAGGCACGGGTGACAAAAGCCTGACCGCGGAAGCCAAACACCACGCTGTCGCCCGGCTTGGGTTTCGCCGAACCCGTCGTGTCGATCATGCCGTAATAATCGATTGCCGAGGGCGGCGGGATTTCAACGCTCGCAATGGCGTTCTGCGCGACGGTGGGGGTGTCGGAAACGATTGCCTGAACATCGTAATCCGGGAAGACCGGATCGATGTAGAGACCGCCGCCGAAACAGTAAGCCCGCTGCTGGTGCAGATGCGAAACCTCGGAGAGGTAGAGTACGGCGGGCTGCTCGGGCAGATCCTCGATTGCATGCAGCGGCGTGGTGCCGTGCAGGCCATTGCCCGGCTCACATTGCGTGGCCCCGGCCTCGGCGAGAATGTCCAGAACGATGGACGAGGTGGTGCCCGGCGCATTGACCTCGATGCCGCTGCGTCCGGCCTTTGCCAGAGCTTCAGCCGCACGCGCCAGCGTGGTGAGGTTGTGTGTGGGCAGAACCTTCTTCTTCTCCTGATCGTAAAGGAGTGCGGGAAACGTGGTGAGACCGGCGAATTGCGCACCGTCGAGCGCATCCATCATCGCGGCCACTTCGGCAATTTCCTCTGCCGGGAAACCACCCTCATGTCCGCGATAGAACGTGTCTTTCTGCGTGTGGATGCGCGCAAGGAGCGACTGCGTGCGCCCGGCACGCTTTGCCGCCTGTGCTGCTTCCTGCGCCTTCTCGCGGCTGAAAACCGTCCAGTAATCGGGGGCGAGATGGGAGGCGGCCATGGGAGCCTCGTGACGCGGCACCTGAACGAGGTGGCCCAGATGCCCGGTTTTCAGACCGGCGCGGTTGCAGGCGACGGCGCATGCCATATCGACCGCCACGGCGCGGTCAATGCCGCCGCGCATGACTGCCTTGCAGAAGCCGCTGTTGCGGCCAACCTGCTTGGTCATCGCGAAGACCTTGAGGCTGTGCCTGTCGGCGGCTGCGCGGAAGTGACGGGCGTTCTCCTCGACCGCATCGAGATCGAGAACATAGGCATTGGCAGGAATCCTGCCTTCCTGATGGAGGCGGATGGCCGCTTCGATGAAGGCCGGGTTGCGGCGTCTCAGAACATCGAGAAACATGAGATCTCTCCAGAAATTCGGGTCAGGCGCGGGTCGTGTCCCGCAGGGAAATGGCGACGGCCAGGAGGATGATCAGTCCACGCACGATCATCTGATCGGAAACCGCAAGCCCCATCAGAATGAGCCCATTGTTGAGCATGCCCATCAGAAGCGAGCCGACGAGAGCGCCGATGATCGACCCCTTGCCGCCATTGAGCGCGGTTCCGCCGACGATCACGGCCGCGATCACCGTCATGAGATCGCTTTCTCCAAGCGTGTATTTGGCTGCCTGAAGCCGCCCTGCGTAAAGGAGGCCGGCAAGGCCGGCGCAGCCGCCGCTGATCATCAGAACCGCAAGCCGGATGCGCGGCACCTTGATGCCGGAGACCTGTGCGGCGCGCGGATTGTCGCCGGTCGCGATCACATGCGCGCCGAAACGGCTTTCGCGATAGACCAGATGGCCCACGATCACTGCGCCGAGTGTCCACAGAACAAGCGACGGAATGCCGAAGAGCGTTCCTGAGCCGAAAAAGCCTGCAAACGTGTCGTTGAGCACGGGAATGGAGCGCAGATCCGTCATGGAGCGTGCAACGCCGGCAAACAGGCCCATGGTCGCCAGTGTCACCAGGAAGGATGGCAGGCGCAGATAGGCCACCAGAACTCCGTTGATCCAGCCGATGGCGAGACCGGCTCCCAGCCCGGCAAGAATGCCAAGGAACATGGAGTGCTCCTGCATCACCACGGCGCCGGAAAGTGCGGCAACGGCAACGATGGAGCCGAAGGAAAGATCGATCTCGCCTGCCGACAGCGCGAAGACGAGGCCGATGGCCATGATCGTCGCGGGCGCGGTCTGAAGCACGATGTTCGAGAGGTTCCTGGTTGTCAGGAAGCCGTCATCTGCAAGCGTGACCGCGAAGAAGAGGAAGATCGCAATGAAACCCAGATAGATGACACTGCCTTGCAGATCGAACTTTCTGGCAATCGCGGGAGTGCGCTGGAACATGTGATGTCTCTGAAAACTGTGCTGACTGGCAGGCCGCCGAAACGGCCTGCCGGGACGATTACCGGGCGGCTGCCTTGACCGTTTCCGGGGGCTGCCGGTTCATGGACTGCATCCAGCCATCGACGACATTGTCGGAGCCGACGCTGAGCGCATCCACGACGAGGAACGGCTCTACCGGCTTGTCGAGAAGGCCAGCGGCCGCCGCACGCGCCGCCGTGACGCCGATCTGGTAGGCTTCATCGGCAACAATCGCCGCGATGTTGCCGCCCTTCAGCATGTCGAGCGCAGCCGGTTCGTTCAGGTCGATCGTGACCACTCTCGTGTGGTCATTGGACTGCTGGCGAAGAACGGACAGAACACCAAGAGCGGGCTCGGCCCAGGGCGTGTAGATGCCGTCGAGATCGGGATTGCGGGAGAGCATCGCGCTTGCGATGTTCTCGGCGTTTGCCGGGTCCGTCATGCCGGACTCGATGACGATCTCGATTTCCGGATAATCGTTCTCGATGGTCCATTTGAACGCGCCATCGCGCTGGTTCGTGACCGGGAAATCCGCATCATGGAACATGTAGCCGACCTTGCCCTTGCCACCCATGGCTTCGGCAAGGGCGATTGCGGCCTTGTTGCCGATCTGGAAGAGGTCGGCCGACACCACGGTGGTGTAGTCCTCACCATGGGTGAAGCCCTCAACCGCATTGTCGATGAACACGAGCTGGACACCGGCATCGCGCGCGACACCGTAGACCGATTTCGCCGTCGGTGGATCGATGGGCAGCGACACGATGATCGACGGTTCGCGGGCCATCACCGTCTCGACATCGGCCTTCTGACGGGCCGTGTCGAACCCGGCATCGGTTTCGGCAACGATCTCGATGCCAAGCCGGGCGAACTCATCCTTCGCACCCTGGGCAACGGCGTTGGACCAGTCATAAAGCTCGTGCCAGACGAGCGCCGCCGTGTGGCCACCGGACTTGATGGTCTCGATGTCCGCGTCGCTCAGTGTGAGCGAGGCGGCCGGCGTCGGCGCTTCACCGTTCGGGCCGACAGTCTTTGGCTGTTCGGCAAAGGCCATCGTCGCACTGGTTGCGAGAAGCGGCATCGCGGCAAGCAAAGCCCTGAGTTTCATTTCATTTCCTCCGAGATTTCGGCGAGATTCCGGATCGCTGCGTCCATTGGGACGCACAAAGGCCGATCCGGGCTTTTGAATGGAGCATCGAACCGAAAACGGGGCTCGACTTCTCGGTCCGATGCTCTGTGCGGGCCGGCCCCCCGACCATTGGCCCGCTGATCCTATTTTCCGGCCTGCATCACGCTTTTCGGCGCATCGACGTGCAGCGACTGCTGCCAGGCCTCACCCACATTGTCGGCGGTCGCGGTGACGGCGGGTGCGACGATGAAGGCGGGCGTTTCCTCGCCCAGAATGGCAAGCGCGCCGGTCGCAGCCATGGCGCGGCCAAGCTCATAGGCTTCGTCCGCAACGATGGCCGTGACATTGCCGCCGCGCACCATGTCGAGCGCCACGGGCTCGCTCAGGTCGAGCGTGACAATCTTGGTGGTTTTGTTGCCATTGGCGCGCAACGCCGCGAGAACACCCTCGGCCGGCCCTGCCCAGGTGACGAAAACGCCGCCCAGATCCGGGTTTTTCAGCAGCATCGCGTTGGCGATTTCCTCGGCGCGCGCAGGGTCGCTGATGCCCTGTTCGGCAACGATCTTCATATCCGGATAGTCGTTCTCGATGGTGGTCTTGAATGCGTTGTCGCGCTGGTTGGTCACGTAGTAATCGGCATCATGGTAGATCCAGCCGACCGTGCCCTTGCTGTCCATCGCCTTTGCCAGCGCGTCGGCAGCCTGTTTGCCCATTTGGAACAGATCGTCCGTCACGACCGCCGCATAGTCCGTGCCGTGCACATAGTCCTTCGGCAGGTTCGACAGGAAAACGAGCTTTACGCCCTTTTCCTTCGCTTCTTCGAATGCGGCTGCCGAGGTTACGGGATCGAGCGGCAGGGACAGGATGATGTCGGGCGACTTGACCATGGCGGTCTCGATGTCGCTGCGCTGCTTGGCTGCGTCGAAACCGGCGCTGGTGGTGGCGACGACTTCGATGCCGAGTCGCGCGAACTCATCGCTTGCGCCGGCGGTGACGGCGTTCACGAAATCGGACTGGTCGTGCCAGAGAAGGGCCGCGCGATGCTTGCCGTTCTTGAGTGCATCCACCCTGTCGTCGGGCACGGATATCTCACCGGACGGCGTGGCGGTTTCGCCCTGCGGGCCAACGGTCTGTGCGTGAGCCGCACCGGCAGCGAGTAGCGCAGACAAAGATGCTGCGCGAAGCAGATTGACGATAGACATTGTGTTCTCCTCTTCCCCTTTGCTTTGCCCTTTTGGGCGTTTATGCGTTTTGAGTGCCGCAATAGCCGGCGATGAAACTGGCGAACCCGACGATGCCGGCGAGGTATTCCTCCACGCTCACCCGCTCTTCGAAAGTGTGGCAATTCGTGATGTCGCCCGGCGCGCAATAGACCGTTGGACAGCCGAGCCGCTCGATCAGGAACGGCGCTTCCGACCAGTAAGGCGCGCCCGCAATCGCGCCGCGCCCGGGAAGCGCACCGTTCATCGAAGCGGCAAGCGCCTGTATGTCGGCCCGCTCGGGATCGACCTCGGTGGGCGAGCCGCCATGGGGATGGTCACGCCCGGCGGGATAGTTGATCGCCACGGTGGTGCCGGTGCCGGAAATCGCTTCGTTGATCACGCTTTCGAGTTCACCGACGGCATCGTCCAGCGCCTCGCCGGGCAGAAGCTTGCGGATCAGCGAGAAGCGGCATTCGCCCGGAACCGCGATGTAACCGCCGCCTTCGATGCCCGTTACGAGAGCGAAGGCCCGGCCGACGAGCGGATGGCTGGCGCGCGCGCCAATGGCGTCGGAGTGCCGCCAGATTGCTTCGAGAACCCGATGCGTGGCCTTCAGCGCATCGACGCCTTCTTCGGGCACGCCGAAATAGGCCGATTTGCCGGTGATCGTCACATCCGCGATGAAAAAGCCCATTTGGGCGGGAAAGATGGAAAGCTGTGTCGGCTCGACATAGACAGCGAAATCCGGCTTCTCGATCTCACCGCTTTCAAAACGCTGCGTCAGATCCTTGATGCCGGCGCTCACGCCCGTGTCGGGCTCACCGCTTTCCTCGTCGCCGACAAAGGCGTAGGCGACATCGCCTTTGAGCTTGATGCCGGCGCGGTCGAGAAGTGCGAGGGCCGAAAGCGAAGCGGTGATGCCGGCCTTCAGGTCGCCGGAGCCCCTGCCCCAGATCTCACCATCGATGACGGCGCCCGAAAACGGGTCTTCGCGCTCGGTGCCTTTCCAGTGTTCGGCCCAGCCGCGCACGTGAACCGTGTCCGTGTGCCCGATGAAGAGAAGGCGTGGACCTTCGCCGTGGCCCTTGCGCGCGCCCCATACATTCGGGCGACCGGGAAGAAAGTCGGCAGATTGCGGTGCAAGACCGAGCGTCTGCATCTGCTCCTGAAGGTAGGACACGAAGTTCGCCTCGTTGCCGGTCACGCTCTCGCGTGCGATCGCGCCTTTGAGCAGCGCCACCGCCGCATCGGCGTCCAGAGCGCTCTTCAGCCTCTCCTGAAGCGTGTTGCCGCCTGTCATTGCGCTGCCTCCACCAGTTTCACAACGCGGGCCGGCGGCAGCGTGATTTCCGCGCCGGGGATGCCTCCGGAGAAAAGCGTGGCGTGAAGATGCGTCAGCCCGACGGCTGCGCCGCCAACGATGGCAACGCGCGCGCCCAGCTCGGAAACATCGAGCTCCACCGGAGACGGGAAGCACAGCGGCAGAAGTTCGCGCACACGTTCGACAAGCTCCATGCGGCTGCCAATGGAGCCGCCGAGAACGACCTTGCCCGGATTGGTGATGGCACAGATTGCCGCCACCGCGCGCGCCACATAGCGGGCGGTCTCGTCGAGCACCTGTACGGCGTGCGCGTCACCCGCCTGCAGGGCATCGAAAATGCCGGGAACGTCGAGTTCAGTGCCGGACAATTCCTTGTAGCGCCTGCGAATGCCGACCGTTGCGGTCACACGTTCCAGAGCGCCGACCTGCAGCGATTCCGCCTCGAACGGGTCGGTGCCAAAGGGCAGGAAGCCAAGCTCGCCGGCTGCGTTTCCGAAACCGCGCACCAGTTCGCCACCGACCATGAGGCCTGCGCCAATGCCCGTGCCGATCGCGATATAGGCAAGATCATCGACGCCGGCGACGCTGCCGATCCAGTGCTCGCCAATGGCTGCGAGATTGACGTCGTTCTCCAGAATAACCTCGACGCCGAGTTCGCCTGCAAGCGTCGCTCTGACATCAAGTGTGTCGAAGCCCGTCACATTGGGCGACATCGCGATGCGCCCTTTTTCCTGATCGGGAGCGCCCGGGACGCCGACCACGGCCATGCGCATTTTTTCGTAAGCGATGTTGTTGAGATCGGCGGCCTCGCGGCAGAGACGCGCCATCTGGCGGATCACATGAATGCCGCCGCGTTCATCGGTCGGTTCCGTCACTTCCGCGAGCACCTGGCACGACAGGTCGGCAATGGCCGCACGCACTTTGGTGCCGCCCAGATCGACGGTTGCGATGCAGGCCGCATCCGGAACGATCTCATATGTGACCGCGCTGCGCCCGACATGCCCCGTGGTGCGCCCCGTCTCGCGTATCCAGCCATCTTCCTCGAGCTGACGGGCGATCTCGGAAATCGTCTGTTTGGAGAGACCGGTCTGCTTGGCGATGCTGGCGCGGGAGATCGGACCGCAATGAACGATCGCCTCCATGACCATGCAGAGGGAGAATTGACGGGAGATGCGCGGAGCTTCGTTCACGGCGTCTTCTTTTAGTTCGTTCTGTTACCGAACTTATTAAGTTGTTTTAAAAATGCCGTCAAACGAAATGATCGAAACGCCTCTCCGTGAGACTCGGCGCAAGACTGGAGCGCGCTTTGAGAAGCGCGTCGATCACATTGAAATAAAGGAGGGGTCATCCGCTCATGCCGAGCGGTAAAAAGAAAACGGCTTCCGAGGGCCATTCCGGCGCTCGAAAGCCGCTTTCGAATTTCATCTCTGCGGCCGCTTTTCCCTCAGGGCATCGGCCGCAGGGCGCTGGTCAAAGGAACAGGTCTGCGATGATGGCCGACCCGACATAGGTGCCGGTCATCACGAAGACCGCCACGATGAAGATCTTCCAGCCGGACGACTTGGCGATGCTGATTTCGCGGTTGGTGATGGCGATACCGGCATAGGCCAGGCAGGGCGTGGCCAGCGTGAGGAAGTTCACATGGCTCACCTTGTCGAGCACCCAGGCGCTGCCCGGTGTCCATGGCAGGGTCACCAGAATGCCGACGAGCGAGATCCACGCAACGGATGGCAGCTTGAGCGGCACCACATAGGTCAGGACGAGGCCCACCATCGCAATCACGTAAAGGACGGCCAGTCCGGCCAGCCCCTGCAGGACGGTTGCGTCTGTCGCGACCGTGTTGCCCACCAGCGCAACAAGGGAAACAACGAGCAGCAGAACAGCGTGTTCTGCCAGATCCGGCTTCGCCTCGGCTTCGTAATCAACGGGGAGTTCAGCAGTGCTCATGATCATTCTCCGGCGTTGTTGGTGGCGGGCTCTTTGCGGCCCAGAAGGTCATAAAGCTTCTCGGTCACCGGCAGGGCGACGAAGATGCAGAGGTAAAGACCGGTTGCGTAGGTCAGCACGTTGCTGGCCCCGGCCAGAGCGAGGATCTGCTCCTCCATTGCCGGCACGGCATGGGTCAGCGCGCCGGAACAGGCGGCCATCATGGAGCCGGAGCCGATGCCGCAGGCCATGGCCAGCGCTTCGATGCTGAACCAGCCCGAAGTCGCCAGAAGCGAAGCCAGAATGGCAAAGATGAAGGTGCCGAACAGCGTTCCGATCACATAGACGCCCATGACGCCCGCGCCTTCGGGGGACTTCAGGCCGTATTTGTCGGCGATGATCGCGATGTTCGGCTCACGCGCGACGGAGAAGGTTGCGCCAACCGCTTCGCGCCCCATGCCGAGCAGCAGAACGGCGATCGGGAAGGCGAGCAGAATGGTGCCCAGATTGCCCAGCTCCTGCAGGATCAGCGCCGGACCGGCGGCGATGATCTTCTCCATCGACGGTCCGATGATCGTGCCGAATTTGGCGATGAATGGCATGATCGCGATCACGATCAGCGGTGATGCTGCGCGAACCTCGCGCTGCCCCATCCAGCCCTTCATCTTGCTGATCACATTGGGGTTGAGAATCAGACCCATCACGAAGGCGTAGAGCAGCGGCAGAAGCAGGATCGAGCCGATGCCAATGGGCACTGCGATGACACCGACGGCCTCCGCAATGACGGTGATGACCAGCACGCTCAAATGAAGGCGCCAGTCGAAAAGAATATCTTTCGTCTTCTCCATAGAGATCCCCTCTCATGATCCGGGGGCCGTTCTTTCTGCGGCCCCGGATGGAACAAAAGGCGGCCCGAGGGGGCCGCCCATACGATTCAGCCCGGCGCGTAACCGAAGCCGATGGTCGGGTCGGCTGCGGTTTCGACCCAGACAGATTTCGTTGTCGTGTAAGCGGCGAGCGCTTCCCGACCGGAAGAGCGCCCGTAGCCCGACTGGCCAAAGCCGCCGAAGGGCGACATGACGTTGATGGTCTTGTAGCTGTTGATCCAGAATGTACCAGCGCGAACTTTCGCCGCAACCCGGTGCGCACGCCCCACATCGCGCGTCCAGACTGCGCCTGCGAGCCCGTATGGCGTGTCGTTGGCGAGCGCCACAGCCTCTTCTTCGTCGTCGAAGGAGAGAACGGAGAGGACGGGTCCGAACACCTCTTCACGCGCGATTTCCATGTCGCGGGACACGCCGTCCAGGATCGTCGGAGCGTAGAAGAAGCCGCCGCTCTCTCCGAGGGCTTCCGGCCTGCCGCCACCGGTGGCCAGCTGCGCGCCTTCGGAAACGGCATTGCGCACCATGCTATCGACCTTGTCCCACTGGCGGGCATTGTTGACCGGGCCGATCTGCGTTGCCATGTCGAGCGGCATGCCGACCGGGATGCGCGCGCTCGCTTCCGCCAGCTTGCCGACGAGCTCGGCATGGACGCTGCGATGCACCAGAAGGCGCGAGCCGGCCACGCAGCTCTGGCCGCACGCAGCGAAGATTGCCGCCTGCGCGCCGACCACGGCACGGTCGATATCCGCATCGCCGAAGACGATGTTGGCGGACTTGCCGCCCAGTTCCAGGATGGACGGTATGAGACGGCGCGCGGCAGCGGACGCAATGGCTGCGCCGCCCGTGGCCGAGCCGACAAAGACCACCAGACCCGTTGCCGGATGCTCGATCATCTTCTGGCCTGCGGTCGGCCCCTGCCCCGCAATCACGTTGACAAGCCCCTTCGGCGCGCCGGCCTTCACGCACAGCGCGGCGATGACGAGCGAGCTGAGCGGCGTCAGCTCGGAAGGTTTCAGCATGACCGCATTGCCGGCGCAGATCGCCGGTGCAACCTGCCAGCAGCAGGTGAAGAGCGGAGCATTCCAGGGGGTGATCTGCGTCACGACGCCGATGGGTTCGTGACGGGTGTAATTCAGATGGCTCGAAGGCACGGGGATTACATCGCCGGTGATCTTGTCGCACCAGCCCGCGTAATATTCGAACATCTCGGCCATGCGGGCTGGCTCACCGGCTGCATCGCGGATCGGTCGCCCGGCGGAAATCGCTTCAAGGCGTGAAAGCGGCTCGGCATGCGCACGAATCTGGCGCGCAATCTCGAACATGATGCGCCCGCGCTCGGAGGCCGTCTTGCCCCACCATTCGCGCTGCGCCGCGATGGCCGCCTCGGCGGCGGCATCGACAACCGCCGCACCGGCATCCGGGAACTCGGCGAAAATCCGGCCGGTCGCGGGGTCGGTGAGCGCCAGCGTTTCGCCGTCGCCCGGCATCAGCTGCCCGCCCACGTGGTTTTGCACGTCGGCGCTGCCCAGAAGCCCGGTCAGCAAGTGTGCGACTTCGGCGCGCGTATCGGTTGCGGGGATCATGTCGTCAGCCATTCGTCTTCTCTTTCGTCCCGGCCTCAACGCGGCCAAGCAGCATGAAATCCTGATTGTCGGAAACGCCCGAATTCTCCTCGGACCAGAGGCTGGCGACCAGTTCCGACACGGGCATGGCACAACCGCTTTCCTGCGCCAGTTCGAGCGCCAGCCGCACATCCTTGCGCATCAGCCCGGCGGAGAAACCGCTGTCGAAGCTGCCGCTCAGAACCCAGTTGGGGAAATGGATCTCGCTCAGCGCGCTGCGGCCCGTGGCGCTGTTGATGACGCGCATCGCGTCTTCCGCCGGCAGGCCGGAAGCTTCGGCAAGGCGCAGGCCTTCAGCCGTGGTCAGCATGTGACAGGCGACCAGCATGTTGTTCACGAGCTTGGCGATGTTGCCGGCGCCGCTCGGCCCGACATGGATCACCTTGGCGGCAATCGCATCCAGAACCGGCTGCGCCCTGGCGACCCATTGTTCATCGCCCCCGAGCATCACGGACAATGCGCCGCTTGCTGCTCCCTGGGGACCACCGCTCACCGGTGCATCGAGAAAGCCATGGCCGAGGTCTGCAAGCCTTGTGGCAAGCCGGCGGCTCACCGCCGCCTCGGAGGTGGACGTATCGATGATGATTTTCGGCTCGCTGAATGCGCCTGCCGCCAGCCCCGCCTCGACGGTCGCCTCGACATGGCTCGCCAGAGGCAGCGAAAGCACGATGGCGTCGCTTGCCGCGATCACCGCTGCGGGCGTCTCATGGGTGACGATGCCGGTTTCGGCAGCGCGGGCCATGGCTTCTGCGGAAAGATCATAGGCTGCAACTGAAAAGCCTGCGGCGGACAGGGACCGGGCCATGCCCATTCCCATTGCTCCAAGACCGATCACACCGACCGACTGCGTCATGATACCTCCCGTTTCACTTGGCTTTCATGACATTGCGGTGACAGCGTGTTGTTGAGTAGCCCCGTAAACAGGCACGTTGTGTTGCGATTATCGCAACACTGAACGGCGATCTAATCGCGAAAGGCGACCATGTGCGCAGCCAGATAATCGACGGTCACAGCTGCCGATTGCGGCAGTCGCCGGCGGGCGCGCACCATCAGATGCGCGCTGACATGCTGAAGGCTCTCTTCATCAAGATCGACAATGGCGACCTCGCCGCGCTCGGCCTGAATGGAGGCGGAAAAGCGGGGCAGAAATGTGCCGCCCATGCCTGCGCCCACATAGCGAATCAGCGCCGCGATGGAGGAGGTTTCCACCTGCGGACGCAGCGCCAGCCCCAGATCGCTTGCCGCGCGCGCGACCAGCGTGCGGATGCCGTGACGCGCATCGAGCATGGCCAGAGGCTCGGCAAGCATCTCGGCCAGCGGGATGTGTTCGCGCGCCGCCAGCGGCGAGCCGACGGGCACGACAGCGCAGAGTGGTTGACGCGCAAAGGCGACGGAGCGCGTGGCCTCGGTCGGCACGGGATTGTAGGCAATGCCCAGATCAACC
The DNA here is from genome assembly GCF_050877045.1 of Nitratireductor sp. PBL-C9. Taxonomy (NCBI): domain Bacteria; kingdom Pseudomonadati; phylum Pseudomonadota; class Alphaproteobacteria; order Hyphomicrobiales; family Phyllobacteriaceae; genus Nitratireductor; species Nitratireductor sp. PBL-C9. The sequence goes on from NZ_JBPAXW010000001.1 coordinate 235,864, forward strand.
TCGCCCTCGACCACGCGGCGCTGGATCTCTTCGGTTCCGGCAAGGTCGATGCGGAAACGCAGATGCGGGTGACGTGCGCCAAGCGGGGCCAGGCCGTTCTGCATGAGATCGGCGGCGAAGCCTTCGCCAACCGCGATCCGCACCACCTGACCGCCGGCCTCGCGAAACTTGCCAATCTGATCGAGCAGAAAGGTCTGTTCATCCTGCTGCACCAGCGCATGTTCGCGCACCAGACGCCCGGCATCCGTGAGCGTGATGCCCTGTGCGCTGCGCGCCACCAGCGCCACGCCCAGCCGCGCCTCCACCTCGGCCAGCTTGCGGCTGATCGCCGAGGGCGCGATGTTCAGCCGTTCGGCTGCGCGACGGATCGAACCCTCACGGGCGACGACCAGAAATTCGCGCAGGAAACGGCTGTCCAGCGCGTCCATCAGGCGGCCAGCGCCTGCCGCACGAGCCGCACCCAGAATTCCGAGCCGGTCGGCAGCACGTCATCATTGAAGTTGAAATGGGGCGAGTGCAGGCCGGGATTGTCGCCCTCGCGCGCAGCGCCCAGCCAGATATAGGCACCCGGCTTCTCGTTGAGCATGAAAGCGAAATCCTCGGACGCCATGCTCGGCCCGGTCTCGCCCGTATCGAGCCCCATCGTGTCCCCGACGCGGCGCACGAGAGCCGCCTCGGCGGCGCTGTTGATCGTCGCGGGATAACGCCGCTGGTAATCGACGCGGGCGCGGCAGCCATGGGCGGCGGCAACGCCCTGCACCACTTCGCCCAGCCGCTTTTCGATCTCGTCACCGGCCTCCGGCTGGAACCAGCGGGCCGTGCCGCTGACAATCGCACGGTCCGGGCAGACATTGAAGGCGGAACCGGTGTGGATCTGCGTTACCGACACAACGCCCGGCACCAGCGGCGACAGGCGGCGTGCAGGCAATTCCTGAAGAGCCGCCGCCATCCGCGCTGCCGCAGCCACCACACCGTCGCTCTGCTCTGGCATGGCGGCGTGACCACCGCGCCCCTCGATCACGATTTCGAAGATGGCGAATGCGGCCATCATCTCGCTGTCGCGGGCGACCAGCCGACCGGGCGCAAGACCCGGCCAGTTGTGTATGCCGAACACCGTGTCGCAGGGGAATTTGCCAAAAAGCCCCTCCTCGATCATCACCCGCGCACCGCCGTCATTTTCCTCCGCCGGCTGGAAAATCAGCGTGACGTTTCCGTCCTTCACGCCCTCGGCTGCGATCTGGCGTGCAGCCAGAAGCAGCATGGCGGTGTGGCCGTCATGCCCGCAGGCATGCATTTTTCCCGGATGGGTCGAAGCGTATTCGAGGCCCGTGGCTTCCTCAATTGGCAGGGCGTCGATATCGGCGCGCAGGCCGATCGAAGGCCCGCCTTCGCCGAGCCGCGCAACCACGCCGGTCTCAGCCAGACCGGTGTGCACCTGCCAGCCCCAGCCCTGCAACAACCCGGCAATCAGTTTCGACGTGCGCTCTTCCTGAAACCCCAATTCCGGGTGACGATGCAGGTCGTGACGCCAGGCAACGGCCTCGGCGATGTGAGCGCTGTCGAACATGTTCCTACCCTTTCCGAACTCTTTGCCGGCCACCACGAAGGGTGGCGTATCGGAAAGCTCGTGAAAGAGGAACGGTCGCTTGTCAAGAACGCGGCGGGTCCTCAGACCCGCCTTGTTAGGTTACCGCTGAAGGTTCCAGGCCGTCATGTCCTGCCCCAGCGCGCCGGCCAGATCCTCAATGGAATCATAGAGAAGCTCGAGCGCATAATGCGGGTTGTGCGCAAATGCGCCGGGGTCGGCGGTGACGAATTTCCAGTTATAGGTGGCCTTCAAAAGACGCGGGGTCCAGGCGTTATAGCCAACCGCCCTTCCATCGGCCTCGTCGATCCGCCCGTCTCCGTTCATGTCTGCAAAGAAATAGGGATAGCGATGGCCATCATAGATCATCGGCGCGCCGGCGACTTCGGCTGCGTAGGCGGTCATCAGGCCCTTCAGCCGGTCGGCATTGGCTGCGATGTCGGCGCGGATGCCTTTTTTAACATCGCCGCTGCCATCGAAACTCGCGCGCGACAGGCGAATATCGTCCAGAGCCGCGTTTTCATGGCAGGTCATGCAGGTCTGTTCCGACACTTCCAGCGTGTGCGGCTCATGGCAGGAGACGCAGGTGGAAACCGGACGTGCATGGAAGAAGCGGCCGGAATATTCCTTCCCCGGATAGTGATAGCCCGATGCGGCGTAGCCGCCGAGCCACATGGACGCAGCCACTGCGTAATGCGGGTTGATGAAACGCAGTTCCTTGTCCGGCGTGTCCTCATCCTTTTCGCCCACCGCAGTGGCAACGGTGACGCCAGCCGCGCGGCCCTGATGGCAGGTGATGCAGGAGGCTTCGCCCGGCGCGACTGGATGCGACAGACCGCTTGGAAGCTTGACTTCCTTGATCGCGGAAAGACCCGGATTGTGGCAGGTTTCGCAGTCCACAACGCCGCCCGTGGGGATGGGGTTTTCCGGCAGGCCGGGTGCGCTTCCATCAAGACCGTGAAAGGCGCGGAACCCTTCGCCCGAATGGCAGGTCGCGCAATTTGGCGGGATGGCCCCGTCTTCGTTCCAGTGCGAGAAAGACTCTGAACGCGCATCCGCATGAGCCGAGCGCGCCCAGGCGGCTATCGCGGCCTTGTTGGCGATCTCGATCTGATCGGGGCGGAACGGTCCGGACTCGGGCATCACATAGGGCGCAAGCGCCTTTTCGATTTCCTCGATCTCGGATGATTCGGAATTTGCGGGAGCCGCCTGTTCCTGCGACACGGCAGCGAACGAAAGAACAGAAACAAATGCGCCAAGAGCGATAGTTGTCGTGACTAAGTTCTTCGTTTTGAAAAACATGGCTTTCCACCCCGCCGGTATGTTCCTAAACTGTCGCCGTAAAGAATGGTAATCAGTTCGACGCATTCCGGCAAACCTCAAACGCCGGTCAAACGTCGAAAATCCATCGGAGACGGAGCATGTTCGGCCCGGCCTTCTCCGCAGGCCTCGTTTTCCCGCATGACCGGGTGCCCCTGCAATCGGAAAACCCTGTTGAGGTGTTGACCGAAGAGGCGGCGCTGACGCCATCTCCCGGTGAAGAACTGCGCGTTGAAGCGCTGGTGGGCGAGGATGAACTCGTCGCGCAGGGGCAACCGCTTCTGCGCCTGAGAAACGCGCCGCAGATCGCGCTTGTCGCGCCGATGGCCGGGCGAATCGCCTCGCTTGATCTGAAGTCCGGGCGGCGGCTTTCGCAGCTTCTTCTCTTTCATGAACCCGATGGCGGACGTCATCTGTTCGAGACCGGAAACGCGGAAGTCGATGGCAATGTGCTGCGAGCGCTTCTCCAGTCTTCCGGCCTGTGGCGGATGTTCCGCAGCCGTCCGTTCGGACGCATGCCGCACGCTGACGAGGCCCCTGCCGCGATCTTCGTCATGGCGGTGGACAGCCGACCCGGCGCGCCTGCGCCATCGCTGGCCCTTAAGGGGCGCGAGGAAGATTTTTCGCGCGGGCTGGCAGCCCTTTCGCAACTGACGAAAGACCGGCTGTTTCTTTGCGAACCAGCGGGCAAGCACTTTGGCGGTGCAGTGCCTGCCGGCCTCTCGCGCATTTCCTGCGGGCGCAACCATCCGCAGGGCCTTGCCGGCATCCAGATCCACCGTCATCGACCGGCCGCGCCGGAGATTCGCGTCTGGGATATCGAGGCTGAGGATGTAGCCGATCTCGGGGCGCTGCTTGCAACCGGACTTCTGCCCGGCACGCGGCTTGTTTCGGTGACCGGTTCGGCGCTGCGCGAAAGGCGACTTGTGCGCTGTCAGCATGGCGCGGATCTGCGCGGCCTCAGCCAGCCTGTCGTGCGGCCCGGTGCGCACGAAATTCTGAGCGGTTCTGCGCTGGACGGACGCCCCGCACACTGGCTCGGCGCGCGGGACCGGCAGGTCATGGTTTCACCACGCGAGACCGGTGCGGTGAAGCACCACTGGTTCGGAACCGCGCTCAGAAAAGCGGCGCGGCATTTGCCCGTCATTCCCACCGCCGCGCTCGATCAGGCCATGGGCGGCGACATGCCAGCCGCCGCTCTTTTGCGGGCCATCGCGTCTGGCGATGAAGAAACGGCCGTCCGGCTGGGAGCGCTTTCGCTGGTCGAAGAGGATCTGGCCCTTGCAGATTATGCAACGGGCGCCCGGCCCCGGCTGTCAAAGCAGCTGCGCATCATCCTGAACCGCATCGAAGCCGAGGAGGCGCCGGCGTGACGAGGGGGCTCTGGGACCGCGAGATGGTGGCAATGCTGCTCTTGCTCGCACTGATGCCGATGGCGCTGACCTGGCTGTGGTTCGGCGGTGCGGAAGCGGTCGGAAGGCTGTTGTTCGTGCTGCTGATCTCGGGTCTCTGGCATGTGATCTTCATGCTGGCGCGCGCACAGCCCCCGTCTTTTGCCGGTGCGCTGACGGGGCTGGCCGTGGCCATGCTCGCGCCGCAGGAGCTCAGCCTTTTGCAGCTCGTTCTGGGCATCAGTTTTGGCTCGGTGATGGCGGAACTCATTTTCGGCGGCTGGGGGCGGAATGTTCTGAACCCGGCGACCGTCACCATCGCGTTTCTGGGCTTTGGCTTTCCCGCCGCGCCATGGCCGGACTTTGCCCTGCCGGTTGCATGGGCGGCCATACCGGCGCTTGCGCTGGGTATGCTGCTTGGCGTGATGTCGGCCCGGCTGATCGCCGGCGCACTGGCGGTCATCCTGATCGCATGGCTTGCAGACCTGCCCATCGCGCCGGTTCTGCCCGCATTCGGCATTGTGCTGGCGCTTCTGGTCACGGACCCGGTGACAAGCGCCTCCACCCGCACCGGTGGCTGGCTGAACGGCGCGCTCTATGGCGCGCTGGTGACACTCTTTGCGTTTGGCTGGGGCCATGGAGCGCCGGTGCAGGTGGCCGTTTCGGCAGCGCTGCTCGCCTCGCTGGCAGCACCCCTTCTGGATGAGATTGCGATTGCGCTCTGGACGGCGCGCAGGAGAAGACGTCATGGCTGAGTTGAACCCGATCGCCCTGTGGCGTCGCTTTCTGGCGCTGCCCAATGAAAGCCGCGCCAAGACGCTGATCGTCGCCTTTCTCGTGTCGGCCATATGCGCGCTGATGGTGAGCGGGGCAACGGTCGTGCTGCGCCCCATTCAGGCGGCAAACCGCGCCGCGGAACAGCAGGCGCGGCTGGAAAACCTCATCGCGGGCATTCCCGGCATGTCTGACCTTCTGTCCGCCGAAGGTGGCGCACTGTCGACGGTGGTGATCGATCTGGAACGCGGTGCGGCGGCAAAAGAGGTGACGCCGGAAACGCTGCCTGCGGCGCTCGAAGACAGCGCCAACTGGACGACGCTCACTGCCGGCGAGGATCTTGCCGGGCTCGGTCAGCGCCCGGACTACGCCCAGATCTATCTCCTGCGCGATGCCAATGGGGCAATTTCGCTCGCCCTCCTGCCCATCAGCGGTGCGGGTTATAACGGCCCGATTGACGCGATCATCGCGCTCAAGGGCGACATGAACACCGTGGCGGGCATGGCGATTACCGGCCAGTCCGAAACGCCGGGCCTCGGCGCACGCATCGAGGAGCCCTCCTGGCTGGCGCAATTCAGCGGCAGGCAGATCAGCGATGCGCGCGGCGACATTCGCTTCGCCGTGGCGCGCGGCAGCGCCGGCAATGAATATGAGGTCGACGGGATCACCGGCGCGACGCGAACCTCCAACGCCATCACGCGGATGGTCCGGTTCTGGCTTGGCCCCGATGGCTATGGGCCGTTGTTGACGGCAATCCGGCGCGGAGAATTCTGAGCCATGTCGAGCCAGCCGCGCCTCTGGACCACATTCACCGAACCGCTGATCCGGCAGAACCCGGTAACCCTGCAGATTCTTGGCATCTGCTCGGCGCTCGCGGTCACGACTTCGGTGGCGACGGCGCTTACCATGTCGGCCTCGCTGACGGCGGTTCTGGTCATGTCCGCCGGCATTATCAGCGTGATCCGGAACCACATTCCGTCCTCTATCCGGCTCATCGTCCAGATCGTGATTGTCGCCTCGCTGGTCATCGTCATCGACCAGTTGCTGCAGGCCTATCTGTTCGAGATCAGCCAGCGGCTGTCCGTTTTCGTCAGCCTCATCACCACCAACTGTCTTGTGCTCGGCCGCACCGAATCCTTTGCCCGGCACAATCCGCCGGGGCGCGCGATGATCGACGCGCTGGGCAACGGGCTTGGCTATTCGCTCGTGCTGGTGCTGATCGGCAGCCTGCGCGAACTGTTCGGCGCGGGAACGCTGCTTGACTGGCAGCTTCTGCCGACGGTCGATCAGGGTGGCTGGTTCACGCCGCTCAACCTGATGCTGCTTGCGCCCTCCGGCTTTTTCCTCTTGGGCGGCCTTGTCTGGGCGATCCGCAGCTTTCTTCCCGAACAGGTGGAGGCCGGTGAGTTCACGCCGCCGGAAACCGGGGAGGATGGCGCATGAACGAGCTTGCCGCTCTCTTCCTGCGCGCGGCCTTTGTCGACAACATGCCGCTGACGCTGTTTCTCGGCCTGTGCACCTTCATCGCGCTTTCTCGGCGCACGGGCTCGGCCGTCGGGCTCGGCATTGCCATGATCGCCGTTCTGGGCGTCACGGTGCCGCTGAACAACCTGATCTATCACGCATTGCTCGCTCCGGGCGCATGGGCCTGGGCGGGTTCGCCGGGCATCGACCTTTCCTATCTCGCGCTGATCGCCTTCATCGGCGTGATCGCCGCGACCGTGCAGCTTCTAGAAATGGTGCTCGACCGCTTTTTCCCGGCGGTTTACGCCTCTTTCGGCGTGTTTCTGCCGCTGCTCACCGTGCAGTGCGCGATCTTGGCCGGAAGCCTGTTCATGGTCGAGCGTGACTTCGACTTCGTGGAATCCACCGTCTTCGGGCTTGGCGCGGGTACGGGCTTTGCCGTGGCCGTGATCATGCTCGGCGCGATCCGCACACGGCTCTCCTATGCGAACCTGCCGGAGGGGCTGCGGGGGCTTGGCATCACCTTCATCATCGCCGGCATGATGTCGCTCGGCTTTTCCGCCTTTGCGCAGATGGTGGCGTCATGACCGAGATCCTTCTGGGCGCCGTCATCATTGTCGCACTGATCGTGGCGCTGACGCTTGCGCTTCTGGCCACACGCCGCAAACTGGTTCCGGCGGAAGCGCTGACGGTCACCGTGAACGAGACCATGCCCATCGAGGCCGCACGCGGCGACCGGCTGCTTGGTGTGCTGCATGGCGCAGGCATCGGCATTCCCGCTGCCTGCGGCGGCTCGGGCACATGCGGGCTGTGCCGCGTCACCGTGGAGGGCGAAGGCGCGGGCGAACCGCAGGCGACCGAAAAAGGCATTCTTTCAGCGGCGGAGCGCAAGGCGCATGTGCGCCTTGCCTGCCAGACCGCCCTGCGCGGCTCCTGCACCGTTACCGTGCCGCAGGCCTTCCTGGGGGCGTCAGGCTTCACCTGCCGTGTTGTCTCCAATCGCCAGCTGGCCCCGCTCATCCGGGAACTCGTTCTGGAACTGCCGGAAGGCCAGCCATTCGACTTTCAGGCCGGTGGTTTCATGCAGCTCACCGCGCCGCCCTATGAACTCGACTTTCGGGACATGGCGGTGGACGAGGCGTTCCGTGAAACATGGCGGCTTGCGGACTGGCCTGACATGCGCTCGGTTTCCGACACGTCTGTTACCCGCGCCTACTCCATCGCCAATCGGCCAGAGGATGCAGGCCGCGCGGTGTTCAACATCCGTCTGGCCGTGCCGCCGGCCGGCTGCGAGACGGATATTCCGCCGGGCATCGTTTCTTCCTGGCTTTTCTCGCTGAAACCCGGCGACCGGGTGGAAGCATCCGGCCCGTTCGGCGATTTTCAGGTTCAGCCGACGCAGCGCGAGATGGTCTTCATCGGTGGCGGCGTGGGCATGGCCCCGTTGCGCGCGATGATCCACGAGCAGATCGGCCTCGGCACTGAGCGCAAGATGCATTACTTCTATGGTGCGCGCTCGGCAGCGGACCTCTTCTATGTCGAGGAATTCGACGCCATCGCAAAAGCGCATCCAAACTTCCGCTGGACGCCCGCCCTTTCCGATCCCGCCCCGGGCGATCGCTGGACCGGCGCCACCGGCTTCATTCACGACACGGTGCGTTCCACGCTGGCCGGGCATCCCGCGCCAGAGGAATGCGAATACTATCTGTGCGGCCCGCCGGTGATGATCTCGGCAGTGCTCAACACGCTCGCAAAACTGGGTGTGGAGCCGCACATGATATACAATGATGACTTCGGAGGCTGAACGATGCGTCTGAACCTTACCCGCCGCCACATGCTGGCGCTGACCGGCGCGACGCTCGCAACCGCAGGCGGGGCCCGTGCGGCGATGGAAAAACCGGCCACGCGCACAATTGAAGGCCGGGCCTTTGCAAGCGCGTGGCGTATCACCCTGCCCGACGGCAACAATGCCGGGACGCTGCGCGCGCCCGTTGATGCGCTCCTTGCGCAGGTCGACCGGCAGATGTCGCCCTGGCGGGACGACAGCGAGATCAGCGCCTTCAACCGCGCTCCCAAAGAAACCCCGGTTTCGGCGGCGACCGCGCTGGTCGCGCGGGCTGCGCTCGGCATTGCCGGAGCGAGCGATGGCTGGTTCGACCCGACCGTCGGTCCGCTTATCGCGCGCTGGGGGTTCGGCCCGATCAGCGGCGACAGCACCCCGTGCTGGCAGGGGCTCGCGGCCACGGAAAACAGTCTCGCCAAGGATGCGCCGGGCCTGACCATGGACCTTTGCGGGATTGCCAAGGGACATGCGCTCGACCTTGTGGCGCGCCGCGTGGCGGATCTGGGCCATGGCGACTTCCTCGTCGATCTTGGCGGCGAACTCAAGGCGCTCGGCCAGCATCCTTCGGGACGCGACTGGCAGGTCGCCATCGAAGATCCCCGCCCCGACGCCATCGGCGCTGTTGCCGGCCTTCGGCTGCCCTCCGGCATGGCGGTCGCCACGTCGGGGCTGCGCGCGCAGAGCTATATGATCGGCGAACGACGCTACAGCCACATCATGGACCCGCGCCATGCCGCGCCGGTCGACGGGACGATTGCATCGGTCTCGGTTCTGGCTGAAAGCGCGATGCTGGCCGATGGCTGGGCCACAGCGCTCACCGCTGCGGATGCGGATGGTCCCGCGCTCGCCCGGCGCAACGGAATTGCAGCGCTTTTCCTCTTTCAGGACGGCACACAACTTTCGACCGTCACCACGGGCGGTTTCGACCGCCACCTGATCTGAGGAACGGGCATGGAGATCCTTCTCGCACTGGCGATCTTTCTTATCGCGGCAACCGGCCTTGCCGTTGGCCTGTTTTCCGGGCGTGGGCCCGTGAAGGGCTCCTGCGGCGGCATGGCCTGCCTGAAAGATGTCGCCTGTGAGGGCTGCCCGAACCGTAGCCGGCAGGAGAGCCAGCAATGACGAATGGCGCGACCCTGGAAGCCATCCTGCAAAAGGACATGCCGGTTCTGAAACCGGATATGCCGATCCGCCGCGCCGTCGCGCTTCTTGTCGAGGCCGATGCGGCTGCCGCCCCGGTGGTCGACGACAGCGGTGCCCTCATGGGCATCGTCACGCAGAAAGACTGTTTTCGGCCTGCGCTCAATGCGAGCTATTATCAGGAATGGAAAGGCACCGTCGCCGATCATATGAGCAGCGAGGTTGTCACCCTGTCGCTGACCACCGATCTTACGAGCGCTGCCGAAGCCTTTCTGGAAAAGCCCTACCGGGTCTTTCCCGTTGTCGACGGCTCTCGCCTCGTCGGCATGTTGCGCCGTTCGGACGTTCTGGCCGCGCTGGTCGCGCTGGGCTGAAGTTCATCCTTCGAGGAAATGCGCGAAGACAGGACGAAACACTATTTCGCTCTGTCACAAGCACAACATTTCGGAATCTTATAGTTTTGTTTCCAGTATAGTCGTTATTCGGCTGAGGAGTTATCGGAAATGAGAGATTCTATGACAATCATCCTTGGAATAATCGCTTTTGTCGTTGCTTTCGTGGCAAGCAGCGTTCTGATGCCCACCTCGGCCGAGGCCTGCACCCGCTTTGTCTATCAGGGTGCTGCCGATCAGGTTATCACCGCCCGTTCCATGGACTGGAAAACCGATGTCGGCTCCAACATCTGGGTGTTTCCGCGCGGCATGGAGCGCTCCGGCGAAGCTGGCCCGAACTCGATCGAGTGGACGTCGAAATATGGCAGCGTCATCACGTCCGGCTACGACGTTTCCACGACAGATGGCATGAACGAGGCAGGTCTCGTTGCCAATGTTCTGTGGCTGGTCGAGTCCGAATACCCGAAGGTTGAAGGCGATGCGCCCACGCTCTCGCTTGGCGCATGGGCGCAGTATGTGCTCGACAATTTCGCAACGGTTGCCGAAACCGTCGAGGCGCTGGAGAAAAACCCCTACACCATCGTCACCGCAGACGTTCCCGGCGAAACCCGGCTGGCAACGCTTCATCTTTCGATCTCTGATGCGAGCGGCGACAGCGCCATCGTGGAATATATCGACGGCAAGCAGGTCATCCACCACAGCCGCGACTATCAGGTGATGACCAATTCGCCGACCTTCGATCAGCAGCTGGCGCTCAATGCGTATTGGAAGCAGATTGGCGGCACCGTGATGCTGCCCGGCACCAACCGCGCAGCCGACCGCTTCGCCCGCGCTTCCTTCTATGTGAACGCAATCCCGAAGACGGACAATGCGGTCGAAACCATCGCGAGCGCTTTCAGCGTGATCCGCAATGCTTCGGTTCCCTTCGGCATTTCCACGCCCGAACAGCCGAACATTTCCTCGACCCGCTGGCGCACCGTCGCCGATCACGAGCGCAAGCTCTACTTCTTCGAGTCTGCGCTCACCCCGAACATCTTCTGGGTCGACATGAACAAGCTGGATCTTTCGAAAGAAACCGGCAGCGTCATGAAGCTCGATCTCGGGCCGAACCAGACGAACATCTATTCCGGCGTCGTCAACGAGGATTTCCAGAAGGCCGAACCCTTCCGTTTCCTTGGCGTCGAATAACCGCCTGAGCGGTTTTCAATTAACGGGCATTTTCCGGGGGCGGCTCAGTTGCCCCCGGTGCGCCGCCTGAAGCGCTCCAGCGCGGCATTCAGGTGACAGGCGATGGCGGACCGCGCCCATTCGCCATTCCCGAGGCGAATTGCCTTGACGATCTCCCGGTGCTGGCGAAGGCTCTCTTCGATATCGGCGTCCTCATAGATGAAGAAGCCGCCGATCACCTGCGGGATTTCCAGAAGATGCCGGCCGCACAGGCGCAGATGCACGCTGCCCGACCCCTCATAGAGCATTTCGTGAATGGTGCGGTTGCCCGCATCGAGCTTCTTCACCCAGCCCGTTGAACGCGCGGCAAAAGCCTGCTCCATCTCATCGCAGGTGTTTTCAAGCAGGGTTATCTGCTCGTCGGTGGCATGCTGGGCGCACAGAAAAGCCCCGTGACCTTCAAGAAGGATGCGCAATGTGAAGACATCGGCCGTGTTCTCTTCGCGCCATGGGGTGACCAGCGCACCGCGCTTTTCGCCCGGCATGAGAAGCCCCTCGGAGATCAGCCGCGCAATGGCGCTGCGCACCGGGGTCCGGCTGACCTCCAGCTCGCTTGCCAGCATTTCCTCTTTCAGCTTGGTGCCGGGATCGTAATAGCCAGAGATCAGGCGCCGTCTCAGCTTGACGTAAACGGTGTCTGTCACATTCATGTTGCTACCTCCTGCATCACGCGACTCTGCCGGCCTCCTCATACTACTCCCCATCATACGTGAAGAAGGCCGCGCATGGCGCAGCCTTCTGAAATTGGCAAGACAGCCTTTCTAATCTCTGCTGGCAAGCGCTTCGATCCGGCTTCTTCTGCGCCTCCACATTTTCATGGCGAGAGGCAGTGCAGTGGTTGCGAGAATGAGCGCCACCAGAAGCAGCGAAATAACATCCTGAAACAGCGAGAACACGCCCTCGCCCGAAATCAGGAGGGCGCGGCGCAGGTTCTCTTCTGCAATCGGCCCGAGGATAACGGCCAGAACCGCCGGGGCCGTCGGGATATCCATCTTCTCCATCGCATAGCCCAGCACACCGAAACCCAGCATCAGCCAAACTTCGAACATGCTGTTGTGAATGGCGAACACGCCGATGGTGGCCATTACGAAGATCATGGGGGCCAGGAGCTGCGTGGGCATTTTCAGGACATTGACGAAGGCCCGCGCGCCGACACTGCCCAGAATGAGCATCAGCCCGGAGGTGACCAGCATCGCAAGCATGAAACCGTAGGTGATCTCGGCTTTGTCGCGGAAAAGCTGCGGACCGGGGATCAGGCCATGCACGAGAAGCGCGCCGAGAATGACGGCGGCCACCGAACTGCCCGGAATGCCGAGTGTCAGCGCCGGGATAAGCGTTGCCGCCGTGTCGGCGTTGTTGGCGCATTCGGGTGCGGCAACGCCTTCCGGCGCGCCCTTTCCGTATTTGTCCTTGTCGGCATCGCTGCGTCGCTGTTCGTTCCAGGCAAACAGGGCGGCGACATTGCCGCCAAGTGCCGGAATGATGCCGGTCACGACACCGATGATCGACGAACGGATCCAGACCGGGATCAGGCTCGACCAGCGAAAGGCCATTTCCTCTTCATTTATCGCCTTTACTTCGGCATCGGGCTTTTTCGGGCTCAATGCCAGATCGATGGCCGGCGGGATGGCGTAGAGACCGGTGAGCAACACGATGATGTTCACGCCGCTGAGGAGTTCCAGCTCATTGAAGGCAAAGCGTTCCATACCGGTCATCATGTCGATGCCGATCATGCCGACAAACAGACCGAAACAGGCGGAAAGAAGCCCCTTTACCGGGTTCTCGGACAAAAGAACGGCAATCGTCATCAAGCCGAAGATGGCAAGCCAGAAATAGTTCGCGGCGCTGAATTTCAGTGCGATCAGCGAGAGCGGCGGCGCGAGCGACAGAAGCGCAATTGCGCTGACCGCAGAGCCGATGCTGGAGGAAACCAGCGAGATGCGCAGCGCCAGCTTCGCATGGCCGCTCTGCGCCATGGGATAGCCGTCGAACACGGTTGCAATGCCCGCGGGCGTGCCCGGAATGCGCAAAAGAATGGCCGGGATCGAGCCGCCATACATCGCGCCATTGTAAATGCCCGCGACCATGCCAAGCGCCACCACGGGTTCCATGGTGAAAGTCAGGGGAATGAGGACTGCGATGCCCATCGTGGCCGAGAGGCCGGGCAGCGCGCCAACCGCGATGCCGATGATCGTCCCGCCGATCATCGCGATGATGGTCCCCAGCGAGAAAACCAGCGGCAGCGCGTCCAGAATATGCTGAAAAACGTCCCCCATATCAGCCTCCGAACGGCAAGAGGATAATCTCGGGCGGCAAGGGGACCACCAGCAAGAAACGGAACACGGCGATCAGCACACAGACGAACAGCGCCGTGCCGATGATGAGGCCCTTTAGGTTTCGGTATCCGAGTCCCCAGGCCAGCGTCGGCACGATGATGGCCGCACTCGTGTAGAAGCCGACAAACCGCATACCGAAGAGGAGTGCTGCGCCTGCAACAATCAGCAGGAGCGCGCCACGCAGCTGCGCTGAAGTGGGGGCAAGCATCGGCCCATCCGCCTGCCGCAGGGCGCTGACGGACTGGGCGAGCCATAAGCCTGACAGAACCAGCATGAGGGTCATGACGCCACGCGGCATCAAACCGCCCTCGCCCGAATATCTCCAGGCCTCAAGCAGACCCAGCAGGCTCAGCACAACGGCCGCCAGTGCGAATCCGCTTTCAAAAACGGCTCGTCTCACATCCCCCTCCCACTCCAAACAGTGAAGGCGGGGCCAGAGCATCGGACCGAAAAACGGAAACCGCTTTTCGGTTATTCCGATGCTTCATCAACAGATGAGATCGTCCTTTGTGCATCCGAATGGACGCATGACGACCCAGGCCCCGCCGACAACAACCGGTCTTGCGACTACTCCTGAACCCAGGGCGTCGTCTCCCAAAGCTCGCGGAACGTCGCGTCGAGCGACTCGAGCTCCGCCTTGTACGCGGCTGCGTTCATGTAGGACAGCGCCAGATGCTGTTCCTTCGCCTTTGTCTGGAATTCCGGATCCGCAACGGCAGCCTTCAGCGCTTCCTCCAGCTTGGCGACGACATCTTCAGGAACACCGGCAGGGGCAGCGATGCCGCGCATGGAGCCCATGATCACGTCGTAACCTTCTTCCTTGAAGGTCGGAACTTCGGTCGCGCCATCCCAGCGTTCATTGGACATCTGGCCAAGCGCGTGCAGCGCGCCTTCATGAACGTCGGCAATCGTCTCGGAGATGTTCATGCTGGCCATCATGATGTGGCCGCCGAGCGTCGCCGTGCGCACATCGGCATTTCCCGGGAAGGGAACATGCTTGAGCTGAACGCCGGTCATGCGCTCGAACTCCAGCGCCGAGAGGTGATCGTCGGAACCGATGCCCGTGGAGCCATAGGTCAGCTTGCCCGGGTTTTCCTTTGCATAGGCGATCAGATCGTCGAACGTCTTGATCCCGCTGGACGGAAGCACGCTGAAAGCGCCCGGATCGTCGACCACATTGGCGATCGGCGTGAAGCTCTCGAGCGAGTAGCGCGCTTTGCGCTGAATCGGGATTGTCAGGATGTTCGGCGTGTTGATGAAGCCGATCGTGTAGCCGTCCGGCTTGGACTGCGCCAGCTCGGTAAAGCCGATTTCGCCGCCTGCGCCGGGGCGGTTCAGAACAACGATGGAAGCATCTTCGCCGAGATATTTCTCGATGAATGGCGCGAGCGTGCGCGCGGCAATGTCGGTGCCGCCACCGGCGCTGTAGGCGACGATCATGTTGATCGCGCGCTCGGGATATTCGGCGTGTGCGGCAGTGATGGACCCGGCGACGAGCGCCGAAGCGATGGCAAGTTTGATCATGTTTCCTCCCTTGGCCCGTGCTCCTCACAGGCATTATGGATACATATTACGTTAAGTTCAGGGATGCGCCAGCGTAAAGAGATTTTTGCACGGCTCATGCAAAAATATCAAAACCCATTGTTTTTACGCGCTTTAATTTTGCGAAGGGCCCCGTTCTAGAAATGAAAATGAAAGCCGGCTCTGGTTTCTGTCTTGATTTTTGTATTTTTTTTGTATCAACCTGAATGCCGATCCGATGCCATATGGCGCTCGGGAGGAGACAAAGAAATGAATGATTCGTCCGGCACTCACGGTGTCCGGTTGCTGGTCGTCGGCTTCGGCGCCGCAGGCCGGGTATATTGCGAGGCGTTCGCAAAAGCAGGCGCAAAAGTCACTGCCGTAGACCCCGCACTGAATGCAACCGCCATGGAAGCGGCAGGCAGGCTGGGGATTGATACATCGCACACGCTTCCTGACACACTTGACGGCATGGACCTGGCTGTCGTTCTGACGCCGGCCTCCGTGAGCCTCAAGATCGAAGCAGCGATTGGCGAGCGGCCGGGCGACTGCCCCGTGCTCGATCTCACATCCTCGACGCCCGAGGCGATGCACGCGGCGCAGGAGCTTTTGGGAGACCGGCTCGTTGACGGCACGGTGATGGGCGCTGTCGGGCTTGGCGGCGTTGCAACACCGATGATTCTTGCCGGCAAGAAGGCGCAGGCGGTTGCCGATATCCTCGCTTCGCTTGGCTGTCGCATAACCTGCCTTGATGGGGTTCCGGGAGACGCCAGTACACTGAAACTCCTGCGCTCGCTTTTCATGAAGGGCCTTGAAGCGCTTGTGGTGGAAACACAGCTTGCCGCAGCAACGCTTGACCAGAGCGAGAACCTGCCGCTCGCCCTGTCCGACCTCTCGGAAGTCGACATCAATGCCTTCCTGGCCGAAATGCTGCGCACCCATCCAAAACACGCAGCCCGCCGGCATGTGGAGATCGTTGCCGCCTCAGACCTCATGGAGAAGGCCGGCATGCGGCCGATCATGGCTGATGCAGCGTCAAGCCTGTTCGCCAGAACCGCCTCCTTTGGGGCCGGTCCGGATGAAACGCCCGATCACGCGATCAACTGGCTTCTAAAAACCACCCAACCGGACTGTGAGGAGCGGCATGAGCAATCGCCCGGTCATCTGGATCACTGAACCGATCCACGCCGACGCGCTCGACAAACTGGGTGCGGTCACGGAAATCCTGGGCCCCGGCCCGCTTCCAGAAGCGCGCAGCGACGAAGTTCAGGCGATCATCGTGCGCGCCAACACGATCGACAAAATACTCTGCGACCGTCTGCCAGCACTTCGCGTCGTGGGCAAGCACGGTGCTGGAACGGATAATATCGACCTGCCCCTGATGGCGGAACGCGGCGTTGAAGTGTTCAAGACCGAAGGCGCGAACGCCGAATCGGTCGCGGACCTGGCCGTGCTGCACGCCATGACCCTGCTTCGCAGCCCGCACCGGCATGACCAGGCTTTGCGCAAAGGCCGAAACGGCGATGACGGTGTTCGCGTCGGCTACGAATTGTCGGAGCGCCGCGCCGGTATTCTCGGCGTCGGGGCCATTGGACGTGCGGTGGCGAAGCGCCTGTCGGACGGGTTCGGCGCACAGGTTCACGGATACGACCCCGTGCTGCCGGAGCATCTTTGGCCGGAAACCATCGCCCGTAAAACGGATTTCGACGCCTTTCTGGCAGAAACGGATCTTCTTTTCCTGCATCTGCCGCTGACGCCTGAGACACATCATCTGATCGACGCGCGGGCGCTGGATCAGCTTCGCCCCGGCGCATTCGTGGTGAATTGCGCGCGCGGCGGGATCGTGGATGAAGCCGCTTTGGCGAAGGCCATGCGGTCCGGTCAGATCGCGGGTGCTGCCTCGGATGTGTTCGAGAGCGAACCGCCTCCGCCTGACGCGCTGCTTTTCGCGGACGACCTGAATTTCATCGGCACCCCTCATATCGGCGCATCCACGCAGGCCGGCCTACGCCGTACCGGCATGATGATTGCCGACAAAGTCTTGAATGCCCTGTTGCTTGAGAAGGAAGTAGAATTATGACCATCGGCTTTTGTGTGCGCAAACGGCAGCGGCGCGTGGAGCAGAGCACTATTGACGCGTTTCGTGAGCTGCCGGTCGCCAATGTGAGCGATTGCATGTCGCGCATGTATGCCGGTGGCGCGCGGCTGCGGCCGATCCACGACGCCCAGAGCGTTCTGGCAGGACCGGCCCTGACCGTCCGCACCCGTCCCGGCGACAATCTGATGCTGCATCATGCGCTCGACATTGCCGAACCGGGCGACGTGATCGTTGTGGACGCCGGCGGTGACCTGACCACGGCGATCCTCGGCGAGATCATGGTTGCGATTGCGAAAAAGCGCGGTATCGCGGGCATCATCGTCAATGGCGCAATCCGCGATGCCGACGAGATCCGGCGCATGGATTTTCCGCTTTACGCTGCGGGCGTCACCCATCGCGGCCCCTACAAGGACGGCCCCGGCGAGGTGAACACCACCATCGCAATCGACGGCATGGTCATCGAACCTGGCGATCTGGTCCTTGCCGATGGCGACGGAGTGCTTACAGTGCCGTTCGACCAGACGGAAACCATCCTCGCCGCGACGCGCAGGAAACAGGACGCAGAACAGGTTGAAATGGCCAAGATTGCCGATGGCAGCGTCGAAAGAGGCTGGGTGATGGAAAGCCTGCAATCGCGCGGCTGCGAATTTGAGTAGATGAACGATACGACTTCCACGGACCCGGTCTCCATTTCGCGGCGCAAGCCGTCCAGGGTGCCGCGCAGGCTGCGCGGCCACCTTTCACTGGATGATTTCGAGCGCAGCGCGCGCCGGCTCCTGCCGAAGTCGATTTTCGGATATGTCAGCGGCGGCGTGGAGACGGATGCAAGTCTGCGCGCCAATCGCGCCGCCTTCGGGCATATCGGTCTACAGCCACGCATCTTGCAGGACGTTTCGCAGCGTTCTCTGGAAACGCGCCTGTTCGATCAGAGCTATCCAGTGCCTTTCGGCGTTGCGCCGATGGGGTTTAGCGCACTGGCAGCCTTTGACGGCGATGTGGTGCTGGCCAGAGGCGCGGCGTCCGCCGGCAGTTTCGCAATCTGCTCGGCAGCGTCCCTGACGCCGCTCGAAAGGGTCGCCAGAGAAGGCGGAAGCCGCTGGTTTCAGGCCTATATACCGGGCAACATGGCGCGCATCGAGCCGCTTCTGAAACGCGTTTCCGCTGCCGGTTTCGATCATCTTGTGGTGACCGGCGACGTTCCGGTGGCGGGCAATCGCGAAAACAATGCGCGCAACGGCTTCGATGCACCCTTTCGCATCACGCCGCAGCTTGTCTGGCAGGGCATCACCCATCCCCGATGGACGCTCGGCACGCTGGGACGTGAAATCGCGATGCGCGGCATGCCGCATTTCGAAAACATGGAGGCCGTTCAAGGCCCGCCTCTTTTCTCCCGCGATCTCGTTCGCTCGACCATCGAGCGCGACCGGCTGTGCTGGGAGGATATCCGCCGCATACGCGACCTGTGGTCGGGCCGCCTGATCGTGAAAGGCGTTCTGCACCCGGATGATGCGCGCATGGCCCGGACGCTGGGCTGCGACGGGGTGATCGTCTCCAATCATGGTGGCCGCCAGCTCGACACAGCCGTTTCGCCCCTTCAGGTTCTCCCCTCGATACGGGAAGCCGTGCCGGAGATGCCCGTCATGTTCGACAGTGGCATCCGCCGGGGCACGGATGTTCTGAAAGCGATCATGCTGGGGGCGGACTTCGTCTTCGTGGGCCGTCCCTTCCTCTATGCAGCGGCAACCCACGGCGAGGACGGCGTGCGACACGTGGCGGCGCTGCTGCGCGAAGAAGTGGACCGCGACATGGCCCTTCTCGGCATCACCGCGCCATTGCAGATGCGCGAAGCCGCCGAACTCTCCCTGCCCCGCTGACCCGTCACAGACTGCGACATTCGTAAAGCGCCTTCGACCGGAGGCGCTCTCCAGCCATGCGCGCTTTCTCACAGGCAGAAACGGGCCGGCGCGCAAAAGCCTTGCGCAAACCGAAAGGTTCATACTATTAAAAATCGTACAGACTAGGAAGTTCCGATGACCAGACTTGCCATCGACATTGGCGGCACCTTCACCGACGTCGTTCTCGAACGCGAGGGCGCGATCCATTCGCATAAATTGCTCACCACGCCGGCCGCCCCTGAAGAGGCCGCGCTGGAGGGAAGCGCCTTTCTGGTTTCGGAGCTGGGTCTTTCCTTCGCCGATGTGCGCACGGTCATCCACGGTACGACGCTCGCCACCAATGCGCTGATCGAGCGGCGCGGCGCGAAGACGGCCTTCATCACCACGGAAGGTTTCAGGGACATCCTCGAGATGGCCTATGAAAAGCGTTTTGAACAGTACGACACCGACCTGCAGCTTCCGCAGGCGCTGGTTCCGCGCGAACTGCGCTTCACACTGCGCGAGCGCATCGCCGCAGATGGCAGGGTTCTGGCTGCGCCGGATCGCGAGGATGTTCGGGCTCTCGCCGCGCGCCTTTGCGACGAGGGCGTTGAGGCGGTCGCAGTCGGCTTCCTGCACGCCACGGTCAATCCCGCGCATGAAAAGCTGGTTCACGACTGGCTGCGCGAAGACCTGCCCGCCAAGGTGACGATCTGTCTTTCCTGCGAGGTTTCGCCGGAAATCCGCGAATATGAGCGTTTTTCGACCACCTGCGCCAATGCCTATGTGCGCCCGCTCATGGCGCATTATCTGCATCGCTTCGACGCTGCATTGCGGGAGCGCGGCTTTGCCGGGCAGTTCATGCTCATGCTTTCGGGCGGCGGTTTGACGACGCTGGAACAGGCGGCCCGCATTCCCATCCGACTGGTGGAATCGGGACCGGCGGGCGGCGTCGCGCTGGGCGCGCGTGTTGCGCGCGAGACCGATGAGGCAAAGCTTCTCGCCTTCGATATGGGCGGCACGACTGCAAAGATCTGCTTTCTTGAAGATGCCGTTCCGGCCACCACCCGCCGCTTTGAAGTTGCCCGCGCATGGCGTGACATCAAGGGCAGCGGCCTGCCGGTTCGCGTGCCGACCACGGAACTGGTGGAGATCGGCGCGGGCGGCGGCTCCATCGCCAGGCGCGATGCGCTTGGGCGGCTCGCGGTCGGACCGGAAAGCGCAAGCTCGGTTCCAGGCCCCGCCTGTTACGCGCTGGGCGGCGCCATGCCGGCCATCACCGACGCCAATGTGGTGCTCGGCAAGATCCGTCCCGAAGGCTTTGCCGGGGGCAAAATTACGCTTCAGCCGGAGCTTGCGACCGCCGCCATAGAAGAACATGTCGCCACGCCGCTTGGCCTGAGCTCTGCCGAATGGGCTGCAGCCGGCATTCTGGAAGTGGGCGAGGAAGCGATGGCCAATGCCGCGCGCGTTCATGCCATCGAACAGGGCAAGGATGTCACGCGCTACACGATCATGGCGTCCGGTGGCGCAGGCCCGCTGCACGCGGTGCGCATTGCCGAAAAGCTGGGCATTGCGCGTGTCATTATTCCGACGTTTGCCGGCGTCGGGTCCGCTCTCGGTTTCCTGAGCGCGCCGGTCGCCTATGAGGTGGCCCGCTCGACGCTTGCGCCAATGGAGCGGCTGGACCTCAACCGTCTCGCCATGCTGCAGGAAGAGATGCGCAGGGAGGCGTCCGCCGTGGTTCTGCCGGCCCTCGCCGAGGGAGAACCGGCGACGATCAGCCTTGCAGCCGAACTGCGCTACAGCGGGCAGGGACACGCGCTGCGCGCGCCTCTCGAAAAACCGCTTGCAAACCCTGCCGATGCAAAGGCGCTGGAGCAGGCTTTCATCACGCTCTACCGCGACACCTACGGCACCGTTCTGGAAAACAATCCGGTCGAACTGGTCGCCCTGTCGCTCATCTGCCGTGGCCCGGCCGCACCGCTGGTGGAAGCGCCGGCAGCGGACGCCGGAAAGCAAACGACCATTGCCGGAACGGTAAAGGTGTTTGACCCGGTGCGCGGCGAATTCGTCGAAAGCGCGCTGGTGCCGCGTGAAGGGCTCGCGCCCGGCCAGCCCCTGCCCGGCCCCGCTTTGGTGAGCGAAGCCCAGACCACCGCCTACGTTCCGACCGGATGGGCGATTACGCTTCATCCCTTCGGTCATGTCATTCTCGACCGCGAGGTGCGGCCATGAACGCCACCACTCCCCTTTCCGACGCAGACATCATCGCCATGAACGTGCTCTGGAACCGGCTGATTTCGGTTTCGGAGGAACAGGCCAACGCGCTTCTGCGTGTGGCTTTCGGCGCGATCGTTCGCGAGTCCGGAGACCTGTCCGCCGGCGTTTTCGATGCCGAAGGCCGCATGATGGCGCAGGCCGTCACCGGCACGCCGGGCCATGTGAACACGATGGCGCGTTCCGTCTGCGCCATGCTGGAGCACATTCCGGCAGATACGCTGGTCGAAGGCGATGTGCTTGTCACCAACGATCCCTGGCTGGGTGCCGGCCATGTGTTCGACTTCGTTGTCGTCACGCCGGCATTCGTGAATGGGCGGATTGTCGGCTACCTCGCCTCGACCTGCCATGTGGTCGACATTGGCGGGCTCGGCTGGTCGGCCGAAGGGCGCTCCGTTCAGGAGGAAGGCGTTCTCTTCCCCGTGATGAAGCTGCGCAAGGCCGGTGTTCTGAACGAGGATTTCCTCGGCATCGTCACGGCGAATTCGCGCATCCCGCGCGAGGCGCGGGGCGACATCATTTCGCTGATGAGCTGCAATGATGAAGGGCTGAAGCGGCTGCTCGACCTGATGGCCGAATACGAGCTGACCTCGTTGCAGCCACTGGCCGCGTTCATCTTCGAGCGCTCCGCCACGGCCACGCGGGAAGCCATCGCGCGGTTGCCTGCCGGTATTTACAGCGCCGACACCACGCTTGACGGTTACGATGCGCCAATCGAGATCAGGGCGCGGATGACCATCGGCGACGGGGTGATCGAGGTTGATCTGGCCGGTTCGTCGCCTGCCGCTCCGCGCGGCATCAATTGCCCACTCGGCTATAGTCAGGCCTATGCCTCCTTCGGCATCAAGGTCGCGGTCGCGCCGCATGTGCCCAACAACCACGCCTCGCTGGAGGCAATCCGCATTACTGCGCCTTCCGGTCTGATCGTCTCTGCCGAGCGCCCCGCGCCGGTCACCGCGCGGCATGTGGTTGGGCAGGCTCTGCCGGACCTGATGCTTGGCTGCCTCGCACAGGCCATGCCGGGGCAGATCCTTGCCGAAAGTGCGGGTGCGCTCTGGGTTCTGGCGATTTCCGGCGAAGACGCTGGGCCGGAAGCCCGCAGTTTCGCTTCGCTCAATGTGGCGCTTGGCGGCATGGGCGCACGGCCCGCATCCGATGGGTTGTCGACGACCGCCTTTCCTTCGGGCGTCGGTGTGGTTTCGGTCGAAGTGGCCGAATCCGTCGCTCCGCTCATCTATGAGCGCAAGGAATTCGCACCGGACAGCGGCGGCGCGGGAAAATGGCGCGGCGGGGTCGGGCAGGAAATCCGCATCCGCGCGGCAAAGGATCAGGCGCTGATCGTGTCCGCCGCCGCGTTCGAGCGGCTGAGACGCGGCGCGGAAGGCCGGGAGGGCGGCCTTTCCGGACTGCCGGGCGCTGCCCGCATTACCGACGGAACGGAGATCACGTCGAAAGGGCTCTACCGGGTTCCACCGGGCGAGGCGCTGGTGTTGCGCACACCGGGTGGTGGCGGCTTTGGCCCCGCAACCGAACGCGGAACGGAACGCGTGGAAGACGATCTGCGGCGCGGCATGATCACGCAAGCTGTCGCGCACGAGATCTATGGCTTGAAATGAAGTGAAGAACCGACAATAGCACCTTCAAGAGGAGAGAACGGACAATGATCGCATATTCACTCAAGGCACTGGCGGCAGGCGCAGCGCTTGCTCTCGTGAGCGGTTCGGCAATGGCCCAGACCAAGCTGGACTTCTCGACGCCGTGGCCCGAGACGAACTTCCAGAACGTTGCGGCAAACAGGTTCGCTGAAGCCGTGAAGGAAGCCACTGGCGGGTCCGTCGAGATCACCGTGCACAAGGGCAGCGAGATTGGCGTTTCCGCCTCGGAATCTCTGGCAGCCGTGGAAAATGGCATTGTGCAGATGGGCAGCGTCCTTCTCTTCCTTCAGGCTGGCGAAGAGCCGGTTCTGGCGATGGACACCCTTCCCTTCCTGATCCGCGGACAGGATGAGATGAAACTCTTCCTCGAAGCCGCATCGCCGCTCTATGACGAGATCGCCGAGCGCCACAATCAGAAGATCCTCTACTATGTTCCGTGGCCTTCGCCGGGCGTCTACTCGCGTGAGAAGATCAGCTCCTCCGCCGACATGGAAGGCGTGCGCATTCGCGCGTTCAACCCGGCCAGCTTCCAGTTCCTGACGCTGCTTGGCGCAGCACCGCTGGAAATGCCCTGGGGCGATGTCGCTCCCGCTCTGGCCGCCGGCACCATCGACGGTGTAGCGACCTCCACCTCCTCGGGCGTCGATGGCAAATTGTGGGATCTCACCGCCTTTTTCAGCCCCATGCAGTGGTCCACCTCTTCGGACGCCGTAACCGTCAATCTCGATACCTGGAACGCGCTTTCGCCCGAAGAGCAGACCAAGATCGAGGAACTGGCTGCAAAGATGCAGGATGAGTTCTGGGCGCTCTCGGAAGCCGAAGACGAAACCAAAGGCAACACTCTGGCCGAAAACGGCATGACCATCGTTCAGCCGGACGAGAGCCTCATGACGTTGATGGGCGAGAGCGGCCGCACCATGTGGGATGAGTTCATCGAGCGCGTGCCCGAGGCCGGCCCGGTGATCGAAGCCTACACCAAGGCAGCCGGCAAGTAGCCAATTCCGGGCGTCCTTCATCGGGACGCCCGCTTCCGGGGGCCCAATGTTGCACGGCTTTCTGAAATTCTCCGACACGACGTCGTGGCTGGCTGAAACGCTGGCCAGCATCCTGCTATACAGCTTTTGCCTCCTGATGCTGGCGGAAGTCTTCAGCCGTGGCTTTCTCGCCACCAGCCTGGCGGTGTCGTGGGAGTTTTCGAGCTTTGCGATGGCCGGGGTCTTCCTGCTCGGCGCCGGCCCGGCGCTGCGGCGCGGCAGCCATGTGCGTGTCACACTTGCGCAAGGCTTTCTCGGACCGCAGGGACAGCGTTGGCTCAACATTGCGGCGACGGTTGTCGGTATCGCGCTGGCGCTGCTTGTGTTGATTTCCTTCTGGTCTCTCTTCGCCAATTCATGGGCGCGCGGCCTGCGCCAGTCGAGCTACACGAACACGCCGCTCATCTATCCGCAGGCACTCGCCGTTCTGGGTGCAGCGCAGCTCGTTCTGGACCTGTGCGCCCGCACGATCCGATTATGGCTCGACCTGCCGGCCGAACAGCCGCTTGCCAAGGAGGAAGCCGATGCTTGAGATCGGGCTCCTCACGCTTCTGCTGTTTGCAGCGTTTCTGCTGGGCTCGGTCTGGGTCGGGCTTTCGCTCTTTGGCGTGGCGTTCACGCTGCTTGCCGTCTTCAAGCCCAACCTGCCGCTCATTGCCTATACGGGCAAACTCCTTTGGTCGTCGCTCACCGCACAGGAACTGCTGGCGCTGCCGCTCTTCATTCTGATGAGCGATATTCTGGTGACGGCGCGGCTCGGCCAGTCGCTGTTTTCCGGCCTCGCACCATGGGTGACCCGCCTGCCCGGCGGGCTGCTGCATGTGAATGTCGCCGGATCGACCCTGTTTGCCGCCGTTTCCGGCTCATCGGCGGCGACGACGGCCATTGTCGGGCGCGTCACGCTGCCGGAACTTGAAGCGCGCGGCTATGACCGGCGGCTTTCCGTCGGTTCTCTGGCCGGCTCCGGCACGCTCGGCTTCCTGATCCCGCCCTCGATCATCATGATCATCTATGGCGTGGCCGCGCAGCAGAGCATTCTCGAACTGTTCATCGCAGGCATTGTTCCCGGCATTCTTCTGGCGACGATCTTTGTGTCCTACATTGCCGTGGCGCACACGGTTTCAGGGCGGCAGGAAGAGCGCGCGCGCTACAGCTGGGCCGACCGATGGCGCGGCCTGCGTGAAATCGGCCCGATGGTCGCGCTTATCGGCGGCATCATGGGCGCGCTCTATTTCGGGCTGGCGAGCCCGACCGAACTTGCCGCGACCGGTGTTCTGGGCGCGCTGATCCTTTCCTGGGTACGCGGCGGCCTGACCTTCAAGGGGCTGGCGATGGCCGGACGCAGCGCCGTAGCGACCAGCGCCATGATGGGGCTGATCCTTGCCGGCGCGGCCCTGTTGAACGCAGCGCTCGGCTTTCTGGGGCTCCCGAAGGCGATTGCAGGGCAGATTGCACTGCTTGAGCTTTCGCCGATGATGCTGATCGTTTTCCTGCTGGCGTTTTATGTGCTGATCGGCATGTTCCTCGACGGCACGTCGATCATCGTGATGACCCTGCCGATCACCCTGCCGCTGGTGGTCGCAGCCGGTTTCGATCCGGTCTGGTTCGGCATTTTCATCGTGATCGCCGTCGAAATTTCGCAAATCACGCCACCGGTCGGCTTCAATCTGTTTGTTATTCAGTCGCGCACCGGTCTTCCGATGTCGTTTCTCTTCAGAGCGGTGTTTCCCTTCTTCCTAATCATGCTGGGTTTTGCCATTCTACTTGCAGTCTTTCCGCAAATTGTCCTCTGGTTGCCGAGCAGTATCTGATCGATGAATGCACCTCTTCCCCGCCACGCCCAACTCACCCAGACGCTGCGCGACCGCATCACATCCGGCGCGCTGAAACTGGGCGAAAGGCTGCCGCCGGAGGTCGATCTTGCTGCCGACTACAATGTGAGCCGCACCACGCTTCGCCGCGCCATGGCCGAACTGGAGAGCGAAGGGCTGGTCGAAAGACGCCGCCGGCTTGGAACAATTGTCGTCTCCAACCAGCCGCAAAAGAGCCTGCGCATGGCGACCAGCGGTTTCCCGGAACTGCTCAGCCTGACGAAGAGTTCGCGGCTTCAGGTGCTCAAGACGCGTCACGTGGCCGATGGCGAAAGCCCGTTTCTGGGTAAGCATCAAAGCTCCACCGGCTTCTGGCTGGAGATCACGGCGGAACGTTTTCTCGGCCAGTCCGAAAAGCCGGTCAGCTGGCTGGTCATGTTTGTCGATGGCGCGTTTGCGGGGATCGACCCGGTTCTCGACCGGGTGGGCGGCTCGGTCTTCGAGCTCATCGAAGGTCTCTTTGATCTGCAGATCACGCGGCTGCGCCAGTCCGTGACGGCGCTTGCCTGCCCGTCGCAGGCCGCCGCCTCCATCGGGCTGGAAGCAGGCATGCCAGTGATTGCGCTCGATGCGGAGCTCTACGCCGAAGATGGCAGGCTCGTTGAGATCACCCATGCGATCTACGATCCCAACCGGTTCCGGCTGCGCACGGATGTCTGGATGGACTGAAGCCGGATTGCGTTCGTTCTAGAACACCGCACCGATGTCGTTCGTGCAGCGCAGCAGTTTTTCGATCAACCGGTCGTGAAGGTCGTTTTCGTCATACTGGCCCTGCGGGAAGATGATCGACACCGCGCCCACGACACGCTTGTCGCGGTCAAAGACCGGAAGGGCGAGCGAGCTGACGCCTTCCACATATTCCGATTCACTGAACGAGAAGCCGCTGAACCGGATGGAGTTCAAAAGGTCGGTGAACTCCCGGCGCTCGACCAGCGTTTTTTCCGTATAGGCAGACAGGCTGAGGCGATCGAGGATCGCTTCGCGCTCTTCCCTGTCGAGGAATGCGAGGATGACGCGGCCGGCGGCAGTCGGCGTCAGCGGCACGCGGCTGCCGACAGTTACCATGTTGAGCGTGAAGCGGCTCGGCACGAAAGCATGGGCGACATACACGGCCTCGTCGCCATCCAGCATGGCGAAGGATACCGATTCTCCGATCTCGTGAGAGACGTTGCGCAGAACCGGCTGCACCACCTGCGGAATGCTGCGGGTTTCGAGGAACCCGCGCGTCAGCCGCAGCACGCGCGGCGTTAGCTGATAGCGCCCGCGATCATGGGCCACGAAACCGAGCTGCTCCAGCGTGCGCACGAGACGCCGTGTCACCGCGCGGTTCAGCTCCACCTTCTCGGCGATTTCCGAAATGGTGAGTTCGCTGTTGCGCCCCTCGAAAGCCATGATAACGGACAGGCCCTTGCCGAACGTCAGGGATACTTCCTTGTCGTCCTTGTCGAGCAGGTGATGCAGTATCATGACTAAGCTGGCCTCCAGCGCCCCAGCGGCGCTTATCCGCGATCTTATCGTATCCGAAATTCAAACAGTATGCCGCCCTGCGGGCAGGCGCTTCGATCAGCAGCGCCTATCCTTCCTGCACGCCATACCCGGCTCCGCCACAGCTTTCAACGACCAGTTGATCCCCGCGGCGAAGAACCGGGGCTGAACGGCTGCCCAGTTCCTCCACCGTTCCATCGGCCCGCACGACGCGGGCGGCGGCAGGCTGCGGCGCACCGCCACCCAGAAGTCCATCGGGAACATGTCTGAACCGGTCGCCGCGCAGCGAAACATTGATGCCGTCCTGCAGGGCGAGATATCGGCGCTGGATGCCATCACCGCCGCGATAGCGCCCCGCCCCGCCGGAGCCACGGCGAATAGAGGCGCTTACCAGACGCACGGGGATCTGCGATTCCAGCGCTTCGCCCGGCATGTTCATCGCGTTGCCGACATCGGTGGATATGCCCGAAACGCCATCGCTCTGCGGGCCGCCGCCGGCACCGCCGGCGATGATCTCCGTGGCGATGAAGCGCTTTCCATCTGCGCCCGCGCCCGAAAAGGCCAGCACAAAGGACATGCCCGAATTGGCTGCCGGCATGGTCTCCGGCAAAGCCCGGGCGAGCCCTTGCAGAAGCGTCGATGTGGTGCTGCGCACAATGCCCATGCGCGCATTGACGGCTGCCGGCGGCGAGGCATTGATCGCGCAGTTTTCCGGCAGGACCAGTTCCATGGTCCGCACCACGCCGCCATTGCGGAACACCGTATCGCCCATCGCGCTGAGCAGGCTGTAGAATGCAGCCGCGAACGGGCCTGAGCGCACGCAATTGATGGGTGCAGCCACCTGCCCGCTCGTGCCGGTGAAATCTGCGCGGAAACGGCCATCGCTGCAATCGAGGCTGAGCGCGATCCGCACTTCCGGCAGGCCCGGCGCAGGATCGAGCTGTCCACTCGCCACATGTGGCCCCGGTGCCATGGTGAAAATCGTGTCGCGCGCGAGCGCTTCACCCCGCTCCAGACAGGTCACGATGCCTGTGGCGAAGGCATCCATCCCTATCTCTTCAGCCAGGCTGCCGAGAAGTGAGGCGGCTTTCACCGCCGCGCCGATCTGCGAGGAGAGGTCGCCAAGCACCGTATCGGCCGCGCGTGAATTGGCGCTGATGAGATTGACCACGAGAGGGTCGATCCGGTCGCCGGCGCCCATCTTAAGCGGCGGCAGGCGCAGGCCCTCCTGGAAAATGTCCACCGCATCCGGCGGCACGGAGCCTGCCCGCATGCCGCCAATATCCTGATGATGAAGAATGCTCGCCGCGAGCGCGATCACCTTTCCTTCTGCGAAGACCGGCCGCATCACCGTCAGGTCGGGCAGATGCGTCCCGCCGAGGAAGGGGTCGTTCATGAGATAGAGATCGCCCTCGCGCATCGTCTCGACCGGGAAATGCTCGAGCATTGAACGCACGGAGCCATCAAGCGCCCCGAGAAGAAGCGGAATGGCGTCGGAAAGCGCCAGAAGCTCTCCGGTGGGGGTCAAAAGTGCTGCGGCTGCATCGTTTCCTTCACGCACCACGGGCGAGACCGCCGTGCGGAAGAGCATTTCCTGCATGGTCTGGGTGATGGCATTCAGGCGCATCTGCAATGTCTCGGGACGCAGCGCCACGGCGGCTGAATTGCGCCTGACAAAAGACACCAGCCCGCCTTCGATGACGCGCTCCCACCCCGGGGCAGGCTGAAGGCCCATGGCCTCGCCCCCGGCGAGCATCTTTTCCAGCGCCTTCTGTTCTTCAAGAAGGAAACGCCCGATCCTGAACACGAACCCCGCCTCGCGCGACGGATTGCCAAATCGCTCGGTGTGATAGGCAGTGAAGGCTTCGCGAATGGTCTCCACCGTCGGCTGCCCCTCATCAAGGGGTAGCGTGACGGGGTGCATGAAGGCGTTCGGCGCTATCGTGATCTGAACAACGCCCTCGCTGGCGGCTGGCGCCTCTGCACGGAGTGTGTCGAGCGCCTGTCGGAGGCGATCGTCGGTCAGTCCATTGAGGGGCACGTTCAGCGTTTCCGACGCTTCGCTTATATGCCGGGCCAGGAGAAGACCGGCAGCGCCCGACACTGCGGCGAGTTCATCAACAATGATGCGGTTGACGCCAAGCCGCTCGCCCAGCGCATGCGCCATGACACCGCCAAGGCCGCCGCCGACAATCAGCGGCACGGCTGCCGGGTCGACATTTCGGTCGACCGCGTAACGAACAAGGGCGGCCACGACGCTGTCGAGCGCCGCGTCCCGGATCATCGCGGCGAGTTCGTCGCACCCGATTGACGCCTCTTCAGCAAGCCGGGCAATGCGGTTGCCCGCATCCGGCGCGAGTGCGGCGGGCAATTGCCCCAGCGAAACAAGTGCGTCGGTGAGTGTGGGCGCATTGGTATTGGCATCGCCTGAAAAGCGGATGCCGGCAGCGCCCGCCCACTGTGCCCGCGCGCCGCCGCCTAGAGCGACGCTTTGAATGTCGGCCATGGGATTGCGTACGGGCACGCCGGCGATGACGCTGTAATGTGTCTGCGCCGGTGCGCCATTTTCCAGCAGCACAATGTCCGTGCTGGTCGACCCCATGTCGAGCGCAAGCGCCTGCCGGGAACCTGCCATTTCTGCGAGTGAAGCGGAGAAAAGCGCAGAGGCCGCAGGACCGCCCATCAACTGCCGGCCAGCCGCAGTGCGAGCCAGCTTTGGCGTTACGAGATGACCACGCGAATCCGCAAAGGAGAGGCGGCCCGAGAAGCCGAGCCCTTCAAGTTCGTCTGCGATGCGGTCCACATTTACCTGCTGCGCCGGGCAAAGGGCGGCTTCCAGACAGGCCGAGACCGTGCGTTCATATTCGCGGGCATTGCCGTCGACCGTGTGCGACAGGATGACGGGAATGCCGGGCGCGACTTCTGAAAGAATTTCGGCGCAGAGGCGCTCATGCGCCGGATTGACGAAGGAGAACAGAAAGCAGACCGCAATGGCTTCCACGCCCTGATCGCGAAGTGCTGCTCCCGCCGAACGGATCTGATCGACCGACAGGGGGGCGATTTCGGCGCCGTTCCTGTCGAGCCGGCCTTCCACCTCGTGGATGCCGTCCGGCATCACCAGAAATGTGGGGGATGGCGAGCGCGCGACCGGGTCGTAAAGCTCGGAACGGTTTTGCCGGGCAAGCGCCAGCGTGTCCGCAAAGCCGCTGGTGGTGATCAGACCAACCCGGGCGACCTGCTTTCCAAGAAGCATGTTCACCGCGCCTGTTGAGCCCAGGCGGATCTCTTCAAGCGCCGTGGGTTCAAACGCCCATTGCTGTGAAAAATGCCGGATCGCAGCCGCGATCTCTTCGGCCACCGCTCCCGCGCCCCGCGTCATCTTTCCGGTGCGCAGGACGCCGTTCGCCGACAGCGCGAGGTCGACGGTCGAGGCTCCGATATCGATGCCCAGAGCGCTCAAGAGACGGCCTCTTGCAGTCGGGTTTCGAGCGCCGTTTCAAGCGGCAGGAATTCCACGTCCGTGCCGCCGCGCGTGCGCCACATGGTGGAAGCGAAATGCCCCGGCCCATCAAGGGCGATGATGCCGTGATGCCAGACGCCGGGATTGTAGATAACCACATCCTTCGGCCCGCCGATGAAGCCATGGGCGGCGCTTTCATGAGGATGGGCTTCCCACACGATCACGAGGTAGCGGGTGACGGACATGGGCACGAACATCTGCGAACTGTGCTCATGGCGCTCGGCCTGGTTGATGCGCACGACATCGCCCTCAGGCTGCACATCATAGAAATCCAGAGCGAGATCGACCGCCTCGGCATCATGCTGGAAGACAGAAGGAGTCTTCGTCAAAAGCACCGTATCGGCCCGGATCGACTTGGTTATCCCCTGCCCCGCGCAGGCAACATGGCCATAGGGTGCAAAACTGGCGCTGTTCAGCTGTCGAACTGCAATCATTCCCGCTCTCATATTTTATTCGATAATCGAACTTTTGATCAATTATTATAACGACAGCTGACCGCTTCTCTGTCAATTCCAAATGCCGAACCTTTCAATTTCGCGCTTTCAGCGGCCCGGGATCGCACAAACCTGCTTGACGTCCGACTGCTTTCTTGCGACGCTAAGCGAACTAATGTTCGATAATCGGTGAATTGATGGCCTTTCGTCTCTGGAGCGAGCTTTCTGCTGACGACCTGAAAACACTGGTCGATGATGCGACTGTCGCATTGTTGCCTGTGGGCGCCATTGAGCAGCATGGTCCCCACCTGCCGCTGAGCACCGACACCACGCTTGCAGAGGGGATTGCACTGGAAGCGGCGAAGCGTGTGGAGGACGCGCAGGTGCTGGTTCTGCCGCCGGTCGCCGTCGCCAAATCCGATGAACACACGGGCTTTCCCGGCGTTCTGACCCTCGACGCAGCGACGCTTCAGGCCGTGCTCATGCAGATCGGCAGAAGCGTCGCGCGTTCGGGCATTCGCCGGCTTGTCTTCCTCAATGCGCATGGGGGCAATGTGCCGGTGCTGCAGATCGCAGCGCGCGCCCTGCGCCTTGAAGAAGAGATGTTCTGCGTCGCCGCCGGCTGGATGAGCATGGGCTATCCGCCCGGCCTGATCCCCGAGGAGGAGTTGCGCGACGGCATTCACGGCGGACTGGTGGAGACTGCCGCCATGCTGCATCTGCGTCCCGATCTGGTTTCCATGGAAAAGGCGAAGAACTTCGTACCGGCCTCCCGTGCGGTCGCCCAGTCGAATGATGTTCTGCGCCTGCTCGGCCCCGTTTCCACGGGCTGGACCATGAAGGATCTCAACACCGATGGAGCCGCTGGCAATGCCGCGCTGGCGACGCCGGAAACGGGCAAGGCGCTCGTCGAGCATGCAGCCACACGTTACGCCCGGCTTCTCGAAGAGGTGGCGCGCTATGCGATCCCCTTCGGAGCGCCGCGCGTATGAACATCCGCGCCTGCGAGACACAAAAGAGCCGCTGGTTCACCAATGCCCGCGTCCCGGCTGCTCTGGCAGAGGGGTTTCCGCTCCGTGCGCTGGATCATGACAGCGGCCTTGCCATGATGGATTTCGGCATCACGGCGGATGGCGCGCTGACGCCGGAGAACAATGGCGGGGCTGAACTGGATCTCGCAGGGCGGATGGTTCTGCCCACATTCGTCGATTCCCACGTCCATCTCGACAAGGCCTATATCGTCAGGCGGACGGGCATTCCCCATGGCGGACTTCTGGACGCCGTGAAGCTTTCCGGCGCGGATGCCGCCAACTGGTCGCAGACGGACCTGAAAAGCCGCATTAGTCAGGCGCTTGAACGCGCTTATCTGCATGGCACGTCCGCGATCCGCACCCATCTCGACACGCCGGTCATGCCGGATGAGAGCGACGCCTGGCGCGTTTTTGACGAAATGCGCAGCGACTGGCGGGGCCGCATTGCGCTTCAGGCCGTCGCGCTGATGGCTCTGGAGCGCGTCGAACAGGCGGAGTTCATCGAACGCTGCCGACAAATCAGGCGTCTCGGCGGCGTTCTGGGCGCGTTCATTGCGCCGAAAACGGCAACGCCGGAGCGCCTTGATGCGCTGTTTTCCTGCGCCGGCGAAACCGGGCTCGCGGTCGATTTCCATGTCGATGAAACGCTTGCGCCCGACGCCATGGCGCTCGAACTGATCTGCGACAGCATTCTGCGCACCGGCTTCAAGAGCCCGGTCATGGCCGGACATTGCTGCTCGCTCAGCTCCATGCCCACGGCAGACCGCGACCGCATCATCGATAAAGTGGCGCGGGCCGGCGTGCATATCGTCTCGCTCCCGCACTCCAACCTGTTCCTGCAGGACCGCTCCAATGGCGCAACGCCGTCGCGGCGCGGCATGACCACCGTGCGCGAACTGGCTACGGGCGGCGCATCCGTGCACTTCGCCTCCGACAATGTGCAGGATCCCTTCTATCCCTACGGCGACTTCGACATGGTCGACGTTTTCCGCTCTGCGGTGCGGACAGCACATCTCGAAACCGACATCGGCAGCTGGGCGGCCCGCCAGTTCCGCGAGGCCGCGAAGGCCTGCGGCTTCGGCCAGCACGGCCTTGTTGCGGCAGGCGCACCTGCGGACCTGATCATTCTCGATGCCGGCGACTGGCTCGACCTGATGAGCCGCTCTTCGGCCGGCCGCGTCGTTCTGCGCGGTGGCGTGCCGCTTCAACCGCTTCCCTTCAATCTGCGCGATCTTTTCGCGATGGAGTACTCATGACTGCAGATATTTCAGCGTGCCGCGAGGCGCTGGCCCATCTCGACATCGACGACAATCCCCAGACGGTGCGCCAGAAGAGCCGTGACTTTTACTGGTACAGCCCGATCCTGAAGGAACAGCTCGACGACGTGACGGCCGATCTGGTCATTGCGCCGCGCAGCGTGGAAGAAGTGGTCGAAATTCTCGCCGCCTGCTGGAAGCATGACGTTCCCGTCACCACGCGCGGGGCCGGAACCGGCAATTACGGTCAGGCCATGCCGCTTTCCGGCGGCGTCGTTCTGCACATGAAGCACATGAACGAGATCCTCGAGATCGGCGACGATTATTTCGTGGCGCAGGGCGGCACGGTGATCGAGCATATCGAGCGCTCGCTGCGCGCGGTCGGCAAGGAAATCCGCCTGTTCCCCTCGACCATGGGCTCGGCAACCATCGCCGGCTTCATCGCCGGCGGGTCCAGCGGTGTGGGTGCGATCCGCTGGGGCGGTCTGCGCAATCCGGCCAATATCCGCCGGCTGCGCCTCGTCACCATGGAAGAGAGGCCGCAAATCATTGATCTGGTCGGCGCAAGCGACATCAGCAAGGCCGCTCATGCCTATGGCGTCAATGGCGTCATCGTCGAGGTGGAAATGCCTGCCGATCCGGCGACCGACTGGGTCGACGTGATCATCGGCGTCGACACATTCGAAAACTCCTGCAGGCTGGCGCTCGAGATCGGCGACGACGACACGGTCTGCAAGCGCATGCTTTCGAATTTCGAGGCGCCCATTCCATTCAACTATTTCCGCCGGCACCGCCCCTATCTGGAGGAGAGCGAGGCCGTTGTGGCCGTGACCGTTTCGAAAGAAACACTGGACCGGCTCGTTGAGGTTGTCGACGGCTTCGACGGTGCGACGCTCAGGCTGCGCTACGACCAGCTGGAAGAGGGCGTGAAGCTGCCGGCGGCTTTCGAGCTTGCGTGGAACCACACGACGCTGCGCGCGCTGCGCGTTGATCCGACCATCACCTATCTGCAGATGATGATCCCGCGCCCGGTGATGTTCGAAAAACTCGCCGAGGTGAAAGACCGGTTCGGAGACGAATTGCTGCTGCATTTCGAATTCACCCGGTTCGACGGCGTTGTCTCGCCCGTGGGCATCCCGATCGTGCGGCACACCAGCAATGAGCGGCTTGAGGAACTCATCCAGATACTCGAGCTGGAACTCGGCCTGCCGGTCTTCAATCCGCACCGGATCACGCTGGAAGAAGGCGGCATGAAGAAGACCAACCCGCATCAGCTGGCCTTCAAGAAACAGGCCGACCCGAAGGGGCTTCTCAATCCCGGCAAGATGATCGCCTGGAAGGATCCCGACTGGTCCCCCTCTCCCGGCAAGACCTACCTCTTTGCCGAATGATTTCCATCACAGACTGGATTTGACCGGGGGGAGATGAACACATGACCGGCAGCAAGGGACATGTAACCATAATAGGCGCGGGCATTGTCGGCGTGAGCTGCGCCGCGTTCCTGCAGCGCGAGGGTTTTGGCGTGACGGTGGTGGACCGGCTGGAGCCGGGGCTCGGCACGTCGTTCGGCAATGCCGGTTCGGTTTCGCCCAGCGCCATCCTGCCGGTGGCGATGCCCGGCGTCATGAAGAAGATTCCCGGCTGGCTGATGGACCCGCTTGGTCCGCTCACGGTTCGCTGGTCCTATCTGCCGTGGATCGCGCCATGGCTTGCCCGCTTCATCAGCCACGCCACGCGTGAGGAATGCGTTCGTGTGGCCACGGCGATGCGTTCGCTGATGGAAACCGTCTTCGACGATTATGGCGACATCCTCACCGGCGATGGGTTCAACCAGCTGATCCGCCGGAATGGCTGCCTCTACATCTATGAGAGCCGCCAGGAGCTTCAGGCGGCGAAATGGTCGCTCGATCTGCGCCGCAATCTCGGCGCGGAAATGATCGAAGTGGGCGGCGACGAGATCCGGCAGTTCGAGCCGGCCCTCAACAAACGCTTCGACATCGGCATTTTTGCGCCGGAGAACGGCTCGACCGTCGACCCCTATCTTCTGGTCAATAGCATTGCCGACCAGGTGAAGAAGAATGGCGGCAAATTCGTCACCGCCGAGGTCAAGGACGTCACGCTCGGGCCGGATGGGCCGGTTGCGCTGGAAACCACTGAGGGTCAGCTCCCCGTCGACCGGCTGGTCCTGGCGGCCGGCGCATGGTCGTCGCCGCTGGCGCGCAAACTGGGCGCGAAAGTGCCGCTGGAAACCCAGAGAGGCTACCACGTCACATTCCCCAATCCGCAGATCGGTGTGAACCGCACCGTGATGTGGAACACCCG
Source organism: Nitratireductor sp. PBL-C9 (assembly GCF_050877045.1). NCBI lineage: Bacteria > Pseudomonadati > Pseudomonadota > Alphaproteobacteria > Hyphomicrobiales > Phyllobacteriaceae > Nitratireductor > Nitratireductor sp. PBL-C9. Next base: position 271,717 of record NZ_JBPAXW010000001.1, read on the forward strand.
CAGCGTCTTCATCAATCCGATGGACTGCGGCCTGCGGATTGCGGGCACCGTGGAACTGGCCGGACTGAAGGCCGCGCCCAACTATGCGCGCGCGGACAAACTGACAGAAATCGCACGGGAGATGTTCCCCGAACTCGATACGACCGAACAATCCAAATGGATGGGCCACAGGCCTTGTCTTCCAGACAGTTTGCCGGTTATCGATCGTTCGCCACGCTTCTCCAACACCGTCTTTGCATTCGGTCATCAGCACGTCGGCATCTGCTCGGGAGGACCGACAGGCAGGCACGTCGCAGCGCTGATGGCGGGAAAAACACCCAAGATCGACCTATCGCCGTTTTCGGTGAGCCGCTTCTAGCGGGCGCACCGTATTTCAACTGGGAGGACTCATAATGACATTGCAGGCTGTTCCTCAGCCCCCGGACAGGACTGGAGGCAGGACCGGAGACGCAAGTTCTCCCGCCGGTCTTCCGATTGCCGGGAACGATGTCGCGCTTTCTTTCGAGAACATCTCGATGCAGTTCCCCGATGGAACGCAGGCGCTTGAAGATGTTTCGCTGACCATCCGCAAGGGCGAGTTCGTCTCGATCGTCGGCCCTTCGGGCTGCGGAAAGTCCACCCTTCTGAAGATCGCTTCCGGCCTGTTCCCCCAGACCTCGGGCATCGTCAAGGTGGATCGCAGCCAGCTTGGCTACACGTTTCAGGACGCGACCCTTCTGCCGTGGCGCAAGGTGCTCGGCAATGTGGAGCTTCTGATGGAGCTGCGCGGCTTTTCGCCTGAAGAGCGCCGCAGGATCGCCATGGAGCAGATCAACCTGGTCGGGCTCGACGGCTTTGCCGAGCATTATCCCAAGCGCCTCTCCGGCGGCATGCGCATGCGCGCATCGCTGGCCCGCTCGCTGGCGCTGAACCCCAGCGTGTTCATGTTCGACGAGCCCTTCGGCGCGCTCGACGAGATCACCCGCGAGCGTCTCAATGACGAGCTGGTGTCGCTGTTCATGCGCAATGGCTTCAGCGGCCTGTTCATCACACACTCGATTTCAGAGGCAGTCTATCTGTCCAGCAAGGTGGTCGTGATGTCGCGCCGCCCGGGACAGATCCTCGAAGTGTTCGACATTCCCTTCGCCTATCCGCGCGATCCGGAGCTTCGCTACACGCCCGAGTTCGCAACCCTTTGCAGCGAAGTCTCCGTATCCCTGCGAAATGCTATCGAGAATTGAGACGATCGATGACACAGACACAGCCTTCATCCAATCTCACTGCACATTCGCCGGTTCCGTTCACGGCAGAGCGCGGGACGCTTGGAAACCTCCTCATGCTGCTCGTGCCGCCGCTCGTCCTGTTCGGCATGTTCATTCTCTTATACGCGATGGTGCGCGCAAACCTTGAGCCGCACCGCCAGTTCCTCATGCCCTCGGGCTATGAACTCTGGGATAAAGCGTTCGGCCTTTCGGACGTGCGCTGGGAACTCCTGACGCGCTCGCTCACCACGCTTGGCATCGCGCTCGCCGGCCTCTGCATCTCGATCCCGGTCGGCATCCTGCTCGGCGTGATCATGTTTCGCGCCACGATTCTCGAACGCGCCATGTTCCCGAACATCGTCGCGTTCCAGTCGATCCCGACGCTCGCCATCATTCCGCTGATCCAGACGGCGCTTGGCTTCGGCACGCTGCCGAAGGTGCTGATCGTGGCCAAGTTCACCATGTTCGCCATCCCGATCACGCTTCTCCTCGGCCTCAAGAGCGTTGACCGCGGCATCATCAACCTGTTCCGCCTGCAGGGCGCGAGCTGGCGCACGACGCTGGTCAAGGCATGCTTTCCGTCTGCAGCGCCGGCGCTCTTCGCCGGTCTGCGGATCGCGGCAAGCCTCGCCGTCATCAGCGCCATCGTCTCGGAGCTGTTCTTCCTGGCCGGCCGTGGCGGCCTTGGCCAGATGATCATCAACTCCAAGATCGACTTCAAATATGAGCAGATGTATGCGGCGCTGATGACCGCGACCTTCCTGTCGGTCTGCGTCTACATCGCCTTCACCTGGCTCGGGCACTGGTTGTTCTCGGACTGGCATGAATCCGGCGGCAAGGAGACCTGACGCCAATTCTACGGGCGGGCGAAGAGTAGCCTCTCTTCGCCCGCTCGCATTTCCGCCTGGCATTGGTTTCCCGCCGCGAGCCGATGCCTTCTCGACCCACAACAACAATGAGGGAACTGAAAATGAGAAGCTTGAAGACTGCTTTGCTGGCAACCGCGATGGCCGCGCTTCCCGCCATTGCGCAGCCGGCCCTGGCTCAGGAGCCGGGCGATTTCGCCAAGAAGGCCTACACCACCCCGCTGGCCGATGTGTGTCCCAATCCCTTCATCGTGCAGAAGGACTGGCTTGCCCAGGCCGAACACGGTGCGCTCTACCAGATGATCGGTGGCGGCGGTAAAATGGAAAGCGGCCGCTACACCGGCCCGCTGGGCAGCACCGGCATCGACCTCGTCATTCTCGAGGGCGGCGGCGGCATGGGCCTTGGTGACGGCGAAACCGCCTATTCGGCCCTCTACATGGGCAACTCCAAGGCCGGCCTGCGTCCGCATCTGGGTTACCAGGAGCTGGACAATGCCTTCATCTTCTCCGAGCGCTTCCCGGTGGTCGGTGTCGTCGCGCCGCTCAACATCGCCCCGCAGGGCCTGTTCTGGGACCGCGAGACCTATCCGGACGGCTTCCACAGCATCGATGACATCATTGCCTTCGGCGAGTCCGGAAAGGGCATGATCTACGTCTCGACCATTCAGCGCACCTTCGGCCTCTACCTCTTGCAGTCCGGCGTCTCCCAGGACGTCTTTGTCGAGGGCTACCGTGGCGACGGCGAGAACTTCGTCACCAATAATGGCACCTGGCTGAACCAGGGCTTTGTCACCAGCGAACCCTATGCATTCTCCACCGGCAACAACTGGGGCAAGCCCATCGACGCAGTCACCGTCGGCGAACTGGGCTATCCCAATTACAGCGGCATGCTGTCGGTTGCGGAAAACCGGATGGATGAACTCGCACCCTGCCTTGAAAAGCTCGTGCCGATCATCCAGCAGGCGGTCGTCGACTACATGGACGACCCGGCCGAAGTTCTGGAAACCATCCACGAGTTCACCCAGGGCGGCTACGCCACATCCTGGTGGAAGCTGTCCATGGACAAGCTCGAATATGGCTGGAAGACGCTCAAGGAGCGCGGCATCATGGGCAATGGCTCGAATGACACGATCGCCGACTTCGACACGGAGCGCGTGGCTGTCATGTTCGACATCGTTCAGCCCTGGCTGGATGAGCGCGCCAAGGAAGGCCTCGATCCGCAGAGCGTCGTGACGAACCGGTTCATCGATCCGGGCATCGGCCTGAAATAACCCGTAGCTTTCGTCGAGACCAGAAATGCCGCCCCGGAAACGGGGCGGCTGTTTTCATTCGCGGTTTGCCATGCATCATGGCGGCCGCCCCATCTGTCAGAAGGAGAGACGCTTGGCCATTCCCGTGAACCCCGGTGATCTTCCGCCACCCTTTTCCAATTACAGCCATGCCATGCAGGTGCCGGAAGGCGCGCGTCTTCTCGTGTGCTCCGGCCAGCTTGGCATGCGCCCGGACGGCACGATCCCGGACGATACGGCCGAACAGGCCCGCATATGCTTCGACAATATCCGCAAGCTTCTTAAGGACGCGGATATGGATTTCGAGGATGTGGTGCGCATCAGCGCCTTTGTCACGGGCCGCGAGCACATGGCGCCCTATATGGATGTGCGCAATGCCCTGTTCCCTGCGCCCTACCCCGCATCCACACTGATGATCGTGAGCGGGTTCACAAAGCCCGAATTCACCGTCGAGGTGGAAGTGCTGGCCGCGAAGCGCGACTGATCGTTTCCAAATGATCGTTCATTGAAAAAGGCCCGCCTCATTGTTGAGGCGGGCCTTTTCGTGTGTCGAGTTCAATCCGGCGTGGCGTAAAGCGCCTTACTCGGCTGCCGAGACATGCGGCACCTTCTCCGCCAGTTCTTCTGGAACGGGAGCGGCCCAGGGTGCTGCGCGGCGGCGCTTCACATCGACCTCCATCCAGTAGGTCTCCCAGCCGCGTGTCGGGCCGATGCCGTCCATCGTGGCCGGACCCTGAATGCTGCGGGCATGCTTTTCGTCCAGCGTCAGGAGCGGCTTGCCGCCATTGACCGCCTTTTCGATTTCCTGCTTGAGCAGGCGGCGATACTGAACGATTGCCTTGTCGGATTGCCCCAGATGCTCGCGGGTGCGGTCCTGAATGCGGCCCATCGATTCAACCGCCCACTGATCGTGAACATTGATGTCGAGGCCCATGCCCGTATAGGTCTCGGTCGCCTGCTCATGCGGATCAAAACCATAATCGTTGGACTTGTTGCGGCGCGAAACATAGTCCGGCAGCTCGTAGAGCTCGAGGCGCTGTTCGCGCATCTTCTTCTTGTCGACCGGCGCACCATAGCTGGTGAAGATCGCGTACCAGTAGCAGGTCTCGTCATCGACAGGCACATGCCACTGGGTGATGGTCATGTCGCCGCTCATTGGAATGACGAAGCCGTGCGGGAAGAGCTGGTTGGTCACGCGCACATGCGTGCGTTCCTCGTCGATCTCGCGCAGCGCGATCAGGCGCAGGCCATATTCGGTGCGCTCCACATTGATGATCGGGCGGTCATATTCGCGCAGGATCTTCGTCATCGGCAGATCGCTGTCGGCGGACGCGGCACGGAACTGCTTGCCGTAAGCTTCCGACGTGTCCTCATCCTCGAAGAAGCGATGCAGGAAGGAGGCGTGCGCGGGATCGATGCCGACTTCGAGCGCCTGCAGCCAGTTGCACTCGATCAGGCCCTTGAAGGCGAATGTGTGGGTGCCGGGCGCCACGAAACAGTCAAGCTCGGGGAATGCCGGAGGCTCGTCACCGCCGAGATAGGCCCACAGGATGCCGCTCTTCTCAACAACCGGGTAAGCGCGCTGCTTGATGTTTTTGCACAGGTTCGAAGCGGCGGGCTCGGCCGGCGTTTCCAGGCAATTGCCTTCAACGTCGAACAGCCAGCCATGAAATGCGCAGCGAAGACCGCCATTTTCCAGACGGCCGAACGCCAGATCCGCGCCGCGGTGCGGACAGTCGCGATCCACCAGTCCGTAGCGCCCCTGCTCGTCGCGGAACATCACGAAGTTTTCGCCAAGCAGCTTGACGGGGACGATGGGGCGGTCGCCCTCCAGTTCATCCACCAGGGCTGCCGGCTGCCAGTATTTGCGCATCAGCTTTCCAGCGGGTGCGTCAGGACCGATCCTGGTGATAAGATCGTTCTGCTCTTGGCTCATCATGGCTGTGTCTCTTCCCTTCTCTTCCGCGCGTTGGCTGAAATCCCACTGCTCGAGCGCATGCTCGCCTCCACCCAGTCAGACCGGATCAATGCTAGCGGCCTCCAGATCGATCGCCAAATTGGTCGATAATCGATCCATTGTGCGATTATATTCTATTAGAACACGCAATCAAGAGCTTTAGCGGAATTCCGGAAATGGGTCGATTGCGCTCCCGCCCAATGATTTCACCATTTTGCTTCCTGCATTTGTTGACAGGCTTCCATGATCCATGTGATCAATTGGTCGATAAATGATATTGTGTTCGTTATTCGACCAATCGGAGGTCAACCGTGAGCGAAGCCATCACCATCAAGTTCGAAACCAGCGGCGGCGAGCAGATTGAAGTTCAGGCGCGCCCGGGCGTAAGCGTCATGGAAGCCGCGGTAATGAACAATGTGGGCGGCATCGAAGCGGAGTGCGGCGGTGCCTGCATCTGCGCCACCTGCCATGTGTATTGCGACAATCTCGAGGACGGCACGGTCGGCGAAATGTCTTCGGAAGAAGACGACATGCTCGACATGGCCTCCGCCGAGCGGCGACCGACCAGCCGGCTTTCCTGCCAGCTTCGTGTCAGTGAAAAGCTCAAGGATGCCGTCTTCATCATCCCGGAGAACCAGTTTTGAGCGCGGTCATCATCGTCGGCGCATCCCACGCCGGCGTACAGGCCGCCGCATCGCTCAGGCAAAAGGGCTGGCAGGAGGGCATCGTCCTGCTTTCCGCAGAAGGCGATTATCCCTATCACCGCCCGCCCCTCTCGAAGGCCTATATTGCGGGCGAAAAGGATGAGGAGCAGCTGCTCCTGCGCGCCCCCGATTTCTATCGCGATCAGGGAATCGACCTGCGCCTGAACGAGCCGGCGCTGAGCATCGATCCTCATGCGCGACAGGTGGTCACCGCATCGGGCAGGCTCGACTACGGCAAGCTCGTTCTCGCCACCGGCTCAAAGGCGCGCACCCTGCCCCTGCCCGGTGCCGAGGCGCGCGGCATTCACACGCTCCGCTCCATCGCCGATGCACGCCACCTGCGCAGCTCCATGCAGGATGCAGAGAACATCGTCATCATCGGCGGCGGGTTCATCGGACTGGAATTTGCATCCACTGCGGTCAAGCAGGGCAAATCCGTCGTCGTTCTGGAGGCGCAGGAACGCCTTTTGACACGCGCGTTGCCAGAACGGCTGAGCGCCTTTATCGGCGGCTATCACACGGCGAAGGGCGCAATGTTCCGCTACGGCGCGCTGCCGGAGCGCTACACCACCACCGATGACGGCAGGGTGAGCGGCGTTCAGCTTGGCGACGGAACCACCCTTCCCGCCGATCTCGTGCTTGTGGGCGTGGGCGGCATCGCGGACATGGCGCTGATCGAGCCGCTCGAACTCAAAACCATTGCAGGCGGCATTGAGGTAGACGCGCACGGTCTGACCAGCACCCCCGACATCTATGCGCTGGGCGACGTTGCAGCCTTCCACAACGCCTATGCGAACGGGGCCATGCGGCTTGAATCCGTGCAAAATGCTGTCGATCAGGCAAAGTCTGCCGCCGAGCACATTGCCGGCGGCAATGCGCCGCTTGGCGCTGTTCCATGGTTCTGGACCGATCAGTATGACCTGAAAGTGCAGATGGCCGGCCTGCCGAGACCTGGCACGACGGAGCTTCTTCGCGGAGATCCTGAAAGCGGCGCGTTCAGCATATTGCAGATGGAGGGAGACCGTCTGGTGGCGGCCTATTCGGTGAACCGGGCCGCCGATCACATGGCCTCGCGCAAACTGATCGCCGCAGGCCAGAGCATCGATCAGCGTATGGCTGCAGACATCGACACACCGCTGATGAAGGCGGTTGCCGTAGCCGCCGTATCCTAGCCTGAAAGAGCGGTGGGCGAGAGAACCGCCCGCAGGCCACACAACAAGACCAACAATTCGGCAGCAGCCATACCAGAGGGAAGAGACAGGCATGTCGGGCAATTTGGACAAACTCAAGAGCGGCCTCGTCGCAGCGAAAAACCTCTTGAGCGACGAGCAGTTTGAACGCGCAGACGAAGTGCTGGCGCTCATCCGCGAGCGCGGGCTGGAGACCGTGCGTCTGGCGTTTGCCGACCAGCATGGCGTGCTGCGCGGCAAGACCATTGTTGCCGACAAGGTCGATTCCCTGTTCCGCAACGGCATGGCGATGACGTCGACGCTTCTCCTGAAGGACACATCGCATCGCACCGTGTTCTCCGTCTGGGAGGAGAGCCAGAACAATGGCGCGGGAGAACTCACCGGCGCCGGCGATGTCATGATCGTTCCCGACCCTGAAACCTTCCGCCAGCTTCCCTGGTCGCCCCATAGCGGCTGGCTCTTATGCGATGTCTATTACAAGGACGGGCGGCCCTTCCCCCATTCGCCGCGTGGCATCCTGCGCGATGCCGTCAGTCGTCTTGGCCAGCGCGGTCTCGACCTCGTTTGCGGGCTGGAAGTCGAGTTCTACGTGTTCCGTGTGGATGACCCGCGTCTGGAACACACAGATGGCGGCATGCCTGCCCTGCCCCCGGAAACGAGCCTTATCTCCCATGGCTACCAGTATCTGACCGAGTCCCGCTACGACGCGCTGGAGCCCGTGGCCGACGAACTGCGCCGTGCGTGCCAGAAACTCGGCATGCCGGTCCGGTCGGTCGAGGCGGAGTTCGGTCCAAGCCAGTTCGAGTTCACCTTCGAGCCGGACACGCCGATGAACCATGCCGACACGATGATGCTGTTCCGCTCCACCGTGAAACAGGTTTGCGCCCGCATGGGACTGCACGCCACGTTCATGTGCCGCCCGAAAGTGGACAATGGAATGGCAAGCGGCTGGCATCTGCACCAGTCTCTGGTCGAGCGCGCAAGCGGGCGCAACATGTTCATGCCGGGTGAAGGCGAAGACCTGTCGCCCACCGCAAGCGCCTGGATCGCGGGCCTTCTGGAACACGCGGCCGAGAGCTGCCTTCTGACCACGCCGACGGTCAACGGCTACAAGCGCTATCAGCCGTTCCAGCTCGCGCCTGATCGCGTGCAGTGGGGCCGCGACAACAAGGGAGCGATGATCCGCGCCCTCTTCGCGCAGGGCGACAGGGCAAGCCGCATCGAAAACCGCGTCGCGGAGCCGGCGGCCAACCCCTACTACTATTTTGCTTCACAGATCCTGTCGGGGCTCGACGGGTTGGAGCGGGGTCTTGAAGCCCCCGCTCCCGTGGAGCGTCCATATGACAACAATTCACAGTTCCTGCCCAAGAGCCTGATCGCGGCAATCGAGCGGTTCGAACAGTCCGATTTCTACAAAAGCGCCATCGGCGAGGATTTCGTCGCCTATCTGGCCCACATCAAGCGCGCGGAATGGAACCGCTATCTGATGACGGTTTCAGAGTGGGAGCAGAAGGAATACTTCTCTCTCTTCTAAAGGGCCGGTTCATTCTGGCGCGATATCCGACTGCCGTGGCGTCCGCGCCACGGTTCTGACGATCACTGACCGGAAAAAATGATGATCGCCTGCGCCCGGCTGGCGACATCCAGCTTCCGCAGAATTTCGGACATGTGATAATCGATTGTCCGTTTCGACGCCCCCATGATGGTCGCGATGTCGCGGTTCGATTTTCCCTGACTTGCCCACTTGAGGATCTCTATCTGCTTGCCAGAGAGTTCCTTCAGCGACTGCGCCATGGCCGGCAGCCCGATGCTTGGAACGCCGAGCACGGCCGCCCGGGTGAGCGCTGTCTGCGCAAGAATGGCCACCGCATGGGGAACATCGGGGTCCACGATCACATCTGAAAATGACAGCGCAGTGATGGCGCTCACGGTATCTGTCGCGCCCCCCACTGATGCGGTCACGCCGCTGCGTATGCCAGAGAAGTCGATATATTCCGCATATGCCCGCGTATCCGCGTCCCGCGCCCAGTCGTCTGGTGTCCAGAGCCTTCGCAGACCGGGCTGCCCGGACAGTTCAAGCAGAGGATCTCGGGCACTCCAGTGCTCATTGTGATAGGCATCCAGATCCTCCGAAGTCCAGCTCGTCAGCGTCGGCGATGTCATGAACTCCCGCACATCGGCCTTGTTGCATGACAGGTTGAAGCTCTGAAAGCCAAGAGCCGCCATCCCCTCACCAAGCGCGGAGACGAGTTGGGACTTGTTTTGAGCGCCGCAAATCGATGCAACAGCGCAATCGACGGTGTGAAAGATCGACATGGGTCCAGATAAAATCCGAAACTTGCAGCAGATAGTGCGACAAAAAAACTTAGGCGACTGACAAACTTACCAGTTCACCCTATATACTTAGGCGACTTATTCGTACATCGGAATCATTTAAAGGGTTCGTTTCTGATGAAAACGCACAAACTCGCTGTCCGGCGTCGCCTGCACGTTTCCGAAGGCTTTCAGCTGCCTGCGCGGCTAATGGCTTCCGGGTCTTGCTGCAGGAGAAGCCAGAAAGCGGGCCCGCAGCATCAGGATCGCCCCTCCTAAAACTGGCTTCCCCAGAGTAGCCGGCTGTCTCCAATGAGACGTGAGACCGGTTTTAAAAGCTGCCGATGCGCCCGACGGACTGTCTTACGACACGATGCCGGCGCCCCTCCCACGATTCTGATCAGATACTTCAGGGCATTGTTTCAATGAGAATTTTATCGGTTTTCGGCACGAGACCGGAAGCGATCAAGATGGCTCCGGTCATCAAGGCGCTGGCTGCCGAAAGCGGGCTTCAGCCAATTACCTGCGTGACCGGACAGCATCGCCAGATGCTCGACCAGGTTCTCGATCTTTTCGGCATCAAGCCGGATCACGATCTTTCGGTCATGACACCCAACCAGACGCTTAACGGTCTCTCAGGCAGGGTAATCGAGGGTCTGGACGCCATTCTCGCCGATGAGAAGCCCGATTATGTGCTGACCCATGGCGACACCACGACCGCAATGGCCGCCAGTCTGGCCGCGTTCCATCGGAACATTCCGGTCGGACATGTGGAAGCTGGCTTGCGCACCTACGATCTGTCAAAGCCGTGGCCGGAGGAGTTTAATCGGCGCACGATCGATGTCCTCGCAACAAAATTATTCGCGCCGACCGACACAAGCGCCGCCAATCTGCGCTCCGAGCGGTTGAACGGTGAAATCCTTGTCACGGGCAACACGGTCATCGACGCCCTGATGGAAACCGTCGAGCGGATCAGGACCACGCCGGAGCTGAAGGCCCAGCTGGATGCCCGGTTCTCCTTTCTGGATCCCTCGCGCAAACTCCTCCTCGTCACGGGCCATCGCCGCGAGAGCTTCGGTGATGGTTTCCTGAACATATGCAAGGCGCTGGCCAGCCTGTCGCGGCGCGACGACCTGCAGATCGTTTATCCGGTGCATCTGAACCCCAATGTCAGCGATCCGGTCCATGAGTTGCTCGGAAAAAATCCGAACATTTCGCTCATCGACCCGCAGGAATATCTGTCCTTCGTCTATCTCCTGAACAGGGCGGACATTGTCCTGACCGATTCCGGCGGTGTGCAGGAAGAAGCCCCGTCGCTCGGGAAGCCGGTTCTGGTCATGCGCGATGTGACTGAACGCCCTGAAGCCGTTGCTGCAGGCGGCGTTCGGTTGGTCGGAGCCCGAACAACGCGGATTGTCAGCGAGGTCGAGCAGCTTCTCGATGACGCGGCCCATTACGCAAGCTTCGCGCGCATCCTCAATCCCTATGGGGACGGGCATGCCTCAACCCGCATCGCCGCCGCTCTGGCGGGCAGATCGAGCGCGGCATTCGCCGCCTGATCGCAATCCCCATCCAATTTCAGAAAACGGGTTAATCATGACCGTCTCATCTCGCCGTAGCGCCATATTGTCTTCCGTTTTGAGCGGGGCGTGCGGGCTGATCATCATGCATGGCGGCAATGCCGCGCAGGCTGCGGAAATCGCCGATGCGATCACCGCGCTTTCGCAGCAAACGGAGATCCGCGAGCGGGTCAGCCTGAAGGCGCTTGGCCTCACCGAACCGGTCGTGCTCGGTTCCAGCGATGCGCGTCGCGACATCTATCTGCCGGTGCCCGCGAATATCGAGCTGTCCGAGCCGCGCCTGGTCGTGGACGGCCGCTATCTGCGCGCCGATGGCGGACAGACGACCTACACGCTTGCAGTCGATGGCACGGTCGTGGCCGCCCAGTCGCCAACCGCGCCTCAGGGAGACGTCGAGATCAACGTCGATGTTGAGGGGGCACCGCGCCCGTCCGGGTTTGTGCGGATGGGGCTCGCATGGTCTTCGGCCACGGGGCGGTTTCTCTGCGACGATGCCCGCCCCATCGGAAACATGCTGCAGATCTCGCCGGATTCCCATCTGGAATACAGCTATGATGCAGGCGACGTGAAAACCATTGCAGATGCCTGGTCCGCCCTGCCCCAGCGTGTGGTGCTTCTGGTTTCCAGCGACGAGCTGGCAAGCGAGAGCTTCGATGCCGCCTGGCGTCTGGGCGTCACGCTCGAGCGCGCCGGCAAGACGGTGGATGTTGCAGCGCTTCCGACAATCGGCAGCGAATTCGATGTCAGCGGGCTCGAAATCCCCCCGGCTCTCAAGCGCGTTCCCGCATTTGCAGCGCTTGCCGGTGGCGGTGTCATCACCCTGTCGAGCGACGCAGAAATCGGGGCCCTTATCCTGCTTGATGCACCGCAGCTGCACGCGCATATCGCGGTTGCCGACCAGATGCTGGCAGGCGGGCTGACGACCGCCCTCAAAGCGGTCGCCGAAGAACTCGAACGGGCAGACGCCGCAGCCGTCGATGCAATCGACACCCTCGTGGTGCGCAAGAACGCGCTTGCAATGGCGAGCGAGCCAAAAAGCATCGAGATTGCCACGCTCACCGGTCGGCCCGTGATCGCAGTCGCGCCAGATGCCGCACGCGCCGCCTCCGGTCTGCTCGACGGTTTCTGGCGTCGCACCGCCAGCACGGATCATCTTGTTCTCGACACGGCCGCAAGGCCCGACACCGACACAGACAGCATCGCTCTGGCCTCGCTCAATCAGGCGGCCGGAAATCTGGATGTCGTTGCACGCGGCGACTGGACGACGTCATTCAACCTTGGCACCAGCCTGCCCGAGGGCAAGGTTCCCGCCAGCATGGATGTCTATGTCGCAGCCGCTCCCGGCGCGACGGCGACGGCACCCGTGGCCTCGATCTTCATCAACGACTATCTTCTTGGCGCAAAGCGCCTCACCGCCGACGGGAAGGCGGAGAAAATCTCCGTCGACATCCCGTCTTACGCCCTCCTTCCCCGCAACACGATGCAGGTGCGCATTCAACGCCAGCCGGCAAGTGACGAATGCCGCGAAACGCCCCAGCCTTTCCCGGCTGCGGTGCTGCCGGAAAGCCGGGTTTTCCTGAAATCCGCGCCAAAGCTCGGCAATTTCGCAGAAATGACGGCGCGGCTCGCCGGCGATGCAAGCCTGTTCGTTCCGACCAGCTGGCGTCTTGATGCTACCCGGTCTCTGCCGACAATCATTCAGCTCGCTGACACGGTCGGGGTCTCGCCATCCCGCGCGACGCTGAGCTTTGAAGAAGGCGACGCGGAGATCGAGCCGAAAACGCCGTATCTCGCCTTTGACACGCCCGTCAAAGGCGCCCGCGATACCGTAAAGGTCTCCGGTGACCGGGTCTCAATTGCCGATGCCAAAGGCAAGACATTCTATGATGTTTCGGGTCTCGAACGGATCGCTGTCGTGCAGGCGGTATCGGGTTCCAAAGAGCCGGGCGTCAGCTATCAGAGTGTCGGAACGCCGCCTGTCTTCGAAACGCCTTTCCAGCTTGCCGGCGGCGATATCGCCGTATTGGGAGACGATGGCGTCCTGGCAGCGGTAAACAGCCGAGGCGCACCGCTTTACCTCAACGAAGACGGAAGCCAGCGCGGCGATGCTCCCTTCACATGGGAACGGCTGCTTGATCCTGCATTCTGGATGCACAATCTCTCGCTGCTCGTGGCCGGGGTGCTTGCCTTTGCGTTCTTCCTGCTGATCTTCTTTGCGCGCCGCGCCAAGAAGCGTCAAAGCGCCGATCAGGGATAAGCGGGCAACCGTTCGATGTCGCTCTACTGGCCCTACCTCTTCGCGGACTATTACCGATGGCTGGAATACACAGCCGTCGCAACAGCCGTGATCATCCTGATTTCCAGCCTCGATGATCTCTTCATCGACGCCCGCTACTGGATGCGGGAAATCAGGCGTGCACTGACGGTCAAACGGCGCTACAAGCCGCTTCGGCCGGAGCAGTTGCGTGACCGGCCGGAGCAGCACATCGCCATCATGATCCCGGCGTGGCTCGAATATGACGTCATCGCGCCAATGCTGGAAAACATGGTGCGGGTGATCGACTACCGGTCTTACACCATCTTTGTCGGCACCTATTGCAACGACGCAGCCACGATCAGGGAAGTCGAGCGCATGCGCCGCCGCTACAAGCAGCTGGTGCGTGTGGAGGTTCCCCATGACGGTCCCACCTGCAAGGCCGATTGCCTGAACTGGATCGTGCAGGCGATCTTCGCCCACGAAGCCCGACACAACATCAGCTTTGCAGGTGTTGTCCTGCACGACAGTGAAGATGTACTGCATCCGCTGGAACTGCAGTTCTTCAACTATCTCCTGCCGCGCAAGGATCTCATCCAGATCCCCGTCGGCTCGCTGGAGCGCGAGTGGTACGAGCTGGTCGCCGGCGTCTACATGGACGAATTTGCCGAATCCCACGGCAAGGATATCGTGGTGCGCGAGAGCCTTGCCAAGACGGTGCCTTCGGCTGGCGTCGGCACCTGCTTCTCGCGCCGCGCCCTCTTGACGCTTGCATCCGAAACCGACAATCAGCCCTTTAACACGCAAACGCTCACCGAGGATTACGACATCGGTGTGCGGCTTGCAGCACACGGCATGCACTCAATTCTGGCGCGGTTTCCGGTCGAATACCGCGTGAAACGCACGTCCTGGTTCAAGGGCCATGCGGTGCAGGAAAAAACGCTCCAAATGCCGCTCAGTGTGCGCGAGTTCTTCCCCAACACGTTCCGCACATCCTATCGTCAGAAGGCCCGCTGGTCGCTGGGCATCTGCTTTCAGGGCTGGGCCTATTTCGGCTGGCATGGCTCCATCGTCGACCGCTATTTTCTGCTGCGCGACCGCAAGGGCGCCGTGACCGCATTCGTGGCGATTTTCGCTTACATTCTGGTTGCGCAGTACATCCTGTTTCAGCTCGCCTTCACGACCGGCCTGCTGACGATGAGTTACCCGCCCCTCATCGCAACCAATGGATGGATCGCCGTTCTGCTTGGACTGAACGGCATCGCGTTCATCCTGCGTGTGACCCAGCGTTATTACTTCACCGCCCGCACTTTCGGCTGGCGTCATGGCATCCTGTCGATCCCGCGCATGATCATCGGCAATTTCGTGAACTTCATGGCCATGGCGCGCGCGTGGAAACAGTATCTTTCGCATCTCATTTTCGGAACGCGCCTTGCCTGGGACAAGACGATGCACGACTTCCCGTCGGCGGACGGGCTGGTGGAAGAGCGCGCAAGGCTCGGTGAGTTGCTTGTCTCGTGGCAGGCCATTGATCAGGGCCACCTTCAGGAAGCGCTCGACAAGCAGAGCGAGAGGAAACAGCCATTCGGCCGCATTCTCGTGCAGGAAGGATGGCTGACGGAAGAGGTTCTGGCAGAAGCCGTCGCCTTCCAGTCCGGGCTCGAAATCACGTCTGTCAGTGAAGCCGAAATTCTTGCCGCAAAAGACGCGTTTCCCGTCGATTTGAGCATTCGCTGGCGTGTTTTGGCGATGAAAGACAGTGAAAATGGCGCAATTCGGCTTGCCGCAGCCGCTCCGCTGTCCGAGCGCGCGAGCGAACAGATCCGCAAGGCACTCGGCCACATGCCGCCGCTCTTCATCGTGCGTGACCGTGACATCACGGCCGGCCTGCGCCTGCTCGCCGCGCAGGGAAAAGACAATCCGCAACAGCTCGGCGAACGCGTGCCGCTTCTGGGCGATCTGCTTTCACAGCGCGGCGACATCTCACATGAGGCGTTTGAAGAGGCCATGGCGAACTATTCACCCGACACGGACGGTCCGGTGGGCAGCTATCTCGTGGCGCAGAACGCCATTGACCAGAACCTGTTGCAGTGGGCGCTGGATGAACAGCGCAGGCTCGCAGAATCTGCCGCAAACGAACTTAAGGGAAAAGCCGCGTGATGACGATTGTTGGACGCCACGGAAGCCAAGGGCGCAAGACCAGCGCCCGGAACCGCTGGCTGCGCGGCACGGCAGCGCTGCTTGCCCTTCAGTTTGCATGGGGGGCATTGCCTGCCGGCGCGCAGACATCCGATCCCGCACCAGTGCAGAGCGCGCCTGCGGAAAACACTGGCGAAGAGCGCCCATTGGTGGGTTCAGCCTACGAAGTGGCAACCGAAGCCTACGAGGCCTATGCCAATGGAGACTATGCAGTCGCGGCAGAGAAAGCCCGCGAAGCCGTGCGGCAGCGGCCGGATGTCGGGCGTCTCAGAACCCTTCTCGTCCGTGCGCTTGATGCATCAGGCGAAAAAGATGAAGCGCGAAGCGCTGCGCAGGAAGGCGCGCAGGATAAGCGCCTGACCGACACGGCCCGTGAGGAGCTTGCCACACTCGCCACTGCGCTTGCAGCCTCCAGCGAAGCGGTCTCGCAGTCGGATCCCGCCTATCTGGCGGCAGATGCAGCTTATCGAGCCTATGACCGGGGCGATTACGATATGGCGGTCGCAAAAGCCGAAGAAGCACTGCGGCTGACACCAGGCAATCGGGATTACCGGAGCCTGCTCGACAACGCTCTTGCGGCGCAGAAACTTTCCAGCGCACAGCAGTCCGCAAAAAAGGGCTCGGGTGCAGCACCGGGCGCAGGCGCGGCCAACATGGCCTATGACGCCATACGCGCAAAACGCTATGGCGAAGCCCTTCGTCTGGCGCGCAAGGCTGTTCAACAGGCCCCGGGCAATCGCAGCTTCCGCCTTCTGTTGATCCAGACGCTCGTGCAGAACGGACTGCAATCCGAAGCCCTGAGCGAGACCGACCGCGCCATGAAGCGCTTCGGCCGTGATGCCGCTTTGTTGCGGCAACGGGGTGTCCTGCAGGCGTCAATGGGCAACCAGAACGCAGCGTTCGACGATTTCAGCGCTGCGCTGCGCTATTCCAGTTCACCGGCGGACGAACGTTTCCTGCGCCTTTCCCTTGCCGAGGCGGCGCTTGCCACCGACCGGCCGGAACAGGCGTATGAAGCGCTTGCTCCGCTCGGACGGCGCGCCGATCACGCGGTCTGGATGAAGCGGGGCCAGGCGCTGCAGGCCATGAAGGATTTCGCAGGCGCGAACGACGCATTTGCTCTGGCGGAAACAACCACCGCGAACCCGCGCGAGCAGGATCAGGCCATTGCGGCGCGCGTGCGCCTCCTGAACGATGAGGACAGGAAAGCCGAGGCATCCCGGCTCTTCCTGGAAACGCTCGATGAGGGACGCTTTGCGTCCATGAGCGATCTCGACCTTGCCTATCTCGCCGGGCAGGCCGGCGAAAGAACCATGGCTTATGACCGGTTTCAGGCCGCCGACAGAACTGGCGCGCTGAGCGGTCGCCAGTTCATCGATGCTGCCTATGCGGCGCGGCGGGCCCATCAGAACGATGATGCAATCGCTCTGATGCACCGCGCCATCGATGCGGAAGAACGCGGCGACTTCTCATTGGCGCCGCAGGCGCTTTTCGGCCTGCGCCGGGAAGTGGCCGAGCTGAAGCGCGAATATGGAGCCTATGTCTCGTTGACCCATGGCGGCATGGGCATTGCCAGCAACTCGCTCCTGCCGCAGGGCAGCAGTGGCGAATCCATGCAACTCGGTTCGGAGATCTACTGGCGGCCGCCGGGCATCGGCTACCGGGATGGTGCGACGTTCGAACTGTTTGCGCGCCAGTTCACCACGCTCAGAGATTCTCTGGATGGCGCGACCGGCTCTTCGACGACGCAGGGCAGTGTCGGCGCGCGCTGGAAACCCTTCGCGCAGCACAATCTCGTTTTCGAGGCGAGCAAGCTCTTCAAGGTCGGCAAGCACAGCCGCAACGACACGCTGATACGCGCCGCCTTCTCCAAGGGCATCGGCTCCGATCTGCGTGTGGATGTGCCGTCCTGGTGGATGGCGCAGTATTATGGCGAGATCGGGCATTATCTGGAAACCGGCCAGACCATCGCTTCCGACGACATTCGCATCGGCCGCAGCTTCCGCATGGATGCAATCGATGACCGGCTGGTCCTTACCCCCTATATCGGCGTCAACGCGGGTTATGACAGCGAACTGGCGGACCAGTTCACGCTGAGCGCCGGGCCGGGCCTTAACGCGCGCTACTGGTTCCGGGAAGACAAGTACACGGCTCCCATGTCCTATATCGACCTGACGGTTCAGTATCGCGCCAGACTGGCCGGAGACAACAGGGGCGAAGGCCTGTTCGCCGGGATAAGCCTCTCCTATTGATCGAGGCCGGGGTTGATCGACACCTGGCCTTTGAAACTGGCGGCGCCCAAACGGACGCCGCCATGTCGCCTTACTCGGCGATATCGACACCGTAGAAGATGTGCGTGCCCATCGGGTGGATCCTGTAGCCGGAGACCTTCGGCGACATGGGCATGAAATCGACCGAATGCGCAATCGGCATGATCGGGGCCTGCTCCTTGGCGATGACCTGGGCTTCCTTGTAAAGGCGCGTGCGCTCTTCAACGTCCGAGGTGACCTTCGCCTTCTGGATCAGCTTCTCATAAGGCTCGTGGCACCACTGCGCCGTGTTCGACGCAGCCACGGAATCGCAGCCCAGAAGAACCGCAAGGAAGTTGTCCGGATCGCCATTGTCGCCGATCCAGCCCAGCAGCGCTGCGCCATCGCGGTCGATGTCGCGCGCACGGTCCAGATACTCGCCCCACTCATAGGAGATGATCTCGGCATCGACGCCGACGGCGGCCAGATCGGCCTGCATCATTTCGGCCATGCGGCGTGCATTGGGGTTATAGCCACGCGCCACGGGCATCGCCCACAGTTTCATGGAAAGGTCCGTCACGCCTTCGGCTTCCAGCATGGCCTTTGCGGCTGCCGGATCGTGGGGATCGTCCTGCACCTCGTCATTGTGCGACCAGATGGTTGGCGGGATAGGGTTTTTCGCGATCTGGCCAGAGCCCTGATAGACGACCTCCATGATCGCTTCCTTGTCGATGGCCATGTTGAGGGCCTTGCGCACCTTCGGATTGTCGAAAGGCGCCACCTTGGTGTTGTAGGCCAGGTAACCGAGATTGAGACCTTCCTGCTCCATCACCTTGATGTTCGGATCGGCCTGCATCGCCTTCAGATCGGCCGGGTTCGGATAGGGCATGATGTGGCACTCGCCGGCGTTCAGACGCTGATAGCGCACGGAAGCGTCCGGGGTGATGGCGAACACCAGATTGTCGAGCGGCGTAGCGCCTTCCCAGTAATCCGGGTTCTTCGCATAGCGGATCACCGAATCCTTCTGGTAGGCAACGAAGGTGAAGGGGCCGGTTCCCACGGGAGCCTGATTGAGCTCTTCGGGCTTCCCGGCCTCCATAAGCTGGTCGGCATATTCTTTCGACTGGATCGACGCGAAATCCATCGCCAGATTGGAAAGCATTGGCGCTTCCGGGCGGCTCAGAACGAACTTCACCGTGTAATCATCGACTTTCACGATGTCCTTGATGAGATCGCCCATCCCCATCGCGCCGAAATAGGTCCAGCCGCCGCCCGAAGTCTTGTGGTGCGGATGGTCTTCCAGCCGCTGGCGATTGAAGCTGAAGATCACATCGTCGGCATTGAAATCCCGGCTCGGCGTGAAGCTGTCATTGGCGTGGAATTTCACGCCCTTGCGGAGATTGAACGTGTATTCCAGTTCGTCGTCGGACACTTCCCAGCTTTCGGCGAGGCCCGGCACGACATTGGTGGTGCCGGTCTCGAACTCCACGAGCCGGTTGAACACCGTGCGCGACGACGCATCGAACGTGGTGATCGAGGTATAGAGCGCCGGGTCGAACCCTTCCGGCGATGCATCGGAGCAATAGACCAGCGTCTTGGCGGCGGCAGGCGCCGTTCCAAGTGCTGCAAGCAGCGCGATGGCGCTGATTTTCAGTTTCATGGACATTGGTTTCTCCCTTTCATCTGCAAGTCGTGACTTCCGCGCGCACAGCGCGCCTCATGCCGGAACCGGTTCTGCGGCGAGCAGGTTGTCGCAGAGCGCGCGCCCGATGCCGGGGAAAACGGTTGCGGCGTTTTCCGTGATCTTCTGCCCCTGCGTCATGACCGAAAGAATGACCGGCGCGGCCCCCGGAAGGGCGATGCGGATCAGGTCATGACGGTAGTAGGATGTGCGCGGGTTGCCCGTCCAGGACGTGTAGCCGGCCTTGCTCCAGACCTGCGCCTCTGCGGGAACGCCACCGCCAAGGAACTCATCAATCTGGAAGCTCAGAAGATGTGCATCCGCGCGGCTGCGGTCACGCAGGAGGATCTCCTCCGCCCGTTTCTGCGATCGCGGGTTCAACGGCAGGGTGCCGGCAAAAAGTTCCAGGAAAAGCCGCGCGGAAACGAGCGGCGTGAGCACGTTCAGATAACTTCCGTCCCTGCCCGCGAACTGCGCTTCGCGTCCATAGCGCGTATCGCCCATGAGCTTCTGCGCGATGTTGCAGCCGTCCCATTCGGGCCAGCCCAGATCCCGGAAGAAGCGATTGAGCCCTTCACGCCTGTGAGACCATTCGCGATAGGCTTCAGGCTCCAGAAGCGTGTCGCCGGTGGTTTCGGTCAGAAGGTCGATCACGTAATTGGTCGCCGTATTCGACGACCAGGTGATCATGTCGCTAAGCGCCTGATCCAGATCATCGGGAACCGCCATCTGCCCCCGCTCGATCCTGTTGAGCGCGTGAACCAGATGGAAGGCCTTCACGACACTGCACGGATAGCAGCGCCAGTCGCCATTGAGCGCAAATCCTGCGGGCCTGCCGCCATCTGCACGCTCCTGCAGTGCGACAAGGCCAAACGTCTCGTCCGTCAGTCCAAAGGAACCGAACCTGTCAAAAATCTCCGACACCGCCGCTTCGCACCGGCGTGTCCACGCGGCATCCCGTTCAAAAAACATCAAGGCTTCTTTCTTCGCCAAACTTGCCGGAAAAAGCGCAAACCGCGCTCCGCATCGTCTGCCTGCCCTTCTACGCCCGAGGCAGACCCGAGGCAGACACATCTGCAATCCGGAGTTCAGGTTAGACAAGGGCGAAGCATAGGAATAATGATAAATAGATGGGTATCTATTACTGAGCTGATAATGAACCTGCGTGAAATGGAACTCTTCGGAACGTTGATGCGGGTCGGGACGACGACCGAAACCGCACGCCTGCTCGGCATCTCGCAGCCAGGCGTCAGTGCGCAGCTGAAACGGCTGGAAAGCAAGCTGGGCATTCCGCTGTTTCACCGCGCGGGCAACCGGCTTGAACCCACCCGCGAGGCCCGCGAAATCTTCTCTCTGGCCGGTCCCATCTTCACCACGCATTCGCAGGTCCGCGCCAAGCTGCCATCCCTGCGGGATCACGCCACACGGCCAGCCGTGATTTCCGCGACACCGGCTCTGGTGGAGGGGTTTCTCGGTCCCCTTCTGGTCAAAGCTGGCTATGCAAACTGGAAGAAGCGTCTCGACCTGCGCATTCACGCGCCGGAGGAAGATCTTCGCAACGGCGTGGCGGATCTCGGATTACAGATGGCCCTGCCGCCGAAGGCGGAGTTTCAGGCCCATATGGTCGGGCGCAGCTCGCTGGTCGCGATCATGGGCGAGAACCACCCGCTTGCCCGTGCAAAGCAGCTCAAATGCAAGGCAATCGCAGCGCATCCGCTGGTCTGCTATGATGCCGACTGGTCACCCATGGGGGCGCATATACGCGCGGCCTTCAAAGCCCGGGATCTGCATTACGACCCGGTCTGCACCGCGCCATACTGCGCGAATGTATGCGCATTGGTGCGTGCGTGCGGCGGGGTGGGCATCGTCGATGCGATGACAGCAAGAAACCTTGCGACGCCGGGTCTGACCTGGCGCCCCATCAGCGACCTTTCGGACATCTCGATCATCGCATTCTACCGGCGTGACGAGCCCCTGAGCGCCACGGTGATGGATCTTCTGAACCATCTTCTGGAGGCGGCACCTTAAGGATCGGGCAAATCATTCCTGCTGGCTTCGATGGCAGAGCCGCACACCGCGCCCGCAAAGGGGGCAGTCCGATTCAGCTGGGTTCAACTGGTCGAGAAGAAGTGGGCGCCGACTGGCGCCCACCGGTTCAGACTATTCTACGGCTGAACGCGCGGCATCGAGCCATCCATCAACGGTTTTGCGATTGGCTTCAATCCACTCCGAAGCCTGTCGCTTCAGGTCTTCAGCACTGTCCTCGCCATTCCGCATTGCGGCGTTCTGGGCGAAGATGAAATCGAGCGGGATCGAGGCTTCCTCAAGCAGAACCTTCGCGGCAGGATTGGCTTCAAGAAACGCGTCGTTTGCAACCGGCCGGATATCATTGACCGGCCAGCCCAGCTGACAGGGCTCGGCAACGCAGCCTTCAACACCCTCAACCGTCGCGAATTCGGCAAGATGCGCCTGTTCTTCCGGCAAGGCGACCTCCGGGGTCTGAATCCACACGACATCTTCACCGGGTTTCAGGGCATCAACCGTCCAGTTCGGCGTCCAGGTGTAGAACAGGATCGGCTGGCCCTGCTCAAAGGCTGCGATCGTGTCTGCCATGGAAGCAGAATATCCGGCCTTGATCGGATTGATGGCTTCACGCAGATCGAACGCATCCATGTGGAACTGGATCATCAGTTCGCAGCCCCAGCCGGGCGGGCACGCGGTCATGTCCGCCAGCCCGTCGCCATTGCGGTCAAACGCTTCGCGCACCTCGGGACGCTTGAAATCATCCAGCGTCTTGATGTCAAATTTCTCGGCGGAAGCCTTGTCGACGAGATATCCCTGCAATGCGCCCTTCTCGACCACATAGCCCGTGGGCGTAGCCGCGAAACCGGGCTGGTCGACATAGGTATTGTGGAGCGGGAACCAGCCGTCGGGATAAAGATCCATGTCTCCCTGCGACACGGATACATAGGCAACGGGAACATCGAGCGTGACCGGTTCGGCCACGTCGTAACCCAGTTCCTCAAGAAGCTGGGCGTAAACCGCGCTCATGATCCAGCCGGTATCGTCGTTTGGCTGAGCAATCGAAACCGAAACACCATCGCCTGGCTGCGCAGTTTCCGCAAAGGTGATTGGCGCAGTCGCCATCAATGCGAAAGCACTTGCAGATACCAATCCAAAATTACGAAATTTATTGAAATACATACCCATCGAAAAACCTCACATTTCACTAACACTTACGAACAGGCGTTACATAGAAATACAGAGGTGCATGGGTGAATGCGGCGAATTATCCATTCACAACTAATTTTGGACACCAGAGTTCTCTGGCCAGCTCTCCTGCTCTGCGGCCATCACTCGGGCACAGGCGGAACCGGTCAACGAAGCAGCGGCGACCCCATCACGACGAACATGCTTCAATGAAGCGCACTGCTGCGGTCATAGGATTTCCGCAGTTTTCGGTGTATCGGAATGGAGGTGGAAAGGTCTGCGGATCTGCCTGTCGACGGAGATCGGTCATTGAGAATTGCGCCCGCATTTGAGAATGCAAAGCGTGCAATATTGCTCGTTCTGGGGCTGGTGATGCTGTTGCTCGCCGTGATCGGGGCGTTTCTTCCCGTCATGCCGACCACGATCTTCCTGATCCTCGCCGCATGGTTCTTCGCGCGCTCATCGCCGAGGCTTGAGCGCAGGCTTATGGAACATCCGAGCTACGGTCCGGTTCTGCGCGGCTGGCGCGATCACGGCATCGTCCCGCGCCGCGCGAAGGTCTTCGCAGTCACCGGCATCAGCTGCGGCTACGTCGTTTCCCTCTTTGCCTATCAGCCGGGTCTGCCGCTCGCGATCGCCCTCGCCGTGGCGATGGCCGCCATCGCCGTGTGGATCGTGAGCCGCCCGGAGGGCTGAGCCGGCCGGGCAGTCATCTGCCCGACTGCGCAAAAGGCACTATTGTGGAAGCGCTTCGCAGAACGCGTCAAAATCGTCGGCCGATGCATAGGACTTCTGTGTCCCGCGCCGGCCCACGGAATAGGCTGCATAGCGGGCCGCTCGGTTCAGCGCCGTCTCGGTCTCGCCCGTTGCTGCAAAGAAATGCGCGAAAGAGCCGATAAAGGCGTCGCCCGCGCCTGTCGTGTCCACCGGGGTCACGCTCACAGGCTCGATGGTCGTGAAACGGTCCGCCGTAACAAGGCGCGCGCCACGCGAGCCGAGTGTCACGATGACGGTGCCAATGCCCTTCTCGATCAGGCTGCGCGCGGCCGCCATGATCTCTTCCTCCGTGTCCGTGGGCATGCCTGAAAGAAGCGCAAGCTCGCTTTCGTTTGGAACGAGGAAGCTCAGGCTCTTCAGGTCCGAAACACTCAGCGCCGAAGTCGCGGGCGCCGGGTTCAGGATGGTCGGCACGCCCCATTCCGCCGCGCGGCGAACCGTGTGGTAGATCGTCTCCAGCGGGATCTCCAGCTGCATCAGAATGAGGTCCGCATCGCGCAGCACATCTTCTGCGGCATCGACGTCGGCCGGGAGCAGGTCTTCATTCGCACCCTTCACGATGAGAATGGAGTTCTCACCGCTTTCATCGACAAAAATGGGGGCAACGCCGGACGACTTTCCGGCGACCTTGGCGACATGACGGATATCGATCCCGTGATCGGAGAAATTCCGGAGCGTGTTGTCGCCGAACAGATCATCGCCAACCCTTGAGACCATGCTCACCTGCGAACCGAGCTTCGCAGCCGCAACAGCCTGGTTTGCACCCTTGCCCCCGCACCCGCTCTCAAAGCTTGGCGCTTCCAGCGTTTCGCCCGGCGCCGGCATGCGGGAGACATAGGTGATCAGATCGACCATGTTGGAGCCGACAACGGCAATGCGACCGGTTCTGCTGTTTGACGTCATGGCTCAGTCCTTGCTCATCTGGTTGACTTCGGCAATTGCGGCGGGCGCTTCCTGCGCGCTCAGATATCCAAGCGTCACGGGGAAACGCGCGGTCTCGCCCGGCGGCAGAATGCGCACATGCCCCTTGGCTTTCTCGGCGGTGTAACCTTCCGGCTCGCAGGTGGAGGGCAGCGCAAAGGCTGCGACCTGCGCATCGCCATCGTTCAGGATCCAGCGCACACAGTGCGGCAGATCTTCCGGGCGGTAGCTGACGGAACAGGCGTCACCCTCGGGAAGCGCCATCACCAGCCGCGTGCTGCCTTCGGCATTCGTTCCAAGCCCGCGCACGTAAAACACCTGCTCGGGGCTGTAGAGCGCCGGCTCATCCAGCGTCTTCATGCGCGCGGGGTTTCCCGAAAGGTCATCCAGAAGATCCAGAAACGCCTGCGAGGGCGTCACATGACCGGGGATGGTCTTGCGAACGACCGTGCCTTCCGGTGAAAACGCCGCTGGCTGATGGATCTGCGCGCCCGCCACGAAATCGAAATTCGCGTGCAGCATGTACATGAGCTCCATCGGATGCGCCGACAGGTTCTCAACGACCATCTCGACCTCGATCAGCCCGCTGTCCGCGCGCAGCCGAACCCGCGGTCTTGCGATGTAATGCGGCCCGAAGCCCATCACATATTCGGTCTCGCTGCACAGCTCGACAAATGCGCCTGCATCATCGCGCCCAAAGCGCAGATGCGCGCTGTCCATGCCGGCGACCGGCATTTCGCCATGCAGCGGATGATCGTCTTCAGGGCCGGGTGCGCCATTGCGCAGAACGCCTGCATGGTAAGCAAAAGCGCCATAGGTCTCGATGATCGAAGCGCCCTTGCGCGGATGGGGAAACACATTCCCCATGGTGAGCCTGCGCCCGTCGAACACGGCATCCCAGATCATCTGCCCCAGATAGGGCAGAACCGTAACCTGCCCGCGCCGGTTTTCGATCCGCAGCCCCTCGACGGACGAAGGATAGCGGAACGCCGTTACAGTGAACCCGTCGCCCGTGGCCAGCACAAGCTCGCCGCGTGCAGGGAACATTTCGGGCGAAAGGTTGAAGACGGTATCGCTGTCACGAGCGCTCATTTCGACGACCTCAGATAGTTGATTGCAATCACCAGAACCAGGAAGCCGCCCCACATCGCATCGATCAGGAAGTTGGAGGCGCGCATCATCTGCATGCCGGACGAGAGGAACATGAGCGCCACCAGCGCCAGAAGCACCCCGAGAACGCGCCCCTTGCCGCCGGCTGGGTTCGTGCCGCCAAGCACAGCGATGAGAACGGCCTGCAACAGATAAGACGCACCGAAATCCGCCTTGGCCGAGTTGGTGCGGCCCGAGAGCAGAATGCCCGCAATCGCCGCCATGAGCCCGGTCAACGCGTAGCTGTAGAGGATCATGCGGGAGCTGCGGATGCCTGCAAATACGGCGGCGCGCGCATTGGTGCCGATCAGCATCAGGTTCACGCCCAGATGCGTGCGGCGCAAGAGAATGGCCACCACGGACGCCACGACGATCAGGATCCAGAACGGCGTCGCCACACCAAGCAGTTTGCCGGTGCCGATCCAGTTCCAGGTCTGCGGGAAGCCGACAATGGCCGGACCGCCGGTCAGAACGAGCGCGAGGCCCGCAAATACCTGCCCGGTGCCGAGCGTCGCCAGAATGGGAATGATGCGCAGTCGCGCGATCAGGACGCCATTGACCAGCCCCGCCGCGAGCCCCACCAGAAGCGCGATGATCACGCCCATCGCTGTGTGGAGCACAAGACCGACGCCGCCCGCCGCAAGCGCCTCGGCGACAACGGGATGGCGGAAATAGACCCCCGCCGTGATCGCAGCCAGATTGGCGATAGCGACGATGGACAGATCGATGCCGCCCGTCAGCATGGCCACCATCATGGCAATGCACAGAATGCCCAGCTCGGGCATGATGTAGGTGATGGACTCGAAATTGTAGTAGCGCAGGAACTTGTCCGGGTTGAGCCCGGCCATCAGCACGAAGATCACCACCGTGATCACGGCCAGCTGCGCGATGGAAGCGTCATTCCCAAGGAGCCGTTGAACCAGGCTCTTCTCTTCGGCTTTGGCAGTCATGTCGTCTCCCCTCAAGCCAGTTTCTTCCGGTCGCGCCATGCGGTGATGGCGGTCGCTGCGATGATGATCATGCCGACGACGACACGCTGCCAGGTGGTGTCTACCTTCATCAGGATCAGCGAGTTCTTGACCATGACGAGCGTGAACACGCCGATCATCGTGCCGAGCACGGAACCGCGCCCGCCGAAGATCGACGCGCCGCCAAGCACGACGGCCGCAATCACATCAAGCTCCAGCCCCATGAAGTCGCGCGGGTTGGCCTGCCAGATCATCGAACTGTGCAGAAGCCCCGCAAAGCCCGCCAGAAGGCCCGCCGTGCAATAGACGAAGAAGATGGTGCGCCGCGTGTTGACGCCGGCGCGCCGCGCCGATTCCGGATCACCGCCATAGGCGTAGACAGAACGGCCGGTCATGGTGTGGCGAAGGATGATGTGGATCACCAGCGCAATCGCCAGATAGACCAGGATCATTGCCGTCAGCCCGACCGTCGCCCCGTTCTGCGCGGTTACGGTCGTCAGATCCTGCTTGCCGAATTCGATCAGCGCGTCGGGCATCTTGTTGATGTTCACGATGGAGGTGCCGAGCAGGCCCAGCACCAGCCCGCGAATGATGGAGGCAGTGCCCAGCGTGACGATCAGCGGGATCATCTTGAACCGGTCGATGATGAAGGCGTTGAACGCGCCGAGCAGCACACCGATCACCGACGCCGCGATGAATGGCAACAGAACGCCGTCATAATCGAGCGCGACCATGGTGCGCACCGTGATGTAGAGGGCCGCCGCCGAGATCGCCGGGAACGAAACGTCGATGCCGCCGGAGATCATGATCAGCAGCACGCCGAGCGCCATGATGCCGATGACCACATTGGCCTTCGCCAGGCTGAACAGGTTGGCGACGCCCCAGAAAGCCGGATTGATCAGGCCGATCAGCACCATCACCGCCAGCAGGACGAGGGCAATCACAGCCTCCGTGGATTGGAACCTTTTCATCTTACCGCCTTACTTGAGTGCCTTGAGGCTGTCGTTGATGGCGTCTTCGGTCATCTCCGCGCCAGAGAACGCGCCGACAAAACGCCCCTCATGCATGACATGAATGCGATTGCAGTTGCCGGTCAGCTCCGGCACGTCATCCGAAATCATCAGGACGGCAACGCCCTCCTCGCGCGCCAGATCGCGAATGATGTGGTGGATCTTGGCCTTGGAGCCTACGTCGACGCCCACCGTCGGACCGTTGAGGATCAGCACCTTCGCGCCGGTCAGGAGCCAGCGCCCCAGCATGACGCGCTGCGCATTGCCGCCGGACAGATTGCCCACCGCCATTTCGGGCGACGGGGCCGCAATCTGCATGGCCGCGAACATCTCTTCCGTCTTCCCGCGCATCGCATCACGGTCGAGAAAGAGGCCACGCCGCAGACGGTCCAGAATGCTCACAACCATGTTGCGCTCGATGGATTGCGTCAGGAAAAGGCCCTCGCTCAGCCGGTCTTCCGGCACATAGGCGATGCCAAGGCTGATCGCCTCCTGCACCGAGCGGGGAAGAACATCCTTTCCCGCAACGCGAAACCGTCTGGCACTGGCGTTTTCCATTCCAAACAGCGCCCGCGCCAGTTCGGTTCGGCCGGAACCGATCAGGCCGGAAATGCCGACAATCTCTCCTGGCCGCAGCGTCAGGCTCACATCATCGACGCTTCCGGAAACAGTGAGCCCCTCAACCTCCAGCGCGGGCGCCGCGTCGGCGGGGATTTCGGGCTCATAGGGTTCGTCGTCCAGTTCAAGACCCGTCATGGCGCGGGTGATGGCCGGTTCGTCGAATTCGCTCATCGCGCCTTCGGCCACCTTTTTACCGTTCCGGAACACGGTCAGGCGCTCCGAAATTTCCAGCATCTCGCGCATCTTGTGGCTGACGAAGAGAACCGCGATGCCCTGTTTCTGGAGATCGCGAACGATGCCGAACAGCGCATCGACCTCATGGCCGGTGAGCGCCGTGGTCGGCTCGTCCATGACGATCAGCCGGGCGCGGGCAAGAAGCGCGCGCGCAATCGCGACGATCTGCTTTCCCGAAGTCGGCAGCGTCTCGACTTCGGCGTCGATATCGATCTCGACATCGAGGCGGGCCAGAACCTCGCGCGCCATCTCGCGGGCGCGGGGCCAGTCCATTCTGGAACGCCCCTCCAGAAGATAGGTGTTGAGCGCCAGGTTCTCGGCAACGGTCAAATTCCCGAACAGGGAAAAGTCCTGATAGATGACCTGCACCCCCTTCTGCACGGCCATGATCGGGTCAAGCCGCGAGAGTGGTGTGCCATCGATCAGGATTTCACCCTCTTCGGGTGTGTAGATTCCCGACATGACCTTGATGACGGTGGATTTTCCGGAGCCGTTCTCGCCGGCAAGGCAGTGGATTTCGCCGGGACGGATGCCAATGGAGACGCCGTCCAGCGCGCGCACGCCACCGAAGCGCTTGCTGATGTTCTTCAGCTCGATCAGATATTCGGACATGATTTTCCCGGCAGGCTGAAATGGTCGCCCGGGGTCAGAGCCCGGGCTCCGGCACGGTTGAAAACTGACGCCCGGAACCGGGCGTCAGCTTCGTACGAAATCAGAAGTCGTACTTGTCCATGTTTTCAGCCGTAACGCCGACCCAGCCTGCGCCATAAAGCAGGTTCGGGTTCGCCTCATCCGGCGTCGTGAGGGACTCGTAGCCCGTCAGACCGAGGTTCAGACCCGACTTGATCTGGTCGCCCTTGCCCTCAAGGGCAGCAACGGCCAGCATGTTCATGGCGTAGCCGGCAACGGCCGGATCCCAGAACTGGATGTACTGGATATCACCATTGCCGAGATACTCGCCAGCCACCGAAGGCAGGCCCGTACCGGCAAAGAACACCTTGTCCTTGAGACCGCCTTCGGCGATCAGGCGCCCCGCACCGGCAGATGTCGGCATCGGCGCGCCGAGAATGCCCGTGATGTCGGGATAGGTGGTCATTGCCTCTTTCAGCTTGGTGTAGTCGGTGGCCGCATCGTCATAGGTCTCGAGACGGTCGCCGACCATTTCCATGTCCGGGAAATGCTCTTTCTGGTAGGCAACAGCGCCGTCGACCCATTCCATCTGGCTCTTGGAGGTCAGCGAGCCGACGGTCGTGACGTATTTGCCCTTCCCGCCCGTGTATTTGCCAAGCTCTTTCATCAGGTTGGCGCCATAGGCAAGGTTGTCGAAGGCTTCGAGGTCGTAATCGGTGTTCTGCAGGTTGGATGCCTCGTGCGAGATCACCACAATGCCGCGGTCGCGCGCCTTCTTCAGCACCGGCTCCACCGCCTCAACGGAGAACGGCACAACGGCGATGGCGTCAACGCCCTGTGCGATCAGGTTCTCGATGAGCTGCACCTGCGCGGCCGCGTCAGCCTGGCTCGGGCCGACCATCCAGACGTCATGGCCCGTATCGCCCTTGAACTGCTCGACACCGTCACGCATGCGGTCGAACCAGGCGATGCCGTCAACCTTCACGACCGTGGCGATGGTGTATTTCTTGTCGTCCTTCGTTGCGATCAGCTCCTCATTGAGGTTCGACGTATCCACAATCTGGTCGGCCAGCGCGGATGTCCCCAGCAAAGAGAGCGCTAAAGAAGCTGCGGTCAGCAGAGATTTCATTGGTTTTCCTCCTCCTCGGTTCCGCCGAAACCCTGAACGAGACAGCGTGGCGGGAACGCATATGATTGAATTAACTCAATATTATGCGCTAATATTGATCAATTCCATTCAATATGATCATATCCAATCAAAACCTGCAACCCTTTGCAAATGCATTCATCACACTTGCGGACAACGGCTTGCGCCATGAAGTATTGTTGAAACCTCACAGGCTTGGAGAATCATGTGGCGAGACCATCAGGGCGGGCAGCGCGGATTGAGGCACTCAGGAAGCTCTGCGCGTCAGGCGCCATTCTGCACATCGCCGAAGCGGCGCAGAAGCTGAACACATCCGAGATAACCATTCGCCGCGACCTGGGCGACGGCGAAAACGGCATTCTGTGCCTGGGCGGCTACATCATGTCCGCCAGCGAAAAGGGCGAGCGCTATTCGCTCTCCCACGCGCAGGGCACCAACACACAGGCCAAGACCCTCGTTGCGCGACAGGCGGTGGCCATGGTCGCACCCGAAGACACCATCTTCGTCGACTGCGGCTCCACGCTGCAGCACCTGGCGGCCAACGTGCCCCAGAATGCAAACATCACCGTCGTCACGCAGGCTCTGAACATCGCCGAGATCGTGTCACGGCTGGATGGGGTGAAACTGGTTCTGCTCGCCGGTCTCTATCACCCGGAAAGCGGCAGTTTCAGCTCCGATACGGCGCTCAAGATGCTTCAGGAAATCAACATCACCAAAGGCTTCTTCTCAGCCGCCGGCATTCATGAAAACGAAGGCGTGACCTGTTTTCACTTCCATGAAGTGGCCGTGAAGCGCGCCGCCATGGCGCGCTCCCAAAAGCGTTTCCTCGTCTCTGACGCCTCCAAATGGGGCAAGCTGCGCCCGGCCACATTCGCTCAGCTGGACGAGTTCGAACTCTGGATCGGCAAGCCGGAAAGCGATTAGGATCAGGCGGGGCACGCCACCTTTCTTTCAGCGATGATCATCGGATCGAGCAGCGCCGAAAGCGCGCCTGCCCCGGTCACGATGTGGTGCGCACCGGCCTCCGCCAGCCGCTCGGCGCGATCGGGGCGAATGTCGGCGGGATCGACAAACCCGATCGGCAGCACACCGGCGGCGCGGGCGGCGGCAATGCCATGTGCGCTGTCATCGATCATGACGCTGCGTTCCGGCCGCGCGCCGCAACGCTCCAGACAATGCTGCACCAGATCCGGTGCAGGCTTCGGCCGGGGCACATCATCAGCGCTGAAAACCCGAGGCGCGAAGCGCTGCCAGAGCGGCGTCAGGCCAAGGCTTGCCCGCAGCCGCTCATGCCCGGAGTTTGAGGCCACGCAGATCGGCGCATCCAGCCGGTCCAGCAGATCTTCAATGCCCGCCATCGGGCGCAGATCGGAGGCGAAACTGCCGAAAAGCTCCGCCTGCCAGTCCCGGTGCAGGCCTTCGAAATCCTCGAGCCCGCGTTCGAGCAATGTCTGGCGAATGTCGCCAAGGCTTTTGCCGGTGAAATCCACCAGCGCCTGTTGCGACGAGATGGGCATGCCCGCAGTGGTCATGGCGCGGGCCAGTGTACGGCTTGCCAGCGGCTCGCTGTCGATCAGAACGCCGTCGCAGTCAAAAATCACAAGGTCGAAAGTGCTCATATCCGGTTCACTCCGGGCTGCCCGCTGGTCAGGGCGAAACTGTAGGTGGTGCTGGCAGGCGACGCCGGATCCTTGCGGTCTTCGATGGTGACGAAGTCGCATTGTCCGCCATCGGGCGTCAGCGTCATGGTCGCATAGCCGTGCTCGCGCGAGGCCAGCTTGAGATGCGGGTTTTCCGCAAGCGCCACATCGAGGCTCTTCTGGCCTGGCGCATTGGAAGAGATGGCTCCGGTCACGAACTCGGTCGCCACGGTCTCGCTCTTCGGCTGCGCGAAATCGCGCTTCACGTCGGCGGCAAAATAGGCATGGAGATCACCGCCGATGATCAGCGGGTTTTCCAGCCGCGCCGCCTCGATGCTGTCGAGCAGATGCCGGCGCGAGGCGCGGTATCCGTCCCAGCCATCAAGGCTGTAGCGCGTGCCCGCCCCCTGCTCCAGATCACGCTCGGACAGAAGTGTGGGCTGTGCGATGACGTTCCAGCGGGCGCGTGCGCCCGGCAGCGTCTCTTCCAGCCAGCGCTCCTGCTCTGCGCCAAGCATCGAGTTCCCTTCCGCCCGAGCAACTCCCTGCCCGGCGACCATTGCCGGCGTGCGATACTGGCGCGCATCCAGAAGGGTGATGCCCAGAAGCCGGCCAAAACCATGCTGCCCGTAGATGCGGAACTCGCTGAAGTCCCCACCGCCATGCGGCGGCACGGGCATATGCTCATACCAGGCCTGATAGGCGGCGCGGCGCTGCTCAAGAAAGCGCTCTCCGGCAGGCGCATCGGGTGCATCATCATCGCCATAATTGTTGATGACCTCATGATCGTCCCAGATTACCAGCCAGGGAAACCGCGCATGGGCGGCCTGCAGGTTCGGGTCAGAGCGGTAGAGCGCATGGCGCGCGCGGTATTCGTCAAGCCGCGCCGGCCAGCCGCTTCCATGGTGGCGCACAAGGTTTCCGCCCCAGCTGCGCTCATAGATGTAATCGCCGAGATGCACGACGAGATCGAGATCCTCATCGGCCATATGCCGGTAGGCAGCGTAATAGCCCTGCTCATATTGCTGGCACGAGGCGAAGGCGAAACGAAGCCTGTCGGCCATGGTTTCCTGCGCGGGCGCTGTACGGGTGCGCCCCACCGGGCTCACCGCATCGCCTGCGCGGAACCGATAGAAATACCAGCGACCGGGGTGCAGCCCCGTAACCGGAACATGCACCGAATGACCGAATTCCTGCACGGCCCGTACTGTTCCGGAACGCACGGGTCGGGTGAAATGCTCGTCCTCGGCCACATCCCACGAAACGTCCACCGGCGCGCGCTGGATCACCTCCAGCGGCGCAAAGGGATCGGCCGGTGGCGGTGGTTCCGGGAATGTGAGTCGCGTCCACAGGATCACGCCCTCCGGCAGCGGACAACCGGAGGCGACGCCCAGCGAAAACGGGTACGCCTCGAACCGCGCCGCACGGGCGCGGCCCATGCCGGGCCACACCGCGGCGGCGGCAAGCCCGCCAGCGATCAGACTGCGTCGATTGCGGTCGATCATGCCTGCGCGGCCTCGCCGGCATCCAGACGCGCGCGGCGCAGCCGGTCGGCGAGCACCGGCTCATCGGTGGTGATGAAGGCAGGGCCAGCCTCCAGCCAGCGGTTTATCTCTTCCGGCGTGTTGGCAACCCACGCGCCAAGCCGGGAGAGCGGAACCAGCGTGGTGATCGCGTCCCAGTGCGTGGAGAGCATGTCCTTGTGAACCGCCACATAATCGGCCAGTTCAGCCGCTGCCGAGATGGTCTCCCGCACGCCAAGCTTCTGCGCCGAATTGTCATTGACGGAGCAGAGCCGGCGCATCTGCGGGGCGAGATCCCGGCATTCACGCAGCACATCGAGATCGAAGCTCGTCAGGCAGCAGCGATCGCGCAGACCCAGCCGGTCGATCTCGGCGATCACAAGAGCCGGCAATCCGGGATACGCCTTTCCCTCGCCGTCATTTTTCAGCTCGACGTGAAGATCGAGCGTGCTGTCGGCGTAGATTTCCAGCACTTCGGAAAGCACCGGCACGCCTTCATTGCTGTCGCGCAGACGCAGCGTGGCGCGCGCCTCAGGCGTCAGCGCACGGGAGGGGCCGCTGCCCTCGGTCGTGCGGTCCAGCGTGGCGTCATGGATGACGAGAAGCTCGCCCGCATCCGACAGGTGAACATCGAACTCGACACCTTCGACAGGCACATCGAGAAGCTTGCGGAAACCGTCAAGCGAGTTTTCAGGCCACACATTGCGGCCGCCCCGGTGGCCGATCAGTCCAGTCATGATTTGTCCTTTCAGGAATTGTTCGGGATCACTTCCCGGCATCCACCAGTCCGCGTGCGAACCAGCGTTGCAGTGTGAGGATGACGACGGTCGGCGGGAGCATCACGATGAAGGACGCCGCCATGGCGTAGCTCCACCAGTCGGACGGATCGTCCGGCCCCGGCAGAAGCCCCTTCAGGGCGATGATCGCGGTCGTCATTTCGGTCTTGGTGGTGAACAGCAGCGGCCACAGATACTGGTTCCAGCCGAACACGAAGAGAATGATGGCGAGTGCTGCGATGTTGGGCACCGAGAGCGGTAGCACGACATCGAAGAGGAACTTGATCGGCCCCGCCCCGTCCAGCTTGGAGGCTTCGCACAGATCGTCCGGCACCGTCAGGAAGAACTGCCGGAACAGGAACACGGCCGTCGCCGAGGCGATCAGCGGCAGGGTCAGGCCCGCATAGGTGTCGATCATGCTGAAATCCAGCCCGGCATTGATCTCAATGCCGGTGGTCCAGTTGATGAGCGCGGAAAGCCCCGTCACATCGAGGAACCAGCGCAGCGGACCGGCCACATCGGCAACCGCCTCATAGGTCGGCACGATGCGCACTTCCACCGGCAGCATCAGCGACATGAAGATCAGCCAGAATGCGGTCATGCGGAAGGGAAAGCGGAAATAGGTGACGGCGAAACCGGCCAGGATCGACAGCACGATCTTGCCCACGACGATCACCATCGTGACGATCAGCGTGTTCACGAAGGCGCGGCCGAAATCCGCCTTTTCCCAGGCCGTGACGAGATTATCCACAAAGCTGGAGCCCGGCAGCATGGGCTGCGGCACCTGCGCCATTTCTGCGCCGGTGTGCGAGCCTGCGACGAAGGCGAAGTAGAGCGGCGCGCAGACCATCAGCGCGCCGGCAATCAGGATAAGGTGGCAGATGACGTTCAGAACGGGATTGCGTTCGATCATGGATCACACCTGATAATTGACTTTGCGGTCCATGGCGCGGAACTGCAGCACGGTGAACAGCACCGCCAGCACCATGAGCACGATGCTCTGCGCGGCCGAGGAACCGAGATTCATCATGATGAAGCCGTCCTGATAGACCTTGTAGACAAGGGTGGAGGTCGAGCCAGCGGGTCCACCGGCGGTCACCGCATCAATGATGCTGAACGTGTCGAACAGGCCGTAGACCATGTTGATGATGAAGAGATACATCACCACCGGCGCAATCAGCGGCAGGCTGATCGTGCGGAAACGTTCGAGCGGCCCCGCGCCGTCGATGGCGGCGGCTTCGCGCAGGCTCTGCGGCACGGCGAGCATTGCGGCGGCTAGAAAGATGTAGTCGTAGCAGATGTGTTTCCACACCGCCGAGATGGTGATCAGGATCAACGCATCGCTGGGGCGCAGGTTCGGGTCCCATGGCACGCCCATCGCATGCAGGGCCGAGGCCGCCGGACCGATGGCCGGGTTGAATAGATAGGCCCAGATGCCGCCGGAAATCACGGGCGCAATGGCGTAGGGCAGAAGAAGCACGCTGCGATAACCGACCTGCCCGCGAATGATCTGGTCCGTGGCGAAAGCCAGAACGCCGGCAATCCCGAGCGTCGCAATGTTCTGCACGATGGTGAACCAGAGGGTCAGCCAGGCGCTCTTGCGATACGAGGGGTCCGAAAAGAGATCGACGAAATTCTGCAGCCCGACAAAGATCTCCCGCCCGCCAAAGGGGTCGACCTGGACAAAGGCCAGAGACAGCGCCTTGAACGAGGGGATGAAGAAGAAGAACAGCAGGATCAGAAGCTGCGGCGACAATAGAAGCCCGGCGAGCCAGGTCTGGGTGTAATGTGCCTTCTTCAGCCCCGTTCCATCGTCCCGGAGCATCCGGGCGAGCAGCAGCCGCGAGGTGGGAAGAGAGGGCGCCGCAAGGCGCCCTCCTTGATGTGCCGGATTAATTGACGCCGGCATTGAGCTGCTCGTACTGACGCAGGATCTTGTTGCCGCGTTCAACGGAGGAATCAAGCGCTTCCTGAACGGTCTTCTGGCCGGTGAAGGCAGCCTGCAGTTCTTCCTGAATCACCGCCCACCACTGGTTGGAATTGCCGAAGCGCATGCCCCAGGAGTTGTCGCTCGGCTCACCGCCGCGCGTGAGCTGCAAGAGGGCGATCTCGCGGGTCGGGTGCTCCTTGAAGAAGCCGTCCGTCTTCAGCTTGTCATAGGCTGCATGCGTCACCGGAATGTAGCCGGTCGTTGCGCTCCACCAGGCCTGCGTGTCAGGCTGTGCGACATATTCCAGGAAGGCAGCCGCCGCTTCGTATTCGGCGTCTTCCTTGCCTTTCAGTACCCACAGGGCAGCGCCGCCAAGGTTCGAGTTCTTCGGCTCGACACCGGCCTCGTAGGGCTGCATCGTCGCGCTCCAGTCGAACTGCGCCTCGGCTTCCACGCCTGCATGGCTTGCGGTGGAAGCGGACCAGGTGGAGCAGGTGCCGGAGTTGAAGAGCTGGCTTGGCGATGCGCCCTGCCCCGAAAGCTGGACGATGCCGTCATCGACCCACTTTTTCAGGCGCTCGGCCTGTTTGGTCACCATGGTGGTGTTATAGACATACTCAGTGTCGAGCCCGTCGCGGCCATTGGCCTGCGTGCCGAAAGGCTGATCGTTGATGGTGGAATAGGCCTCGATCAGCGACCAGACATAATCCGAGTTCAGGACCATCGCGCACTCGGTGACACCCTTGTCCTTCAGGGCGTAGAGCTGCTCTTCGAAGGCGTCCCACGTCTCGGCGGGGGTGTCGTAACCGGCGGCTTTGAAGTGGTCTGCATTGTACCACATGATGCCGGTGGACGAGTTGAACGGCAGTGCGTTCACCTTGTCGTCGACCACGTAATAGGCGGCGACGGAAGGAAGGAAATCATCCTTCTTCATGTCGATGCCATTGTCTTCCATCAGCGTGTTCACCGGCACGATGGCGTTGGAGTGCAGCATGGTCAGAACGCTGCGCTCGGTCGCCTGAATGATGGCCGGATGCTTGCCTGCCCGGTAGGCCGCGATCATCGCAGCAAAGGTTTCCTCGTAATTGCCCTTGCGGACGCCGACGACCTCATACTGGTCCTGACTCTCGTTGAAGTCGGAAATCATCGTCTGGATGGCCTCTTCGATGCGGCCGCCATTGGCGTACCACCACTCGATCGAGGTCTTGTCCTGAGCGAGCGCGCCCTGGGCCACTGTGGTCAGCAGCCCGGCAAGGCCGAGGGCGGCTGCGGTTCGGAAAAAGGTCGGCATGTCGTTCTCCATCGGGATCTGGTGACGTCGCCACTTGCGCCCCAGAACATCGGTGGCTGGTTTGCCGGGCAGCGACATGGCCGAGGAATTAGGCGTCCATTGTTACAGGCCTGAGACATTTGTCGGTCATGCTGGGCAAATGCTCACCGGCTGCTTCGTGCAGCCGATGACGCATTCCAAAGAATTGAAAAGGCTGCGTTTTTCAAAATGAGAAATTCCACAGGCGACAATTATTCGGAACGGCTGGACGACGCCGCGCGGGCCGGCTGGCTCTATTACATCGCCGGCTACAAGCAGGACGAAATCGCCAGAACCATGGGTGTTTCGCGGCAGACGGCGCAGCGGCTCGTCGCCATGGCCCTGCGCGAAAAACTGATCCGGATTCGTCTGGAACATCCCATCATGCGCTGCATGGAACTGGCGGACCGGCTGACCCGCGCCTTCGGGCTGGAAGCCTGCGACGTGGTTCCCTCCGCTCCCGGCGAGACGAGCCCGGTTGCGGGACTGGCCGAAGCCGGCGCGCGGGCCATGGAGCGCGAACTCTCCGCCGTGCGCGGGCGGGTGATCGCCGTCGGCACGGGCCGCACCCTGCGCGCCTGCGTGGAAGAGCTGACGCCGATGAACCGCCCGGACCACACAGTGGTGGCCCTGCTCGGGCACATGATGCCCGGCGGCCTCTCGACCCGCTTCAACGTGGTCGTGCGGCTGGCAGACCGGATCAATGCCGGGCACTACCCCATGCCGCTCCCCATCTATGCCCGCTCGGCGCGGGAGCGCGAAGTCTATCGTGAGCTCGATACGGTGAAGCAGATACACCGGCTTGCGCGGGAGGCGGAAGTCACCTTTGTCGGGCTTGGAAATATCGGCCCCGATGCCCCGCTTCTGGTCGACGGGCTCATGTCGCAGAAGGAGGTCGACAGCTACATCGCGGCCGGGGCGGTGGGCGAGATGACCGGCTGGATCTTCAACGCGGAAGGCCGCCTGATCGAGGGTTTGGCCAATGACCGGGTGAACAGTGTGCCGCTCACAAGACGGAAGGGACGGCGCGTCTATTGTCTGGCGGCGGGATCAAGCCGCGTCACCGCCATTCGCGCCGCGCTGCGCGGCAGGCTGGTGAACTGCCTGATCACGAATGAAGCGACAGCCGAGGAGATTCTCGCTCTGTCCGGCCTCTAGCCGCCCAGCCTCAGGAGGCAGTCACGGCCTCGTTTTCCGGTTCGTTTAGATAACGCCGGACAGGCAGCGGCAGTTTGCGCGATTTTTCCGACAGGACGCCGCAGCTCTGCAACAGCCGCCGCAGGTCCGGGTCGGACCCGACGGAACGCCAGATCGTTCGCCCGCTATAAGGCAGGTTTTCGCGCCGCCAGGACACGCCGATGGTAACCCCGCGCAGATAGTTGCGCTGATATTCGCCGAACGGCATCAGGATCGTTTCGCAGACAATGGGCTGCTGCCCCAGCCCGCGTTCCACGATGAACAGCCGGTTGCGCCAGAAAGCAGCCTGTCCCAGATATTTGGAGACCTGCCGGAACTCCTGTTCCTGATCGTACATGCGCTCGACGGTTTTCACCTCCACCTGACCGTCGCGCTCACGCAGCCGGGCGCAACTGCGCACGATTTTGCCCGGCCAGGACAGGCTTTTGTGAAAAAGTTCGTAATAACCGAGATATGCGCGCAATCGGCGCATGTCACCCGGAAAAGCCTCGCTCAGAGGCGTGTCCGCCGCGCGCGGACCGGCGCCATCGGGGGACTCGAACATGGCCCTGAAGCGCATTTCCGACAATTCGAAATCTTCCGCCGAAATGCCGAAATAACGCGCGATAAGGCCCGTATTGTACGCAGATGGCAGGGTCTGGCCCGAAAGATATCTGTTGAATTGCTGCCGGTTTATCCCGATTTCGCGGCACACGCCCGCAACGGATGGATGCGTGCTGCATGCGAAGCGCAGGTTCGCGGCAAAATTGGTGCGATCAGTGAACATAAACAGGCGAAATAGCTTCAACTAGCGTCAGTTAGCGTCAACATACGAAATTGAGACGCAATCGCAACCCTCCTACACACGTCCCACCTCAAACAATCCCAGCGCGAATCCCCGTCCGCATTTCATGCACCGGGGACGGTTTTGCCATGAAAATCGCCGCCGGGACCGCACGACGACAAGAAAAACGAAGGAAAATCGCTCGGATGAAAAATCGCATACCCGCCACCTGCAAGACATCTCACAACAATGTGCAAGACCTCGGCCGACGCCGTTTTCTGGGTTCTGCTGCCGCTGCAGGGTTCGTGCTGAGCGCTTCCGGCCTCCTTCTGCCTTCAAACGCACGTGCCGCCGATGAAAAGCCCCAGCGCGGCGGGCATCTGAAGCTCGGCCTCGACGGCGGCCAGACCACCGACATTCTCGACCCCGGCACCTATTCCGGCAGCACCATGTTCGTGGTCGGCTTCACCTGGGGCGACCGTCTGGTGACCACCGATCCCCAGAGCGGCGAGGCGCTGCCTTCGCTCGCCGAAAGCTGGAGCTCGTCCGCAGACGCGAAGGTCTGGACCTTCAAACTGCGTCAGGATGTGCGCTTCCATGACGGCAGCCCGCTTACGATGAACGACGTGGTGCAGACGCTGCGCCGCCATTCCGACAAGGACTCCAAATCCGCCGCCCTCGGCCTTCTCGAGGACATCGAGCGGATCGAAGAGCAGAATGGCGATCTGGTGATCACCCTCAAGAACGGCAATGCCGACCTGCCGCTTCTCCTGACCGACTACCACCTGCAGATCCAGCAGAATGGCGGCATGGACGACCCGGAAAACGTGATCGGCACCGGCCCCTACAAGCTGGAGAGTTTCGAGCCCGGCGTCCGCATCACCTTCACCCGCAACGAAGATGACTGGAATGAAGACCGCGGTTTCGTCGACAGTGTCGAGATCCTCGTCATCAACGACAACACGGCGCGGATTGCAGCGCTTTCCTCCGGCAAGGTGCACTTCATTAATTCGCTCGACCCGAAGACGATGAAGCTCCTGTCGCGCGCGCCGAATGTCGAAACCCTCAGCACACCGGGCAAGGGCTTCTATTCCTTCCTGATGCACGGCGACACCGCGCCGTTCGACAACAACGACCTGCGCATGGCGCTCAAGCTCGCCGTCGACCGTCAGGCAATGCTCGACAACAT
This sequence comes from Nitratireductor sp. PBL-C9, assembly GCF_050877045.1. Lineage (NCBI taxonomy): Bacteria > Pseudomonadati > Pseudomonadota > Alphaproteobacteria > Hyphomicrobiales > Phyllobacteriaceae > Nitratireductor > Nitratireductor sp. PBL-C9. Next base: position 312,234 of record NZ_JBPAXW010000001.1, read on the forward strand.
CCTTGGCGGCTATGGCACGCTCGGCAATGACTACCCGGTGAACGACGCCTACGCGCTTTCGCCCACGGGCATCCCGCAGCGCGAATACGATCCCGAGAAGGCCGCGTTCCACTACAAGAAATCCGGCCACGAAGGCCCCATCAGCCTGCGCACCTCCAATGCCGCATTCTCCGGCGCGGTGGATGCCGCCGTGCTCTTCCAGTCGACGGCCAAGGAAGCCGGCATCACGCTCGACATCAAGCGCGAGCCTGATGATGGCTACTGGTCCAATGTCTGGAACAAGAAGCCTTTCTGCGCTTCCTATTGGGGCGGTCGTCCGACCCAGGACATTCGCTACACCACCACGCAGCTTTCCACCTCCACCTGGAACGACACCCGGTACAAGAACCCGGATTTCGACAGGAAGCTGCTCGAGGCGCGCGCCGAGACCGATCAGGAAAAGCGCGCTGCGCTGTACCAGGAAATGGCGATGATGGTGCGCGACAACAGCGGTCTGATCCTGCCCGTGTTCAACAACTATCTGAACGCACAGGCCAAGAACGTGAAGGGCTGGGTCGACGATCTGGGCAACGACCTGTCCAACGGACAGATCGCCAGCCGCCTCTGGCTTGCCGCCTAATCCCTGAAACGGAGACGCCGCGCGGGCTCCTTCCAGCAGCCTGCGCGCGTCCGACCAATCAGACACATGAATGATCACATTCCGGTATTTCCCCTCGCGCGGCTGCATGGCCGCTATCCGCTGACAACCCGCATCGTCGGAAGGCTCCTTCTGAGCCTTGTCCTCCTCGTGGCCAGCTCCCTGCTGATCTTCGGCGGGATTGAAGCTTTGCCCGGCGACTTCGCAACAACCTATCTCGGACAGGCCGCAACACCGCAGGCCGTGGCCAATATCCGCGCGGAACTGGGCCTCGATGCGCCCGCCTATGCGCGCTATCTCGACTGGGTCGCCGGCCTTCTGCATGGCGATTTCGGGCACTCCTGGGCCAGTGGCCAGGATATCGGCGCGCAGCTCGGCAGCCGGCTCAGCAACTCGCTGCTGCTCGCCGGCGCAGCCGCCATCATCGCGGTGCCCCTGTCCATCGGGCTTGGCCTCATCGCCGTGCTTTATCGCGACCGCCTCATCGACAGGCTCATCAACCTGTTCTCGCTCGCCGCCGTGTCGCTGCCCGAGTTCTTCGTCGCCTATCTGCTGATCCTGTGGCTGGTGGTCAAAAACCCCGTCGCCGCCTTCCCCGCGACCGTCTATGCGAGCATGGGGCTTGGCGCGAAACTCGTGACCATCGCCCTGCCCGTTGCAACGCTGGTGCTCGTGGTCATCGCCCACATGATGCGCATGACCCGCGCAGCGATCATCAACGTGATGGATTCGGCCTATATGGAAACGGCCGCGCTCAAGGGGCTCAGCCGCTGGCGCGCCATCCTGCGTCACGCAACGCCAAACGCGCTTGCGCCGATCATCAATGTGGTGGCGCTCAACCTCGCCTATCTCATCGTCGGTGTTGTGGTGGTCGAAGTGGTCTTCGTCTACCCGGGCATGGGGCAATACATGGTCGATGCGGTGACCGTGCGTGACCTGCCCGTCGTGCAGGCCTGCGGGCTGGTGTTTGCCGCCATCTACATTCTCCTGAACATGACCGCGGACATTCTCTCCGTCCTCGCCAATCCCCGTCTGAGGCACCCGCGATGAAACAGACACTGCGCTCTATTCCGGTCTCCGCGTGGATCGGCATGGCGGGTATCACCGTTGCCGTGATCTGCGCCCTCTTTGCGCCGTGGCTTGCGCCCTATGGCGAAAACCAGATCGTCGGCGATCCCTGGGCCCCATCCAGTGCGGAATACCTGCTCGGGCTCGACAATCTTGGCCGGGATCTCCTGTCCCGCCTGATCTATGGCGCGCGCACGACGCTCTTCGTCGCCTTCGTGTCCACGGTGCTGGCCTTCTCGCTCGGCTCGTTCCTGAGCTTCGCCGCCGCCGCCATGCGCGGACCGGTCGATGTCGGTCTGTCGCGCATCAACGATCTCCTGATGTCGATCCCGACGCTGATCTTCGCTCTCATCGTCCTGAGCGCGCTGCCCCAGAACATGACCGTTCTCATTCTGGTCATGGCCGTGCTCGACGCCACCCGCGTCTTCCGTCTCGGCCGCGCGCTGGCGCTCGATCTTTCCACGATGGACTTCGTGGAGGCCGCAAGGCTGCGGGGCGAAGGCACGCTGTGGATCATCTTCCGCGAAATCCTGCCCAATGCCCTGACCCCGCTTCTGGCGGAGTTCGGTTTGCGGCTCGCCTTTGCGGTTCTGTTCATCTCCACCCTCTCGTTTCTCGGTCTCGGCATTCAGCCGCCAACCGCCGACTGGGGCGGCATGGTCAAGGACAACAAGGATGGCATCATTTTCGGTGTCTCCGCAGCGCTCGTGCCGGGCGCGGCGATTGCCGTGCTCACCGTCTCCATCAATCTGGTGGTCGACTGGCTCCTGAAGCGCACATCAAGCCTGAAAGGAGGGCGCGGCGATGGATAAGCCCCTCGAAACCGACAAAAGGCCCCTGTTGCAGGTGCGCGATCTGCGCATCGGCGCAACCGCTTACCCGCCGGGCGAGCCGCCGCGCAAAATCGAGATCGTCAAGGGCGTGAGCTTCGATCTGGAACGCGGAAAGGTGCTTGGCCTGATCGGTGAATCGGGTGCCGGAAAGTCCACCATCGGCCTCGCCGCACTCGCCTATGGGCGCGGCGGCGTGAAGATCACCGGCGGCAGGGTTCTTCTCGATGGCGAAGACATTCTGGGTCTCGGCCGCCGGGGCATACGCGGCGTGCGCGGTGCGCGGGTCTGCTATGTCTCGCAGTCGGCGGCAGCCTCGTTCAATCCGGCCCACCGGCTCATGGATCAGGTGATCGAGGCCACGCTGCGCCATGGCCTTGCCACCGCAGACGAGGCGCGCGCCCGTGCGGTGCGCCTCTTCGGCCTGCTGGGTCTGCCGGAACCCGAAACCTTCGGCAACCGCTTCCCGCATCAGGTTTCCGGCGGTCAGCTTCAGCGCGCCATGACAGCCATGGCGCTCTGCCCCGAGCCGGAACTGATCGTGTTCGACGAGCCTACCACGGCGCTCGACGTGACCACTCAGATCGACGTGCTTGCTGCCATCAAGAGCGCCATAGAGCAGACCGGCACGGCGGCCCTCTACATCACGCACGACCTTGCCGTTGTCGCGCAGGTGGCCGACGACATCATGGTGCTGCGCCATGGGGAAACCGTGGAACATGCCGACACGCGCAAGATCATCGAGAACCCGGATGAAGACTACACGCGCGATCTGGTGAATGTGCGTGCGGTGCGCCACACCGAGGCTGCGGAGCAGTCGGACCGCTTCTTCGAAATGGCGGGCATCAACGCCGCCTATGGCCCGACACCCGTGCTGCACGATGTGTCCCTTCACGTGCCCAGAGGGCAGACGCTCGCCATCGTTGGCGAGAGCGGTTCGGGCAAATCGACGCTTGCCCGTGTCGCGACCGGCCTCCTCGCCCCGAATACGGGCGACGTCCGCTTCGATGGCGAAACACTGCCGCCGCAGCTGAAGCACCGCACGCGCGAGCAATTGCGCCGCATGCAGATGATCTACCAGATGGCCGATACGGCGATGAATCCGCGCCAGACCGTCGGTCAGATCATCGGCCGTCCGCTGCGCTTTTACGAAGGGCTGCGCGGTGCCGGACAGCGCCGGCGCGTTGGTGAGCTGCTCGATCAGATCGAGATGGGCCAGGGCTTCATCGACCGCTATCCCGCAGAGCTTTCCGGCGGGCAGAAACAGCGTGTGGCCATCGCCCGTGCGCTGGCGGCAAAACCGGACCTGATCATCTGTGACGAGCCCACCTCGGCGCTCGATCCGCTGGTGGCGGACGGCATCCTCAAACTGCTGACCGGACTGCAGCGAGAACGGGGCCTGTCATACATTTTCATCACCCATGACATCGCCATCGTGCGCGCCATCGCCGACAGCGTCGCCGTGATGCATCGCGGCCGCCTCGTCCGCTTCGGACCGAAATCCGAGGCGCTCAGCCCTCCCTTCGACGCCTACACCGATCTCCTGCTCAAATCCGTGCCGGAGATGCGGCTTGGCTGGCTCGAAGAGGTGCTCTCCACCCGTCAGATCGAGAGCGCCGACAACTGACCCGTCGCCCGGGCGATCAAGGAGATCACCGGGCGACACGCATACCCAACTCAAGAAGGTTCATCATGTCGCAACAAGGCTTCACGACATCCGAAGATCACTGGATCACACTCAGGGACGGCACGCGTCTGGCGACCCGCATCTGGATGCCCGATTGCGCGCAGGACCGCCCGGTGCCGGCGGTTCTCGAATATCTGCCCTATCGCAAGCGGGGCGGCACGGAAGCACGCGATGAATCCACCTATCCGGTCTTTGCCGCAGCAGGCATTGCCGGCGTGCGCGTCGACATTCGTGGTTCCGGCGAATCCGAAGGCGTGATCGACGGCGAATACACGCCACGCGAGCTGTCCGACGCCTGCGAAATCCTCGAATGGATCGCCGCACAGCCCTGGTCCAACGGCAATGTCGGCATGATGGGAATTTCCTGGGGCGGCTTCAACGGCCTTCAGGTCGCAGCGCTCCGGCCGCCGCAGCTCAAGGCGGTGATTTCCATTGCCTCCACCACGGATCGCTACAACGACGACATCCACTACAAGAATGGCACGCAGCTTTCCGCACAGGCCTCCTGGGCGGGAACCATGCTCGCTTACCAGTCCCGTTCGCCCGACATTGCCGTGGCCGGCGAGAGCTGGCGCGAGATGTGGCTGGACCGGCTGGAGAACGAACCTTTCTTCATGGCCGAATGGCTCGCGCATCAGCGCCGCGACGCCTACTGGCAGCAGGGCTCCATCTGCGAGAATTTTGCCGACGTCACCGTTCCTTCGCTGGTCATCGCCGGCTGGGCCGACGGTTATCGCAACACCCCGCTCAAGGCGATCGAGGGCATCGGCGATACGGCCAAGGCGCTGATCGGCCCCTGGGTTCACAAATACCCGCACTTCGCATGGCCCAGACCCCGCGTCGATTTCCACGCCGAGGCCATCGCCTGGTGGAAACACTGGCTTGAGGATGGCGACACGGGTGCGGAAAACCTGCCGCAGATGCGCGCCTACATCATTGACGGCGCACGCCCGCTTCTGCGCCGCGAAGTGGACCCCGGCTTCTGGGTCGCCAAGCAACGCTGGGAGACGCCGCAAAACGACCTTTACGGCGTCTCGGCTGGCGGCGCGCTTGCTCTCGGCGAAGCAAACAGCGGAACGGGCCAGCACTTCCTGCGCTCCCCGCTCGACACGGGCACAGCGGCCGGCGACTGGTTCACCACCGCGCCCGGCCCGGAGCTCGCCGGCGACCAGCGGATCGACAATGGCGGTTCGCTGTGCTTCGAGACTGCGCCGCTTGAGGAAGAGGCGGTCTATCTCGGCATGCCGGAACTCGTTCTGGACGTGCGGTGCAGCGCCGACTGGGAAAACCTCGCCGCGCGGATCATCGACGTGCATCCCGACGGCACGGAAACCCGCGTCTGCTATGGCGTTCTCAACCTTGCCCACCGCAACGGAAACGCTGCGCCGGAAGCCATGCCGCATGACGAGCCCACCCGCATCCGCATGCAGCTCGACAATATGGGCTATCGCTTTGGCCCCGGTCACCGGATCAAGATTGCGCTCTCGACATCATACTGGCCGCTCATCCTGCCGTCCCCGGATGCGCCGGGCCTGACGATAGACACGGGCAGCCTGCGTCTTTCCATGCCCCTTCTCGGCGCGCATGAGCGCATCACCCTGCCCGAACCGGCCAACCCCGATCCCCTGCCAAAATACGACATGCCCTCCCCGGCAAAGAGCAGGCGCGAAGTGGTCAGGGATCTGATTGCCGGCGTCACGCACTACCGGCTGCAGGAAGACACCGGCGCGGAAGTGCATCCGGTCCACGGGCTTCAGATGCAGGAAATCCGCGACGAGGACTGGTCCATCTCGCCTGACGATCCGCAATCCATGCGCGCCGACATCAAATGGACCACGATCCAGTCGCGGCCGGGCTGGGAAGCCGTCACGAAGATCACGTCGACACTTTCCTGCACGCGCGATCAATGGCTTGTCAGCGCACGCGTGAGCGCTTTCGAGAACGGCCAGCCGCTGTTCTCGAAAACCTACGAGAAATCCATTCCCCGTGATTTCATGTAAGCGCGGTCTCATCGCATGAAAAAGGGCGCACCGGCTTCAAGGCACGGTGCGCCCTTCATTCAAGCAACACTGACAGCTAGCGCATGCGGCCGATCTCGGTCAGCAGCGCAGCACCCGTCTTGATCCCATCAATGAAGCGCTCAATCTCGAGGTTTTCGTTGGGCGCATGATTGGCTTCGTCGGCATTCGCATAGGGCACCACGAAAGCCGGCTTCTTCAGGATCTTCGTGAAGACATAATCCGGCAGGCTGCCGCCAACCGTCGGATAGAGCAGCGGCTCCACGCCGCGCGCGGCCTTCACGGCCTTGCTGATCGCCTCCGCATAGGGCGAGTCCATCGGCGTCTTGGAAGGAAGCATGCCGTTCAGCGGTATGAATTCGACATCCGGCGCGTGACGCTCCACATGCGCGGCCACCTTCTCGAAAACATAGTCCGGCGTCAGCGGCTCAACCAGCCTGATATCGCATTTCACGAACGCCTCGCAGGGCAGAACCGTCTTCATGCCCGGTCCGTCATAGCCGCTGTGAAAGCCGTTGATCGTCAGGGTCGGGTGGAACATCAGGCGGTCGAAATAGCCCCGCTCCAGCGGACCATCCAGTTCGGCCAGTCCGAGTTCGGCCTTGACCTCCTCCACGTCGAGCGGAATTTTCGAGATCGCCTCCCGCTCCGAGTTCGTCGCCGGGATTACCGGTTCCGTCAGCCCTTCGATGGTGATCTCGCCTGCGGCGTTCTTCATCGTCGAAAGGAGATGGACCAGCTTCCAGGCGGCGTTCGGCACGACACCGCCGAAATTGCCGGAGTGAACATCGCGCCCGGCTGTTTTGGCCCTCAGTTCAAACCCCGCCACACCACGCACGCCAAACGTGACCACCGGCAGCCCCGTCTCATGCAGCGGCCCGTCCGAGGTCACCACAAGATCGGCCTGCAGGCGATCCGCATGTTCGCGCACAAAGTCGGCAATGTGCGGACTGCCAATCTCCTCCTCGCCTTCCAATAGAAAGATGATGTTGCACGGAAGATCGCCATGAACGGCCAGATGGGACTCGATGGCGAGAATCTGGGCGAAGTGCTGGCCCTTGTTGTCGCCAATGCCCCGCGCATAGATCCTTCCGTTGCGGATCGTCGGTTCGAAGGGCGGGCTGTCCCACAGCTCAAGCGGGTCCGGCGGCTGAACGTCATAGTGACCGTAGAGCAGGATGGTCGGCTTGTCGGGTGAGACATCGCGCCTGGCAAGAACCATCGGATGGTTCTTTGTCGCAACCGTTTCCGCCTCCATGCCGAGCCCTTTCAGCATGTCGACGAGCAGATTGGCGACCTCGCGAATGCCGATGTCGTGAGCGCTGATGCTCGGATGGCTCACATAGTCCATCACCCGCGCGATAAACGCCTCGCTGTTGGCGTCCACATGCTCGAAGACTTTCTGCAATTCGTCGTCAGAAGCACTCATACAGCCGCTCCTTCCTGTCGTGTGAGGATGATCGCTCCAACCGCATGCGCCTCGCCCGTCCAGCCCGGCGGCACGAGAATCGTTGTGTCGAGCTGCGTGAGGATAACCGGTCCATCGAAGCGTGTCCCGGCCCCGATTGTGTTGCGGTCGATCAGCGGAACGTCACGGGCACCATTGGCAAACTGCACCGGCGCATGATCGTAAGCTTCAAGGGGACCACCCGGTTGAAGCCCGTCACGCGGCGGTTCCGATGTCAGGCCCGTGGCCTCAACCCGTAGCGTGACCAGCTCGATTGGCGCATCAAGCGCAAAACCGTAGAGCGCCTTGTGTTCGGCGGTGAAAGCCTCTTCCACGACTTCGCGCGTTTCCGCCCAGGGGATCGCTATTTCGCCACCCTGCCCGTAATAGCGCAACAGCGCCACGCGATCCGTCTGCCGCTTGTCTTCGGGAACGCCCTCCACCGTCAGCCACGCATCGGCCTGCTGTTCAAGCTCCCCGAAAATGCCTTTCGCGGTCACGACATCAATCGCCCCGGCTTTTGGCAGGGTCCGGCTGAACTCGGCCTTGAGATCGGCTGCAAGCAGCCCGTCGGCACAAAGCACACCCGGCGCGGGCGGGATCATCACGCGCGAAATGCCCAACAGCTCCGCAAGGGCGCAGCCATGCAGCGGGCCCGCCCCGCCGAAGGGCACCAGTGTGAAGTGCCGCGGATCGTGCCCGCGCTCGACGGACACCACACGAACAGCGCCAACCATATGGTTGTCGACGATCTGGAGAACGCCGCGCGCTGCTGCCTCGAGCGACAGGCCCAGCGGTTCGGCGACCCCTTTTCGCACCACCTCGCGCGCTGCCTCGACATCAAGGCCCATGCGCCCGCCCAGCAGCTTCTCAGGCAGATGACCAAGCACCACATGGGCATCGGTGACGGTCGCATCCTGCCCCCCATGGCCATAGGCCGCAGGCCCCGGCCTTGCGCCGGCGCTGCGTGGCCCCACGGTCAGGGTCGCGTCCTCGACGGCGGCAATCGATCCGCCGCCGGCACCAATCGTCACCATGTCCACCATCGGCAGCGGAAGCGGCCAGTCGCCGACCTTGCCATGCTGCGTGAGATCGATCCGGCCATCCTTGATCAGGCAAATGTCGGCGCTGGTTCCGCCGATATCGACGGTGATCAGATCGCGAATGCCACATGCGGCGGCAATCGCGCGTGCACCGACCACCCCGGCCGCTGGCCCCGACAACGCCGTAAGCGCTGGCGCTTCGCGGATTGCCGCCGCACCGGCCACTCCGCCATTCGACTTCATCAGAAGCAGCGGGGCGGCGACCTTTTCATCTTCGAGCCGGCGTTCCAGCCGGCCCACATAGCTTGTGACACCCGGCATCACCGCAGCATTCAGCGCAGTGGTGAGCGAACGCTCATATTCACGCACCACGGGCAGCACATCGGTCGAGATCGTCACCGCAATGTCCGGCAGTTCCTCCCGCAGAATTTCGGCCACCCGCCTTTCATGCGCGGGATTGGCGAACGCATGCATGAGGCAGACACCAACGGCTTCCACATTCATGGCGCGAATGGCGCTCGCCGCCTCCCTGACACTGTCTTCGTCAAGCGTTTCCAGAACCGCTCCGCCTGCCGCAAGCCGTTCATCCACCTCGACGATCCGCGATGCGGGAACGGGGCGCTCGGGCTTCACCCAGTTGTAGAGATTGGCCTTGCGCGGGATGTCCTGCCGGCCGATGGCGAGCACGTGGCGAAAGCCGCGTGTGGTGACAAGCGCCGTACGCGCGCCCTTGCCCTCAAGTATCATGTTGGTGGCGACGGTCGTGCCATGCAGCACGCGGGCAAGTTCGCTCGCCTCCGCGCCCGCATCCGCGAGCGCCAGTCTTATGCCGGTCAGAAAGGCCTCTGAAGGATCCTGCGGCACGCTGGGCGTCTTGGCCCGCCACACTTTTCCGCTCGACCGGTCGAGAAGGGAGATGTCGGTAAAGGTGCCACCAATATCGACAGCGATGGCGAGGGAAGATTCAGCTGAGGACATCGACATACTCCTGACGATGGAAACGACGGTGGGCAGGACGTTCGGCGCGGGCGGCAACGGTGGCATCGGCGTCCACCCGGTTGCCTTCCATCACCACGCCATAAAGGCTTCTGGCTGCTTCAGGGCTGACGAACCCGCCCAGAACATCCTCGATCACCTTGCCGACCGGACGGTCGAAGGGATGGCCATGGCCGCCGCCGCCGCCGGTCTCGATGCGCAGAATGTCGCCGCGCACCAGCCTGTTGCCGTCCGAAAGCGGCGCCAGAACCTGCTCCCGGTCGGTTCCCGGATTGACGATGGCCCGGCCGGAACCGCCACCCTGACCCCCATCGATGCCCCAGGGAGGGTTCTTCACACTGTCGATGCGAACCGCCAGCACCGCGTCCTCGGCCATCACCTCGTATTCGCGCACGATGCCGCAACCACCGCGGTGGCGTCCTGCGCCGCCAGAGTCCTGCGCGATGCCATAGGTGCGCAACCGCACCGGATAACCAAGTTCGAGGAATTCGACCGGATAGTTTTCCTGCGCGACGAAATAGACCGCATCGATGCCATCGGCATCGGGGCGCGCGCCGTATCCGACGCCAATCCCGTCTGCCAGAAGAAAACGCTCCAGCTCGCCCGCTTCATTGCGGAAATTGCCGCGCATGATGCTGATCACATAGGCCGAATTGGCAGCCGGCGCTTCGCCTTTCGCAACATTCACCAGCCCGCTCATGGCGGAGATGACGCGCATCGCCGTCAGTCCGCGCATGCCAAGAGGTGCGGGGAAACGCGGCGCAAGCAGCGAACCTTCGCGCAGCTTGACCGCATCGATGGCGTTCGGGCCACCCGCATTGCAGACCTGCGCCGGGTCGCCACCCAGATAATAGAGGCCGAGCGCCATGCCCGGCACACCCTCATTCATGAGATAGTTGACCGGGCCGGGAGCCTGATCGTCTGTCTCGGTTGCATCGAAGGTGAAACGGTCTTCCCCGTCGCTGCCCTTCTCGCGGGAGAGCGAAAAACGGATCTTGAACGGCCCGTTTCCGTGCCCGTCGCCATCAATGGCATCGGTGAAACTATGCGTACCGTAATCGAAGGTCTCGGCCAGTTTCGTGCGCACCAGACGACGTGTGCGGGCAAGCAGCTGGTCGAATGCATCGGCAACCACATCAGCGCCGAACCGGTCGATGATTTCACCGACACGCCGAACACCAAGATCGACGGACGCCATCAGGGCGCGCATGTCGCCATTGCTCTGTTCGGGAAAACGCGAATTGCGATGGAAGATCGACAGCGCGGCCTCGTTGGTCTGCCCCGCATCGATCAGCTTCGTAACGGGAACAATGATGCCTTCCTGAAAGATCTCGGTCGCATCCGGGCTGATCGAGCCCGGGCGGATGCCGCCGATATCGGCAAAATGCGCCCAGCTCATCACGAAGGCGCAGCGTCGGCCATTGCGGAACACCGGTGCGAGCAGAACCTGATCGTTTGAGTGCGAAACCGCACCGCGCGAACCGTAGCAGTCATTGTACCAGTAGAGGTCGCCCGGCTGCATCGTATCGGCGGGAAATTTTTCGAAAACCGGACCGGTCATGTCGCCGAAGATCGGCACCATCGAACCAACGGCCATCACGCCGTCTGCATCGAACAGCGCGGTGTAAAAGTCCTTCTTCTCGCGAATAAACGCGGAAATCGCGGTGCGCTCCAGAAGCGCTTCCATCTCGGCCTGCGCGGCGGCGATTGCGCCGCGAATGATCTCCAGCGACACCGGGTCGCAGACCGGCATGTCGCACTCGGGCGGTGGGGTGGATGGCGAGGATTGAAGCATTTGCTTTCCTTATCAATGGCCGGTGCGACGTCGCTTCGTCACACGCTGACAACGATATTGCCGAGGCTTCCGCGCTCGACATGCTCATGGGCATCCGCGATCTCGCGGAGGGGGTAGGTAGCGCCGATGGCAACGTGCAGACGCGCCTCCTCGGCAAGACGGGTCAGCATCGCCTCTCCGGCGCGCCGGAAAGCAGACGGAATGTTGAAGCCCTGAATGAAGCGCAGGTTCGCACCCTTGTTGGCGAAGGCGTAATAGGGGAGAACGGGCTCGGGATCGCTGCTGCACGAATAGGAAGCAATGGTCCCGTTGGCTTTCAGAATGGCGATGTCGCCAAGCCGGTTCGCGGCAAAGTCCACCTCGATGATGCGGTCGACCCCCTCGCCCTCCGTTATGTCCAAAACGCGCGCGACAACATCCTCGCGCTTGCGGTCGATGATCTCGCTTGCGCCGGCTCTCCGGGCATGGCTCGCCGCCTCGTCACTGCTCACGGTCCCGATGACGCACGCACCGCCGGCCCTGGCAAGCTGCACCGCAAAATGACCAACCGCACCCGCAGCGCCATTGACCAGTATCGTCTGACCCTCCACCGGCCCATCGGCGAAGACCGCGCGATAGGCCGTCATCGCCGGCACGCCGAGACACGCTCCGTCCTCAAAGCTCAATCCTTTGGGAAGCGGCGCCGCCTGATCGGCAGGGATCGCCACATATTCCGCAGCCGTTCCGAACGGCCTGCCTGCGGTTCCGTAGCCGCCCTGCGCGTTCCAGAGCCAGACACGCTCGCCGACGCGCGTGCGGTCCACGCCCGCGCCCACATCGGCGATTTCGCCTGCGCCATCCGTGTGCGGGATCGCCAATGCGTGTTCCATCGCCATGCCGCGCCAGCCAGCCCGGCGTTTCACGTCGGCGGGATTGATGCCCGATGCACGCACCCGCACCAGAACCTCGCCCTTGGCCGGAACAGGTACGGCCTGTTCGCCAAGTTCAAGCACCTCCCGGGCCGGCCCTGTGCGCGTGTAGAAAGCTGCAAGCATTGTTTCGTCCAGTCCTGACGGTGACAGCTCAGAAAAGATGACAGGCGACCTTGCGGCTGCCCGCCGGACGCAGCGCCGGCGCTTCTTTGGCGCAACGGTCGAAAGCGAGCGGGCAACGGTCTCGGAACACGCAACCCGAAGGCGGATTGCGTGGATCAGGCGCACCACGGCCAATGGGAAGCGGATCATGGCTCTGGTCGGGATGCGGCACCGGAACGGCCGCCACCAGCGCCTTGGTGTATGGGTGCAGCGGCTCGTGGACGATGTCCTCGGTCGGTCCATCTTCCATGATGCGGCCCAGATACATGACGATGGTTCGCTCGCAGACATACCGCACAAGGGCCAGGTCGTGACTGATGTAGATCGCAGTCAGGTTCAGCCGGTCGCGCACATCGCGAAACACGTTCAGAACGCCTGCACGCACCGACACGTCGAGCATCGAAACCGGTTCATCCGCAACCACGAAGTCCGGTTGCAGGATGAGCGCCCGCGCCATCACCACGCGCTGCAACTGGCCGCCCGATAATTGGTGCGGATACCGGTCAAGATATTGCTGTGGCTGTGGCAGGCGCACGAGTTCCAACGCTTCGATGATGCGCCCTTCACGTTCGGCTGCCGGAATGCCGGCATTCTCCAGCGGTTCGGCCAGTGTGGCACGGATCGTGAAGCGTGGGTTCACCGCTTCGAACGGGTTCTGGAAGATGAGCTGCGCCTTGGCGCGATAACGCTTGAGCGCCGGTCCCTTCAGACCGGAAAGCGCATCGCCGGCGAACTCAATCTCGCCACCGGTCGCCTCTTCAAGCTTGAGAAGCAGCCGCCCCATGGAGGTCTTGCCGCAGCCGGATTCTCCCAGAAGGCCGACACTCTCGCCCTTCTGGATCTCGAATGTCACACCGTCCACCGCCTTGACGACGGAGGAGTGGCCACGCATCGCCGAAAAGGCGCTGCCGACCCGGTAATGGAGCTGGGCATCCTTGACGGAGACCAGCGGCTTGGGTGGTTTCGACACAGCCAACCTCATGCGTCTGCGAGCCATGTTTCGGTGCGGGCCGCCTCCTGCCGCAGCTTCGCGGCTTCATCCGCCCGGTGGCAGCTGACCCGATGGTCAGGCGCGACCATGCCGAGCGCCGGCTGCTGCGTGGTGCAGGTCTCCACTGCGAACGGGCAGCGGGGCGCAAAGCGGCACCCCGGTGGTGGAAAGGCGAGATTGGGCGGCGCGCCCTCAATGGGCGTCAGCACACCGCTTGCCGCTCCTTTCAGATCGGGAAACGCATTGCGCAGTCCCATTGTGTAGGGATGCGACGGCTCCATCAGAACGGCGTCCATCGGGCCGGCTTCGGCAATGCGCCCGGCATACATCACCACCGTCCGGTCGCAGACATAGGCGACGACCGAGATGTCATGCGTGACGAGGATCACCGAAATGCCCAGCATCGATTGCAGTTCGCGCAGCTGGTCGAGGATCTGCCGCTGAACGATCACATCGAGCGCCGTCACCGGTTCATCGGCAATCACCAGCTTGGGATTGAGCGCAAGGGCCAGAGCGATGGCCACGCGCTGGCGCATGCCGCCGGAAAACTGATGCGGATAGTCGCCAAGCCTGCCGGCTTCGATGCCAACCATCTCGAACAGTTCTTCGCAGCGCGCCCGCGCTTGCCTGCGCCCCAGCCCACCGCGTCGCCGCAGCACCTCGTTGAGCTGATATTCGACCGTGTAGACGGGATCGAGCGAGTTCATGGCGCTTTGCGGAATGAACGCGATGTCGCGCCAGCGCAGCGCATTCATCTCGCGTTCGGGCAGCGCCGCAATATCCTGTCCGTCGAACAGGATCTGACCGCCGGTAATGCTCGCATTGTCGGCGATCACCCTTGTCAGCGCTCTGGCGACGGTGGTCTTGCCGCAGCCGGACTCGCCAACGAGACCGACGATGGAGCCACGCGGCACGTCGAAACTCGCGCCATCGACAGCATCGATTGAACCCTTGCCAACCTGATAGCTGACCTTGAGATCACGAACGGAAAGCAGTGTTTCAGTCATCGGCCAAGCTTCGGAAACAGGAGGTTTTCATAGCCACGGGTAATGAAGAAGCCCGCAGACACGACGAGGATGATGCAGACGCCGGGAGGCACAAACCAGTAGTAGGCCTGCTTCGCGAGCGCCTGGCTGGCGAAGGCGTCCTGCAGCATGTAGCCCCAGCTGATCGACTGGGGATCGCCAAAGCCGAGAAACGAAATCGACGCCTCCGTCAGAATGGCCCAGCCGATGGCGATGGACCCGTAAAGGAAGGAAAGCGGGAGGATGTTCGGCGCGATGTGCCGCAGAATGATCTTGAAATCCGAAGAGCCTGAAACCCTTGCCGCATCCACATAGCTGCGGGACCGCAACGTCAGGACCTGGCTGCGGATGACCCGCCCCGTGTCGCGCCACAGAACGAGCGCCATGGCGATGACGACGTTCCAGATCGACGGTTCAAGGAAGGCGGCAAGCACGATGACGAAGGGCAGGAAGGGTATGCCGAACGCCACATCTGCCAACCGCATCAAAAGCGCATCCACCCAGCCGCCGAAATAGCCGGAAACCAGCCCGACAATCGATCCGATCAGCGCCACCATGAAGGCCGCTGTCAGTCCGATAAGCAGCGCGGAACGCGTGCCGTAAACAATCTGCGAGAAGATATCCCGGCCAAGGCTGGTGGTGCCGAGAATGAAGCCGTCTTCACCCGGACGCAGATCGGCGGCCAGATCGTAATCGGGCGTGTAGAGGATCTCTGTCGGATCGTATGGCGCAATGGCGTCGGCGAAGATCGCGGTCAGGATGAAGATCGCATAGATGGCGAGGCCGGCAACGGCGAAGGGGTCGTTCAAAGGCAGACGCAGGCTGCGAAAGAAGCGCGCGACGAAACCCGGCCTGGGAAGCGTGGTATCAAGCATGGCTGATCCTCGGGTCGAGCAGGGAATAAAGAAGGTCGGCGATGAGGTTCATCAGGATGACCACCACGGCGATCATCAGGAACGCGCCCTGCGCCAGCGGATAGTCGGATGCCGAGACGGCATTGACGAGTTCGCGTCCAAGCCCCGGCCAGGAGAAAACGGATTCAACGACCACATTTCCCTGAAGCTGGTAGCCGACGGCGATGGCGAAGGATGTCATGACCGGCAACAGCGCGTTGCGCGCGGCATGGCGCACCACGACCGACCAGTTGGACAGTCCCTTGATGCGGGCCATGGTGACAAAGTCTTCCTTCATCACATCCAGCATGTTCGAGCGCATCAGAAGAAGCGGCAGTCCCTGACTGTAAATCGCCAATGTCAGGGCCGGGAGCGCCAGATAGCTCAGGAACTCCCGCGAGGTGTAAAGCGCCCACAAGCTGTCATAGCTGGCGCCGGCCGGCCGTGTGCCGCCGGCGGGAAACCAGCCGAGCCAGAAGGAAAACACGGCAAGCAGCACCATCCCGAGCCAGAATTCAGGCATGGCGCGCGTCGTCAGAACCAGCGGAATTGCCGTGTTCTCCACGACGCTTCCGCGCCGCCAGGCAAGATACGCGCCGGCAAGAATGCCGAAAGTGTAGGCCACGATAAGCGAAGAGAATGTGAGAATGAGCGTGTTGGGCAGGAGCGTCATCAGCCGCTCGGCCACAGGCTCGCGATAGCGAAAGCTCTGGCCCAGCTCACCCTGCAGAAGATTGCCGAGATAGATGAGGTATTGCTCCCACAATGGCTTGTCGAGGCCGAACTGCGCCATCAGCGCTTCCTGCTGTTCCACAGTGAAGGTGGGGTCGATATAGGCCGCCATCGGATTGCCCGGCATCAGGCGGAACATGAGGAACAGGATCGTGACGACCGCCCAGAGGACGAGAGCGAGTTGCAGCGCTCTGCTGGCCATCGCCTTCAAATGGGACATGAACAGGCTTCCCTTGTCTCGGCGCGAAAATTCTGGCCGCGTCACCGCAGGGCGCGGCAGCGTGGCGCGTCGGGAGGAGACAGGCGCACCGTGACAGTGCGCCTGTCAGGGCGTTATTCGGCCAGCGTTTCTTTCTGGTCGCCGGGATAATGCAGGCGGTCACCCTCGAGCGTGTAGCCGGCATCCTCAAGGATCTTCACCGCCACATCGTGGCCAGCCTCGAAGCCTTCGACCACCGCTTCATTGTGCCAGAAGCCCAGCGCGGGAGAGACAACGGAGTTGGAAGGCTCGGCGTAACCGCGATAGGCAGCCTTGACGATCAGGCGACGGTCCACGGCCGAAGAAAGCGCGCGGCGGAATGCCGGATCATCGAAGGGCGGACGGCGGTTGTTGAACGCGACATAACGGAAGCCCATCTCGACGGTCGAAACGGTTTCCAGATCGCCATCCTGCTCGGCTGCCTGCAACAGCACCTGCGGATCACCGGAGAATTCGGCGAGGAAGTTGATCTCGCCGGAGCGCAGCATGCCCAGCGCCGCTTCAACATTCGGCACGATGCGCAGAATCCAGCGCTCGGCCTTCGGTGCGTTGAAGTGATCCTTGTTGGCGGAAAGAACGATTTCCTCATTGGTGAGCCAGCGCTCGAACCTGAACGGCCCGGAACCGATGGGTGTCTCTTCCTGATAGCTTTCCGCGTTCTCTTCCTTCGTCTTCAGATCGGCGATGATCGGCTCCCAGACATGCTTGGGAATGAGATTGATCTTCGCCAGGCTCGACGTGACGAACGACGCCGCCGGCTGCTTGAGCGTGAAGGTGATCGTGGAACCGTCAATCGCGATATTCTCGATATTAGTGGCGAATGGCGCATACATCGGCGCTTCACCGCTGACGGCGGTCTCGAAGGAGAATTTGACGTCTTCCGGCGTCACAGGCTCGCCGTCATGCCACTTCATGCCCTCGCGCAGCGTCACCGCGATGGTCTTGTCGTCTTTCCACTCATAGCTTTCGGCCGCCCAGGCCTTGGGCAGGCCATCGGGACCGACACGCACGAGCCGGTCATAGACCAGTTCGAACACCCAGCTGTCCACGCCGCCGGAGATGTAGAGCGGGTTGATCGCCTGCACATTGTCGCCGGAGTTGAGGATGATGTCCTTCTGTTCGCCAACCGGCGTCAGCGACATGAACGTCCACGTGTTGCGAATGCCAATGCCGCTCTGCTCGACAACCGAGGCCGGGTCCCAGACCGTCTTGTCGAACGCGAATGTCTGTTTGGGATGAACAAGCATCATGTTGGGCTGGTCGGCGGCGAGGATCTCCTGCGCCTTGTCGATCAGCTCCTTGCGCTTGGCTTCGTCGATCTCGACCCGCTCGGCTTCAACGACCGTGTCGTATTCCGGGTTCAGGTAACCGATGAAATTGTAACCCTTGTCCGCCGTGGTCGAATGGAACAGGTTAAAGACGATCTCATCGGGGTCCGAGCGCTCGGGTCGACCGACCATCTGCCAGGCCGTGGCGTCCCAGTTGTCGCGCTGATACCAGACGACGTCCGACATCTGCTCCCAGGGCATGACCCGCACATTCACATCGAGACCGAGCTTGCGCCACTCCTGCGCAATGAGCTGGATCGACTGGAATTCCTGTGGCTGGGCCGCCTGCGGGCGGGTGAACAGGTCGATGGTTCTGATCTGATCGCCGGCAAATGCCGGCGTCCCGGCAAGAAGGGCGAGAAACGCGGTCGAGACAACCGCTCTGCGCATTGGTATCATCCTGCTTCTCCTCTGAAGATTTTTGTCGTTGTCTTGTCGGCGCGCAGGCTCAGGCCACCCGCAGCGCCTCGAAGGACTGGCCGGCCCGCATTTTGGCGGGCATCGGATAGGCTGTCTTGGAGTGGGAGAGCCCCATGGAAACCAGCGTTTCCGCGTGCTTTAGCGCGGCCTTGCCGGCATTGATGGCCGGCGCGCCCACGGCGGCGGACACCTCGTCCGCAAGATCCAGAAACGACATCGTCATGCAGCCGAACAACAGAGCGTCGGCACGGTCCTGCTTCACGCAAAGCGTTGCCGTCTCGATCAGCTTCTCGCGCGTCTGATCCGGGTTTTTCATCAGCTCCAGAACGGGAATGCCCGTGGCCCGCACGGAAGCGAGCTTTTCAAGGACACCCGCCCGGTAGGCAAGCAGCTCCTGCCCGGCAACCATGCTTTCGAAGATGGTCAGCACGGAGAGCTTGTGCCCCAGGCTGGCAGCCAGAAGCAGCGAACTTTCGCATGGGCCAACAACCGGCATGGTCGTCAGTTCACGCGCGGCCTCCAGGCCCGGATCGCCAAAACAGCCGATAATCGCGGCATCAAATCCTTCGCGCTCGCAACGCATGATCACGTCGATCGTGGCAGGAATGCACAGCGCCTCTTCATAAGCGGATTCGATTGATGCTGGTCCGTCCACAACATCAATGACCGACACTTCGGTGCCGGTGAATGCCCACGCATTCAGCAGCGCTTCGCGCCGCTTCATCTCCTTCAGCCCCATCGGCCCCTTGGACATCGGCCCCGGTACGACATAAGCAACACGCATTTCATCGCCCCTCATTGTTTTATTGTGTGAAACATTGTTTCTTATTTCCGTTGAGTAAATCACAAATCTGCAATATTGCAACCGTGCAGCAGACAACGATAATGCGAGAAACAGGAGCGCAGCCATGAACGAGACAGCCCCCAAGGACTACAGGATCGCTGCTGTCGACCGCGCATTGCTTGTCCTTGAAGCACTCGCCGACCAGCCGGATCAGGGGGTCACAGCGCTCGCAAAATCGCTTGGCCTGACGAAGTCCATTGTCTTCCGCCTGCTGCATACGCTCGAAGAGCGCGGCTTCGTGTTCCGGGATCCGGAGCGCGCCGTCTACTCGCTCGGCTATCGGGTTGGCGTGCTGGGGGAACGCGTGGGCCGCGAAGGCAGCCTTCTGTCTGCTGCGCGGCCGGTGATGGATGCGCTGCGCGACCGGACCTCCGAGAACGTGAATCTCGTCGTGCGCGACGGATTGCGCTCGCTCGTTGTTGCGACGCGCGAGGGCCTGCATTCAATTCGCCTTTTCGCGCAGGCGGGACGCAACGGCCCGCTTCACGCTGGCGGCGGTTCGCTCTGCATTCTCGCATTCAGCGAGAAGAGCATCATCGACCAGGTGCTCGCCAGCCCGCTGGAAGCCTTTACCCCCTACACGATCACCGACCGTGAAAAGCTCCGGCAAGCGCTGGAACGCATTCGCGCGAACGGATGCAATGTCGCAATTAACGATCTCGATGAAGGTGCCTTCTCCGTTGCGGCCCCCATCATTGCGGCCGATGGCAACGTTATTGCAGCGATTTCCGTTGCCGGCGCAGTCGTGCGCTTCGATGAAGAGCGCCGCGAGGCTTACATGCAGGCCGTGCTGGCAGCAGCCGGTGAAATTTCGCAGCGCCTGTCGCTGCACCGTTCCGACAAGGACGAAGCCGAGAGCAAAGCCCGCTCCGCCGGCTGAACCCAGCCCCCAGAGCGCGATAAAAGAGCACAATAGAATCACGAAATGCGCAGCCCGCTTCCGCGGGCTGTTTTCGTTTGCCTGGCTTCCCAATGCTTGGGCCAGCGCTTGCAGCCACGCAAACGCTCTGCTAGCTTTTCATCATTACGAAACGCTGTTTCGCTGAATGAAACAAATGGGAGCTTCGCGCATGAACAATCTCGAAAAACAAATTCTCGATTCCGTCTCGCTTGACGAACCCTGGGGGCTGGTCGAGAGCTTTGCGACTTTCAAGCGCGAGCACCCCACCGATGTGAACCGCGGCATGGACGAAATTGTCTCACGGCTGCGCAGGCTCGGTGTCGAGGTCACGGTTCATGAGCCGAGCCTCTATCTCAGCCTGCCCGGTCAGGCCCGCGTCGAGGCTGACGGCAAGACGTTCCGCGCCAAGCCGCCGGCATACAGCGTCGACGCCAGCAATGGCGTCACGGGCGAACTTGTCTATGTCGGCGCGTATCACAACGCGATGATCACCGACATGTTCGAGCAGAAGGTGGACACCACGCAGGAGCTCGCTGATCGCGTGCGCGGCAAGATCGTGATTTCCGAAGGTTTTGCGAGCCCCGGCCTGGTTTCCCAGTTCGAGGAAATCGGTGCCATCGGCGTTATCGGCATCAATCCCGGTGTCGACATCCACTGGGGCATCTGCACCAGCATCTGGGGCACGCCGGATCTGGACGACCTGCCGCGCAAGCCGAAGATCGCCGCTGCGGCGGTCAACAAGGATGACGGCGCGGCGCTGGTCGCCATCGCGGAAAAGGGCGGCAGCGTCACGCTTTTCACCGAGATGGAAGAGGGCTGGTTCACGTCGAAACTGCCGGAAGTCTTCATCAAGGGCACCGAAGAGCCGGAGAAATACGTCTTCCTGCACGGCCATCTCGACAGCTGGGACGTGGGTGTGGGCGACAACGCAACCGGTGATGCGAGCATGCTCGAAATCGCCCGCGTTCTCTGGGAAAATCGCGGTTCGCTGAAGCGCTCGGTGCGCATCTGCTGGTGGCCCGGCCACTCCACCGGACGCTATGCCGGTTCGACCTGGTTCTCCGACAATTTTGCGCTGGACCTCGAGCAGAATGCCGTTTCGCAGGTCAACTGCGACAGCCCGGGCTGCCGCTGGGCAACCGAATTCATCAATCTTTGCCGGATGAGCGAAACCGAAGACTTCCTCGCTGAAGTGATCGGCGAAGTGGCCGGCAAAACGATGGAAGGCGAGCGCCCGCACCGCGCCGGCGATTACTCCTTCAACAATATCGGCATTTCCAGCTACCTGATGCTGTCGTCGACCATGCCGGACGTCCAGCGTGAGGAGAAAGGCTATTACACGGTGGGCGGCTGCGGCGGCAACATTGCCTGGCACACCGAGAATGACACGCTGGAAATCGCCGACAGGGACATTCTCCTGCGCGACATCAAGGTCTATCTCCTTGCCGTTCTTCGCAATGCGAATGCCGAGATCCTGCCGTTTGACTGGCGCGCCACGGCGAAGGAATTCGCGCAGACCGTGGCCGAGTATCAGGCCAAGGCCGGCGACCGCTTTGACCTGTCGGCATCGAAGGACGCGGTCGATGCGCTGGCTTCAACGCTCGACAGTTTCTATGCGGGCATCCAGTCCGGCAAGATCGACAGGGCAACGGCCAACACCGTGATCCAGGATCTCGCCCGTATCCTCGTGCCGATCAACTTCACCCGCGTGAACCGCTTCAGCCACGATCCGGCCCTGACGATCCCGCCGCTGCCTTCCATCGCAGAAGCAGCGGATCTGGACGGTTTTGACGAAAACACGCTTGGTTTTGCGAAAACCCAGCTCGTTCGCGGACAAAACCGCCTCATCTCCGCCCTTCGTCAGGCACAGCGCCACATCGAGCTGCTCGCGGGCTAGGCAGCGCACAAAAGCATGATCGACCGCTGCATCTCTCCTGAGAGAAGCAGCGGTCTTTTCATTTCCGGCCTTGCCTCAGAGCCTGCAATATTCGACGCCGCGCGCCCTTGCCAAGGAGAGAATGAACCGATCCGGCGAAAGGCGCTGAAGGCAGATCCGACGCCCCATCGCGTTGAACAGCCAGCGTCCATTGCCAAGCGGCTTGAGGGTCGCTTCGGTTTGAAGCGGTCCTGCACCCCAATGGAGTGTTCGGCCCCGGATCGTCACAATCGCGCCGTCACTCATCCAGCGCCCGTCCAGCTCCGGTTCCTCGTCGCAATCGCCCACCGGCAACAGCCGGACGGGCTGATGGAACAGATCGCCGCTCAGCGCTCCGTCCGTATACGCCAGCCGCATGCGCGCATGCGGCGCTGCGGAGACGAATTGGCCGTCATCGCCTGCAAAGAGCGCTTCTTCCGCATCGCGCACCACGATGGCGTTCTTTTTCACTTCGGCCCAGAGGTCCCCCACTTCCGCCACATAGAGACCGGACGGTGCCCAATCGCCGGCGGGTTTCGGCATCTGCGCCTGCGGCACGCCACGCAGCCGCGCCCACACGCGCGCCGCAAGCCCGGTCGCATCGCCATCGTCGCGGTTGCTCAGGGCCACGAGCGCGATGCCCTCCTCCGGCGCGCACAGAAAGCCCGCGCGATAGCCGGCCTGCGCCCCGCCATGGCCCGGCACGCGCTCCGCGCCGATCTGCGTCAGCGCAATGCCAAGCCCGTAACCGGTCGCCTCGCCTGACCCAAGCGGCAGAGGCCGGGCGATCTGCGCAAAAACGTCTCGCGCCATGAGGTCCGACAGCCAGACCGCCAGATCCCGCGCCGAGCCCGAAAGCGATCCGGCTGCAGAAAGATGCATTCCCTGAAAGCCTTCCGACCAGCCGGGCGATGCAGGTTCATGGCCGGGCACAAGCCCCGGCGCCGGATCAGTCCAGAATTCGGACGCCCGCATGCCGATACCCAGCCTTTGTGCGTGATCCGCCACCATGTCGGAGAACACGAAACCACGCCGCGCCAGCGCCGTTTCCAGAAGACGGTAGCCGCCATTGGAATAAGCGACCTCATGGCCGGGCCTGGCGTTCAACCAGTCAAAACCGGCCATCCAGTGGTGAAGCGGCGCGGCCTCGGTGCGCGTATGCGATCCGAAACCCAGAAGGGTCAAGCTCTCGCGCGGGTCGGGCAAGCCGCCCTGCATGGCAAGCGCCTGCGCAACCGTTACGGATGCCGGGGCCGCCGCGAGTTCCGGAAGCGCCTCGCCCAGCGTCATGTCGAGCGGCAACACACCGCTTTCGATAAGACAGGCTGCGAACACATGCTTGGTGACAGACGCCCAGCGAAACACGCTGTCCGGACCAAGCGGCGCGCCTGCGACGCCCGCATGCCCCCCCGCCGCAACCAGCCGAACCGCTCCGTTCTCAATGCCAAGCACCACGCCGCCCGGGCCATCGGCCGGCCAAGCTCCGAGCCTTTCAAGAGCAGTATTCTCGGCCGCAGCCCAATCGCGTTCAGCCATTCGTCATCTCCCCTGATCGTCCGCGAAGAATGCCGTTTTTCGTGACATTCCTGCAGTCCATGGACACTGGCTTTGCCGCTACACGCGCGACAATCAAGCAGATTTCACAACCACAGGTCTTTTCAACAGGCTCCCGCTTCTGTAGCCCGAAAACTGGATGATCCGCTGAAGCGCGAACCCAATTGCTCCCACGCGGCACATTGCAAAACGCCGAAACGTTTGAACGGATATGTTGCATGCATGACATCGGATTGAAGATCGCGCTTATCGGCGTCATGGGCATGGGCGCGCAATGGCTTGCCTGGAGGCTCCGCCTGCCGGCCATCGTCCTGCTCCTGATCGCGGGCATGGTCGCCGGCCCGGCCACCGGCTTCATCAACCCGGAAATGGATTTTGGCGAAATCTATCGCCCGCTCGTGTCGCTCGCCGTGGCAATCATCCTGTTTGAGGGTGGTTTGACGCTGAACTTCAAGGAAATCAGCGAAACCTCAACCGCCGTGCGGCGCATCATCCTGATCGCCGGACCGCTCGTATGGGTGATGACCGCCCTCTCCGCTCATTATGTCGGCGGCCTCACCTGGCCGACAGCCATAGTGCTCGGCGCCATTCTCGTGGTCACCGGCCCCACCGTCATCACGCCGCTCCTGCGCCAGGCGCAGCTTGCCTCGCGGCCCGCCTCGCTGCTCAAATGGGAAGCGATCGTCAACGACCCCATCGGCGCGCTCTTTGCGGTGGTGGCTTTCGAGGTCATTCTCGTCTTTCTCGGCCTGCATCAGGGCGGCAGCCTGGCCTATGTGGTGGTTGCGGCCTTCGTGGTCGCCGTCGCCGGCGGCTTTGCCGCCGCCAAGCTGATCCAGTGGGCGTTCGTGCGCGGCTATGTGCCCGAATTCCTGAAAGCGCCCATATTGCTGGCCGCCGTTCTTCTGGCCTATGCGCTCACCAATCTGGTGCTCGAAGAAGCCGGGCTCCTGACCGTCACCGTGATGGGCATCGTGCTTGCAAACACCCGCATTGCGAGCCTCGCGGAGATGCGCCGTTTCAAGGAAACCATCACCGTTTTCCTGGTCTCGGGCATCTTCATCCTGCTGACCGCCTCGCTCACCATCGAGGATTTCCGAAGCCTCGACTGGCGCGCCGCGCTGTTCGTTGCCTCGCTTCTCTTCGTGGTGCGGCCGCTGGCCATCATGATCGCCACCACCGGCTCCGGCGCAACGATGCCCGAGCGCATTCTGACAAGCTGGATCGCGCCGCGCGGCGTGGTCGCCGTCGCGGTTTCAGGCCTGTTCGGCGCAGCTCTTGAAGAAGCAGGCATCATCGATGCGGATCGCATGGTCGCCTTCACCTTTGCGGTGGTTGTCACCACAATCGTTCTGCACGGCTTCACGCTCGGCCCCCTCGCCTCGCTTCTAAAGCTCAAGAGTTCGGAGAAGCCCGGCCTTCTCATCGTTGGCGGTCCGCGCTGGGCAATCGATCTCGCCAAGAAGCTCAAAAGCGTTGAAGTGCCGGTGATGATCGCCGATCCGAACTGGAACCACATCGCCGAGGCGCGGCTTGCCGACATTCCCGTATTCTTCGGAGACATATTGTCGGAAGAGGCTCATCACACGATCGATCCCAAGCGGTTCTCGAACCTCATCGCCGTCACCGACAACGATGCCTACAATTCTCTCGTTTGCACCGATTTTGCGCCGGAACTCGGCCGTTCTCACGTGTTTCAGCTCGGACGCGGCGGAGATCAGCCAAAACGCATGTCGCTGAACTTCACGCTGGGCGGGCGTCCGTTGACCAAAGACGGGCTGGAGTTCCGCGCACTGCGCGAACGGCACTGGCAGGGCTGGACGTTCCAGGCGACCCGGCTGACCGAGGCCTTCGACTACAACGCCTATCTGGAAAGCCGCTCGGAAGACGCAATCGTTCTCCTGTGGGTAAAGCCCTCTGGCGCAATGGTTTTCGCAAGCGACGCGGCCAACACGCCTTCCATCGATGACCGCATCATCAGCTTTACGCCGGCAAAGGATCACCTCGGCGAACGCAATGGCAACGCGAAGAAATTAAAAGAGAAATCCGCTTCGACCGCCGAGCCGGAGTGATATTTTCCGTTCAGACCGTCGGGTCGCCCCCTCCCTTGCAGGAGGGGGTGGTGTACGCGCTCGATGTTTGAAAAAGCAACAAAACAACATTTACGCTTCTTGATTGTTGTTTTCACAGAGCAGACCATGAGCCTGTGAAACGCGCGCAATACCTGCTTACGCTTGGCTTTCGGCTCCATCCGAACGCAAACCCGATTCCGGATTGGAACGCTTAATTCTGTTGCTTTGTTGTTTTTTTGAATCTAGCCTCTTCCAAACTGAGGGGAGAGGATGGCGTCAAAGAAAATCAGACGTCACGACCTGATTCAGCAGGTCGTTCAGGAACGCGGAGGCGTGAGCGTTGGCGCGCTGGCGGAGATGCTCGGCGTTTCGACCCAGACCATCCGCCGCGACCTCGACAATATCTGCGACGGCAACGGCCTCAGGCGCGTTCATGGCCGCATCGAACTGTCGACGGATCGCCTCAACACGCCTTTCGATCAGCGGGCAGGCACCAACATCGTGGGAAAACGCGCAATCGGCGAAGCCGCGGCTGCGGAGATCCCCAATGGATCCACGGTCTTCATTTCACTCGGCTCGACGCCGCTCAGCGTTGCGCGGGCTCTTGTCCGGCGACGTGAGCTGACCATCATCACCAACAATCTGAGCGCCGCCATGGCTCTGAGCGAAGAAGTGTCGAACCGCATCATCCTGCCGGGCGGCGAGGTGCGCCTGCCCGACCGCGATTTCATCGGCGAGGAAGTGGTCGAGTTCTTCGGGCGTTTTCGCGCGGAATACGCGGTCTTCGGCGTGGCCGGTGTTGCCGATGACGGGGGACTTCTGGAGTTTCACCCGGCCGAAGTGCGCGTGCGCCAGAAGATGTTCCGCAATGCGCAGACTTCACTGCTCGTGCTCGACCACACCAAGTTCGGCCGCCTTGCGCCGGCGCTTGGCGGGAACCTGGCCGATGTGGACCGCATCGTGACGGACCGGGCGCCTGGCGCAGACTACACCGATCTCATCGCTCCCTTGTCGGATCGCATCATTTTCGCAGAGGACGCTGAATGACCGCACTGCCTCCCTTCGTCCAGCTTCAGGATGTGGCCAAGCGCTGGAATGGCCAGCTCGGCGTCGAGCACATTTCGCTGTCGATCCCGCGCGGGTCGTTCGTCGCGCTTCTCGGCCCGTCCGGCTGCGGCAAGTCCACGACGCTGCGCCTGCTCTCCGGCCTCGAACTGCCCGATGAAGGCCGCATCAGCATCGACGGGAAGGACGTGACGACCGCCGCTCCCTCCGAGCGCAATCTCTCCATGGTGTTTCAGTCCTACGCCCTCTTCCCGCATCTGAGCGTGGCTGAAAATGTCATTTTCGGCCTCAAGGTGCGCAGGGTCCCCGCCGCCAAACGGCGCGAAATGCTTCAGCGCTCGCTCGAGATCACGGGACTGCTCGGCTATGAAGAGCGCAAGCCCGGCGAACTGTCCGGCGGTCAGCGGCAGCGCGTAGCGCTTGCGCGCGCCATCGTGGCGGGACAGCCGCTCTGCCTCATGGACGAACCGCTTTCCAATCTCGATGCGAAATTGCGCGCCTCGGTGCGCAAGGACATCAAAAAGCTTCAGCTCGATCTCGGCATGACGGTCGTCTACGTCACCCATGACCAGACCGAAGCCATGAGCATGGCAGACATGGTCGTGCTGATGAAGGACGGGCACATTCAGCAGGTGGGCACGCCCGAAGACCTCTATTATCGGCCAGCCAACACATTCGTTGCCGAATTCGTCGGCGCGCCGCCCATGGCGCTGATCGACCGCTCGGCGCTGCCGCAGTTTGCCGATGCGAAGACCATCGGGCTGCGCGCGGAAAATGTGCGCATTGCCGAACCCGGAAAGGGCCGCCTTCTGTGCCGCGTTTCGGAATGCGAGTTTCTTGGATCGGAAACCCATATCGGGCTCAGCCACGAAGCGGCGAGCGGGCTTACGGTCAGCATGCCGGGCCTCAAACACATTCCGTCGGGCGAGGAACTGGAGATCAGTTTCACCGACGAGGATCTGCATTTTTTTGATGTAGCCGGTCAACGGATCGGGGGCGCACACGGCGCTCCGAACACCTAAAGCAAGATGCAAGACTGCATGAACCTGGGAGGAGCAAAATGAACGCCTTTAGGAAACTGGGACTTTCGGCGGCGCTGGCCGTCAGTGTTGCGCTGCCGGCGGCGGCCGAGACCGAACTCACCATGTATTATCCGATCGCGGTCGGCGGTGCGCTGACCGAGGTCGTTGACGGCATCGTTGCGGATTTCGAAGCGGCGAACCCGGACATCAAGGTCAACGCCATCTATTCCGGCAATTATGACGACACCCGCGTGCGCGCCCTTTCCGCCCTTGCATCGGGCGAGCCGGCGCAGCTTGCCGTGATGTTCTCCATCGATGCCTATGACCTGATCGAGCAAGATCTGATCGTCGCGTTTGAAGACATCAACGGTGTTGAGGCCGACTGGCTGGGGGGCTTCTATCCCGCGCTGATGGCGAATGGCCGCATCGAGGGCAAGACCTGGGGCATCCCGTTCCAGCGTTCCACCATTGTCGCCTATTACAACAAGGACCAGTTCCGCGAGGCAGGCCTTAATCCCGAGAGCCCGCCCAAGACCTGGGACGAGCTCGTCAGCATGGGCAAGGCCCTGACAAAGGACGGCACTTCCGGCCTGATGATCCCCTCGACCGGCTACCCCTACTGGATGTTCCAGGCGCTGGCGATCCAGAATGGCAAGGAGCTCATGTCGGATGACGGCCTGACCACCTATTTCGACGATCCGGCCGTCGTTGAAACGCTCGAATTCTGGAAATCGCTCTCCACAGAACATGGCATCATGCCCACGGGCACGGTGGAATGGGGCACGCTTCGCCAGGCGTTCCTTGAAGGCCAGACCGCGATGATGTGGCACTCCACCGGCAATCTGACCGCCGTTAAGGATGCCGCGAAATTCGACTTCGGCGTCGCCGAGCTGCCGGCCAATGTGCGTCCCGGCTCGCCGACCGGCGGCGGCAATTTCTACGTGTTCAAGGATACGTCCGAAGAAGAGCGTGCTGCCGCTCTCAAGCTGATCCAGTTCATGACGGCGCCCGAGCAGGCTGCGGCCTGGTCCATCGCCACCGGCTATATGGGCGTCTCGCCCGCAGCCTATGAGACCGAGGCGCTGAAGGCCTACACGGCGGAATTCCCGCCGGCGCTCGTGGCCCGCAACCAGCTGGAAAACGCCGTGGCAGAGTTCTCCACCTTCGAGACGGCCCGCGTCCGCGACGGTCTGAACAACGCCATTCAGGCAGCGCTCACCGGATCCAAGGAGCCCGCCGCAGCGCTTGACGAAGCACAGCAGGCAGCCGAACGCCTCCTGCGCGACTACCAGTAATCCAGTCTGCCGGACGCCGGGCCTGCCCCGGCGTCCGGCGACCAGACTCGGCGGAAAACCGGACCATGGCGCATCACGTCAACATCGAACGCCGCCGGCAGGCGATCTACGGCTGGCTGCTTCTGTCGCCAGCTGCGATCCTGCTGACGACCTTTGCGTTCTATCCTTCGCTGGCGACGCTCTGGTCGAGCCTTTTCAGCCGGGGCACGCGCCGACAGCCGAGCGAATTTGTCGGAACCGAGAACTACACCGACCTGTTTGCCGACCCGACCTTCTGGGTCGTGGTCAAGAACAACCTCATCTATGCCGCCGCCACCATTCCGATTTCCATCGCAATCGCGCTGGCGATGGCGCTGTGGGCGAATTCCAAGATCCCCGCGCGCGGCTTTGTGCGCACCGCCTATTTCACGCCGACGGTTCTGCCGATGATTGCGGCGGCAAACCTGTGGCTCTTCTTCTACACGCCCGGCCTCGGCGTGCTGGACCAGATCGGCTCGCTTTTCGGTCTTCCTTCAGTGAACTGGCTCGGACAGCCTGAAACCGCACTCTGGGCGGTGATCATCGTGACGATCTGGAAAGAAGCCGGCTTCTTCATGATCTTCTACCTCGCCGCGCTTCAGACGATCCCCACGGACCTGAAGGAAGCGGCAGACATCGAGGGCGCAAGCCGCTGGACCTATACGCGGCGGATCGTACTGCCCCTCCTGATGCCGACAACGCTCTTCATCATGGTCAATGCGCTGATTAACTCGGTCAAGCTGATCGATCACCTGTTCATTCTGACCAAGGGCGGACCGAACGACGCCTCGAAACTGATCCTCTATTACATCTGGGAAATGGCCTTCGCCTTCTTCGACGCGCCCCATGCCGCCGCGATGACGATCCTCGTTCTTCTGGCGCTGGGCATCGTGGCCGGGATCAAGTTCAGCTATCTCGACAAGCGGACCCACTATCAATGAGCGCGATTTCCCGACATATCGAAACCTTCGGCGCGCTGCTGCTCGCACTGGTGTGGATCTCGCCGCTGGTCTTCGCCTTCTGGGCGGCGTTTCATGCGACCTCCGATGCGGTCAACATGAACCTGTTCGCGCCCTGGACGCTGGATAATTTCCGCACCGCCTGGGAGGGTGCGCCGTGGCTGCGCTACTTCCTGAACACGTTCATACTCGTGACGCTGGTGCTGATCGGGCAGTTCGTCGTTACCACGCTCGCCGGTTTCACCTTCGCCAAGATCGAGTTTCCCGGCAAGGATTTCGTCTTCATTCTCGTTCTCATGCAGCTCTTCATTCTTCCCGAAGTGCTGATCGTCGAGAACTATGCGATGGTCTCGCGCATCGGCCTTTTCGACACGATACTCGGTGTCGGCATGCCCTATATGGCGTCCGCCTTCGGCATCTTCCTGATGCGTCAGGCCTTCAAGTCCGTTCCCATCGAACTGCATGAGGCGGCGCGAGTCGAGGGCTGTGGATGGCTCGGCATTCTGTGGCGCGTTTATGTGCCGCTCGCACGCCCCACCTATCTGGCCTATGCGCTGGTTTCCGTCTCCACCCACTGGAACAACTTCCTGTGGCCTCTCATCGTCACCAACTCAGCGGACACGCGGCCGCTGACCGTCGGCCTGTCGATCTTCGGCGCACCGGAGAATGGTGTTGATATCTCGGTGATTTCGGCAGCGACCATGATGTCCGTTGCGCCGCTTCTGGTCGCCTTCCTCGTCTTCCAGCGTCAGTTCGTGCAGGCCTTCCTGCGGGCCGGGATCAAATAAGTCATGGCAAGAATTCTACAGTTGACCGACCTTCACCTGGTCGCGCCGGGCGCGCTTGTTTCTGGCGTGCTCGACACCGGCGCGCTGCTGCGCGACGCGGTTGATCGCCTTTTGGAACTGCTGCCACAGATCGGCCCACTCGATACGGTTCTGGTGACCGGCGACGTGAGCGACGACGGCAGCCCGGAGAGCTATGTGGCCGCGCGTGGCGCGCTTGACCGTCTTGGACTGCCTGTCCTTGTCGTGCCCGGCAATCACGACGACCGGGAAAACCTCCGGGCCGCGTTCGGCGACATGGCCGGCATGCCGCAAAGCGGCCTGATCGACTGGTCCGTGGATGTTGCCGGAACACCCGTCGTCGGGCTCGATACGCTCGTTGAGGGACAGGGCGGCGGCCTGCTTCGTCCCGAGAGCCTTGCGCTTCTTGCGACCGCACTGGAGCGCGCCGGCACGCATGATGTGCTGATCGCGCTGCACCATCCGCCGATGCGAACCGGCATTCGGTTCATGGACGCCATCGGCCTTGCCAACGCAGACGCGTTTGCTGAAATTCTCAACGAATTCGACGGCACCGCGCGGATCGTGGCCGGGCATGTACACGGGGTCTATCAGGGTAGAATCGGACGGCACGCAGTGCTCGCCGCGCCATCCACTTGCAGCGCCTTTGCGCTCGATTGCCGCGCGAATGCGCCGGTGGGCTTCATGACCGGTCCAAGAGGCTGCGCGGTGATCGACACCGCACCCGATGGCGCATGGACCGCGATCCCGCTGGAAAGCGCGAACGGACCCTTTTCCTTCTAGGCAGACACAGTGCAGACGCCGAGCGGGTGGGCTCCTCAGGGAGCCTTGCCACGCTGACGCCATCCGTGCGTCCTTTTCCCCGTTCAGGGCCATCATTCCTTAGGCACACACCCCTTCCCTGCTGCCGAGCTGAAACGCTTGCAGCGCCTGCCTGTCGGAAAATCCCCCTGAATTCCGCCCGCCTCCACCCTCCCCGAGCCCCGAGGCTATTGCGCGTTTGTGACAGAACTCACGCTTGACATGAATATTGATTCAGGTTTCATATTTGCCAGACGAGAAAATCGGGAGGATCATTCTCATGTACCGGACAATCGCTCTGGCTCTGGCCGCTTCGCTGGCGGCGACGCCATTGGCGGCGGAAATCCGCATCGCGCATGTCTATGGCAAGACCGGGCCGCTCGAGGCCTATGCCAAGCAATCCCATGACGGCCTCATGCTGGGCCTCGAATACGCCACCGACGGCACGATGGAGATCGACGGCGAGCCAATCGTCGTCATCGAGAAGGACACCCAGCTCAAGCCCGATATCGGCAAGGCGCTTCTGGCCGAGGCCTATGGCGACGATGACGCGCATATCGCGGTCGGCCCCGTGTCTTCCGGCGTCGCGCTGGCCATGCTGCCAGTGGCGCAGGAATATGAGCGGCTGCTGATCGTCGAGCCCGCCGTGGCGGATTCGATCACGGGAGAGAACTGGAACCGCTACATCTTCCGCACCGGGCGCAACTCCTCGCAGGACGCCATCTCCAACGCCGTTGCCCTTGGCGGTGAAGGCGTGACCGTGGCAACACTGGCGCAGGATTACGCGTTCGGACGCGATGGCGTGGCGGCGTTCAAGGAAGCGCTGGAAGCCACCGGCGCAACCGTGGCGCATGAGGAATATGTGCCCACCGACACCACCGATTTCACCGCTGCAGCCGAGCGCATTTTCCAGGCCATGGGTGACATCGAGGGTGAGAAGAAGCTCTTCATCATCTGGGCCGGCGGGGGCAACCCGATGGGCAAGATCAACGCCATGGACCCGTCGCGCTTCGGCATCGAGATCGCGACCGGCGGCAATATCCTCGCGGCGCTGACCGCCCACAAGGAGCTGCCGGGCATGGAGGGCGCGACCTATTACTACTACGAGATCCCGCAGAACCCGGTGAAC
This sequence comes from Nitratireductor sp. PBL-C9, assembly GCF_050877045.1. Taxonomy (NCBI): domain Bacteria; kingdom Pseudomonadati; phylum Pseudomonadota; class Alphaproteobacteria; order Hyphomicrobiales; family Phyllobacteriaceae; genus Nitratireductor; species Nitratireductor sp. PBL-C9. Next base: position 344,857 of record NZ_JBPAXW010000001.1, read on the forward strand.
GAGTGGCTCGTGAAGACACATTTCGAGCGCTACGGGACGCCGCCGGACTTCTTCACCGCAGGCGGCATGTCCGCCGGCATGGCCATCGTCGAGGCCATCCGCAAGGCCGGTGGCGCTGAAGACACCGAAGCGCTGATCACGGCGATGGAAGGCATGGAGTGGGAGACTCCGAAGGGCACGATGCGCTTCCGCCCGGAAGACCATCAGGCGCTGCAGACCATGTATCACTTCCGCACCGAGGTTCAGGAAGACAAGGACTACGGCGTTCCGGTTCTCGTTCGCGAGATCGGCATCGAGGACATGAACATCCCTGTCCGCAACTGATGCGCTGACCCCGGACGGGGCGGCGAAAACCGTCCCGTCACCTTTCTCGACCAAGAGCGACCTTCCTGATGACCCAGCCACTTCTGGAAACCGACGGGCTTGCCGTGCGCTTTGGCGGCCATGTCGCGGTGGACGCCGTGACATGCAGCTTCCATGCCGGAGAGCTCACCGCCATTGTGGGGCCGAACGGGGCCGGCAAGACGACCTATTTCAACCTGATTTCGGGTCAGATCACGGCCACGGCCGGCCGGGTCCGGCTGATGGGCGAGGACATCACCCGCGCGGGCATCGCCGAGCGCTGCAAGAAGGGCATTGGCCGGGCGTTCCAGCTCACCAACCTGTTTCCCGATCTCTCGGTTCTGGAAAATGTGCGCCTGGTGATACAGGCGAAGCAGAACAAGGGCTTCAGCCTCTTTTCGATGGCCGACAGCCACAGCGAAATCACCATGGCCGCGATGGCGATCCTCGAACGGGTGCGGCTGGACCCGTGGAAGGACCAGACCGCCGCCGAACTCAGCCACGGCAACCAGCGCAAACTGGAAGTGGCGCTGCTGATCGCACTCGACCCGATGGTCTACATGTTCGATGAACCCACCGCCGGCATGAGTGTGGACGAAGCGCCCGTGGTGCTCGATCTCATCGCCGAACTGAAAGCCGAAACCAACCGCACCATTCTGTTGGTGGAGCACAAGATGGACGTGATCCGCACCCTCGCCGACCGGATCATCGTGCTGCACAACGGCGCGCTGGTGGCCGACGGCCCGCCCGCAGAGGTGATGGCCTCGGACATCGTGCAGGAAGCCTATATGGGCAGGGAGCTGGAAGATGTCTGAGCCCGTGCTGAAACTGAAGGGCGTCGAAACCGACATCGCCCAGTATCACATCCTGAAGAAGGTCGATCTGGACGTGCCGCGCGGCTCGGTGACGATGCTTCTGGGGCGCAACGGCGTGGGCAAGACGACCACGCTGCGCACAATCATCGGCCACTGGCAGGCGCGGGCCGGCTCCATCACTTTCGACGGAAACGACATCACCCGCCTGCCGGTGCCCGACCGCGCCCGCGCGGGCATAGGCTTCGTGCCGGAAGACATGGGCATCTTCGCCGATTTGACGGTGGAAGAAAACATGATCCTCGCCGCCATCAGCGGCCCGCTCGATGCGGCCCGGCGCGATTGGCTGTTTTCCGTCTTTCCGCCGCTGCGCACCTTCTGGAACGCGGCGGCGGGCAATCTCTCCGGCGGCCAGAAACAGATGCTGTCGATCGCCCGCGCCATGGCGGAACGCCGCACGCTCTATCTCATCGATGAGCCGACCAAGGGCCTCGCCCCCGCCATCATTTCAACCATGGTCGGAGCGCTGCGCGAACTGAAGGCGCAGGGCGCCTCGATCCTGATGGTGGAACAGAATTTCGCCGTCGCAAAGGCGCTGGGCGACCACGCAGCGGTGATGGATGACGGCCGCATCGTGTGGACCGGCAGCATGGCGGAACTGGCCAACGACGCGACCCTTCAGGAACGCCTGATGGGCCTGAGCATGGAAATGCAATGAAGACCGTTCTCTCGCAACTGCCCGCCCGTTTCCGGCAGCGGCTGAAACAGCCGTCCTGCGCCGCGAAGAAACCGCTTCGATCCTGCGAGGCCCGCACATGACCATTGCACCGACCCACAAACCCACCTTCGCCGACATTCCGCTGTCGGAACGGCTGGCGAAAGCCACACCGCTTCTTCTGGTGCCCGTTCTGGTTCTGGTCGGGCTTGCCGCCATCGGCAATCCGTCGAGCTGGCTGACGCTCACCGTATCGGGCCTCGCCATGGGCATGATGATCTTCATCATCGCTTCGGGCCTGACGCTCGTGTTCGGCTTGATGGATGTCATCAATTTCGGCCATGGCGCGTTCATCTCGGTCGGCGCTTTCGTCGGCATTTCCGTGCTTCTGGCGCTTGGCGGCTGGGCCGGCGCGCCTTCGCTCCTGCTCAACCTTCTGGTCGTGCTTCTGGCCGTGATCGCCGCCATGATCGTGACCGGCGGTCTCGGCTGGGCCTTCGAAAAGGTCATCGTGCGCCCCGTCTATGGCGCGCATCTCAAGCAGATCCTCGTCACCGTCGGCGGGCTGATCGTGATCGAACAGCTCATCGCCGTTGTCTGGGGACCGGAAGAAATCTTCTTCTCCCGTCCCGAAACGCTGAAGGGCGCTTTCACCTTCTGGGGCGCCGCGCTCGAGAAATACCGCATCCTGGCCGTGGCCGTGGGGCTTGGCCTCTTCGTCGCCATGCGGCTCGTGTTCCGCCGCACCAAGATCGGCCTGATCGTGCGCGCCGGCGTCGAGAATGGCGAGATGGTCGAGGCGCTGGGTTATCGCCTGAGCCGCGTCTTCATCGGCGTTTTCATCGCCGGTTCGGCGCTTGCCGGTCTCGGCGGCGTGATGTGGGGCCTCTATCAGGAAGTCATCACCGCCAGCATGGGCGAAGAACTGATGATCCTCGTCTTCATCGTGGTGATCATCGGCGGGCTGGGCTCAGTGGAAGGTGCCTTCATCGGTGCGCTTCTGGTGGGTCTCCTGCAGAACTATGTCGCCTTTCTCGAGCCCAAGCTGGCGCTGGTGTCGAACATCGCGCTGATGACCGCAATCCTCATGTGGCGGCCGCAAGGCATGCTGCCCGTCGTGAAGGCCAAATAAGATGCTCGTCAAGCTTCTCTCCGGTGACAAACCCCGCTCGCTGGCGCTGACCCTGATCCTTCTGGCGATCCTCGTCGCGCTGGCGCTTGCCCCGTTCCTGTTTCCCGGCGTGCGGTCTCTGGAAACGGCGGCGCGCATCTGCATCTTCATCGTGCTTGTGGCGAGCTACGACCTGCTTCTGGGCTATACCGGCATTGTGAGCTTTGCCCATACGATGTTCTTCGGGCTTGGCGCTTACGGCGTGGCGCTCGCCTCCATCCATATGGGGCGCGGCTATGACGCGCTCCTGACCGGCACCGTTCTTGGAGCCCTGGCGGCCGCCCTTCTGGCGCTTGTGATCGCCATGTTCTCGCTGCGGGTTCGGGCGATCTTCTTCGCCATGATCACGCTCGCCGTTGCCTCGGCTGTGGCGGTTCTGGTGTCGCAGATGTCCGGTGTGACGGGCGGCGAAGACGGCCTGAACTACATGATCCCGCGCGACCTGACACCGGCCTTCCGGCTGGGCGAACTGTTCGGCGTGCGCATCAATGGCAAGGTGCTCAACTACTATCTCGTCTTCTTCGCGTCTCTGGGGCTCTTCCTCCTGATGCTGCGGGTCGTCAACTCGCCCTTCGGGCGCGTGCTCAAGGCAATTCGCGAGAATGATTTCCGCGCAGAATCCATCGGCTACAACGTTGTCTGGTACCGCACCATCGCCACATGCCTTTCCGCCGCGACGGCAGCCGTGGCCGGCAGCCTGTTTGCGATCTGGCTGCGCTATGTCGGCCCCGACACGACGCTCTCCTTCGAGATCATGCTCGACATTCTCCTGATGGTGGTGATCGGCGGTATGGGCACCATGTATGGTGCGGTCATCGGGGCGACCATCTTCGTGCTGGCGCAAAACTATCTGCAGACGCTGATGGGCGCGGCCTCTGAAGCAACGGGCGGCGTGCCGCTTCTGCCGCAACTGCTGGACCCCGACCGCTGGCTTCTGTGGCTCGGCATCCTCTTCATTCTCAGCGTCTACTTCTTCCCCACCGGCATTGTCGGCAGGCTGCGGGCCGGACGCTGAACGTGACGCGCTCCATCCTGTTTCTGCATGGCTGGACGATGCGCGGGGCCGTGTTCGACCGGCTGATCGCCCGCATCGGCCCGGATTTCGACTGCCATGCGCCCGACATGCCCGGCCATGCCGCAGCCGCCCACCTGCCGCCGACGCTTAATGCCTGCGCGGAGATGATCGGCGAGGTGCTCAACGCCCTGCCAGACAGGAAACCGCTGGTGGTGGGCTGGTCGATGGGGGCAGCCGCCGCCTGGCGCTATCTCGCACGCCATGGCAGCGCCGGGATCGGCGGGCTGGTCACCGTCGACATGAGCACACACATCGTGCCGGCTGCGGACTGGCCGCACGGCCTGAAAGGGCAGACGGCTGAGAGCGTGGTACAGTCGACCCGGCGCTTCCTCACCGACTGGGATGGCGCAACGCACGGCATCGCCGCCACCATGTTTGCCACACCCGAAGGCGCACCCGGCTTTTCGCGTGAAGACGCGCGCAGCGTGATCCTCAGTCAGGATCCGGAGAAGATGCGCACCATGTGGGATGATCTCGTGGCCATGGATGCGCGCGCACTGGCGCCCGATGTAAACCTGCCATGGCTCGTCTGCTCAGGCGCAAAAAGCCGGGTCTACCCGGCCTCGGCCTCCGACTGGATTGCGCAGACGGCCCCGAACGCGAAGCGCCATGTCTTCGCAGCCTCGGGCCACTCCCCACATCTGGAAGAAGAAGAGGCCTTCGCGCAGGCGATTATCGATTTCGCCGCAGGCCTCAACGCCTGAACCGTCAGGCCCCGACATCCTTTGCCTTGACCAGCGAACGGCCCTCGCAGATCACCGTGCCATCAGGTGCGGTGCAGCGCGCCCATAGATCGACCAGATGCTTTTCCGGCCGAAGACGGGTGATCTCGACTGTCGCCGTCAGTTCGGTGTCGAGCGGCGCCGGTGCCTTGAAAGCCAGTTCCTGCTTGAGATAGTTGGTGCCCGAGCCCGGAAGCTTTACGCCCAGAAGATAGGAAAACAGCGCCGCGATCAGCGGTTCTGGCACCTGGCTTTCCGGGGCCGCGCCGGAAAGCGCTGCATAGGCCGAAAGATCGGCAGCGGAATAGGTGCGGCGCACGGTGGCGCTCTGTCCGGTCTCCATCATGCGATCCTTGCCTCCCCGACAAGCAGTTCTGCGGCGTCTGCAACCCGCACCGCCTTCATTTCAAGCGTTCCCGGCGCGGTTTCACGAACCGTCAGCGCAACCTCCTCACCGGCAAAGGCGGGGTTGGGAAACATCATTGTCTGGCTGACCTGGCGGGCGCCGGGCTCAGCCTTCTGCAACAGGCCCCAGAGCTTGGAATAGATCAGCATGCCGTGGCTGACGGTGCGGCCAAAGCTGGTGCGGGCCGAGAATTCGGGGTCCACATGGATCGCGTTGTCGTCACCCGACACCGCAGCAAAGGCGTCGAACTCCTCCTGGCTGGGCAACCAGCGGGCGGACAGGTCAAGCATCGGTCAAAAACTCTCTGAGATCGGGTTTGCGCACCTTGCCGGCGGCAGTGCGTGGAAAATCCTCCAGCACGCAGAAGCGCACCGGCACCTTGTAACCGGCGAGCCTTTCGCGGCACCACGGCCGCAGCGTCTCGACATCAAGCTCGGCGTCGGGGCGCAGAACCAGAAAGGCGACGCCCACCTCACCCCATTTTTCGTCCGCGCAGCCCACAACGGCCACCTCCAGCACGGCGGGATGCGCGTTGAGCGCACGCTCGACCTCGGCGGGATAGACGTTTTCGCCACCGGAGACGAACATGTCCTTGATCCGGTCAACGATGAAGTAATAGCCATCCGCGTCGCGCCGCCCCACATCGCCGGTATGCAGCCAGCCATCGGGCGTGAAAGTCTTTTCGGTCGCTTCCGGGTTCTCGAAATAGCCCGGCGTGATGTTGGGACCGCGCAACTGGATCTCCCCGGAACCGGGCGCGCCATCGGGTACGCCTGCAAGGCGCACATCCGTCATCATCTGCGCCCGCCCCACCGAGCCGATCTTCTCGGCAGCGCGGGCGGCATCCATCAGGAACACGGTGGGCCCGGTTTCCGTCATGCCGAAACCGTTCAGCACATAGGCGCCACGTTCGGCGAAGAAGCGGATCAGCGGTTCCGGCAGCGGCGCGCCGCCGCAACCGCAGCGAATGGCGGTCCAGTCGACGTCTTCGATGCCCGGCATGAGCGACAGCGCCTGATAGATGGCCGGCACGCCGAATACCTGTGTCAGCTCGCCCGCGCGCAGCATGGCGAGCAGCCTTTCGGCATCGAATTTCGGCAGCACAGTCGAGCTTGCGCCGTTCAGGAAGACCGGCAGCGTGTAGAGATTGATCCCGGCCGTGTGGAACAGCGGCAGGAAGTTCACCGAACGATCCTCTGCCGTAAGGCCGATGGCCTGCCCGATATTAATCGCATTCGCCCAGGCCATGCGCGCAGTCTGGATCACCGCCTTGGGCCGCCCGGTCGTGCCCGATGTGAACAGGAGATACCAGGGGCGCGTCGCGGGCACCGCCGCGCGCAGCGCCGGACCACCCTGCGCGATCCAGCCATGAAGCGCATCGTCGAAACCGAACGACGACGCGCCGATCTTCGCGGCCACATCGGCCGCCAGACCGGCATGCATCGCATCATGCAGGATGGCCTTTGCATTCACCGGCTCCAGCGTTTCAACCAGTTCGGGTGCCGGCTGCCGCCAGTTCAGCGGACACAGGATGATGCCTGTCTTCTGGCAGGCGAACAGCGTGAGGAAGAACTCCACCCGGTTCAGACAGAGGATCGCCAGCCGGTCGCCCTCGCCCAATCCGGCCCGGCGCAGCCCCTCGGCAATGCCATCGGCTGCGGCATTCACATCGGAAAAGGTCCACGCGCGGCCTGTTTCGGCATCGCGAAAGGCCAGTGCATCGGGTGAAATCTCGGCCCGTTTGCAGGCCATGTCGGGAACGGTCTCGAACATCTCAAGCCTCCTTGCCAAGAAATGCCGCCATCTTCGCCCGTGTCGCCTCAAGCGGGATCAGGGCGCGAAAGGCTTCGGTCTCTGCTGCAAGCCGCGCCTCCACCTGCGCCCGTCTTGCGGCATCCCAGATGAGCGCCTTGCCGGCAAGCGCCATATCGATGTCGAGCGCGGCCAGCCGGGCGAGCGCAGCATTTTCGGGATCAGGGTCGACGGCGCAGGCGAGCCCGCGCGCCATGAGTTCCTCCGCTCCAAACCGCCGGTCGTTCAGGAGCCAGTCCTGTGCGGCACCCGCGCCGATCCGCTCCGGCAGCGTGGCCGTCCAGCCGCCATCAGGCGCAAAGCCCATCACCCCGTAATAGGGCTGCACGAATGCATCCGGAGCCAGAACGGCAAGGTCGGAAGCAAACAGGAAACCGGCGGATCCGCCGGTAATCGCACCCCGGCCAGCCAGAGCGACAATGGCCTTCTGGCCGATCATCCGCAGCACGCAGCGCTGTAAAAGCGGCACGACCCGCTCGGCATAGGCCACCGCCTGCCCGTCGCAGGCCGCTTCCAGAAACCGGCCGACATCGCCGCCAGTGGAAAAATTGCGCCCGCCGCAGATCAGTGCACGGCGGAGGCCGGTATCCTCGAAATCTTCCTGAGCGGCCTCAATTGCGGCCAGAAAATCCGGCTCCAGCGCATTGGCGCGGGGCGCGGCCAGGGTGATCACGAAACAGTCGCACCCGCCGGGCGCGCTGCGAATTTCAGTTCGGACGAACGAGGGTTCGTGCGAACTCATGGGGCAAGCCCGTGACAGATCATCTTATGCGCCTCCTCAACCACCCGCTCGATGTCGGGTGTCTCCTCCCACAGCACGTAACGGTCTCCGAGCGCCTTGGAGATGCCCATCAGCGCATAGGCCCGCACCTCCGGATCGCCCGCAGAAATCTCGCCGCGCTTCTGCGCCTCGCGCAGGCCAAGCGTGTAGGCCTGCCCGAAATGCCAGAAATAGTCCCGATAGGCCTCCGGATCGACGAACCGCGCCTCCTCAACGATCCGGTAGAGCTGCGGCCTTTCGGCGACGAAGCGTAAAAAGGCTTCGAGCCCCGCCCGCTCAGAGCTCAGACGGTCGGGCGCATCGCTGATCGCCTCACCTACGATCGCGCGCGTGATCCGCCCCATCTCCAGCACCAGCTCGCGGAAAACCTGTTCCTTGCTGGTGAAATACACGTAGAATGTGCCGAGCGCCGTATCCGCCAGCCGTGTGATCTCGGCAATGGACGCGGCGGAAAAGCCCTGGTCGCCCATGACCGTCTCGGCTGCTGCAAGGATCTTGGCGCGCCTTATCTGGCCGCGTTTCGTCTTCGGTTCTGCCATGACATACATGAATAATGATTCAGGTTTCAGTTTCAAGCAAAATCCGCACTTGATCCGGCTGCGATTTTCCTCCGTTTGCAGATTTTGAGCCCCAAAAAGCGGAAACCCATACGAAAAACCCGCGCGAAACAGGTCGCGCGGGCTCGTTTCTCTGGAATGCCGATAGAGGGCGTCAGATCACACCAAGCGCGTCCATGGCTTCTGCAACGCGCACAAAACCGGCGATGTTCGCGCCCAGAACATAGTCGCCGGGCGAGCCGTATTCATCGGCGGTTTCGGCACAGGTGTCATGGATATGCGCCATGATCTCGGCCAGGCGCTCTTCCGTGCGCTCGAAGGTCCAGCTGGCACGCGATGCGTTCTGCTGCATTTCCAGCGCCGAGGTGGCGACGCCGCCTGCATTGGCCGCCTTGCCCGGCGCGAACAGGATGCCGGCTTCCTGGAACACGCGCACGGCCTCCGGCGTCGACGGCATGTTTGCGCCTTCGCCAACGGCGATGAGGCCGTTCTTCACCAGCGTCTGGGCGTCCTTGCCGGTCAGCTCGTTCTGCGTGGCCGAAGGCATGGCGACATCGCAGGGCACATCCCAGATGGAGCCCTTCTCGACAAAGTGCGCACCGGCGCCCTTGAGCTTCACATATTCCGAGATACGGCCGCGACGCTTCTGCTTGATCTCCTTGACCAGATCGAGGTCGATGCCGTTTTCATCGACGATGTAGCCGCCTGAATCCGAGCAGGATACGATGACGCCGCCGAACTCGATGATCTTTTCCATCGCGTAGGTGGCCACATTGCCCGAACCGGAAACGCTGACGCGCTTGCCTTCGAAATCCATCTTGCGGGTGCGCAGCATGCGGTCGACGAAATAGGCCGCGCCGTAACCGGTCGCTTCCTTGCGCGCCTGCGAGCCGCCATAGGAAAGCGCCTTGCCGGTCAGAACGCCGGCCTCATAGCGGTTGGTGAGACGCTTGTACTGGCCGAACAGATAGCCGATCTCGCGACCGCCGACACCGATGTCACCGGCCGGCACGTCGGTGTACTCGCCGATATGACGGTGCAGCTCGGTCATAAAGGACTGGCAGAAGCGCATCACTTCCGCATCCGAACGACCGCGCGGATTGAAGTCCGAACCGCCCTTGCCGCCGCCGATCGGAAGACCGGTCAGTGCGTTCTTGAAGATCTGCTCGAAGCCAAGAAACTTGACGATGCCGAGATTGACGGTGGGATGAAAGCGGATACCGCCCTTGTAGGGGCCGAGTGCGGAGTTGAACTGAACCCGGAAGCCGCGGGAGATCTGCACGTTGCCGGCATCATCGACCCATGGAACGCGGAAAATGATCTGACGTTCCGGTTCGCAGATGCGCTCGATCAGCGCGTTGTCGGCATATTCCGGGTGTTTCGCGATCACCCGGCCAATGCTCTGGAGAACTTCCACCACTGCCTGGTGAAATTCCGTTTCTCCTGCGCTACGGCGTAATACGTCTGCAAGAATAGGCTCAAGTTTTTCGTCAACCGTACTCAAAAATTCATCCCTTTTCATTTCCTCCGACGCAAAAACCGCGTCGCCGTTTTACTCAAAGCATTGACGATGAAAGACCCCGCACACGCTGGCGCGGCATCGTCCCTCATCGAGAAAGAGAATTCAGTAGACCTGCCCCGGAAAAGCAGTATCGAAGCGAACTCGACTGGAGAAATATTCGCTTATCCGCCATCCGACAAGGCGAATTTGAATTTCAACCAATGCGTGTTGGATTTCCACACTCTGAGCATTTGGAAGTGGATGAACATGTTTTGAGCGCCGCAGAACTCCGCGACGCCCGGGATTGCGGCCTTCCGGCCGCGCGAACGCAGACTAGCCCCTTGCGCCCTGAGGAAGGGCAGCGCCGAGTTCCTCGGCCAGATCCGCCAGAAAACGGCGCAGCACATCGGCGCGCCGGTCCGCGAGCTGACGCCCCATGGAGGTCTGCATCGTCTCGGGAAGGCGCAGCAGCTTCACCTCGAAATGATCCACCGAGTAGCGCTTGTCATCGAGCGGGCGATTGACGGCAAAGGGGTCTTCTCCGTCGAACAGGCTGGAGCCGAGCTGGCCGGAAATGGCGAAGGTGCGCGCAAGGCCGATGGCCCCCAGCGCCTCGAGACGGTCTGCATCCTGCAGCGCCTTCGCTTCCAGCGTTTCCGGCGCAATGCCCGCCGAGAAACTGTGCGCCACGATGGCGTGACATGCAGCCTCGCGTTCAGCCTCGTCAAAGCCCAGTGATTTGAGAATGGGGCGCGCGGCCTCGGCTGACAGGGTGGAGGCCCGCGCGCGATCCGGGTGGTTCTTCGGCAGGTTGATCCAGTCATGGAGATAGGCTGCGGCGATGATCACGCGCTGATTGCCGCCGCCTTCCCCCGCAGCGATCTCAAGAGCAGAACGCATCACGCGGCGCGCATGGTTGATGTCGTGGCTGTTGTCGCTGCTGTCGTCATGCGCCTCGAAGGCGGCCTCGAGGTCAGCGATCAGTTTGCTATGCGGCATGAAACTCGTTCTCTTTTCAGGTATTCAGAATATGTTCGGCGGCGTCCGCCAGATTGTCGAAAACGGGCGCGCCCGTTGCAAGCAGCGCATCCCGCCCCTGCATGCCGGTCGTCACCAGCGCGGTCCTGACGCCGAGCGGCGCAGCCGCCGCGAAGTCGTCAACCGTGTCGCCGATCAGCCAGCACGCTCGCGGGTTCACATCAAGCGTCTCGCAATGACGTTCAAGGCTCTCCCGCTTGGTCGGGTGTCCGGTTCCCGTAAACCCCTGCACCAGCGTGAAATGGCTCCCAAGGCCGTGATGCTCGATCAGTTGTTCGATCTGGCCATGCGGCGCCATGGACAGAAGCGACTGGTTGGCGCGTTCTGCCAGTGTGGAGAGCGCGTCCAGCGCATCGATGGCGAGCGGAAGTCCGTGCATCGCCGGATCGTAATTGCGCTCATAAGCCTCGCCAAGATGGCGAAGCTCGTCTGGACGCGCAGTCCGCCCCAGAAGCGCACTGAAATACTCCGACAGCGGACGCCGGTAATGCTCCCGCACCATTTCGGGCGTCACGCCCGGCCGCCCAAGCTCTGCAAGGGCATCGGCGGTGATTTGCGCCGTGATGGCAAAATCGTCCAGCAGAGTGCCATTCCAGTCCCAGATCACGTGGTTGTTTTTCATACTGCACCCGCCACGCGTTTTCCTGTCTCATCGAAATAGTGAAGCGCCCCGGCCGGAATGTGGAGTTCGAGCCGATCGTCCGGCCGCACCACTTCTTTCAGCCGGGCGCGCAGCGCAAGCCCGCCGCATTCCATATGAACGAGGCGTTCCGAGCCCATCAGTTCCGAACGCCTGACGGTGACCGGCAATGTGGCCTTCTCGCCGTCCACCGGTCCCAGTTGCACGTCTTCGGCGCGGAAGCCCAGGCGGAACATTGGCGAGAGCGGGGCCTTCGGCAGCCCGTCCAGCCGCACCGCGCCCGATGTGACGAACACCCTGTCTTCGGAACGCGTCACATCGACAAGGTTCATGGAGCCAAGAAAATCAGCGACAAAGGTGTTTGCTGGGCTCGTGAAAATGTCTTCTGGCGCGCCCTGCTGCTCAATGCGGCCATCGCGCATGACGATCAGATGGTCGGCAAGCGCAAGCGCTTCCGTCTGGTCGTGGGTCACATAGACGGTGGTGGAGCCGATTTGGCGCTGCAACGCGCCCAGTTCCGCCCGCATCTCGATCCGCAGCTTGGTGTCCAGATTGGACAGCGGCTCATCCATCAGCAGAACCGCCGGGCCGCGCACGATGGCGCGCGCAATGCCGACACGCTGCCGCTGGCCGCCGGAAAGCTGCGCCGGGTAGCGGTCAAGATATGGCTCCATGCGCGTCAATGCGGCTGCGGCCCTGACCCGCGTGCGAATGCTCTGCGCATCAAGCCGCGCCATGCGCAGCGGAAAAGCGATGTTCTCTAACACCGTCTTGGTCGGGTAGAGCGCATAGTTCTGGAACACCATGGCCACGCCGCGATGCTGGGAATCCACCTGCGTGACATCCTGCTTACCGAACAGAATGCTGCCCGATGTGGGCGTTTCAAGCCCGCTCAGGCAACGCAGCAGTGTCGTTTTTCCGCAGCCCGAGGGGCCGACGATGATCGTGATGCCGCCCGCCGGGCAGTCGATATCGAGACTGGAGAAAACCGGACGCTCCGCGCCCGGCCAGTGCTTTGTGAGATTGCGAACCGCGACGGGCATGGGGTTCTTCCCCATGCCCTGCGGGCCTGCTTTCCGGGCCGATCCGTTGCGCGCGATCATTGGGCTTCGTTCAGCTCGTTCATGATGTCGGCAAGGCGGCTCATGCCCTCCTGCGGTTCGACAGCGCCGGTCAGGATCTGGTGCTGGATATCGCCGAAATTGCTCTGGAACTCGTTGTTGGCGCGGCCCGGCAGCGTGTACCAGGGGCGGTTTTCCTGGCCGTTCAGAGCCATGAGCGCGGGGTTTTCGGCATAGAAGTCGCCGAGCAGTTCCGGCGTCTGCGCAGCAGTGACATTGATCGGCGAAGAGGCCGTCGCCTTCACCGTGGCGGCAACGCTCTCGGGCGCAACGAGTGAGAGGAGCGCCTTGCAGGTGGCTTTCTGGCGCTCCGGGTCCGTCGCGAGCATCACGAAACCATTGCCGGAAGCGGCCGTCAGCGCCTTCTCGTCGTCACGGGCCGGCATCGGCGCAACCGCCAGATCGAACGCGATGTTGCTGGAGACGTTATTATAGGCGGAGGACGAGCTCAGAAGCATCGCCACTTCGCCGGACTGGAACATGCGCGAAGCCTCACCCCAGAAGGTCGAGGGCGCGAGCGCGGGCATCTGCTGCTTCTCGACGAGACCCCGCATGAACGCCATCAGCTCGACCGAAGCCTTGCTGGCAACGCCGGACCGGCCCTCGCCATCGACCATCTCGCCGCCCGACGAGAGAAGCTGGCTCTCATAGACATAGGTGTTCGGCATGTACATCAGCACGCCGAAACGGTTGCCGGAACCGTCGCTCAGCCTGGCGGCAGCGGCCTCAAGCTCGCTCCAGTTGCGCGGCGGGTTCTGCGGGTCGAGGCCTGCGGCCTCAAATGCATCCGCGTTCACGAACAGCGCAGGCAGGGTGACATACCAGGGCATGGCATAGAGCTTGCCGTCGACACGAAAATTGTCGACCAGCCCCTTGTCGAGCTGCGCCGCGAGCTCCGGAGCCGAGGCGAGGCATTCGTCCAGCGGCTGCGCGCGGCCGGAATCCACATAGGCCCGCAGCACGGCGCCGGTCACGCGAACCGCATCCGGAGCGGAGCCGGCAACGATGTCGGCCAGAACCTTCTGCGTGGTGTCGAGATCGGACTGGTTGTCGAGCTCCAGATTGACCAAAACATCCTCCTGGCCGGCGTTGAAGGCCTCGAAGACCTGTTTCAGAACCGCGCCGTTTTGTTTTTCCTGACCGGAGACCAGCCGCAGCTCGGTCTGGGCGAGTGCAGGCGTCGCGCTGATCATGGCGAGAAGTGCGGTGGTGGTGAGAAGGCGTTCCATGAATTGGCTCCAGATGTGATGTGAGACGATGTCAGTCGACCTGCCCGGAGGTCATCGCTATGCCGGCGATGAGCTGCCGCTGGGCGATGAGGAAACCGACGAGAAGAGGCAGGACGGTCAGGGTTGCAGCCGCCATTTGCGGCCCGTAATCCGCACCAAGCTCCTGATCGAGAAACTTGACGATGCCGAAGGGAACCGTGGCGGCGAAATCATTGCGCAGCACGAAGGACGGCCAGAAATAGTCGTTCCAGTGCGACACGAAGCTGAGAATGCCGAAGGTGACGATGGCCGGCCGCGCCATCGGGAAGACGATGTGCACCAGCGTGCGCAGCGAGGACGCGCCATCGAGCCGCGCCGATTCGAAAACCGATTGCGGGATCGACAGGAAGAACTGCCGCAGCAGAAAAACGCTGAAGGCAGAACCGATGAACGGCAGGATAAGCGCGCCATGCGTGTTGATCATGCCAAAGCGCGACAGAAGCACGTAAATCGGGATGGCCGTGGCGTGATAGGGAACCATCATCGCGGCCAGCACCAGCCACAACCCGACTTCGCGCCCGGAAAAGCGCAGCCGCGACAGCGCATAGGCTGCGGGAACGCAGACGATCACCTGCCCGACGAAGATCGCCGTCACCACGAAAATGCCGTTCAGATAATAGCGAAGCAGCGGCACTTCCGCGAAAACGCGGCGATAGTTCTCGAGGCTGAAATCGCTGAGCGCCAGAATGTTCCCGGAGAAGATTTGATCCGGCGCGGTGAACGAGGTGCGCAGCATCAGCCAGAAAGGCAGCAGCATGAAAACCGCGCCTGCTGCGAGCGCCAAATGGGTGCCGCCTGCAACCAGGCGGGCGCGGGTCGTGTCGATTGATTGGGTCATCGCGTTCCAGCCTTCTCGAGCCGTGCGGTCATGATGCGCTGGAGCGCGGTTGCGGCGATGGCGAACGCCAGAAGAACGAGCGTGACCACCGATCCCCCGCCGATGTCGAAGAAGTAGATGCCCCGTTCCCACATGAGGTGAGCGAGCGTCTGGCTGCTGCGCGAAGGGCCGCCGCCGGTCATGGTCGAAACCGTGTCGAACACCCGCAGCGCATTGACTGAAGTGATGATGCCGACAAACACCGTGGTCGGGCCGATGGCAGGCCAGGTGACGTGCCAGAAGCGGTGCCATGCACCCGCGCCATCCACCCGCGCGGCGTCGATCTGGTGGCGCGGCACGGCGGCAAGCGCCGCGAGATAAAGAACGACGACAAAGCCGATCTGCTGCCAGTTGCCGACAATGGCGACCGCCGGCAGGGAAAGCACGGGCGAGTTCAGCCAGTCGACCAGGCCGGTCATCTGACCAAGCGTCTGGTCGACGATGCCGCGACGCCCGACGAACATCCAGCGCCACACGATCGACATGGCGACCAGCGTGGCCGCGACCGGAAGGAAGTAGACTGCCTGCCAGAATGCGCGCCCGCGCCGCAGACTGTTGATCGCGAGCGCGATCAAAAGGCCGAGGATCATCGATGGCGGCACGGTCAGGAGAATGTAGGTGAAGGTGACGCGCAGGCTGTTGAGCACCTCGCCGCGCGCGGCAGCCCGGGTGAAATTCTCGAACCCGACAAAGCGAATGGTGCCGGCCAGAATATCCACGTCGAAGAAGGCGAGCAGCAGCGTCAGAAGACACGGCAGGATCGCAAAGACGAAGAGGAGCAACATGAGCGGGCCGACCAGCAGATAGGGCGCAATGCGCTGCCCGATGCCTGTGGGCGCTGCCGGAATGGGTGTCAGAAGCGCTGCGGGAGAAACGGTCACAGGCGATACTCACGCGTTTCAAAGGCGAGATGGATTGCACCGCTGAAATGCTGCGCCGCCGCGGCGCGCGCGCTCGGCCCGTCTTCAGGCGCTGCGAGATGGCAGAGCACCAGTTCGCGCACCCCTGCGAGAGCGGCCAGCCTGCCCGCCTCGGCAGGGCTCATATGCGCGCCGCCGGCAAGCGGGCCGGACATATGCGCATCCACCAGAAAAAGATCGGCGGAAGCGGCGAAACCCACCAGGGTGGGGTCAAAGAGCGCATCTGCCGAGTAGACGATGCTCGCGCCGTTCTTCTCGATCCGCATCGCGGCCGTCGGCGCATTGTGATCCACCGCATGCGTCTCGATCTGGTTCGCGCCAAGCCTGAGCGTGTCTCCGATGGCATACTCACGGACATCGAAAACCGTCAGAAGCCAGTCGTGCCGCTCCTGAACCGAGGCGGCAAGCGCCCGCTTTCCGGGTTCGTCCACATCGCTCGGGAACTGCCAGCTGCGGTGACCGAACAGGTCGGAGAACCGCTGAAGAAACTGCAAACCGCCCTGCGGAATGCAAAGGGGCAGCGGCGTGGTGCGCCCATCCACGAGCCATTCGGCCAGAAGCGCATAGGCAAGCGGCACGAGATCCAGAACGTGATCGGGATGCAGATGGCTGATGACCACCCCATCCAGCCCGCAATGCCTGCCATCGGCAAGCAGAGCGGTTGCGATGCCGGGACCACAATCGAGAAGGATGTTTTCCTGATCGGCCGTAACCAGATAACCCGAACAGGGAAGCCCCCGCACGGGATACCCACCCGACGAACCCAGAACTTTTAGAGCAAGTGACACAAAAACCGCCTGAACCGAAACGCGATGGCGGCGACGGTTAAGTCGGCTGCATTTCACCTGCATGACAGTTCAATTCGAATGTCATCCGACTGATAGATAAAACCTATAGGCGGGGTGCCGTGATCAAACGCGAAAGTGTCAGGGCATGTCCGGCAATCCCATCGAACCGTCCATTCTGCGCCGCATGCGCAATGTGAGCCTGCGCCAGCTCATCTATTTCGATGAACTGGCCCGCCTGAGCGGCTTCAACCGCGCGGCAAAGTCGCTCGCCATCAGCCAGCCCACGCTGAGCCAGCAGATTTCGCAGCTTGAAACGACACTGGGCGTGCGTCTGGTCGAACGCGGAAACCGGCTCCTCAGGCTGACGCCGGAAGGGCAGTTTCTGCTTGGACAGGCGCAACGAGTGCTCGACATTTTCGGCGACGCCATCGAAACGCTCGAAGGGCGGCGCAATGCGCGGGAGCTCAAGATAGGCATTCCCAATTACATGTCCTATCCGGCAACCACCCAATTGCTGCAGCGGTTTCGCAAAAGCCATCCGGCAAGCGATTTCTTCCTCACCGAACTTGCCGCCGAAGAGCTGAGCCAGAAGCTGAACGAAGGTGAGCTGGACGCTGCCTTCCTGACCATTCCGACGCCGCCGCGCCTGTCGGAGGATCTGGAGAGCATCACCGTCTGGAAGGCCCCCTATCTGATCTGCCTTTCACGGCACCATCCGCTCGCCGCAAAGCCGTCTCTCAGCGGCGAGGATCTGGCGCATCTGGAGATCATTCTCGCGCCGCGAAACTATCACCGCGCGCATTACGATTATCAGATGGCCGGCCTTCATGCGCTGGGCTTCACGCCGCGCATCGTCCACACCCAGGTCAGCACCGCGCAGTCCCAGATGGCGCTTGCAACGGCGGGTGTCGGCGTCTGCCTGATCTCGCCGGACACGCTCTCCATGAGCCCCGAACTGGTTCTGAAGCCCACCGAGCCGGCGCTGCCAGACCACGAGCTCGCGCTTTTCTGGTCGCCGGCGAACCAGAACCCGCTGCTCAAGGAGTTCTGCAATTGCGCCCGGCGTTTCGGCTAGGCACCTCCCCCGATTTACCCCGCCCGGCACAGGCGAAATTGCTTCAATCGATACAACAGTACCAAAATGAAAATATCAGGTTGCGCCACTGATATATCAGTTGTACGGTTTCATTTCCGGCATGACGTTCTCCCTGCCCACGGCCCGGAAAGGCTTCGGACAGGGGTGGAAATGTCAGGCGCCGGCCAGTTTTCCTTGCGGAGAAGGAGGAGTCTCACGCATGCCCTCAGTCAGTCGTCGTGTTCTCATGGCAGCCGCGTTTGCTGTCGCTTTGGCACCGGCAGCCACCCTGCCAACAAAGGCCGAAGACCTGCCGGAGATCGAGTTCCTCTATTCTCCCTTTGCCGACTATGCGCCCTTCTTCGTCGCGGAAGATCTGGGATATTTCGATGAGTTCGGCGTCGACGTGACGCTCTCGCCGAAGGGCAACACGGCCGAGACCATCCAGATGCTCGCCTCCGGCAACATTGAAGCGGGTGCCGCCACCTGGGCCTCCAGCCTCTTCAACGCGCTTGATCGCGGCGCCACGGTTTCCATCATCGCCACCTCGGCGCGCATGCCGAACACGGTTCCCTCCCCGTCGCCTTTCATGGTGTCGCAAACGGCCTGGGATGAAGGCATCCGCACCGTTGCCGACCTCAAGGGCAAGCGCATCGGAATTCCCGGCCCCGGCGGCTTTGGCATGTATTCGGTCGCAAAGGCGCTCGAAAAGGGTGGCCTGACCATCGACGACGTCGAGCCGGTCTACCTGCCGCCGCCCGCGACCGCCGCCGCCTTCGCCAATGGCGGGCTTGAAGCGGGCTGGAGCATCGAGCCCTTCGCCCACCAGCTTGAAAAGCAGGGGCTTGGCCGCCGTCTGGTCGAGGATCACACCTTTGGCACCGAGCTTGGCCTGATCGCCTTCAACCAGGACTTCGTCGAAGAGAACGAGGACGCGGTTGTGCGTTTCATGGCGGCCTATCTGAAAGCTGCACGCCAGCTCGACAATGGCGGCTGGGAAGACGACAAGATCCTCGAAATCGTGTCGAACTACACCGGCACCGAGCCCGACGCCCTGCGCGGCATTCCCTATACGGTCCGCTCCGAAGACGGCGCCATCGACATGGAATCGGTGCGTGAACAGGAAGAGTTCTTCCGTCAGCGCGGCGCGCTCGAATATGAGGGCAATTCCGACATCGACAGCGTTTATCGCCGCGATCTTCTGCAGCGTGCCAACGAACTCCTCGCAAGCAAGAAGTGATGCAGGCCGTGCAGGAAAAAGTGCGTCCGTCTCCGGCGAAGACCGCCGGAGCGGCCATCGAGGTCAGCCATCTGACCAAAGCGTTCTACGACAGCCAGGACGACCGCGTGACCGTGGCCGTCTCCGACGTCAGCTTTGAGGTCGAACGCGGCGAATTCGTGTGCATCGTTGGCCCCAGTGGCTGCGGCAAGACCACGGTTCTTCGCATTCTCGCCGGCCTTGAGGACGAGCTGAGCGGTTCCGTGAAGCTGCACAGTTCGACGCCGCCGGCGATGGTTTTCCAGGAAGCGTCCGTGCTGCCCTGGCTGACCGTGTCGCAGAACATCGCGTTCCCTCTGAGCCTCAAAGGCGTGCCCCGCGCACAGCAGGAGACGCGTGTGCGCGAAATGCTGACGCTGACGGGCCTGACCGACTTCGCGAACGCCCTTCCCCATCAGCTTTCCGGCGGCATGAAGCAGCGCGTCTCCGTGGCGCGCGCTCTTGTCGACGACCGCGACATCCTCTTGATGGATGAGCCGTTCGGCGCACTGGATGAGCAGACGCGCCTGGTTCTCCAGCAGGAATTGCTGCGAATCTGGGAAACGACCGGCAAGACCGTGGTCTTCATCACGCACAGTGTCGATGAAGCGCTGACGCTGGCGGATCGCGTTCTCGTCATGTCGCCGCGCCCCGGCAGGCTGGTCGCCGACATGCGCGTCCCCTTCGAACGCCCGCGCGACGTTGTGGAGATGCGCCGCGACAAGCGTTTCTGGGATATGACTTACGAGGTCTGGCGCTTGCTGGCCTCTCCTGCGGAGGCATGAGATGAGCACTGCGACCACGATACTGACAGAAGACGAACTCCGCCGGCTCAAAGCGCCGGCACGGCGTGAAAAACTGTTCCGCTTCGCGTCCTATTTCAGCCCGCTTCTGCTCCTTTTGATCTGGGAGCTGTCGAGCCAGTTCAACCTGATCGACCGCCGCTTCTTCCCGGCTCCCAGCGCCATCGCCGAAACCGCCTGGCGCATGATCGTGAGCCTGGAGCTTTTCGAGCATATGGGCGCAACCCTGCGCCGTGTGGGCATCGGCTACATGATGGGCGCCATTCCGGGCATCACGCTCGGCCTCATTCTGGGCCTGTCCCAGCCTGCCCGCCGCATCCTCGGTCCGATCTTCTCGGCACTCTATCCGGTGCCGAAGATCGCCATCCTCCCACTGATCCTGCTGATCTTCGGCGTCGGCGATGCATCCAAATTCGTCGTCATCGCCATCGGCGTGTTCTTCCTGATGTTCTACAACACCATGGGCGGCGTCCTGCAGACCCCGCAGATTTACATGGATGTCGCCAAGAACGCAGGCGCGAGCCGGTTCCAGACCTTCACGCGCATCGCCTTCCCGGCTGCGCTGCCAAGCATCTTCACCGGCCTGAAGCTTGCTGCGGGTTCGTCCTACATCATCATCGCAGCCGCCGAGTTCCTCGGTGCGCGCAGCGGCGTCGGCTTCTTCATCTGGGCATCGTGGCAGACCTTTGCGGTCTCGCGCATGTTCGTCGGCATCGTCGTGATTTCGGTCATGGGCTATCTCACCATCCTCGCCCTTGAGGCGCTGGAGCGGCACTTCGTAGCCTGGGCGAAGAACTGATCGGCTGAGGACAAGAGGCTCATGACCGTCGACACCGGCCCGGCCCCCAACGCCCACACACCCGTCTCGGAGCGCATCTATCTTGCGCTCCGGCAGAAAATCGTGCGCTGCGAACTCGCACCGGGCACCACGCTCGACACCAACGCCATTGCGCGTGACTACGACGTTTCGAAAACGCCGGTGCGCGACGCCATGCAGAAGCTCGCGGCCGACGGGCTCGTGACGATCCTGCCGCGCAGCGGTTATCGCGTGGCCACCATCACGTTTCAGGCCGTCCACGAAATCCTGGACCTGCGCGCGGCCATCGGCCCGCATGCCGCACGGCAGGCAGCGCGCTACGCCACTCCGGCCGACATCGCCGAGCTGCGCGAAATCGTTGCCGAATATGCAACACCGCTCGACATCGGGGCCATGCAGCAGGTGGCGCGGCGCTTCCACGTCGCCATCGCGCAGTGCAGCCGCAACAAGCGCGTTGTCGCTCTCTCGGAAACCCTGTTCGACGAGCTTGAACGCCTTCTGCGCTTCGCAATCGATTTCTCGGTCAAGATCGGCGAGCACTCGGACGAGCACACGGCGCTTGTCGACGCCATCGAGGCCGGCGATGGCGAAAGGGCCGCCGCCATCGAGGCCGAACACATCAAGAGCAGCCGGGCGTTCCTGATCGAACGCCTGATGACGCTCGGTTATCTGTCCGCTGGCGAAGTCCAGATCGGCAATGCAGCGCGGGGCATGGACGAATGATCGCATTTCCCGACGCAGTTGCGCGGCTCTCGGCAGCGCTTGGCGACACTCCGGCAGCGAAACTTGCCGCAGCAGCACTGATCGAGGCCGACGCACTCAACCTGTCGTGCTTCGGCATTGCCATGCTGGATGAGTGGACAGCGGACGCCACACCCATCCCTACTACCGAAACCCCGCAGACCGTAAGCTGGCTCGACTGCTCGGCCTCCTTTGCACCGCTTGCCGTTGCGAGCGCCACGCTGGACCTCACCACAGCCGCACGGGAAAAGGGCATCGCCGCCGTCTTTCTGCGTGGTGTCAGGGGCTTCGGCCGGCTTGCTCCCTTCGTGCGCCATCTCGCCGATGCCGGCCTTGTCGGAATCGCCGGAGCGGAAGGCCCGCCTTTCGTCGCCGCCCATGGCGGCACGCGCGCCGTCATCGGCACCAATCCGTTCGCCCTCGCCATGGGCACTGGCGCAGACCGCGTGGTGATCGACGTGGCAAGCAGCACCGCCACCATGGCCGACATCCGCAACGCCCGCAGCACCGGCGCTCCCCTGCCGGAGGGAATTGCGCTGAATGGCGAAGGACAGCCGACCACCATCGCCTCCGAGGTTACCGCACTTCTGCCGCGCGGCGGACAGGTTGGCTCTCTGCTTGGCCTCGTGGTCGAACTTCTGGCCGGTGTCGCCGGCGGTGGCCGCGACGATCCGAAAGGCCGGGGCGTGTTCCTGCTTGCCTTCGACCCTGAAGCAGCCGGAGACAGCATCGACTGGCAGGCCCGGCTCGCGGCTCTCAAAAGCGACTGGACCGGAAGCGGCGGTCACTGGCCACGCGGCGGCGCACGCTCGCCCGAAGCCGCGCTGGACTATGAATTTGCAAAACGCCTCGATGCTCAGCTCGCACGCATGACAGGTGAGGCAAACCGATAATGCCACGCCTTTCCCGACACGGCCGGAGTGCCTCCGGCTCAGCCCCTCTGCGCGCCAATGCCCGGAAATGGCTGACCACCCCTCTTGCAGAAATGGTGCTCTAGATGACGACAAATCCTGCTTCCGCGCCCGTTGTTTCCGTCACCCCCGCTGACGGCCTGATCGACGAGCCCCGCCGCATCGTCGTCTCGGGCCTCGCGCCCGATGAACTCGTCGCGATCTCCGCGCGGACAGTGCGGGCGGGCGGCGTTGTCTGGTACAGCCAGGCGACATTCATGGCCGATGCCGATGGCGTGGTGGATCTGACGCGCGATGCGCCCGTTGGCGGCGATTATGCGGAAATCTCGGCAATGGGCCTCATCTGGAGCCAGAAGCCGGTCGACAGCAACAGTCAGGAGCTTTTCCCTGACGACGTCATGCAGCCGCTGAAGACGGCGCTGACGGCGGAAACCGCCGCAGGCGTCAAGGCAGAGGGTGCGCTTCTCCAGCGTCTCGCAGCTGAAGGCGTGGAACGGCAGGAAATCCGCGAAGACGGACTGGTCGGCACGCTGTTCACACCCGCAGGCCCCGGCCCGCATCCCGTCGTGGTGGTGCTCAATGGTTCCGGCGGCGGCATCAACGAGCCGCGCGGCGCGCTTTACGCCTCCCATGGCTATCAGGCTTTTGCGCTCGGCTATTTCAAGGCTCCGGGCCTGTCGCCCTTCATCACCGAAACCCCGCTCGAATATCTGGAGACCGGCCTCAACTGGGCGCACCGTACGCTCAAGCCGCGCGACGGTTTCGTGGCGGTTGCCGGGCAGTCGCGCGGTGGCGAACTCTCCCTGCTCCTCGGCGCGACCTTCCCCGATCTCATCTCCGCCGTGATCGCCTATGTGCCGGGCGCCATGGTGCATGGCGCACAGGGTGCGGGCGATCCCGCGCGTGGCGGCTGGCAGGGCGTGACCTGGACCCGGGGCGGTGAGCCGCTTACCCATCTCTGGCAGGACAACAAGGCCGTGCACTGGCACCCCTGGGGCGGCGATGCACCACCGACCCGGCATCATTCCGTCTTCTTCGAGGGCCTGAAGGACACCGATCTGGCCGCACGCTCACGCATTCCAATCGAGAACACGAAGGCCGCCGTCCTGCTCGTTTCGGGCCGCGACGACCGCGCCTGGCCATCGAGCCTCTACTCGAAAATGGTGGTTTCCACCCTCAACCGGCACGACCACCCGCACCTCGTCCGTCATCTCGATTTCGATGACGCCGGCCATGCGATCAACCTGCCCTTCGTGCCTTCGACCCAGTTGAGCCGCGAGCACCCGGTTTCGAAAGTGCCCTACACGAATGGCGGCACGCCATCGGGCAACGCACGGGCGGATGAAGGCTCCTGGCGCGGTGTCCTCGCATTCCTCGACGAGCTCACACGCCCGGCCGGCTGAAACGCCGGTCCATCCACTTTCTTTTGCGCAAGCAGACAACTGAATCCTTCGAAAGGAAGATGAACATGCCCACGACAGAACACCTGGAAGGTCAATGGCGCGAATGGCGCTATGCCCACGTCGCCAAGATGTTCCGCCCGTATGGTTGGACTTCGCTGGTTGCGCAGTACTGGCTGGAGAAAGACGATCAGGGCGTCACCTTTGACCTTCTGCCGGGCACGTGGTCGGTGGAAGACGGACGCATCATGTTCACCCCGCCCGCCGAAGGCCCGAACCTGTCGGTGGACGGCGAATACCCCACGGGCCCGGTGGAGATCATTCCGGGCCGCAACCAGACCTATGGTCATGGCGACAGCCTTCCGGTCTATTTCGGCCGCAACGAGGTGGAAACGCTTCTGCGCACGACGCATGACGGCCAGCCGCTTTTCGGCGTCCGCGTGCGCGACCCGCTTGAGGCCACACGTCTGGAAGACGCCGGCGTCACCGCTTTCGATTACGATCCCGAATGGCGCATTCGCGGCGTCTACACGCCGAGCGAACGCACCGACTACGAGGCCGAAACCGTGGAAGAAGGCGTGCGTGAATCCACGCCGCGCATGGGCACCTTCACCTTCGAGTACAAAGGCAAGAGCCACGAACTCGTTCTCATCGGCAAGGACACGCCGGACGGCGTACAGCCGGTCGCCCATGTGCGCGACAAGACCAATGGTCCCGTGACCTATGGCGCCGGCCGCGTCATTGAACTTCAGTTCACCGACGAGACCAACAGCCGCATCGACTGGATCGATTTCAACTACGCTGTGGCACTGCCCTGCGCCTTCACGAATTTCGTGACCTGCCCGCTGGTTCCGCCGGAAAACCACCTCGACTTCGAGGTTCTGGCCGGCGAAAAACGCCCTGCGCAGAACATTGCCCGGACCATGACCTATCAGCCCAAGGACTGACCGGCCTCCACAGTCTTCAGGCATGTGCCGCCAGGTGTTTCCCCTGGCGGCACAACGCCCTAAAATGTGATGGAAAGCCCGACGACCGGGCCATGCTGGGTCACGCGATACTTGAAGTCGCTGACATTGTCGCCGCCATCATAGTCCTGATACAGAACGCGATAGCCGACGCGGAACATGGTCGGAACGTCGCGGATCATGGTCCGGTAGCCGAGATAGGCCTGACCGTGCGCACTGAAATCAGTGCCGGCGCCAAAGCCGCCAATGTCTGCTTCCGCCGCAAAATTCCAACGGTCATCAATGTCGTAGATCATCCGCGCGCCGATGAACGGGTCGGTCCACTGTACCTTCCGGCGAGCGGTCATCGGCCCGACTTCGACCTTGGCGTCTATCTGTGTCCAGCGAACACCAAGCGTCGGCTCGATTGCAAACACGCGCGGCCTGCCAAAGAGCGTCGCGCCACCCAGCTCCTGCTCGTAAACGCGATAATAGGCGCCGGCGGCAAGCGTGGTGTTGATGACCTGCAACGCCAGTTCATTGTCCAGAATGTCTTCATCCTGGCTGGTCTTGACGTACTGGCCGTCGACATAGACGCCGAACGTGCCATTCGTGACTTCCAGATTGCCCATCAATCCGACATCGAGATTCTTAAAGATCTCATGAAAGGGCATTTTTACATCAGTGCTATATCCAAGAACGCCCGCCGTGCCGTTGAGCGACGCGCCCCAGACATAGGGGCTGAAAATCACCCGCCATCGCTGCTGATCCTGGATTTCGGCCTCTGTCGCGCCAAGCATGTCGCTGGCCTGCGCCGCAGCGGACGCAGAGCACAGGGCAAAACCCGCCAGCGCGGCCCTGAAGAGGCGCGCAGCTGATAAACCACCACTCCTGCCCGCACAATGTTCGGTCATATTCCCCCCTCGCTCCGGCAGACACCGGCCACCCCTTGTCCCTGGGATTCAGCGTAAAACTTCGCCAAACTCAGAACTCACAAACATTTATTTCATCATACAGGGCAAGTGAACTGGTTTTTTTACGAAAGCGTCGCGAAAGCCGAAACATACGCCAGATGATTTTGGCCATTTCCTGCATCGTTTCCATCAACTCTCACCGGAGCGGTAAAAGTATTTTTCAGATGATCAATATTACTGGGTCCTGACCCTAATTCAGCACCCTGATCCGGAATCGCGCCAGCACCTTTTCCTGCTGGTCACGGCTGATGGTCAGATCATCAGTCGTCAGCGCCTCGGTCAGATCCAGCTCATCGATCTGCGCATGCGCGATGCTTGCCCCCGTCAAAACCGCACGCGTCAGCCGGGTTCCATTGAGATTGGAGCCTGCAAAACTGGCGGATGAGAGATTGCAGCCGGTCAGGTTCGCACCACGCAGATCGCAAAACTCGAACGTGCTGCTTTCAAGATTGAGGCCATTCAGATCAGCGTCCTGAAGTTTCGTGCGCACGCACGAAAAGCCACCCATTATGTGCCGATGGTTGATCTGTCGCTGAACGTCGAGCTTCAGCTGCGCCTCACCCGCATCGCAGTCTTCCAGACGCAGCATGAAGCCCAGGCAGTCGCCAAACACATTGTGCGAGACATCGCATTTCAACAGAACCGCATTCGACAGGTCGCAGCGCGACCAGGTGCAGCGCTGCGTCTCCTCCTCTCCACTGAAACGGCAGGATTGCAGTTTTGCGTCACGGAACGAACAGCCGATGAACTGACAGTCGTGAAAGGTGGACAGGCCGATCCGGCCGCCATCGAAAATGCAGTTCACGAATTCACATCGAAAAAAAGTGGTTTCAAAGATCGCAAGATCGTCGAGAACCTCATCGCGGAAGCTCTTCTCCGAAACGTTCTGCAACCCTGCGGCTTCTTCCAGGCTCATCGGGACCATTCAGAAAACCAGCAGCCCGAGCTGTTCCAGAAGCTCAGCGGCCTGCTGCCTTGAGATCATCGCCCCCCTGAAGCGGCGGGCGTCGGTCAGCTTTATCTCACCAAGATCGGCGTCGCGCAGATCCGCAAGCTCGAAACGGCAATCCGCCAGATTCGCGCCCCGCAGAGAACAGCCCTCGAATGTCGCCCCGCGAAAGTCGCACATCCGCAGGTCCGCCTCGCCGAAATCGACCCGCTTCAACACCTTCTTGCGAAACGAGAACGATGGCAGGGTGGCCATTCTCAGGAGCACTTCCTCGAGCTGAAGCTCAAGGCTGCGCACTTCCGTCAGGTCCGCGCCGAGCATCTTGCAGCCAGTGATGACCGCCGATGTGAGCGTTGCGCGCCGAAAGTTTGTATTGCTGAAATCACTACCCTCAATCCGGGCGTCGGTCATTTTTGCGCCAACGAAACTGGCCTTCGCAGCCCGGCAACCGACAAAAGCGGCATCATCCAGCTGCGCGCCATCAAAACAGGTCCGGGTGAGATTGCATTGCTCGAAACGCCATCCCTCCATGTCCAGCCGCGAGAGATCGGCGTCTTCCAGAACGCAGTTACACAGCTCCACCGGCGTACCCGACCCGGTGAGTTGACGCAGGGCATCCCGACCGAGTTCCTGATCGGCGAGCGTGGCGGAACCTTCGCCTGTTGAGATCATCTCAAAGCGGCCTTCCATGAAAGAACTCTCTGGACCAGCGTTGTCCTATTCCCCACCGCGCTCCCGCCATCCTGACGGGAGATGCATTTGCGGCGAGGCCGAAGCATCTTGAAGCGCCCTTATCGAAGACGCGCCGCGAACTTGCAATCGGAAGCGACTCTGGACCCGGGACACTCCTGACAGTCCGGCTCACATCGTCTTTACGCGCGCGGAGCGTTTCGCAGCTGATCCGCCAGAAACGCAAGGAAGCGCGGATGCGTCCCATAGGCGACATTCACCCGGATCGCCGCCCTGCCCTGCGTCGGCCTGCCCGGCCGAAAGACGCTGCCCGGCGCAAGGAATATGCTCTCCTCAGAGGCCGCACGGCAGAGCGCCATCTCGTCAATCGAGTCGGGGAACTCCACCCAGAGATAAAAGCCCGGCGAGACACTCTTGCGAACTGTCAGCCCCAGCGCCTCAAGCCGCGCAAGCGAGGTCTTGTGCGCTTCCTCGACGCGCGATCTCAGCTTTCGCAGATGCCGCAGATACTGCCCGCCCTGAATGAGATGAAACACGAATCGTTCCACATAGTCGGAAGTGGCCACCGTGGTCAGCATCTTCAGATTGCCGAGCGCCCCGATAATGGAAGGATGACCGGCGACGAAACCACAGCGCAGACTGGCCGACAGCGTTTTCGAGAAGGTGCCGACATAGAGCACACGGTTGAGCTGATCGAGGGAGGCAAGCCGCGGCAATGTCGCGGGCAGAATGTCGGCCAGGGCATCGTTCTCCACAAGCAGAAAGCCCCAGCGTTCCGCAAGCTGCATGAGGCCGAACGAAACCGCCGGCGACAATGTGCTGCCGGTGGGGTTGTGGGCGAGAGACTGCGTGAAAAAGACCTTGGGCCGATGCAGCGCCAGCTTCGCGGCCAGATCTTCCAGATCCGGCCCGTCATGGCTGCGGCGAATGCCGATGATCTGCGCCTTGGCGAGCGTCAGTTTTGCAAAAAGCGGGTAATAGCCCGGATCATCGACGAACACCGTGTCACCCGGCTCGATCAGATGCCGGAT
This sequence comes from Nitratireductor sp. PBL-C9, assembly GCF_050877045.1. NCBI lineage: Bacteria > Pseudomonadati > Pseudomonadota > Alphaproteobacteria > Hyphomicrobiales > Phyllobacteriaceae > Nitratireductor > Nitratireductor sp. PBL-C9. The sequence goes on from NZ_JBPAXW010000001.1 coordinate 372,996, forward strand.
GATCAGGTCGAGCCCGTGATTGACCCCATGCGTGAGAAGAAGCCCGTCCGGCTGGGCGGTGATCGAACGCTCCAGAAGCAGAACCCGAAGGCGCTCGCGCAGCGGCGCATAGCCCCAGGAACTGCCATAGCCGAAATCCACCGCAGCCGGATCCGCAGTCCTGAAACTGGAAAAATACCGTTTGAGTTCTGCCCCCTCCATCCACGAGGCCGGCGGTCTGCCGTCGCCCGGCCGCACCTCATAGTGCTGGTCGAGCTGTTCGCGCAGGAGCGAGACCACATCCACCGCCGCAGCCACATGCGGCGCGGGCGGTGCGGGGCGGTCGATCTGAAACTGCGCGACGTAATAGCCAGACCCGGCGCGTGCCTCCAGCAGCCCCCGCGCAACCAGCCTGTCATAGGCCTCCGCCATGGTGTTTTTGGAAACACCATGCTCCCGCGCGGCCTGGCGCACGGAAGGCAGCCGCTCACCCGATTTATAGGCTCCGGCGGCGAGCAGCCCGCTGACATGCTGGACAATGCGGTCGACGCGAGAGAGGCGCGTATCGCTTTCAGTCATCGCTTATTGTCCCACTCCTCCTGCTGGGACAGTCATCGCCAATTTGCGTCAAACTGTCCCTTGATTGTCCCAATTCATTTTAGGACAATTTGCGCTTATGAACAAACATGCTGTCTTGGGAGGAAGCAATGACCGATTTGAAAAGACGCCGTTTTCTGACGGCTTCCGCATTGGGCGGTGCAGCAGCATTGGCTATGCCCGCAGTGGCGCGCGCAGAAGAAGCAGTCCAGTGGCGCATGCAGGCGCTCTGGGACGGCGGAACAACGCCGTTTGAGTTCGAGAAGAAGTTCGTCGAGCGTGTCTCGGAGCTGACCGACGGCCAGTTCGAGATCAAGCTGTTCTCGGCGGGCCAGCTCGTGCCGGCCAATCAGGCGTTCGATGCGGTTCGCAGCGGCGCATTCCAGCTGATGAAGACTTTTGACGGCTATGAAGCCGGCAAAATCCCGTCTTTCGCCTTCACCTCGACCATTCCGTTCGGTTTCCCGGATCCCGACCAGTACGAAGCCTGGTTCTATGAGCTCGGCGGTCTTGAAATGGCCCGTGAAGCCTATGGCAAGGCCGGCCTGACCTACATCGCGCCGACCGTCTATGGCGAAGAGCCGATGCACTCGACCGTCAAGATCGAGAGCATTGCCGACATGGCCGGCAAGAAGGGCCGCTTTGTGGGCCTCGCTTCTGCGGTGATGGGCGATCTGGGTGTTGCGGTCACGCCGATGGCGACGGCCGAAGTCTATTCCGGTCTTGAAAAGGGCCTGATCGACTTTGCAGACCGTGGCGACCTCACGGCCAACTACGAGGCTGGCCTCGCAGAAGTCGCGAAGTTCATCATCCTGCCGGGCGTTCACCAGCCCACGACGGCCACCAGCTATGTGGCGAATTCGGCCGCCTATGACGCGCTGCCGGAAAGCTACAAGGCAGCCCTTGCCGTCGCAGCCCGCGAGATTTCGGGCTCGCTGCGTCAGCGCATCATCGTGCAGAACAGCCAGGTGCTCGACAAATATCGCGAGCAGGGCGTCGAGGTCATCTACCTCGATCCGGTGGATGTCGCAGAGGCCCGCTCCAAGGCCGTCACATCCTGGAAAGCCGCAACGAAGGAAGATCCGCTGGCGACCAAGATCGTCGACAGCCAGATCGGCTTCATGCAGTCGCTCGGTCTTATCTGATCCTTGTTCCAGGCGGGCGGCCACAGCGCCGCCCGCTATCGACCCTCAGGCTCAATGTCATTTCCATGCAGGCAGTCTACGCCTTCGTCACCGGTGTGAACCGGGTTCTCTTCGTTATCGCTGCGGTGATCATCTTCGCCGTCGTGCCGATGCTCCTCTATGAGGTGATCGCGCGCTACGCCTTCAATGCGCCCACCGTCTGGGCCATGGAAGCGAGTACGCTCGTCTTCGGCCCGCACTTCATGCTGGCCGGCCCGTATCTGCTGCATCTGCGCGGACATGTGGCGGTCGACATCGTGAGCGAGAAGGCCCCTGCTCCCGTTCAGCGCGTGCTCAATGTGTTCGCCTTTCTCGTGATCGCGGTATTCGCGGCCGTCTTCGCCGCCGTGAGCTGGCCTCTGGCCGTCAATGCATGGTCGCTCGGAGAGACGAGCTTCTCTGCCTGGAACCCACCCATCTGGTGGCTGAAATTCGTAGTGCCTTTCGCCTTTGTCATGCTGTGCGCACAGGCGCTGGTCGAGGCGGTGTCCGCCCTGCGCAATGATGCACGTACGGAGGCGCGCCCATGAGCTCCGAACTCGTTCTGGTGATCATGTTCGCAAGTCTGGTCGGACTGCTTCTGACCGGTCTTCCGCTCGCCTTCACGCTGGGCTCGCTCGCCCTTGTCTTCACGATCACCCTTTGGGGACCGGCGGCCCTTTCCGTCACCGTTCTCAATCTCTTTGACACGATGCAGTCGGAATCGCTGCTCGCCATTCCGCTCTATGTGATGATGGCCAGCGTTTTGCAGCGTTCGGGCGTGATCGAGAGCCTCTACAAGGCGATGGAACTGTGGTCGCGCCGCCTGCCCGGCGGGCTTGCCGTCGGCACCATCGCCATCTGTACGATCATCGCCGCCATGACCGGCATTGTCGGCGCAGCCGTCGCCGCCATGGGCATGCTTGCCCTGCCCTCGATGCTCAAGCGCAACTACCAGCCGGAACTCGCCATTGGCACGATCTGCGCCGGCGGCACGCTGGGCATCCTGATCCCGCCATCGGTCATCACCATTGTCTACGCGGTCACCGCGCAGGCCTCGATCGGGCAGATGTTCATCGCCGGCGTGATACCCGGTCTTCTGCTCGCCTCGCTCTATATCGGCTACATCGTGCTGCGTGCAGCGCTCAACCCGTCGATTGCGCCGCGTCCGGAAGAGAATGAAGACATCACCTGGGCCATGCGCATTGCCGCGCTGAAGTCGCTGGTGCTGCCGATGCTCATCATCGTTGGCGTTCTGGGCACCATCTATATGGGCATCGCCACGCCGACCGAAGCAGCCGCCGTGGGCGTTGCTTTGGCCTTCGTTTCAGCGTTGATCGAACGCCGTTTCGGCTGGGAGCTTCTGCGCGGGGTTGGCATGGACGTGGTCAAGGTCACGACCATGATCCTCTGGATCACCATCGGTGCGCGCGCCTTCGTCGCGATCTTCACCGGAACGGGCGGCGCGGATTTCCTGCTCGGCTTCATTCAGGACATGGACGCCAATCGCTGGGTCGTGCTGGCCGTCATGCTGGCGATACTGTTCTTCCTCGGCATGTTCCTTGACGAGATCGGCATCATTCTCCTTTGCGTGCCCGTCTTCCTGCCGGTCATCGACTTTCTGGATTTCGACAGGCTCTGGTTCGGCATCCTGTTCCTCGTGTCGGCGCAGATGGCCTACATCTCGCCGCCCTTCGGCTACACGCTCTTCTATATGAAAGGCGTTCTACCGGCCGGTATCGGCATGGGAACGGTCTATCGGGCCATCATTCCCTTCATGCTTCTTCAGGCGTTCGGCATCCTGATCTGCGCGCTGTTCCCGGAGCTGGTGCTCTGGCTCCCCAAAACCATGATTCAGTAACAACAGGACACATGATGAGCGACGTCCAATCGTCCCGTATTGAAGGCCTTCACAAGATGCCCCCGGCAGAGCGCCTCCAGGCCGTTGCCCGGCAGGCGCAGCTTGGAAACGAGGCCATTTCAAGCCTCACCGCAGCAGCCGAAGGTCAGATCGAACTCGCCGACCGTATGGTCGAGAACGCGATCACCACAATGGCCATTCCGGTGGGCATCGCCACCAACATGATTGTCGACGGGCGCGAAATGCTGGTCCCGATGGCGACCGAAGAATCCTCCGTCGTCGCCGCCGTCTGCAACGCAGCCAAGCGCTGCCGCTCCACCGGCGGTTTCTTCACCTCCGGCAGCGGCCCCGTCATGGCGGCGCAGATCCAGCTTCTGGGCGCAAGCGACCCCGAAAATGTGCGCCTGAAGGTTTACGAGAAAATCGAAGAAATCCGGGCCATTTGCGACGAAACCGACCCGCTTTTGGTTAAATTCGGTGGCGGTTTCCGCGATATCGATGTGCGGGTCATTGCGAGTGATGAAGGGCCGATGACCATCGTGCACATCATCGTCGACACGCGCGACGCAATGGGCGCCAATGCGGTCAACAGCATGGCCGAGGCGCTGGCCCCACGGCTCGCCGACTGGACCGGCGCGCGCACCTTGCTGCGCATTCTCACCAATCTGGCAGACCGGCGCGTGGTGCGCGCCCGCGCCGTATGGAAGCTCGAAGAGATCGGCGGCGAACAGGTGCGCGACGACATGCTGTCCGCCTACCGCTTCGCCGATGCAGACCCCTACCGCGCCGCGACCCACAACAAGGGCATCATGAACGGCGTCAGCGCTGTCGTGCTGGCAACCGGCAATGACACCCGCGCCATCGAGGCCGGCGCGCACGCCTTCGCCGCGCGTGATGGACGCTATCGCTCCATGTCGCGCTGGGAAAAGGACGCAGACGGCAATCTGGTCGGCATTCTGGAGATGCCGATGGCCGTGGGCCTGATCGGCGGCGCGACCAAGATCCACCCGACCGCCCAGGCCAATCTGAAGCTGCTCGGCGTCGAAACGGCCGATGCACTGGCCCGCATCGTGGTTTCCATCGGTCTTGCCCAGAACTTCGCCGCCATGCGCGCGCTTGCCACGACCGGCATCCAGAAGGGACACATGGCGCTGCATGCGCAGAATGTCGCTCTGATGGTCGGTGCGGTTGGTGATGAGATCGATCTGGTCGCGAGCGAACTCAAGACCCTCGGCAAGGTGCGGCAGGATCTGGCCGAAGAGATTTTGAAGCGCATCCGGGGCGACAAGTGAGCACGCGCGTCTCAATCGTCGAGGTTGCGCCCCGTGACGGGTTGCAGGCGCGCAGGGAACACATCGAAACCGCCCACCGCATCGCACTGATCGAGCAGCTGCGCCGCGCCGGCATTACGCGGATGGAGGTGGGCGCGTTCGTCTCGCCAAAGCGTGTGCCGCGCATGGCGGACACGGCGGATGTCATGAAAGCCGTCGGCGCGCCAGAACGCGCCGGCGACATGGTGCTGGTTGCAAATGAGCGGGGGCTGGAACAGGCGCTTGAAGAAGGCGCGCGCGGCATCGCCGTTTTCACGGCTGCTAGCGATGCTTTTGCGGAAAAGAACATCGGCTCCACGGTCAGCGCCTCTCTTCAGCGTTTCGCGCCCATCGTTGCGCGGGCGCGTGACGCGGGCGTGTTCGTGCGTGGCTACATCTCCACCATCACCGACTGCCCCTATGCCGGCCAGGTGGCCCCCACGGCCGTCGCCCCTGTGGCCAAGGCCCTGCGCGAGATGGGCTGCCAGGAGATCGCCCTTGGCGAAACGCTCGGAAAGGCGACACCGGCGCGCATTGCCGCCGTGCTGGAAGCGGTCGCGAAAAACGTTCCAATGGATGAAATCGCGGCCCATTTCCACGACACCTACGGCATGGGCGTCGCCAATGTCTGGGAAGCGGTGAGGCTCGGCGTTCGTACCGTGGATGCGGCTGCGGGCGGCCTCGGCGGCTGCCCCTTTGCCCCCGGCGCAGCCGGCAATGTGGCGACGGAAGATGTCGTTTATCTTCTGAACGGTCAAGGCATGGAGACCGGCATCGCGCTCGATCCGCTTCTCGACGCCGTTTCCTTCTGCGCGGACACGATGGGCATCGCCCCGACCAGCCGCGTCTACAAAGCGCTCCGCGCGCCCGAGTGCTGATGATGGAAAGCCAGCCGTGCTAAAGCTGGCTGGCTTTCGCTCTCGTCAACAAGACAGCGTCAAAGATATGCGGCAAGGCCGGCGAGCAGACCATCGATCTGCTCCGGCGTATGGCTGGAGAAGACCGCGATCCTGAGTGTTTCCACCGGCGGCGCATCCGAGTAACCGCCGGCGCTCACATGCTTCACCACGATGTCGCGCGCGCGAAGCTTCTCGCTCACCTGCTTCAGATCGACCGACGCCTGAACATTGAAGATCGGCACGGGCGTCTGCGGAACAGCGAGCCCCAGCTCGGCGAGGCCAGCACGCATATGCGCCACATTCGCGCGCAGTGACTGGAGCATGGCCGGGCTTTCCATGAAAAGCCGCAACCCCGCACCAGCCGCAGCCGCAGCAGGAACCGGCGGAGGCGACGCGCCAGCGACGACACCGCCCTTGGTCGCGATTTTCTCCGCAAGCGCACGACTTGCCGGCACGACGCCGCCAAAACCGCCAAACGCCTTGCTGAGCGTGCCGGCGCAAAACGCACGGTCCCCTTCAAGGCCGAAATGCTCGAGCGTTCCACGCCCCGAGCCGCCGAGAACCCCAACGCCGTGGGAATCGTCGATGCAGAGCAGCCCGCCCGGCCAGGCTTCCAGAATATCGGCGTATGCATCGAGCGGAGCGAGCGCACCGGTTGACGGGAACACACCATCGCTCACCACGACAGGCACCTGCCCAGGCTTTAGATGACGGCGCATTTGCTCTGAAAGATGCTGCGGATCGCGGTGCTTGAAACGGACAACCGGCCGCTCGGCGCATTTCAGCGCGTCATTCACACTGAAATGGGATCGTTCATCGGCAAAGGCCACATCGTAATCGTCACGCAGGGCGAGCAGAAGCGCCATTATGGAGAGATAACCGGAAGCCACATAGGCTGCGGCATCGCAGCCGAAATGCTGACAGACCAGCGCTTCGGTCTCCGTATAGACCGGCATGTCGGCGCGCGTGGCCGGGCCGAGCCCATACGTCCGCAATGCCTGCACCGCCGCCTCAATGACGACGGGATGCCCATGAAGGGCGTGGTAACTGGTTCCGCAAAAGTAATCGACGTCACGGCCGCCTATGCGCATGCGCGCGCCGATGGGCGAATCCATTCTGTCCTGCGCGTCCAGTGGCTCCTCAACAATCATTCTGCATTCCGCCCAATGGTTTCGCATTCAAGACCGGCGATGAAACCGGCATCCAGATCAGCGCCAAGTCCCGGAGCATCGGGCACCATAATGCGCCCGCCCTCGCCATAGACCATGCCGCCAACGACCGGATCTTCACGCAGCATGTCTGCGCCGTCCAGATCCGCGAAAACGATATTTCCGCGTGACGAGACCAGATGCGCGGCAGCGGTGAGCCCCAGACGGGTCTCGGTCATGCAGCCGACCATGCATTTTATGCCTGTCGCTTCAGCCAGGGCGTTGATTTTCAGCGCCACGTGAATTCCGCCAGACTTCGCCAGTTTGATGTTGAAATAATCGCAGGCTCCGGTCGTGACGAGGCGCATGGCGTCGTGCTCGTCGAAAAGCGCCTCATCGGCCATGATGGGGATCGCTCCAAGCGAACGGGCGGCGGCGAGACCCTCGAAATCCCAGGCTGCAACAGGCTGTTCGCAATACTGGATGTCAAAGGCCGACAATCGCCTGAGCGCCTGAAGCGCCTCCACCCGGTCCCAGCCCTGATTGGCGTCGATCCGAATGGCGATGTCCGGCCCCAGAACGTCGCGGATCGCCGCGACGCGCGCCACATCCTCCGCAACGCCCGCGCCCAGCTTGACCTTGACCGCCGTGAAGCCGCGCTCGCGGAACTCAAGAGCGTGCGCAGCCATGGTCTCGGGCGTATCGATGCCCACCGTGTTGTCGGTGACGATCTCTCGCCTTGGCCCCGCCAGAACCGCGTATAGCGGCAATTGCGCCGTCTTTCCCAGAAGGTCGTAAAGCGCCATGTCGAAAGCCGAACGGATCGTGGCGTTGTTCGGCAGGAAGGCGCGCATGCCGGCGACGCAACCGTCAATATCCAGCGGGTCCCGGCCGATCAGCCATTGCGCCAGATCGCGCGCATTGGCCAGCGCGGCCTCCCGGGTCTCGCCCGCCACGGGCCGAAAGAGGTTGGCCTCCCCGAGCCCGTAGAGGCCGTCATCCGTATGCACCCTGACGAAAATCGTCTCGGTAACGCTCGTCTCGCCAATGGCGATCCGGAACGGGCGCTTGAGCGGCAATCCCGCCTTGAAAATCTCGATATGCGAAATGGACATGATACCCTCGTGACCGCTCAGGGTCGCCGCTCCAGAAACATTTGACCGACACGAATGCCCCGCCTGCCTTCCTCATTGACGGCATCGAGTTCCAGAAGCTCATTGTCATAGAGTATGCCGTGCATCCTGAAGCGACCCGGACCAACCGGTTCGCACGCATGCGTGCAGAAATATTCGATCAGGCATTTGAGCCCCCCATTGGCGTAAAACAGGTTGGTGACGTTGAAGTCCGGCCCGTAATCGCCAAGATGCGGCGCAATTTCTGCCGGAACTTCACTTTGACAGGGTGGGGTTTTCCGCCATTCCTTGTCTTTCCAGCGCATTTCGTCCTGCGCCGGGAAAGCGACATCCATATGTGCGTAATCCGCGCCCTCTCCGTAGATGCGGCCATCGATCCGGAAATCGGCCCCTGAGACGCGGCGAAGTTCCAGCGGCACGCCATCACCCATAAGGTAAAGCCGCCCTTTGCTTGCGCGCACTTCCACGGCCTCGCCCTCGGTCGCATCCTGCTCGGCATAATGGCCAACGAGGTCCTCCAGCTCTTCGGGAGCCAGAGGCGTGCGTGGCTTCGGCGGCACCGGCGCCGCCCCCATCTTGCGATCAGCCAGTGCGAGTTGCAGCCCCTTCACGGTCAACCGGCTGGCGATCTGGTTGCTGAAATCCAGTGTCGAGAAAATCAGCGCACCGAGACCGGCAGCTGGCAGAAGCGTCATCTGGGTCGCAAAACCATAGACCGCGCCGCCATGGCCAATCGACATCCAGCCATCCACCTCTCCCAGTCCGAAGCCAAGGCCATAACCCTTCAGGTCACCGCGATAGCCCGGCGGCCGTTCTCCGACGGGCATCCACATCCGCGTCAGGCTTCCAGGCGAGATGATCGAGGCGCCGTCAGACGTAAAGCCACCACGAAGGAGCGTGCGGGCGAAGAGCCCCATGTCGGACAGCGTCGAATAGATGTTGCCGGCGGGCGAACCGCCGAGATCGAAGACGGGTGCGGGAACATCCGCTTCCATGGTCCACATCCACGCAGGCGCAAGCCGCGCCAGAAGTTCCGGCGATACGGTGTTAGCGCTGTTAGACATACCGATCGGGCGGAAGAGATGATCCGCCACATAGGTGTTGAAATCGCAGCCGGACACGAGTTCGACCACCCGCCCGACGACTGCAATGCCGGCGTTGGAATAGCGGAAAACGCCCGCGCTGGGGTCTTCCTTCAGGGTGGATTCCGCCAGTTCGCGCACCGTTTCGGACAGAACCGGGCGCTGGGAATCAAGATAGTGTCCGCTCTTCGGCTCACGCACCAGACCGGAGGTGTGGCTCATCAGCTTGCGCAGCGTGATGTTGTTGCCATGCGGCCCGGACGGGTCGTTGTCGAAGGGATTGTGCGGTGAAAATTCCGGCAGATATTCCCGGATATCGGCATCGATATCGACCTTGCCCGCTTCTGCAAGCTGCATCAGCGCAAGCGCCGTGAACATTTTCGTCAGTGAGCCGATGCGAAAGGCCGTATCCTCACCCATCGCATGGTCCAGATCGCTGCGCCTGACATGCCCGCTCGCCAGGACGCCATCCCGGTCGACAAGCACATAGGACACGGAAGGGAGAGCCTTGTCCTCCACTTCATAGGCGACGAACTTCTCAAAACGCTCCGCGAGCGATGTCACATCTGAACTCAAGATTGCCCCCTATTTTGCGATCCGCGGATCGAGAATGTCGCGCAATGCGTCTCCGACCAGGTTCCAGGAGAGAACGAAGAGGAAGATCGCCATGCCCGGGAAAAACAGCGTGTACCAATAGGCAAAGGGGTTATCGCCCTGCCCAACGATCCAGTTGCGCGAATAGGCGATGAACTGGCCCCAGTCCGCATAGCCCTCTTCCGTTCCGACCCCGAGAAAGCTGAGCGCCGAGGCGGCCAGAACCATGGAGCCGGTCGCCATGGTTGCCAGAACCAGAACCGGGAAGAAGGTGTTGGGAAGAATGTGCTGGAGGATAAGACGCCTGTCGCTCGTGCCATAGGCACGCGCCGCATGCACGAAATCCATCTCCTTCACGCGAAGGATTTCGCTTCGCACGACACGCGCATAATTCATCCAGCCAAACGCGCTCAGCGCGATGATCATGGGCACCAGCCCCTTGCCGAGCAGCGCCGTGAGCACCATTGCAGCGATGAGAATGGGAACGGCCATGAAGACGTCGACGATGCGCATCAGCACTTCATCGACCAGACCGCCGTAGAACGCGGAGACAGAACCGATGAGCACACCGACGAAAACGGAAATGAGAACGACGCCAAGGCCGATCTTGAAAGCCGTACGGGTGCCCCAGACCAGGCCGTAATAGATATCGAACTGGCCCTGCGTCGTGCCGAACGGATGTTCGTCGGAGGGTGGCTGCGGCTGCGCCCAGAAGCCGGCGCGCGGCGTGTCGTAAGGGCTGATCTGATAGGGTTCGGGAACCGCCAGGAGCGGCGCAAAGAGCGCCACCACGACAAAGCCGACCAACAGAACCATGCCGAACATTGAAAGCGGATTGCGCAGGAGATAACGGAGCACGGTCATGCCAGCTTCACCCTCGGATCGAGCAGCGGATAGAGCAGGTCCACGACCAGATTGATGACGACCAGAACGAGCGCAAAATAGAGCGCGAAGCCGAGCACGCCGGGAAAATCCAGATTGGACGCGGCATCGGCGGCAAACCTGCCAATGCCATGATAGTCGAAGATCGTTTCAGTGATCACGACGCCCCCCATCATGTAGGCCAGCTCCATGCCGGCGATGGTGACCACGGGCAGCATCGCATTGCTACGCCCATGCTTGTTTTGAACGACCTTTTCGGGAAGCCCCTTGGCGCGCGCCGTGCGGATATAGTCCTGTCGCAGGGTCTCCAGCATGCTGGTGCGCATCACCCGCGTCATGCTGGCGAGGTTGACATAGGTGAGCGTGATGACCGGCGCGATCAGATGCCGTATAGCGTCGAAGAACACCGCCATATTGCCGTTGAGCAGCGCATCCAGCGTGTTCACACCGGTGTAGCGGGTGAAGGCGTCGCCGGCCACCACCACTTCCGCCCACTGGCTGAGACGGCCGGGCGGAAACCAGTTCAGCGTGCCGTAGAAGATCAGCAGCATCATCAGGCCGAACACGAACACCGGAAACGACCAGCCAATGATGGTGAAGATGCGAATGGCGTGGTCGATGCCCTTGTTCAGGTGAACGCCGGCCTTGGTGCCAAGCCAGATGGCCCCCAACAGGCTGGGGATGAAGGCGAAGAAGACCAGCTCCACCGTTGCCGGAAACAGGTCCAGCAGCGCCTCGGATACAGGCGCACGCGCGGTCTCCGACCAGCCGAGATTGCCCGACAGGACATTGCCAAGCCATTCCTTGTACTGAACGAGAAATGGCTCATCGAGACCGTATTTCTCAATGAGAGCGGCGATCTGTGCGCTGCCCCCCTTCAGAAATTCCGGCCCGGGCGCATAAGCGGCGAGCCGCTGCACGGGCGACAACATCATCTGCAGGGAGAAGATCATCAGAGTGAGAGCAAGCAGCACCACGGGAATGAACACCGCTCGGCGCAGGAGATAATACAGCATGGCATCCATGTCTTCGGGGGAGCGAAACCGGGCGGCCTCCGCGCTGAGCGCGCGGAGGCTCATGGATCGTGGCGTCTATTCAGACTTGGTGACCTTGTAGAAATCCCATGCGCCGTACAGCATCATGTTGTGCACGTAGCCATCCACCCAGTCGCGCGAGACCACATGCGTGTAGTCCTCCCACAGGAACTGCGTGGTCGCATATTCATGGCTCATTTCCTGCAGCCGCTCATAGATTGGCCGGCGCTTGTCAGGATCGTTCAGCGCCCACGCCTCTGCGAGCAGACCGTCGAACTCCTTGCGCATCAGCTCGCGATAGCCCTCACCGCTGAACCCTGCAACAAGACCCGTGCTGGCCAGATAGTAGGTGGCGGCGCCCAGCGGACCACCCGGATCCGAATAGTCCGGCCCCCAGCCCATATAGGCCATGGGCAGGCTCGGATTGTTGTTCGTGTAGATCTGGTCGGAGATCGTGGCCCAGGGCAGCGCCTGGATCTTGAGGCGGAACTTGGGATTGATGCGCGCCAGATTCTGCTGGAGAACGGAAAGCGCTGCGTTTGCCAACTGCGTGCCCTCCGTCATGTACGCAGTCATCTCAAAGCCGACATCCCACAGCTTGCCATCGAAGGCCTTGCGGAAATGCTCTTCGGCTTTCTCGGGATCAAAGCTGTAGACGGGACTGTCGTCGCGATAGCCCATCAGGCCACGAACCGTCGGGCCGCGCAGCTGCACCGTGTTGCCGAGGTTCACCTGCTCGAGAAGAAGCTGGTAGTTCTGCGCGTAGTTGAAGCCCTTGCGCACATCGATGTCGCCGAAGAAGTCCGGCGGTATGCCTGCGCCATCCAGCTTGCCGCTGCCGATTGCCGGATTGCCATCGGCCTGAACCGGCCACATGAAGAACAGGCTGCGTCCGAAGATGTTCTGCAGCCCCTCTCGAACCTTGATGCCCGGGCGGGTCTTCATCTCCTTGAGAAATTCGACCGGCGTTGCAACCACATCGGCGTCACCCGCTTCGAGCTGCAGGCGTCGCGTGGTCCATTCGGGCACGGAGCGCAGCACAACACGCTCCAGCTGCGCCGGGCCATCCATATAGCCCTCGAAACGCTTCATCACGAGGCGCTTTTCACCCTGATCCCACTCTTCAAGCATGAACGGGCCACTGCCATTGGCCTGTTCGAACAAGGCGCTTTCGCCAAGGTCCGGCTTGTGGAACTCCACCCAGCTGTCGGCCGTGCCCGGCCAGGCTCCATGGTCGACAGCCCATTCCCTGTCGATCACCGAGGTGGCGTAGGGCAAGGCGATCACGCCCAGCGTGGCAGGGAAGGATTTCTCCAGCGTGAGAACGAGCTTGCCATCCTCGACGGTGATTTTCTCGGCAAGCGCATCATGCACCGCGACAAGGCCGGCCTCGTCCAGATCATCGAAGTTCTCGACACCGGCGAGCGCCGTCGCCCAGGCGCGGATATTGGGATAGGTCCCCGCCGTCACCATCTCCGTCACGGCATTGGCCATCCAGGATTCGCCCTGCAGGATCGCCCGCATGAAGCTGTAGCGAACATCTTCTGCGGTGATCTCACCGTAACCCGGCTCGATGCGCCCGCGCTCCTCCTCGTTCAGTTCGTCGTAGTAGCGCCACTCGATCTTGCCGTCGGCGCCCTTGAGGCCGACCTTGTGCGCATAGATCCCCTCGCGGATCGGAAACGTGTAGCGGACCGAACCGTCTTCACCCGTCTCGATCAGACCATTTTCAAGCGACGGCACCTTGGAGGCGATGGAAGGAACGAACTCGGAAATGTTCGATCCGTCATAGCCAAGAAGCCGGTTGTACATGTTCAAGGAAGCATAGGTGCTCGGCGTGTTGCCGATATAGGCAGGGTCGAGAGACTGGATCCCGTCAGTCCAGAGAAAGACCAGAGTTCCGGGATTGTTGACCTGCGCATTGCCGATTCCGACCGGGCCGAACACGGCACAGGCGGCCAACAGGGCGATTTTCTTGAGCATTGGATTTCCCCTCAATTCAGATTCTGCGCTGAACCATATGCCCTTTGGGCGGGCTTATTTTTGCGCAAACGGTAGGGGGAGCTTTGCAGGCTGTCTAATACTCTTTATAGATGAACTATGCAAAAACTGCATGGAGAGCATCTTGGAACTCATCTGGATGGAAGACTTCCTTGAGATTGTCGCGTCGCGGAATTATTCGACCGCAGCCGCAGCGCGAAACATCTCTCAACCGGCCTTCAGCCGCCGCATAAAGGCACTGGAACGCTGGGTCGGCGTGGAACTCATCGACAGAAGCACCTATCCGGTCCAGTTGACAAAGGCCGGGACACTCTTCCTGCCGCGCTGCCAGGAACTGGTTCGCGAGCTATACCGCTTGCGCAACGATTGCCAGCAGCAGGCGGGCACCCGCCAGAACCCGGTTTCTTTCAGCGCGCTGCACACAATCGCGCTGTTCTTTTTCCCCGAATGGATCAAGGGCGCGGATGCCTCCAGATCACTGCTGCCGGTGAGCATGCAGGCGACCGATTTTTACGAGTGCGTCGAAGCCCTCGCCATGGGCAGGAGCGATTTCGCGATCATCTACAGCCACCCTGAGGGCCCGCCGGTTCTGACCGCCGGACCTTTCGAATCCGTGTGTCTCGGCATTGATCCGCTTGTGCCCGTCTCCGCGCTTGATGCGGAAAGCAGGCCGCTTTATTCACTGGACCACGATCAGGAAAGCCGCATTCCCTATCTCGCCTACTCCTGGAACGATGGCTATCTGGGCAAGCTGGTTTCGCTCATCCATGCGCGCCAGGAACGCCCCCTGCCACTGGCAACCGTGTATGAGACATCGATTTCCGAAGGCATCAAGCGCATGGTGATGGCCGGCGAAGGCGTGGGCTGGCTGCCGCTGTGCTGCGTCAGGGACGCCATCGAACGCGGCGAACTCTGCCAGATCGGCGGGCCGGAACTTCAGCTCGACATGGAGGTGAAGCTGTTCCGGCGGCAGGGCTCACGCAGCCCGCATCTCGAAACATTCTGGCACGGAATCGAGCCTGCAATCACGCCATGGGAAACACGACGGACGGCTGACAGGCAGGATTTGGCCGGGCCAGCTGCGGCAGAATGATTTATGCAAAAAAAACATAACGCCCGGAAACACTGACAAAGCCTGACTTTCCCGCCTGCGCCCGTTTCCGGCTCTCTTGACAAGCCCCGCTCTTCGCCTCCCGATCTGGCCAAAACGGTCCCTCGATCACGCGATGCGACCTGTCCAGGGGAGGTGGCGGAAAGATGAGCCATGTTGACGCCGAACCGGCAATGCCGGCCGAACGGGTGCTGGAGGTGGAGAACCTCAGGATCGCCTTTGCGGCGCAAAGCAAGACGCCGATCGAAGTCGTGCGCGGCGTCTCGTTCCACATCGACCGGGGCGAGACTCTGGCCCTCGTCGGGGAATCGGGCAGCGGGAAATCCGTGACGGCCATGACCCTGATGCGCCTCACGGAGCATGACGGGGCCACGATCACCGAAGGTTCGATCAGGCTGCGGGGACGCGAGGGACGGGTCATGGAGATCACGCGCATCCCGCTGGACAAGATGATCGATGTCCGCGGGGCGGATGTCTCCATCGTCTTTCAGGACCCGATGTCCAGCCTCAACCCGGTCTTCACCGTCGGCGAGCAGATATGCGAGGCCATCGCCCAGCATCAGGGCAAGTCGATGCGCGAGGCCGAACAGATCGCGCTGAAAACGCTGCAGCTCGTTCGCGTGCCCGATGCCGCGCGGCGGATGAAGCAATATCCGCACGAGTTCTCCGGAGGCATGCGCCAGAGGGTCATGATCGCCATGGCGCTCTCCTGCAAGCCATCGCTTCTCATCCTGGATGAACCGACCACCGCGCTTGATGTCACCATTCAGGCCCAGATTCTCGATCTGGTGCGTTCGCTCCAGGAGGAAATCGGCATGTCCGCCCTCTTCATTACGCATGATATGGGCGTTGTTGCAGAAGTCGCCGACCGCGTCTGCGTGATGTACAATGGAGCGCTTGTGGAACAGGGCGACGTTTTCTCGATTTTCGAGGCGCCCCGGCATGAATACACCAAGGCGCTGATTGCCGCCGTTCCACAGCTTGGCAGCATGGCGGAAACGGACATGCCCGCCAAATTCCCGCTCGTGGAGTTCTCGCGGGACCGCAATGCCGGAGCAGGCGCATGACCGGGCCTTCGCAAAACCAAGGTGCCCGGCCGCTTCTGGAGGTCGAGAACCTCGTTACCCGCTTCGACCTGCGCTCGGGCCTGTTTGGCCGGGTCACCGGGCGCGTTCACGCGGTCGAGAATGTTTCATTCTCCATCGCGCGTGGCGAAACCCTCGCGCTTGTCGGAGAATCCGGCTGCGGGAAATCGACCATCGCGCGCACCGTGATGCATCTCGACCGCCCCGTCTCCGGCTCCATCCGCTTTGAAGGCGAGGAAACGGTCGGCGTATCGTCGCAGAAGCTGCAGTCATTTCGCCGTCACGTGCAGATGGTGTTTCAGGATCCGTTCGCCTCGCTGAACCCACGCATGACCATCGCCCGCGCGCTGATCGACCCGATGCTGGTGCAGGGTGCCGGCGGGTCCCGCGCAGACATGCGCAGGAAGGCAGCAGAACTTCTGAAACGGGTGGAGCTGAACGAAACCCATCTCGACCGCTATCCGCACGCCTTTTCCGGAGGCCAGCGGCAGCGCATCTGCATTGCGCGCGCGCTCGCCCTCGATCCAAAGCTCCTGATCGCGGACGAAGCAGTGGCGTCGCTGGACGTGACCATTCAGGCGCAGGTGATCAATCTCTTGATGGACCTGCAGGCGGAACTCGGCATTTCGCTCCTGTTCATCAGCCACGACATGGCGGTGGTGGAACGCGTGGCGCACCGGGTTGCGGTGATGTATCTCGGCGAGATCGTCGAGATTGGCGACAGGCGCTCCGTCTTCGGAAACCCGCAGCACCCCTATACCCGCAAGCTTCTGGGCTCGGTTCCGGTGGCCGATCCGCGCCGCCGGCCGGAACGGCGCACCCTGATGGTCGATGAGATTCCAAGCGCCGTACGCCCTCCCGATTACACGCCCGTGCAACGGCCCATGCACAGGATTTCCGACACGCATTTCGTGCGCGCGGGAAGCCATGCGGCCTGACTGTCCGGGGAAGCAGAGCAACGCTCGCCGGCGGCGCGTGTGACAAATGATGAAAGGTCAAGAACTCATGAACGATGGGACTTTGCCCCCCGGTCTCCCGAACGGCACACCGGTATGGTGGCGCAATCCGGACGTCCTCCCCGTCGACGCTGCGATGGCGCGAAGCTCGCTTGATGGCGAAATGGTGAAAGAGGCCGAAGACGCGTGGGAATGGTATGGCCCGCTTCTGGCCCAGCTGTTTCCTGAAACCAGGGCCGATGGCGGCCGCAATCGTTCGGACCTGCGGGAACTGCCCCGGATAGCCGGGATGATCGGGCTGAAACGCGGGCGACTTCTCGCAAAATGCGATTACGCCCTGCAGACCACCGGCAGCATCAAGGCGCGCGGCGGTGTGTTCGAGGTACTGACACACGCCGTCGACATTGCCCGGGAAGCCGGACTTGTGGAGGATGGCGACGACCTTTCGAAGCTCGCGACGCCGGAGGCGAAAGCGTTCTTTGCCAGGCACCGGCTTCTCGTCGGTTCGACGGGCAATCTGGGTTACAGCGTCGGTCTGGCCGGGTGCAGGCTCGGTTTCGACGTCGAAGTGCACATGTCGCACGACGCCAAGCAGTGGAAGAAAGACCGGCTCACCGCGCTTGGAGCCTGCGTGGTGGAGCATGGCAGCGATTTCTCGCAGGCCGTGTGTGCCGCGCGCGAGGCGGCGGACAGACAGGCCGACAGCCATTTTGTCGATGATGAACGCTCGATCACGCTGTTCATGGGCTATGCAGCGGCCGCGCGCGAACTTGCAGACCAGCTTGAAGAGGCCGGCATCCCCGTGGACGCCGATCACCCGCTGCATGTCTATCTGCCATGCGGTGTGGGCGGCGCGCCCGGTGGCGTCACATTTGGTCTGAAACGCGTTTTTGGAGACGCCGTGCGCTGCATTTATGTCGAGCCCGTCGCATCGCCCTGCATGCTGGTGCAGCTGGCGCTCGGCACGGACCGTCCGGTCAGCGTCTATGATTTCGGCCTGGACAACCGGACAATCGCCGATGGTCTGGCCGTCGCGCAGGCTTCCCAGCTCGTGGCCCGCGAGACCCGGCACATGGTCGAAGGCATAGCCACCGTCAGCGACGAATCCCTGCTGGTCTGGCTCACGCATATGTGGCGTCTTGAAAAGATGCGACTTGAACCTTCGGCCGCTTCGGGGTTTGCTGCACTTGTCGAATTCGGGGGGGAGATAGAAGTGCCGGACAGCGACAGGGAGATCACGCGTGTGATCTGGACAACCGGCGGCGCGTATCAGCCCGAAACGGAGTTCGCAGTCGCTCTGGCACGAGGAAACGATCTGATTTCGTCAATGTAAAAGCACGCATTTCTGGGAGGTATGCAAATGATGAACCTGACATTATCGCGCAGGGTGTTTCTTGCCGGCGCAACGGCCCTGTCCGTTCTGGCAGGCGGTTCGACCGCGACACTGGCGGCAGCGCCGGCCGACACGCTTGTCATCGCCAAGCCGGCCGATCCGCAGTCGCTCGACCCTGCCGTGACGATGGACAACAACGACTGGACCGTGACTTACCCGGCCTACCAGCGCCTCATGAAATATGAGACGAAGGACGGGAAAGGACTGACCAGCGTGACAGGCGACCTCGCCGACAGCTGGGAAGCCTCTGAAGACGGCCTCATCTGGACCTTCAAGCTGAAGGACGGGCAGAAATTCGATGACGGCACTGCCGTTGATGCGAATGCCGTGAAGTTTTCTTTCGACCGGCTGTTCCGCATTGGTCAGGGCCCCTCGGAAGCGCTGCCGAGCGGTGTGGAAGTGACCGTTGTCGATCCGATGACCGTCTCGTTCAAGCTGGGCGAGACCTACGCTCCCTTCCTTTATGCACTGGCAAACAATGGCGCTGCCATCGTCAACCCAAAGGTTGCCGAACAGGGAGACGATGACGGCAAGGCGTATCTCGCCTCCAACACCGCCGGCTCGGGCCCATATCGCCTGGCCAACTGGGAACGCGGCCAGACCATCACAATGGAGCCCAATCCGCATTATGGCGGCGACAAGCCCGCCATCGACAAGATGCGCATCGTCATCATCGGTGAGGCTTCCGCGCGGCGACTGCAGCTTGAGGCAGGCGATGTGGACATCGCCGAAGCCCTGCCGGAAGACCAGCTCGAGGCGCTGGAGAGCAAGGACGGCATCGCGGTCCAGAACTATCCGAGCCTGCGCGTCACCTATCTCTACATGAACAACCAGAAGGCGCCGCTCGACAATGCCGACGTGCGCAGGGCGATCTCCTATGCGGTTGACTATGAGGGGCTGATCGACGGCATTCTCAATGGCAATGGCAAGCAGATGCACGGCCCGATCCCGGATGGCATGTGGGGACGCGACGAGAGCGTCATCCAGTACAACCGCAATGTCGACAAGGCCAAGGAACTGCTCGCAAGCGCCGGGGCCGATGGCGCGGAGATCACCTTCCTCTACTCCGATGTCGACCCGAACTGGGAGCCCATCGCCATCGCAACCCAGGCCAATCTGGCCGAGATCGGGCTTAACGTTAAACTGGAGAAGCTTGCCAACGCCACCATGCGCGAACGCTTCGACACGGGCGATTTCGGCATGGCGACGGGCAACTGGACCCCGGATTTCGCTGACCCCTACATGTTCACCAGCTACTGGTTCGATTCCGATCGCCACGGCCTTGCCGGCAACCGGTCCTGGTACACGAACGAGAAGGTCGACGAGCTCCTGAGGGAAGCGGCGCTGAGCAGCGATCAGGCAGAGCGCGAGAAGCTCTATGCCGAGGTGCAGAAGATCGTCACCGACGAAGCGGCTTACGTCTATCTCTTCCAGAAAGACTACCGCATCGCCATGCGCGACAATGTCGAAGGGTTCGTTTTCAACCCGATGCTCCTGGACATCTACAACATCGCCGGCATGAGCAAGTGATGCACGGCTGAAACGACATGCACCGCCCGGGAGCAAATGGCCGTTCCGGGGCGGTGCACGGGTCACGTCCAGCAGAATTCAGGTGAAGGTGAACTGTGCAATATCTGAATGTGATAAGGAAACGGCTGCTTTTCCTTGCTCTTGTGGTGGTCGGCGTGTCGATGATCACCTTCGCCATTTCGCATCTCATACCCGGCGATCCGGCCATGCTGGTTGCGGGCGACCGGGCCACCCCTGAAATCGTCGAGCGTGTTCGTGAAGACATGGGGCTCAACAAGCCTCTGCCCGAACAATACTGGATCTATCTCAAGGGCATTCTCTCCGGCGATCTGGGAACCTCCCTGCGCACACGCAGGCCCGTTGCAGAAGACCTCAAACTCTATTTTCCGGCGACGATGGAACTGGCGCTCGTGGCGCTGATGCTGGCGACAGCCGTTGGTGTTCCGCTTGGCGTTGCCTCGGCCGTATGGCGCGACAAGCCCATCGACCATCTGGTCCGCGCACTGGCGGTGACGGGCATTTCCACGCCGGCCTTCTGGCTCGGGCTTCTTCTGATTGTCCTGTTCTATGGCGACCTGGGAATTCTGCCGGGTGGCGGACGGATAAATCCTGACATACCCCGCCCACCCACGATAACCGGCTTTCTTCTGATCGACTCTCTCCTTGCCGGCGACATGACGGCCTTCACCAGCGCCCTCCGCCACATCATCCTGCCAGCCCTTACACTCGGCTTCGTGCATCTGGGCGTGGTCGCCCGGCAAATCCGTTCGGCCATGCTGGAAGAGCTGCAGCAGGATTATGTGCGCACCGCGCGCGCCAATGGCCTCAGCCGCCGCAGTGTCATCTTCCGGGAGGCGCTGCCCAATGCGCTCATCCCGTCGGTCACAGTCATGGGGCTGGCTCTCGGCGATCTTCTCTATGGGGCGGTTCTCACTGAGACGGTTTTCGCCTGGCCCGGCATGGGTGCCTATGTGGTCAATTCCATTCAGGCACTGGATTTCCCGGCCGTGATGGGCTTCACCGTCGTGGTGTCCTTCGCCTATGTCCTCGTCAATCTGGCCGTCGACCTCCTCTACATGGTGATCGATCCTCGCATCAGGAGCGTCAACTGATGGCGGAAGCACAAAGCACGGCCAAAAGGTCCAGATTCGACTTCGGGTATTTCGGCTACCAGCTGAAGCGCAGCCCTCTCACCATGGTAGGCCTGATCATGGTGGTTCTGGTTCTCATCGTTGTGATATTCGCGCCTGTTTTCGCCACGCACGACCCCAACGCCATCGACCTGCGCGCAAGGCTGGCACCGCCCTCCATGGCGCACTTCTTCGGTACGGACGAAGTCGGTCGCGACATCTATAGCCGCATCCTCTTTGGCGGCCGACAGTCCATCGCCGTCGGTTTCTTCGTCGTGTTTCTGGCCGGCCTCACGGGAACGGTTCTGGGGGCGCTGTCCGGCCTGATCGGCGGACGCACGGATACGGTGATCATGCGCCTGATGGACGTGGTTCTTTCCGTTCCCTCGCTGGCGCTGATCCTGGCGCTTGCCGCAGCGCTTGGCCCCAGCCTGGTCAACGCGGCGCTTGCCATCGCGATCGTGCGGATACCCTTCTATGTGCGGCTCGTGCGCGGACAGGCGCTTATCGTTCGCGAGATGGCCTATGTGAAGGCGGCCCACACGTTCCGCGCGGGGCGGTTGCACATATTGCGATGGCATATCCTGCCGAACACGCTCTCTCCCGTGATCGTGCAGGGCACGCTGGACCTGGGCAGCACGATCCTCCTCGCCTCGGCGCTCAGCTTCATTGGCCTTGGTGCGCAGCAGCCCACGGCCGAGTGGGGCGCGATGGTAGCGACGGGGCGAAACTACATTCTCGACCAGTGGTGGTATTCGGGCTTCCCCGGCTTTGCGATCCTGTTCACCGCCACCGGCTTCAATCTTTTCGGCGACGGCGTGCGCGACATGCTCGACCCGCGCCAGAAAGCACGCTGATATGCGCAAGACCGTTCTGGATATCGACAATCTGTCTCTCGAATTCCCTGTCTACAAGGGCACGGTCAGCGCGGTGAACCGCGTCTCCCTCCATGTGCAGGAGGGAGAGATCGTCGGTATTGTCGGTGAATCGGGCTCCGCGAAATCCGTCACCGCCATGACCGCGATGCGCCTGCTACCGAGCGAATCCTTCAGGATTCGTTCTGGCCGCATCACCCTGCTCGGCCAGGACATGCTCGCTCTCAGCGAGCAGAAGCTTGCATCAATGCGTGGCCGCGATGTTGCTATGATCTTTCAGGAACCGCTGACCGCCCTGAACCCGACCAAAAAGGTCGGCGCACAGATGCTCGGCGTCATCCGGCTGCACACAAAGCTGAGCGAGCGTGAGGCCAGGCTCCACGCGATCAAGCTGCTGACGGACATGCGCATCAACGATGCCGAGGAAATTCTCGAACGCTATCCATTCGAGCTGTCCGGCGGCATGCGACAGCGCATTCTCATCGGACTGGCCTTCGCCTGTTCGCCCAAACTCCTGATCGCCGACGAACCGACCACCGCACTCGATGTGACGGTTCAGAAACAGGTGCTGCAATTGCTGCGCCAGAAGGCCCGGGAGCTGAACACGGCCATTCTGTTCATCTCGCATGACCTGGCCGTCGTGTCGCAATTCTGCGACCGGCTTTATGTGATGTATGCCGGATCGGTGGTGGAAACAGGGCCTACACGGGAGGTGCTGCGCACGCCGAAACACCCCTATACGCAGGCTCTGATCCGCGCACTTCCCGAGAGCGCGGCGCCGGGACAACCGCTGCGGTCGATCCGCGGCGTTGTTCCAAACCTTACCGACATGCCAACCGGCTGCGCCTTCCGTGAAAGATGCGACAGCGCTTTCGAGGCCTGCAGCGCCATTCCTCCGCTCTTTTCGCTTGATGAGGACAACCGCGCATCGGCCTGCTGGCTGTGTGAGAAGGAGCATGCGGCATGAGCGGCAGCAAAACACGCGACACCGTGCTGGAGCTTTCCGACATCAGCGTCCGCTTTCCCTCCGGCTCCGACTGGCTGGGCAGACCCACATCGCATGTCCACGCGCTGAACGGGGTGGATCTCGACGTTCAGCGCGGCGAAACGCTGGGCATTGTCGGGGAATCGGGCTGCGGCAAGAGCACGCTTGCGCAGGTGCTGCTTGGGCTTCTTCAGCCGAGCGAAGGCCTTGTTTCAGGCGCGGCCGCGAGCGACGAGTCCGCATTGCAGATCGTGTTTCAGGATCCGCAGTCATCCCTGAATTCACGCATGCGCGTCTGGCGCGTGATCACCGAGCCGGTCTTCGCGCGACAGCGCAAATCGACGATGGAACTGCGGCGGCTGGCCGTGGAGCTTGCCGCCAAGGTGGGACTGCGCGAGGAAACGCTGGACCGGTATCCGCATGAGTTTTCGGGTGGTCAGAGACAGCGCATCGCGATTGCCCGGGCTCTGTCTTCCGATCCCGATGTGATCGTGCTCGACGAACCAACCTCGGCACTCGACATTTCGGTTCAGGCGCAGATCCTCAACCTGCTTGATGAGCTGCAGCGTGAGCGCAATCTTACCTACATCTTCATCTCGCACGACATATCGGTGATCAGCCATATGTGCCGCCGCGTGGCCGTTATGTATCTCGGCCAGATCGTCGAGATCGGCGACGCCGCAAGTCTGCTGGCGCACCCGCGCCACCCCTATACGCAGCTTCTTCTGGGCAGCGTTCCCAAGCTCGAAGAAGACGGGCTCGGCGAATTCATCGAGGAAACCGAATTGCCGAGCAACCGCCGGCTTCCCAGCGGCTGCTTCTTCTTCGATCGCTGTTCCTTCGCCACCGAGGCCTGCCGGCAGCCGCAACAGCTCATCGACGGCGTGCGCTGCTGCCGCGCCGAAGAACTTGCCCTGACAGCGGCCGGATAACCGGCCGCCTGCCGTTTTGCCAGATAGTCAGGCCGTCAGCCAGCGCTCCAGATTGGCGGCAACGAAGGCGTCGTCGTTGAGTTCGGGATAATCCCGGCAGATGCGCTCGAGCTCTTCCATCTGGCCGGGCCCCATGGTCTCGTCCGGATTGAGGCACCAGGTTCCTTCAAGCAGGCCCTGCCGACGCAGGACTTCGTGCAGGCAGGCAATGCAGCCGGCAAAATCGTTTGCCACGTCAAACAGAACGCCATTGGCGTCGGTGGTGCGGGCGTCGAACTCCAGCCACTCGCTGGCGCTCCTGCTGTCGGGGCGCTCATGGATATCTTCGAGCAACGCCACGGCCTTGCGCGTCCAGACCGACCAGTGCCCCAGAAGCCCGCCCTTGATCCGCACGCTGACCGGCGCACCGTCGCGCATGAAGGTGAACTTCGTCATCAGATCGGAGACGATGTGATCGTCATTGCCGGTGTAGAGCGTGATGCGGTCTTCCGCGCGGGCGTCGATCACCGCGCGCACCACGTCGAGCGTGCGGTAGCGGTTGAACGGCGCCATCTTGATCGCCACCACATTCTCGATCTCGGCGAAACGTCGCCAGAATGCATAGGGCAGAGGCTGCCCGCCAACGGCGGTCTGCAGGTAGAAGCCCACCACCGGGATAACACCGGCAACGGCGCGGCAATGGGCGATCAGTTCGTCAACGCTCGCATCGCGCATCGCCGCCAGGCTGAGAAGCACGGCGTGATACCCCTTGGAGCGTGCAAGCTCGGCCTCGCGCACGGCCTGCTCGGTCTTGCCGACCGCGCCGGCCACCATGAAGGGCGTGCTCGCATGGGCGTTCGCCTCTTCGGCCGCCAGCGAAAGAACCGGCTCCAGAAGGCCATGATCGCGGATCTCGAACTGCGTGGTGTGAACCGCCACGGCAAGCCCGATGGAGCCCGCATCAAGGTAGTAACGCGACAACGCGCGCTGACGGCGTTCATCGAGCCGGCGGTCGGCATCAAGCGCCAGCGGATGCGCCGGGATCACGCCTCCCTTGCGCAGTGCGGCAAGCGGCGTTGCGGGAAGATCGCTGATTTTCATATTGAAACTTTCGTTGTCAGGCCTTCGGCATGGAAGGCAGGTCCTGTCCGCCGGCCTCCGGGCGCAGATAACCCAGAATGACCTCGATCACGTGCTCGCGGCGCTGCGCGAGCACGTCGGACGTCTTCGGCAGGCCGAAGATCGCCGACAGTGTCGACCGGTTGGCAATGAAGAAGTAGCAGATGCTTGCGATGGAGATGTAGAGCTGCACGGGATCGACGCCGGAGCGGAACTTGCCCTCGCCCTGCCCGCGCTCCAGGATCGTCTCGATCATCGCCACGAGCGGGCTGTTGAGGTCCCGCGCCTTGACCGAATGAGCCACATGCACGCCACCGTGCATGTTCTCATCATTGATGAGCGATATGAACTCCGGGTGCGCGCTCACATAGTCGAAAGAGAAACCGATAAGCTCCCGCATGGCAGCCACCGGCTCGCGGTGGGCCAGGTCGAGCTGACGCTCGGCGCTGCGGATGGCCTCGTAATTCCTCTCCAGAACAGTGCTGAACAGGGCCTCCTTGTTACCGAAATAGTGGTAAATCAGGGCCTTGTTACAACGCGCACGCTTGGCGATCGCGTCGATGCGCGTTCCCTTCAGTCCTTTCTTCGCAAACTCCTTCGAGGCAGCGTTGAGAATGCGGGCGCGCGTCGCCACTGCGTCGCGCGTCGCCTTCTGGCCCGTTCCGGACCCGTTTTTCTTCGCTGCCCCGGCGCCGGCCGTGGGCCGGTCAGTATTTTCCATCGCGCACCTCGAAATGGGTCGGCTTGCCAAGCGAGCGGCCGCCCTCTTTCATCCAATCTGCCGTCCACTCTATCAGCCGCGGCAGCGGGACGGAGGGATAGCCAAAGAGTTTCTGCTGCAGGCTCGTGTCAACGATCCATGCCCGCTCCTGCTCGGAACCTTCCAGAACCGGCTCCTTGCCGAAGAACTCGCCAAACTTCTGCGCGAGGCTGCGCACATTGACCAGTTCCGGACCCGAAAGGTTGAGCACAAAGGGCGGATTATCCGCGTATGCCAGCGACTGCAACGCAATGTCGTTTGCATCGCCCTGCCAGATCACATTGCAATGGCCGCTGTCGATCTGCACGGGCTCGCCCTGCTGCACCGCATTGGCGACATCGTGCAGAACGCCATAACGCATGTCGATTGCGTAGGAGAGACGGATCAGCGCCACGCGCGTGCCATGCACGCTGGCGAAATGCTCGAACATGCGCTCGCGGCCCACGCAGGAATTGGCGTATTCGCCCGGCGGGTCGAGCACCACATCTTCACGCGCGCCCTGCTCGGTGATCTTGACGAACGGATAAACGCAGGCCGTCGAGAAGGCGACGATGCGCGAGTCCTTGAACGCCTCGGCGACAATCGCAGGAACTTGAACATTCATGGCCCAGGTCAGGCCCTGATTGCCGCTGGAACCGAATTTGCGGCCAGCCATGAAAAGCACATTCTCCGTCTTTTCGAGGCTTTCCACCGCTTCGCGGTCGAGAAGATCGCATGAAACCGTCTCGATGCCCCAGCCTTCCAGCTTTTCTTTCAGCCCCGGCTCGGAGAAACGGGCGACGCCGATGACGCGCTTGTGGGGCGCGGCGCGCTTGGCCATGCGCGCAAGCGTCGGCCCCATCTTGCCGCCAACGCCAAGAATGGTGATGTCGCCATCCAGCTCGGCGAGGACGGAAACAAGGCGGTCGCTCGGCTGCGACAGCATGTCTTCGAGCTGGGCTTCATCCAGAACGGTGTCAGGCAGGGATCGGGTCATGGTCTCAGTCTCCTGTGCCGGCATGTCCGGCATCGCTTTTGTTGAGGCTATCGAAAGTCCAGTCGGCAGCGCGTGTGCGCTGACCGAGGTCGGGCAGGCAGGCGAACCCCATGCCGGGGACCTGCAATGAGGCAATGTCGAGCGCGCCGCCATTGATGGCGGTGACGATGGAAGAACCCTCGCGCCGATAAAGATCGGGATGGGCGGCCAGAGCGGCCTCCGCCTCACGGGCGGGCAAATGCTCAAGGCCATGGAAATAGTGGTGGCCGTTGCGCTCCACATGCGTGATGCCAAGCGCCGCCACGACCGCGAGATCTGCCTGAAGCGACACCACCGGCAGACAGGTGAGATCTTCTGCCGACTGGAAGTAGACGCCCGGCCCCGCCTGGCGATTGCGCGTTTCGGCAAGCATCGCGTTCAGCAGGGAGCGGATGACGCCCTTGCAGTTCTTGTGGCTCACACCGTGATAGCCAAGCGCAATCGCCTCATGATAGGCGCTCGTCCAGCCATCGGCCTCGTCGATCAGAAGTGGCTTTCCGATTGTCTTGAGAGCCCTGGGATCGAGCGGCGCGGAAAGCGCGACCGAGCGTTCCAGCGGCTGCTCGATGAAAAGGATCGCATCATAGAAGCGATCAAGCGCCGGATTGCCGCGAATGGCGTCCATCAACGCGGCGAACTCCTCAAGCCGGCTGTATTGCTCATTGCCGTCGAGCGTCAGGGCAAATGCCCTGCCGGTCCGATCCATCAGCCCTGCGATGCGCTCCAGCCGCGCCATGTCCGATGTGGGATCACCGGAAATCTTGATCTTGAGATAGCTGAGATCGTCCTGCTCGATATAGTCCGCGAGCGTTTCGGGCAGACCGTCATCAAGCCGGTCAGCCGACGCGATGTCGCCAGCCTCAATCGGATCGACCAGACCGACCGTATGGCGCAGTCCGATGCGCTCCAGTGGCTTTTCGGGAAGGATCGAGGCCGGCGACATGCCCGCAAGCTCGGGAAAGACCGCGCCGCCATAAATGCCGAACGCATTGCCGCGCACCATGTCGAAGAAGCTCTGCCCGGTTGCCCTGCCCAGCGCATCGATGATGGCGCGCTCCACCATTGAGACGCCAAAGGAAGCGCCAAGCCTGTTGAAACCCGCTGCGACAGCGCGACGGTCGACTTCTTCATCGAGCTGCCGCCAGAGCGTGAACAGGGAACCCTCCGGCAGGTTTCTGGCGACGGCGAGCGCTTCCTCGACCACCCAGAGGAGGTCTGCAACATTGTCGGCTGGCGTCTTTTCCGGCCGCTTGTCGAACCATTTGTAGGCGAGAAGGTCGGAGGCATAGCCCAGAACCGGCTTGCCATCGACGAAAACCTCAAGCTCCAGCGTCGCGCTGGCAGCGGCTTCCATGGTCACCACGCCGAAGCGGAACGGCATGCGCGCAAAGGCATTGGCAATGCCGATGCGGCCACCGATGACCTTGAGTTTGGTCGTGCTCATGAACACTCCTTCCGCATTTCCAAAAGTCCCCGGACATAGCCTGCGGCGAAGGCCGCAACACCCGGCCCATCGGGGTAGTAGTCGAACGGTTCCACGGCGATGACGCCGTCATAATCATGCCGGACGAGGCAATCGACGATTGGTGCAAACCGGTCAGCGCCAAGGCCCGGCCCGCGCTTGGAGCGGTCGTTGAAATGGATGTGGCGCACATGGCCGCCGGGCAGAAAGCGGTCCAGAACCGCTTCTGCGGGTTCGGCTTCGCCGCCCACCGCCGCATAGGTGTCGAGCATGGTCGCAAAGCCGGGCGAGCCAATGGTTTCGACCAGCCTCACCGCGTCGGCAACCGTGTTGACGAAATCGTCCATGGAGGGCGCGAGCGGTTCGATGCAGTAAAGAACACCGGCATGCGCCGCCGCATCCGCTGCTGCAGCGAGATGCGCCATGGCAATGTCGCGCGCATGCTCGGGCGAAGCCGCGTCGCGCAACTGGCGCTGTCCGGGCGAACCGTGAACAAGAACGCTGCCGCCCAGATCGGCGCAGAGCTCGACCATCGCCAGTATGTGATCGCGGGTGCGCGCGGCCACAGCGGCATCGTCGCTCGTAAGGGAGAGCCCTTCCGGGGCGGTCAGAAGCCAGTGCAGGCCGGTGATTTCAAGTCCATGGTCGGCAGCCATCTGCCGCAGACGGCGACGCTCGGCAGCGGGAACGGAGGCAGGCTCGTCCGACAGGGTGAAGGGAGCAACCTCCAGCCCGTCATAACGCAGCGCACTGGCCAGCCGGCACTGTTCCTCGAAAGAGAGGTCGCGCAGCACTTCATTGCACAGAGAAAGTTTCATCACGTCACCCCGGCAACCGAACGAGGAAGAGATCGGTGAAAACGAAGTCGATGGCGAACGCCGCAACTCCGGCCAGCACCAGACCACCGATCACGAGCTTCCAGATGGGCAGGCTTCGTTCGGTGTCGATCAGCTCCGCCCCCACCGTGAAGACGAAGATGAAAAGCGCCGTGGCCAGGATGAACGGCATGTGGCCGAACAGCAGCGTTCCATAAAGAAGCACCATCACGATGGTGAAGATCGTGCGGGTCGCACTGGCGCGGTTCCATTCCGTGATGCTTGGCCGCGCACCCTCAGCCAACACCCGGCCCGACATGCCGCGCAGCAGAAGCACGACGCCGAGAACGCAGAGAACCGCGCTCAGAAGCCCCGGCGTGAGACCCGGCACAGTGAAAGGATCTGCGCCCCGCGCCTCAAAGCGCGGCATGCGAAGCGAGCCGACCAGTCCGGCAGCGCCCATCACCGCCACCACGATGCCGGAGATGAAATCGGTCCTGTTGATGGTGCGCATGCTCATGCTTCCTTCTCCAGTGCGATCTGCGGCAGCGGTTCCCGCACAAGCGCGCGGTCGATGGCTTCAAGAAGGGCCGCCATTTCCAGAGCGCCCTCATCGGCGGCGCACAGGGGCGGCTCGCCGCCTTCGATGGCGGATGCGAACAGATCGAAGCTCTTTGCCAGAAGAGATGACGGTGTAACCCCGATCACCTGTTCGCTGGTCATTGCGCCCGGTGAAACCTTCCAGCCCCCGGCCGACGGTGTGTAGGAAACCTGCGCCTGCGTGAGCGTATTGCGGTTGAAATCGATGACGATGTTGCCGGCATCGCCGATCAGTCGCAGCCGCTTTGTGGTCACCGCTCCCGGCATGAACCCGTCTTCCACCTCGCCACAGGCAAGGACGCCAAGCCGCAGATTGCCGGATATGCCTTCCTCGAAAGCAAGGTCGATGCGGATGTCATCGTCCTTTTCCGCGCCGAGCAGGCTTACCCCACGGGCCTCGACCGAGCGCACGGGAACGCCTGCCAGATGGCGCATGAGATCAAGGAAATGCACGCCGTCATTTTCGATGATGGTGGAATCGTCGCGCATGCGCTTCCATCCCGAGAAGTCGCCTTCGACCGCAAGCAGGCGGCCGATGGCCCTCGACGCGATGAGCGCCTTCGCCTTTTCGACGAGCGGATGACAGCGCAAAACGAAGCCGATCTGGACGGCGCAGCCTGAGGCATCAACCGCAGCCATCAGCTGCCGCGCCTCATCCAGCGACGTGACTGCCGGCTTCTCGATGAAAACGTGTTTGCCACGCGCGAGAGCCGCCAGAGCCACGGGCAGGTGCAAACGCGGCGGCGTGACGATGTCGACGAGATCGACCTGATCCAGATAGACGGACGGATCCTCCGCAACATACCCGAGGCCGAGGGCGCGCGCCCTTTCGCGGGCAGACGGATCGGGATCGCTGATGAACAGACGCGGGGCCGTCATGCTTTTCCGCCAGGCGGCGGCATGCTGCGCGCCGAACGCGCCAAAGCCGCAAAGGAGAACGTTTCGCACCGTCATTGTGCACCTCCCCGCGCGAACCGCGCACGGAAGGCGGCGACGCGGCGACGCACGGGCGGCAGGCTGAAAATGATGATGAGAAAGACCAGCGAAGCGATCACTGCGCTTATCGGGCGCGTTACGAAGGGCAGCGGATCGCCCTGGGTCAAAGCGAGGCTGCGGCGCAGATTGTTGTCGAGGATCGGCCCAAGCACGACACCGAGGATCATCGGCGCGACCGGGAAACCGGCCTCACGCATCATGAAGCCGATCAGGCCGAAACCGATCATGACCCAGACATCGAAGATGCGGCCGGCAATGGCGAATGCGCCGACGGTGCACAGCACGAAGATGATGCCCATCAGCCATTCACGCCGCACGCGCAGGATGAGCAGCAGCGGCCGCGTGAGAAGAAGGCCGAGGATCAGCATGGCGCAGCTCGCCCAGAAAACCATGGCGACAACCGAATAGAAGAAGTCGGCCTGCGTGATCATGATCAGCGGTCCGGGGCGCAGGCCATGGATGATCATGGCGGCGAGCAGAACAGCAGCCGGCGCGGAACCGGGAATGGCAAGGGTCAGAACCGGGATCAGCGCACCGGGCACGGCGGCGTTGTTGCCGGTCTCGGCGGCGAGCAGACCCTCGGTCGAGCCCTGCCCGTATTCTTCCTTGCGCTTGGAAGCGCGCTTTGCGGCAGCGTAGGAAACCCACGCGCCCATATCCTCGCCGACACCGGGAACAACGCCCATGAACGTGCCGATGAAGCCGGACCGCAGCCAGGTGCGCGCATGGCCGAAGGAGGAAAGCGCAGAGCGGAAGACGCCCGTCACCTTGCCGGCGACGGCGCGCGTCGCTTCCTGCCGCATGACGATGAAGACTTCCGTGCAGCCAAACGCGCCGACGAGTACCGGGAGAAGGCCGAAGCCGCCTTCAAGGTCACGAATGCCATAGGAGAAGCGGGCATAGGCATGGATGCTCTCCTGCCCGACCATGGCGACGAGCAGACCGAAGAAACCGGCGATCCAGCCTTTCAGCGCGTCATCCATGGCGGTGAGCTGGCCGCAAAGGACAATGCCGAAGACGGCAAGCCAGAAAAACTCGAAGGAGGTGAAATCAAGCGCGAATTCCGCAAGCCATGGGGCAACCAGCGCCAGTCCGACCATTCCCACGACCGACCCCAGAAAGGAGCCTGTGGTCGCAACGGCCATCGCTTCGCCTGCGCGCCCTTTCCGGGCAAGCGGGAAACCTTCCAGAGCGGAAGCCGCATTGGCAGGCGTGCCGGGAATGTTGAGCAGGATGGCCGTGCGTCCGCCGCCATAGATCGCGCCGATGTAAACGCAGATCAGAACCAGGATCGCCGTGTTCTGCTCCATGGCGAAGGTCAGCGTGGTCACAAGGGCAACGCCCAGCGTGGCCGTGAGGCCCGGGATCATGCCAACGGTGATGCCGAGGAGCGTTGCCCAGAAAACAACGATGATCTGCGCGGAAAAACCGATCTCGGCGATCGCGCTCAGGAAATGAGTGAGTCCGTCCATGGCCATGCTTGTCGACAGGAGGGGTCAGCGCGGCCAGGAAGCTGGCAGCGGAAACCTTCCGGTTGCGTATAGGCGAAGCGTCAAGGCTCCCCCGCCTCACAGGAGGGGGAGCCGCAATTCCAGCCCTATTCGGGGCGCGGAATGCCGAATTTGCTCGGATCGTTCGGCGCAGCGCCGCTGTCGAACTGCTGCCAGGCATTGATCGAGAGGAAGGGCAGCGCGGTCTTCGCGGCTTCCTCGCCATGGGTCGCCTTGAACAGCGCACCGCGCTCGGCGGCGTGCTTCTTCATGACGTCGGAATTGGCGATCTTTTCCGCCCAGACCTTGTCCATGGCGTCGAGCACTTCCTTGGGCGCATCGGCAGGAATGTAGATGCCGAAGAAGTTCGGCGCGCTGGCAACCTCCGGCAGCCAGCCGGTGACCGGCGGAACCGTGCCATAGCCCTGAAGCTCAAGCGGTTGGTCGGCAATGACAGCGAGAGGACGCAGACGCCCGGCGCGGATCATGTCCACCTGCTCGGTCGCCGTCTGCGCGGTAAACTGCGTCTCGCCCGAAACCGTGGAGATCACGGCGGGGTTGCCGCCTTCATAGACGATCTGACGGAACTTGATGCCGGGCGCGGCCTTCTCAAGCGCCTGCATGGAAATCGCCGTGGCAGAGGAAAGCCCGCCGGAAGAAACCGTGATCGGCTCGCTTCCCGACTTCATGGCTTCCAGAAGATCGCCGAAATCCTCCCACTCGCTGTCGGCGCGCACCGACACCAGACCCGGATTGGCCACGTGGAGGTAAAGACGCCACTGATCGAGGTTCGCGTCGAGCGTTCCGAAAACGGGATAGGCCCCGAGATCGGCAGCCGCGCCGGCGGCCATGGTCATGCCGTCATGCGGCGCTTCCCAGACGGCGCGTGTGCCAACGGAGCCCGATGCGCCGGGCTGATTGAGAATGACGAAGTTCTGGCCGAAAGCCTTGCTCAGCTCTCCCGCGACGACGCGGGTGACAGTATCGGTGGAGCCGCCAGCGGACCACGGGACGATGATCGTCACCGGTTCAGTGGGCTTCCACTCCTCGGCGAAAGCCGGAGCGGCAAGCAGCGCTGACGCTCCGAAAGCCGCAGAAATCACGCGTGCGGCAAGTGTCTTGCTCTTCATTTTTGTTCCCCTAACTAACCAAACGGTTAGATAATTAGCGATGTCTTTTGGCTTTCTGTCAAGCGCTTTTGTCGCAGGCTGCCGAGACGCGCGCGCCACATGTGCCGGCAAACGAATGCAAACCCGCCCGCAATGGCTCGCGGCTGGGGCCGAAGACAGCCCCCTGCCCGCTCTGGAAAAAATGCGTGATGAAGCAGCCCGCGCGCCTCGGCGAGAGAGCGGCAAGACAGACAAGACGGCGTGTCCCGGCTATTGATGGCGCATTGGAACGGCCGGATAACCGGCCCCGTTCTCTATCCCTTAACGGCGCCTGCCATCATCGTTCCGCTGATCTTGCGGTACATGACCAGTCCGAGAAGCATGGGCGGCAATGCGCCGACCATCATAACGGCTGCGGCCACGCCCCATTGCACGCCGCCGCCGGAAGCCGCAAAGAAGAACGATGCGCCGACCGTTACGGGCACAGCCTTCGAGGTCGTCAGCATCAGGCCGAACAGGAACTCGTTCCACGCGGTGATGAAGCCGAAGATCATGCTGGTCACGATTGCCGGGCGGATGACGGGCGCAATGATCTTCACCAGAATACCCGGCCGGCTCACGCCGTCGATCATGGCCGCTTCATCGAGTTCGAACGGCACATCCGATATGGCGTTCACGAGAATGATCAGCACCAGCGGGATGTTGACGATGGTCATCACAAGGCCGAGGCCGAACCGCGTGTCGAGCAGCCCCATAAACTGGAACATCATGTAGATGGGGATCGCGAAGATCACCAGCGGCACCGCCCGCAGATTGACGATCAGCGGCAGCAGCGTCTTCTCGCCGAAACGGCCGCGCACGATTGCATAGGCTGCTGGCAGCGCCAGAAGAACGGCCAGAAGCGTGCCCATCGCGGCAATGGCGAAGCTGTTGGCAAGATAGAGGAAAATGTTCAGCCGGTCCGAGACCGTGAGCACCGTCACATAGTTCTCAAGCGTCGGCGCATTGATCCACAGCCCCGGATTGGTCGAGATCTCACGCGCGCTCTTGAACGAGGTCACGAGCGTGACGATGAGCGGAAAGTTCATTGCAAAGGCGGCAAGGGCGAACACGGCCCAGCGGATCGCGTTGAGCATCTATCGTCTCCTGCGCCGGGCAAAGCGGTTGAGGCCGTAAAGCACCATGAACGATGCCACAAAAAGGACGACCGAAGCCGCGACCGCCTTGCCGATGGCAGCCTGCTTGAAGAAGGCTTCGTAAATGTAGATCGACAGCGAAGTGGTGGAGCCGCCGGCCCCACTGCCGGTCAGCACGTAGACATTGTCGAAAACCCGGAAGCCATCGATGAAACGGATCAGAAGCGCCGCCGCCAGTGTGGGCAACATCAGCGGAAGCTCGATGCGCCAGAAACGGGCAAACCCGGTCGCACCATCGATTGCAGCGGCTTCCCGAAGCTCCTCCGGAATTGCCTGATAGGCCATGTGGAACAGCAGGAAGGCGAATGGCGTCCACTGCAGCGTCTCGACCACGATCAGCGTCCAGAAAGCCGAATTGGGACCGAGAAAGGCCGGGCTGTTTCCAAACCAGGCCCAGAGATAATGCGGCACGGGGCCAGCGAACTCGTGCAGAACGAGGCGATACATCAACCCCATCAAGGCCGGAGCCACCATGAGCGGCAGCATGAGAATGGCAATCGGCCAGCTGCGGTTCTTGAAAAGCGGGGCCAGAAAAACAGCCAGCCCAAGCCCGATCAGACATTCCAGAACAGCGGTCAGCAGGCCGAAGCGCAGGGAAAACCAGTTGGCGCGCCAGAACGCCTCATCGGTGAGAACAGCGACGAAATTGCCGAAACCGGAGATCTGCGGACTACGCAGCGTCTCGAAGCTGATTTCGGAAACCGAGTAGATCAGATTGACGATGGCCGGAAAGCCGAGACAGACCAGCAGAAACGCCATCAGCGGCGTGGCAAGCAGCGTCCATTCGGTGCGATGGGTCGTTTCCATGGTGCTTCTTGGTCTGTGATCCAGATCGGTTTGATGGTCGGCGCTGCCCCTCATCCGCCTGCCGGCGCCTTCTCCCCGCGCACGGGGAGAAGAAAGAAGTGGCAACGTCTACCTCCCATCCCTCCCGCGTGCGGGGAGAAGGGGAGGATGAGGGGCTGACGCCAGCTTTACTTCAGGAGATCCGCCATGCCCTTCTCAACATTGGCAAGTGCGGTATCGAGGTCCTGCTGGCCCGACCAGTAGCCCGTAAACTCCTTTGCCTGCAGCTCGTAGATGGCAAGCGCATTTGCCGATGCGCCACCATTCATCACGTAGCCATAAGCGCCGGCATATTCGCCAAGCTGCACCAAATCCGGCCGCTCTTCCGCCACTGCTGCGACAGCCTCGGCCGAGAGAGCCGGCGCACCGCCCGCACGGGCGTAGATGAGGGCTGCCTCTTCGGTGGAGAGCCATTTCAGGAAGGCTTTCGCACCGTCCTTGTTGCCGGCGCTCTTGTTGAGGCCAAGACCGAGACCATGGATATGCGTGGCCCGGCTTTCAGGCCCGGCGGGTGGAGCGATGGTGGCGGTCGCGTCACCCACTGCGGGTGATTTTTCCGCATTGGTGAGATCGGCGGCAGCCGCGTTCCACTGCACCATGGCGGCCACCTGCCCCGCCGCATAGGCGGCATTAGCTTCGGCAAACTCGTAGGAAAGCGAGTCGCGCGGCGTTGCGCCGGCGTCGTAGAGCATCTTGTAGAGCTCAAGCCCCTCGCGGAATGCATCCGAATTGACCGTGATGTTGCCTTCGGCATCCATCCAG
The DNA here is from genome assembly GCF_050877045.1 of Nitratireductor sp. PBL-C9. Classification (NCBI taxonomy): domain Bacteria; kingdom Pseudomonadati; phylum Pseudomonadota; class Alphaproteobacteria; order Hyphomicrobiales; family Phyllobacteriaceae; genus Nitratireductor; species Nitratireductor sp. PBL-C9. Next base: position 408,825 of record NZ_JBPAXW010000001.1, read on the forward strand.
TCACCACCATGGGAACGCGCGGTCGACTGCCACACCATGATGTTGAACAGCAGGTTCTTCATCTGCAGAACGGTGCCGTAGCGGGTCGGGCTGTCCGGGTTCACCGCCTTGGTGAAATAAAGCGCGGTGGCCGCATAATCGTCCCAGGTCCAGTCATCGGGGTTCTTGGGCTCAAGCGCCTCGCCCAGATGCTCCTTGCTGATTTCCGCGTAACGCGCTCTGGCGCCGTCATCGCTCATCAGCGCATCGATCAGGTCCTTGCGGTAATACATGAAATGCAGAGAAAGATCGGTCGGCACGCCATACTGCTTGCCATCGAACTGCATGGTCGAAAGAACGGCGTCGCCATAAAGCGCCTGCGCCCCGTCGGACAGTTCCACCGGCTCCATGAACGGCGCATAGCGGCCGATCGAATAGGTGGCGAGCAGGTTCAGATCGAACGCATCGGACCCTGCGGCGAGATCTGCCTGCAGCTTGTCCCAGAAACCGTCGCGGTTGAAGAACAGGAGTTCGACCTTGTTCTCATCGCTGACATCGTCCTTCGCGTTATAGGCTTCGGCTGCGGCGCGCAGCGCCGTTTCTTCAGGGCCGCCCGGCCAGCCGAGCACGGTGACCTCGGCGCTTGCCACGCCGGCCCACAGGCCCGCAGCAAAAACACTTCCTGCCAACATGGATGCAAATCGTGCAACAGGTCTCATATCCATTCTCCCATTCATTGTTTGACTTGGTTTTGTGTCATGTTTTGAAGTGCAAGATCGGCGATGCCCACAACACCGGCCCTCTCCCTCAGCCGGGCCGCCGCGAGCCGTGGCTTCAGCCGTTCCGAAACGTGATCCAGCTGCGCTTCAATGCGCGCGCGATACCCCGGGGCAAGCCCGATACCGCCGCCGATGACAATGCGGTCCGGGTCGAAGCTGAGCTGAATGTTGCGGCACAGAATGGCCACGCGCCGGGCCGAACGGTCGATGATTTCGTTCGCCCAGACCGCGCCCCTGGCCGCCGCGTCAAAAACGTCATGCGACGTTGCGCCCGGCTGATGCGCCGCCGCGGAAGCGGCGATGAAATTGCCCGAAACATGATCCTCCAGCGCGCTATCATCCCCGCCGGCGCCTTCGAAGTCCTGCCCCCGCAGGAGGCCGAAATGCCCGGCAAGTCCGGTTCTCAGCCGCCCATCCATGACGATGCCGCCACCAATGCCCGTGGAAACGGTCAGGAAGACGAGATTGCCCTCGGCTTCGCCGAAGCGATATTCGCCCCATGCAGCAGCCTGCGCATCATTGGCGGCGATGGCGGGCGCGCCGGAAAGCACGCCAACTGTTTTGAGCAGTGGAAAGCGGTCGGGAAAATCCAGCGTCCTGCGGTTGAGCGGGGACCAGAGCCCGTCATCCACGATGCCCGTTACGGCAACGCCGACACATCCATAAGCGCCCTTCCAGTGCTCGATCTGCGCAAAGAGCGCTTCGAGCCACTGGGCGGGCCCGCCCATATCGCGCGGGGTCGGCACTTTCAGGCTGTCGACAACGGTCTCTCCGCGCACGAGCGCGGCAAGCATCTTCGTGCCGCCAATGTCGAGCGCCAGAACCGTCTGAGCCTCACGCATTGCGCGCTCCCGCCTCGGCGTCCATATCGGCCCGGAACCAGGAGGTGACATGCTCGGGCCGCGTGATCGCGGAACCGACGACCACCAGCCGCGCCCCGGCCTTCAGCGCTTCGCCCGCATGACGCGGCAGGCGAATGCAGCCTTCCGCCACCACATGAGGCGTGAGCGCACGCATGGCGCTGATCAGTTCAAGGTCGGGCTCCGTGGGTTCCGGCCCTTCCGTGTAACCGGAGAGCGTGGAACCAACCATGTCGGCCCCTTCGTCAAGCGCCTGTCGGGCGTCGGAAACAATCGAGCAATCGGCCATGGCGAGCTTTCCCGCCGCGTGAATGCACCTGACCAGATCGGCCGTCGGCACGGGGCGCGTGCGCTGCGTGGCGTCATAGGCGATGACATCTGCGCCAGCTTCTGCAAGCGCCTCCACATCCTCGATCCACGGAGTGATGCGCACGGGCGACGTGTCCAGATCGCGCTTGATCAGGCCGATGATCGGCGCATCGGTGGCGGCCCGCACGGCTTTCACATAATCGGCAGATTCGATGCGCAGCCCCTCCGCGCCGCCGGCAAGCGCCGCCAGCGCAAAGGCAACGACGATGGGCGCTGTGTCCATCGGCCCGCCGGTGACCGGCTGGCAGGAGACGATCAGCCCGTTTTCGAGCGCTAGGATGCGGTTCGACACGCTTTCTCCTCCATCTGTGGAGGATATCATAGGCAGACAAAATACCAGATAACAACCAGTTTTGAACTGGTATTAGCGGTGCAGCTCGATGACGAAATCGTAGACATCGCCACGATATTTAGTTTCCGTGAACTCCACGATCTGCCCGTCTTCCAGAAAGCAGCGACGCTCCATCACCAGAAGGCTGGTCTGCGGCGGGGCTTCGAGAAGCCGTGACTCCTCCGGGGTGATCGGGGTCGATTGCATCCGCTGCACCGCACGCACCGGCATGGCCCCCCGGGCTTCCAGAGCCTGATAGAGGGAATCGCCCACCTCGGCGGGTCTCGGCAGAAAACGCAGAGGCAGCGTCGCCGTCTCGATCGCGATGGGCGTGTTGTCAGCGGTGCGGATGCGCCTCAAGCGCGCGACCTCATCGGCAACCGAGATGCCAAGCGCCATCATTTCCGTCGGCGAGGGACGCCCTGTTTCCTTGGAAATCCATATGCATCCGGGCTCCAGACCACGCGAACGCATATCCTCTGAAAAGCTCGTCATGGTGGAGAGAGATTTTTCCAGCCGTGACGACACCACCGTTTTTGCGCCGTGCCTGCGATGCAGCAGGCCATCCGCCTCCAGATCCTCAATGGCGCGGCGAATGGTGACGCGGGACATGGAGAGGGCAGCGCAAAGGGTGCGCTCGCTCGGGATAACGGCGCCGCGTTTCAGCCGCGACGAATGAATGGCTTCCGACAGCGCCATTTCGACCTGGCGATAGAGCGGCTCGGCTCCGTTTCCGCCGGCGATATGCCCCCGTATGAAATCGAGAAGTGCCGCTTCATTCATTCCGTTTTGCCTCGGTCATTGCGTCCGCTGCACATGATGACAAAATTTCTACAGGTTTTGAACTGGTATTATTTTATATGCTGCTTATTCAAGCCCGAGAGCCGCGCCGCGGTGTTCAGGATCGTCTAGAACGTATCTTTGAAAAATAGGTGCGTTACGGGGCATTGCCGGTCGTCGAGCGAATGATCAGATGCGTTTCCAGCACATAGGAGGCATCGCGCACCGCCTGTGATTCCAGCACTTCCAGCAACAGCGAAACTGCCAGTTTTCCAGCTTCTATGGAGCGGCTGGAAACGGTTGTGAGGCTCGGCACCGTCAATGGCCCCAGCGCATCGTCACAGCCGACCACCGAGAATTCGCCGGGCACGCTGACGCCGCGCTCGCCAAGGCCCGCCAGAATGCCCTGCGCCGTCACATCGTCGAAGGCAATCGCCGCCGTCGCGCCCTTTGCGAGGATGGCATCGACTGCCTGCAAACCGGCTTCGAAACTCGGGACACTGGCCGAGACGAAGCTCAGTTCAAGGCCAAGTTTCTTTGAGGCCCGACGCACGGCCGCGCGGCGCTGCTTGTTGGACCAGGATGTGGATGGACCGCTGACATAGACGATGTTGCGGTGCCCGAAATCGGCCAGATGCTGCGTCGCCTCGGCAATGCCGGTGCCACTGTCGATCAGCACTTTCGGGATGCCCTTCACATCGCGGTTGATCAGAACAAGAGGTCGCAAAAGCGCATGGGCCGCGATGCGTTCGTCCGAAAGCCGGGGCGATGCCAGGATGATGCCCTCGACCTGCCCGGAAAAACGACCGAGAAGCTGGTCCTCTTTTTCCGGATCTTCATCGGAGTTTCCGAGAAACACGCAAAAATCGGAGCGATCCGCCTCGACCTGGGCCGCGCGGATCATGGGCGGGAAAAACGGATTTGCGACATCCGGCACGATCAGCGCCAGATTGCCATAGCGCCCGGTGCTGAGCGCACGGGCCGTGTGATTTGGCACGTAACCGAGCTTGCCGGCAGCCGCCTTGATCCGCTCGACCGTCTCCGGACTCAGCATATCGGGCCGCGTGTAGGCGCGGGACACGCTTGAGCGCGCCACCCCGGCCTCCTTCGCCACCTGACTGATTGTGACGCCGCCTTTGCGCTCCGCTGCCACCGCCTGCCCTCGAACCTTGTGCTTTTCTGGCGACAAGATGCACCGCCGAGAGACGTCAGGCAACCGGTTGACATGCAACCGGTTGCACAGCATAGTGCCCGCATTCTTGTTCTACTCTGCCGCAAGGCCCCTGCGATCAGCGGGCGCAATCTTCGGAGACATGATTTGCAGCATAGCCAAGCCGCGCTCGAGCCAACTCCGCTCGTTGACCGAAAGATCGACAGGCTCACCGTAAAAACCTTTGCAGACCGCGACGCGATGGGGGCCGCGGCTGCCGCCGACATCGCCAAAGCGCTGCGCGAACGGCTGGCCAGCCAGAAGATTGTGCGCGTCATTTTCGCGTCCGCGCCGAGCCAGTCCTCGATGATCGAGCAGCTTCGCGCCATGCCCGACATCGACTGGTCGCGCGTGACCGCCTTTCACATGGATGAGTTCATCGGCCTTGCGCCGGATGCGCCCCAGCGCTTCGCGCACTGGCTGAACCGGCATATTTTCGATGCGCTTCCGCTGGCTGCCGCAAACCGGATCGACCCCGGTGCAGACCCGGACGCCGAAGCGCAACGCTACACCGCGCTGCTCAATGAAGCGCCCATCGACTTTGTGTGCCTCGGCATCGGCGTCAACGGCCATATCGCGTTCAATGATCCGCCCATCGCCGATTTTGAGGATCCGCTGGACGTCAAACTCGTGGAGCTCGACGCGGTCTGCCGCCAGCAGCAATATGATGATGGCGGCTTTGAGAGCCTTGATGCGGTGCCGCGCACCGCGCTGACGCTCACCATTCCACGGCTGTTGCGCGCCGACCGCATGTTCTGCATCGTGCCGGGCGCTCACAAGCGCGACGCCGTGCGAGGAACGCTGCACGGAGAGCGGACAACCGCTTGCCCGGCAAGCATTCTGCGCGAACATAAAAACTGCACACTCTATCTGGACAAAGAGGCCGACCCCGATGCCTGAGATCAACGCCGACGCGATCTGCGCAGACTATCTCGCAACGAGCCACGCGCTCATGCAGCGCATCCTTGTCGAAGAGCGTGACACTCTGAACAAGGCCGCCGAGCGCCTCGCCTCCCAGATCGAGGCAGACCGGCTTATCCACATCTTCGGCCCCGGCGGGCACTCCAATCTCGCCAGCCAGGAGGTGTTTTTCCGGGCCGGCGGCCTGATGCATATGAGCGCGATTCTCGATGAAGGCACGCTGCTATCCAACGGCGCATTGCGCTCCATGGCAATCGAACGCACGCCGGGCTATGGCCGCGTTGTCATTGCCGATGCCCGCCTTGGCGAGGGTGACGTACTGATCCTCGCAAACGCCTATGGCATCAACGCAGCCCTGATCGACGCCGCACTGGAGGCGAAGTCTCGCGGGGCGTTTCTTATCGGCGTCAGCTCGCGTGAACACGCCGAAAGCACGAGCCCGGATCACCCGGCGCGCCACCCGGAGAAGAAGAACCTGCATGATGTGGTCGACATCGCCATCGACACGAAAGTTCCGATCGGCGATGCGGTGGTCAGCCTGCCCAGCATGACCGAGAACATCTCCGCCATCTCCACTTTTGCCAATGCGTTCGCACTGAACTGCCTGGTGATCCGCACCGTTGCCAAACTGCTCGACCGTGGCGTCGAACCGCCGGTCTGGCGCAGCGGTAACGCACCGGGTGGCGATGAAGCAAACGCCCGCTTTCTGGCCCGCTTCCGCGACCGGGTTCGCGCGCTGTGAGCACGGAGAAGACCATAGCCGGGCGCGACCCCGTTACCGGAGGCAGCATCGCCATCACGATGCGCGACGGGCGGATCGCAGCCATTGCCGAGACGGGCTCGCAGGACGAAGCCTATCTCACGCCCGGCCTGGTCGACCTTCAGGTCAATGGTTATGCGGGCCTCGACCTGAACGACGGCGCGCTGACGCCGAAGCGTGTTTCCGAGCTTACCCGCATCATGGCCGGGCTCGGCGTGACCACCTATCTTCCAACCCTTGTGACCGGATCGCGCGAGCGGCTGCTTGATGGACTTGACGCCATCGCCACGGCGCGGCGCGAAGACGTTCTTTGCGCGCGCATGATCCCCGGCGTCCACATGGAAGGCCCGAGCATCGCACCGGAGGACGGGCCGCGCGGCGCGCATCCCGCAGAGCATGTGAGGCCGCCCTCCCTCGAAGAATTCGATGCGTGGCAAAAGGCGAGCGGCGGTCTTGTCCGCCTCGTGACCCTTGCACCCGAATATGAAGAGGCCCCGGCCTATATTCGCGCCATCACGGCGCAGGGCGTTCATGTCGCCATTGGGCATTCCTCTGCCACGCCCGAGCAGGTGCATGCGGCAGCCGAAGCCGGCGCACGGCTCTCGACACATCTTGGTAATGGCGCAGCCGCGCTCATGCCCCGCCATCCGAACCTGATCTGGGCGCAGCTCGCCGATGACCGGCTGACCGCGACGCTTATCGCCGATGGCCATCACCTGCCGGACGACACGTTCAAGACCATGCTGCGCGCCAAGGGGCTGGAACGCGCCCTTTTGGTTTCCGACAGCGTGGCGCTGGCCGGCATGGAGCCCGGCATCTACCGCCAGCCGATTGGCGGCGATGTCGAAGTGCGCGCCGACGGACGCGTGGGCATTGCCGGGACACCTTATCTGGCCGGGGCCGGCCTGCCCTTGATCGAGAACGTCCCGATTGCCATGCGCATGACCGGGCTTTCGCTGGCGCAGGCGCTGAGGCTCGCCACGGCCAATCCCGGCGCGTTTGTCGATGGTCGGGGCGTGATGAAGCTGAATGCGTCGGCCGATCTGATCCGCTTTTCCATTGACGGGAAAACCGGCTCCTTTGAGCTGAAAAACACGCTCGTTCACGGTGAAGAGGTGCTCTGAGCATGATCCGCGCAGGCGTCGCCACGGTAGACATCACACCACCCGCAGGCCTGCCGCTTTCCGGCTTTGCCGCCCGCACGCTGCCAGCTATTGGCGCGCATGACCCGCTGACGGTGCGTGCGCTGGCTGTCAACGATACAGTGATGGTGGTTGCCGATGTGATCGGCCTGCACGGAGACATGAGCGCGCGCATACGCCGCCGCTGCGTCCTTCCTGACGCGAATGTCATCATCAGCGCCCTGCACAATCATGGCGGCCCCGTCTCCATGGCCGGACGCCTGACGATTGAGACCGACGAGGCCTATCTGCAAAGGCTGGAAGACGCCTGTGTCGAAGCCGTCGATCTGGCTGTTGCCGCGCAAAGGCCTGCAATGCTCTCGGTCGGGCTCGGATCCGACCCCGACATTGCCCGCAATCGCCGCCACCCGGACGGTCCGGTGGATCGCGCCCTGCCGCTTCTGCGTGTGCGCGGCGAGAATGGCGACATGATTGCCTTGATGACGGGTTATGCCTGCCACCCCGTGGTGCTGGGCGCAGACAACAGACTGTGGACCGCCGACTATCCGCACTTTGTGCGCCGCGCACTGGAAACCGCTTATCCCGGAGCCACCGCCCTGTTTGTCACCGGATGCGTGGGCGACGCAAATACGGGCCACAGCGCGCACGCCTCGATCAGCCTTGCCGCAAACCCGGATCGCAGCTTTGCCGCCGCCGAGCGGATTGGCGCGGCGATTGCAAAGGCAGCGCTGGAAGCGCCTGAACAGCCACTTGACAGGGAGGTGACGGCGCTGGAAACGCAGGTTTCCCTGCCATTCAAGCGCCGTGAAACGGAGACGCCGGCGGAACTGGCAACACGATGGCGCGCTGAGCGAGCAGGGGCTGAACCCGCGCAGGTGGCGCTTCTGGATGCCTGGATCCACTGGGCCGAGACCATTGCGCGTGAGCCGGCAGACACCCTGTCGGGTCGGGTTTGCGTGTTCGACTGGGGTGGCTTGCCCGTGATTGGTCTGCCCGGAGAGATCTTTGCGGCGACCGCGCTCAGCCTGCGCGCCGCCTGTGGCGAACGTCCTGCCTTCATCGCCGGGTTTGCGGAAGACAATCCCGGCTATATCCCGCCAGGAGAAGAGTTTTCTTCCGGCGGGTATGAGGTGGACGAAGCCCATCGCTATTACGGACAACCGGCAAGTCTCGCACCCGGTTGCGCAGAAGCACTTGCTGGTGCGGCTGTTGAGCTTCTCAAGAAAATCAGGCCTGGCAGGGGTTAGAGGGAGATGCGGCCGGACCCTCGCAAAATGCGGGCCGGCCATATTGATGCAAAAGCAAGCCGGCTTGACGCGCAACCGGTTGCATGGCAATTTTTCATCGGGAACAAAATTGCAGTCTGCTCACGTCGAAAGGGAGAACAAAAGATGAGAGCGTACAGGTCCAGCACCCAGAAATCCGGCAGTTCCAGCTTCACCGCGCGCATCGCGGCCCTGTCGCTGACGGCGGCGATCACCGCTGTTTCCGGCTCCGCATTCGCCCAGACCATCAATGTCTGGAGCGGCTACCCCGAGATGGCGCCGTTCTATGAGCATGTGGCGGAATCGCTGAAAGAAAAGTACCCCGATCTCGAGGTCAACGTTGAAGCCATTGCGCTGCGCGAACACGAGAAGCGCATTGCGCTTGGCCTCACCTCCGGCTCCGCCGGCGTGACCGTGATCGAGCTCGCCGGTTCCACGGCCAGCCGCTACATCGAAAACGATCTTCTGCCGGCAGCGCCGGAAGCCGTGGCGGGCTTCGTCACCAACAAGGACAATTTCGGCGAGTTCTTCGTCGATGCCGCTTCCAAGAACGGAACCGTCTACGGCGTTCCGCTTTTCCGCGGTCAGGGCGCCCTCTTCTACAATATCGACATGTTCGAGGAAGCCGGCCTCAAAGAGCCGCCTCAGACCATGGAAGCCTATACGGATTACGCCGAGAAGCTGACCCAGCGCGACGAAGACGGCAAGGCGACCGTTTCGGGCTGGAGCCTGCGCCTTTCGGGCGGCGGACAGGGCATTGCGGAAAAATTCTGGATCAACCTGTTCCAGTATGGCGGCTCGGTCATTGAAGAGGTGAGCGACGGCAAATGGCAGGCGAACTACGCCAACGAGGCTGGCCGCAAGGCGGTCAAGCAGTATCTCGAGAACGTGCATGTCCTGAAGACCGTGACGCCTGAAATGCCGGCAGACGCCGAGGCTTTCGAGCGCGGTCAGACGGCCATGTTCATCCGCGAGTCCTGGGTCATCGCCGACATTGCTGCCAAGTCGCCCGACCTGAACTACGCAACCGCGCCGCTGCCGGTCGGCTCCATCGCCCTGCCGGCCAATCTCTATGTGAACTCCGTCGAAGGTGAAGACGCAGAGGCCGCATGGGCTTATGTGCAGGCCGCCAACGATCCGGAAAACCTTGTCTGGCTTCTGGACAATGTCGGCTGGCTGCCCAACCGTTCGGGCGTCGACTACGGCGTCGTCACGGAGAAGGTTCCCGCCTATGGCGCGTTCGTCGATTACCCGGCTGACTACAAGTTCTTCACCCTGCCGGCCATTGGTCCGATCGAAGAGGTGCTGACGCGCCTCGCCGCCCAGCTGACCAACGCCTATGGCGATGCCTCGCTGGCCGAAGACGACGCTGCAATCGACGCGATGCTCGCCAAGGCAGCCGAAGAGACCAACAACATCCTGAAGCGCGAAGGCCTTCTCGCCGAGTAGGCGCTTCATCGATACCCTCATCCCGGAAGCGGCGTCCGCGCCGTTTCCGGTCAGTGACTTCAGGCGGACGGGAACACAATGCTGCAACAAAAGCGATGGCGCTTTGCCATTCTGGCAATCCTACCGACTCTGGCGATTTTTGCCTGGGTGCGCATGTACCCAATCGTCGAGACATTGCGGCTGAGCCTGCATCAGTGGAACATCCTATCGAAGAACAAACCGTTCGTCGGCCTGGCCAACTTCCGTGAGCTCTTTCACGATCAGCTCTTTCTGAATGCCCTGACCAACACGTCGATCATCGCTTTCGGCGTGGTCATTCTCACGGTGCCCACCGCCATGGTGATCGCCGGACTCATCCACCACCGTACGCATTCGCGCTTCTCCGGCTTCTACGAAACATCGGTCTTCATTCCGCATGTGGTGTCGCTGGTGCCGGCGGCAATGGCCTGGAAATGGATTTTCGACGCCAAGCTCGGCCCACTCAACGCTCTGCTCGAATTTTTTGGAATTCCGGCGCAGGCCTGGCTTTTCGATCCCGTTCTTTCGGTGATCTGCATCATTATTCTGTGTTCCTGGCAGGCGCTCGGCTATGCCGTGCTGATCTATCTGGTCGGCTTCAAGAACCTTCCGGTCTCTCTCTTTGAAGCGGCCAAGCTTGATGGCGCATCCGGCGTGCAGCGCTTCTGGTTTGTCTCGGTGCCGATGCTGAAGCCCATCACGCTCTATGTTTCAGTCGTCACGCTGATCTCGGCCTTCAATGTCTATGCGCAGGCCTTCGTTCTTGCCTCGGACTCACAGGGCGCGCCGGGCAGACAGGTTCGGGTTCTGGTGCTCGACATGCTCGAAAACAGCTTCCGCAATTACCGCGTCGGCTATGCGGCGTCCGAGGCCGTGGTGCTTCTCTCCATCGTTCTCGTTCTGACGCTTATCCAGTTCGGCCTGCTCAGGGAAAAGGGGCGGAAATGACACAGACCATCGCCGCCTCCAGCGCGCACCCGAAAGCCGGCGGGCGCATGAGAACCAAGGGCAAGCTCATCGACTTTGCCATCGATGTGTTCCTGTTCTGCTTCTCCATCCTGATGATCCTGCCGCTGGTGTTCCTCGTTTCGAACGCCTTCAAGACGCCGCAGGAAATGCTCGCCTGGCCGCCGCGCCTGATCCCGTCCGATCCAACGCTGGAGAATTTCCGCTCGGTGCTGGCGGACACACCGCTGCCGCTCTGGATCTTCAACAGCGTCGCCTTCTCCACCCTTTCCATGGTGGCGATTGTGATCACCTCGGCCATCGCCGGTTATGTGCTGGCCAAGTTTCCGTTCCGCTCACTCAACATCATCTTCATGTTGATCCTCGCCACGGCTATCGTGCCTTTCGAGGTGTACATGATCCCGCTCTATTTCCAGGCGCAGGCGCTGGGCGTCCTCAATTCCCTCTGGGGTCTGCTGCTTGGCTATCTGGTCATGAGCTTCGGCATCTTCCTGGTTCGCCAGAACGTGATGCACTCCATTCCAGACGAATTGCTTGAGGCAGCGCGCATTGATGGGGCCGGCGAGTTCTGGATCTTCTGGAAGATCGTGCTGCCGCTGCTGCGAGGCGCGCTCGGGGCGCTCGCCGTTCTCGCCTTCTTCCAGGCATGGACCTCCTTCGCCTGGCCGATGATCGTGACGACGACACGCGACAGCTACACGATCGAGGTTGGCCTCGCCCTCTTCCAGACCGGCTTTACGGTCGATCTTGGCCGGTTGAGCGCAGCGTCTGCGGCCGTGCTCGTGCCCTCCATCACCCTGTTCGTGATCCTGCGCCGCAACTTCGTGCAGGGCGTCGCCAGCACGGGGATGAAGGAATGACCGCCGAGAACGCCTTCTTTCAGGAAGCAGCCACCCGCTACGCATCGGCAAATGCCGGAACGCTTGAGTGGATGCTGGACCGCCCCGCGCTCAGGGCGGGCTTCCTGAACACCAAGATGAACAGCCTGACCCTTGCCGATTATGGCGAGGCCGACGGGCTGCGCGGGCCGGACTACACCTATGGCTGGATTCAGGGGCGTGGTCTTGAAGCGCTTGTGAGCCAGGCCGCGTTTTTCGAGACCCGTGACGCAGCGCTTTCTCAGCGCCTTGATGAGGCCGGGCGCGCACTCTTTGGGCTCCTGAAAGAGCTGCGGGGGCGTGATGGCCATGCCTATTTCCGCTACGATGCCGGGCTTCGGCCTGTCCGCGCGGCAGACGATAGTGCGGTGACTGCCCAGGAACCGGCAGGAGACGTGTTCACCTATTCCGACGCATTCACCGCCAAGGGGCTGGTGGCTGCAGCTTCGCGCTATGCCCCCGAAGAGCTGCCACAACATCTGCGCTATCTCGCCGATGTGATTGCGGCAATCGAGGATGGCCGCTTCCAGATGGGTGAGGAAAAGCCTCTGGGCGGCGAAGCGCTGGCCTGCGAACTGGATGATTTCGGGCCGCGCATGATTCTGCTCGGCGCTGCCGGCATGCTGGAACGCTGCGGCCTCTCGGACCACACCGCCTATGCGCAGCGTTTCATCGATCATGTCATCGAGTACCATCTAGACGAGACAACCGGATTGCTGCGCAATGTGCCCGGCGGCGATGACTGCAATGTCGGACACGGGATCGAGTTTGCGGGCTTTGCGCTGGACCACGCGCCCGTTCGAAACAACCCGGCGCTGGTCGCCACGCTGGAGCGCATCCTGATCGCTTCATTTCGGGCAAGCTTCGCCGAATGCGGGTTGCATCTGACCGTTTCGGTTTCTTCCGGCAAAAAGCTCACCCCTTACCGGCCATGGTGGTCGCTGCCGGAAACCATCCGCACCGCCGCGCTCTGCCATCAGCTCACCGGCAGCGCCGACAGCCTCGCCATCTGGCAGCAGGCGGACAGCGCATTCTTTGAATATTACTGGCGCGGTGCGCCGGCCATTGCCTACCAGACCCGGACGGCGGATGGCCCCACCGACTATGTGCCCGCCACGCCAGATCTGGACCCCGGATATCACACCGGTCTGAGCCTTCTTGCCGCAATCCGCGTTGCAGAGGCTCTTTCAACGTCACACCCCGCTTACGCCTCGAGGTAACCATGGCTTCAGTCGACATCCAGGATGTCCGCAAATTCTACGGACAGCTCGAAACCATCAAAGGCGTATCCGTCGACGTGCCGGATGGCGCGTTCGTGGTTCTGGTCGGACCTTCCGGCTGCGGCAAGTCTACCCTGCTGCGGATGATTGCCGGACTTGAGGACATTTCCGGCGGCACGATCAGCATCGGCGGACGCGTCATCAACGATGTGGAGCCCAAGCACCGCGACATCGCGATGGTGTTCCAGAACTACGCGCTTTATCCGCACATGACGATTGCCGAGAACATGGGCTTTTCGCTCAGGCTCGCCAAACGCCCGAAAGACGAGATCGACCAGCGCGTGCGCGAAGCCGCCGGCATTCTCGGCCTCGCCGATTATCTCGACCGCTATCCGCGCCAGCTGTCCGGCGGTCAGCGCCAGCGCGTCGCCATGGGGCGCGCCATCGTGCGCAATCCGCAGGTCTTCCTGTTCGACGAACCGCTTTCCAATCTGGACGCCAAGCTGCGCGTGCAGATGCGCGCGGAGCTCAAGGACATTCACGCACGGCTGAAAACCACCACGGTCTATGTGACGCATGACCAGATCGAGGCCATGACCATGGCTGACCGGATCGTCGTCATGCGCGACGGCATCGTGGAGCAGGTCGGCGCGCCACTGGACCTTTACGACCGCCCGAACAACACATTCGTGGCAAGCTTCATCGGCTCTCCCTCGATGAACCTTCTACAGGGCGTCATTGCCGATGGTGGCAAGAGCGTTCGCGTCGAAGCCGGGGCGGTACTGCCGTTCGAAGGCGCGCCGCCGGCAGTCGGCAAGGTGGTCTACGGCATCCGGCCGGAGCATCTTCACCTGGCGGACGATGGCCAAGGGTTCGAGACCGTTGCAACCAATGTCGAGCCGACGGGCTCTGAAACGCTGGTTCAGGTTCGCCTCGGAGACCAGATCGTTTCGGCCCTGCTCCGCGACCGCGTGAACATACGTGCCGGCGACACCGTGCGCCTTGGCGTGCAGGCAGACAAGGCGCATCTGTTCGATGCAGAGACAAGCCAGAGGCTCGGCTAAACCTTGACGGCGCACCGCCTCGTTATCGAATTTGCGACCCTCCGCGACCCGGAACTGGGCCGGTATATCGAGCACAATGTCGCGTTCCCATCGAGCATGGTGGACCGCATCGTTCCGGCGACCACGGATGCCGACCGCGAGCGTGTCGCACAGGCGCTGGGCGCGGAAGATGCATGGCCCGTCGTGACCGAGCCCTTTAAGCAATGGGTGGTGGAAGACAATTTCCCGATGGGCAGGCCCGCCTGGGAGCGCCATGGCGTCGAGATGGTCACCGATGTCGCCCCTTTCGAAGAGATGAAGCTCCGGCTTTTGAACGGCGCGCATTCAGCCCTCGCCTATGCCGGGCAACTGCTCGGGCGCGAAACCGTGGCGGATGCCTTTGCCGATCCGGTTATCCATGGTTTCGTGAAGGGGCTCTGGCGGGAATCTGCCCGGACGCTCTCCGCCCATGCCGGCCTGATGCCCGACGAATACACCGCGCGGCTTGCAGATCGTTTCGCCAATCCGGCGCTGCACCATCGCACGGCGCAGATTGCCAATGACGGCTCCCAGAAACTGCCGCAGCGCTTCATCAGTCCACTGCTGGAGCGGCTGGATGCCGGCGGAGATGCGCCGCATCTTGCAGCCGGTGTTGCACTCTGGATTGCAGCACTCGCCAACAGATGCGAGCCGCGCGCCTTCACCGATCCGCTGGATGAGACGTTGAAAGCGGCCATCGCGAACACAGACAACACTGCCGGCACCGTCGCCGCTGTTCTTGAAGCGGCCCGTTTCGACGGGATCGACCGATATCTGCCCGCCGTCATCGAAGCCTTTCAGCGCATCTCGGATGATGGCGTTTCGGCGGCCCTTGCCCATTACGCTCGAGGAGACATCACCCAATGAAAGAGACGTGGCGCTGGTTTGGCCCGGACGATCCGGTGACGCTCGCCCATGTGCGGCAGGCGGGTGCGACAGGCATCGTCACCGCCCTGCATCATCTCAATGACGGCCGCGCCTGGCCGCAGAACGAGATCGACAAACGCCGGCACGAAATCGAGCAGGCCGGCCTCGAATGGTCGGTCGTGGAAAGCGTTATCGTGCATGAGCATGTCAAAACGCGCAGCGGCGATTTCCGTACCCTGATCGACAATTACAAGACCTCGATCCGCAATGTCGCCCGCGCCGGGGTGCGCACCATCTGCTACAACTTCATGGCCATCACCGACTGGACGCGCACGGATCTCGACTATCCGATGCCGCATGGCGGGACGGCGCTGCGCTTCGATGCAATCGAGTTCTGCGTCTACGATCTCTTCATCCTCGCACGTCCGGGCGCAGAGACGGATCACCCGGCCGAGCGCGTGGAGGCCGCGCGCGAGCGCCTGAAAACCATGAGCGAAAGCGATCTGGCGCGGCTGGAGCGCAATCTCATCGAATGGGTTCCGGCCCGTGAATTCGTCTATGACCGCAAGAGCTTCCGGCGCATGCTGGATACCTATCGCGACATCTCGGCCGATGGCCTGCGCGAAAATCTGGCGGCCTTCCACCGGGAGATCATGCCGGTCGCGGAGGAGGAAGGTGTGGTCATGGCGATCCACCCCGACGATCCCCCGTTCCCGCTGTTCGGCCTGCCGCGCATCGTTTCAACGCATGACGACCTCAAGGCGCTGCTCGATGCCGTTCCGTCCAGGGCAAACGGCCTGACCTTCTGCACCGGCTCGCTCGGCGCGAACCAGGCAAACGACCTTCCGGCCATGGCGAAGGCGCTTGGGCCACATATTCACTTCGCGCATCTGCGCAATGTGAAGAGGGAGCCGTGCGGCTCGTTCCATGAAGCAGAGCATCTGGATGGCGATACCGACATGATCGCCGTGGTCGCTGCCCTACTTGATGAAGAAAGGCGGCGCGGCGGGCAGATCCCCATGCGTCCCGACCATGGGCACGCCATTCTGGACGACCTCGGCAAGCGTGTGAATCCCGGCTATTCCGGCATCGGCAGGCTGAAAGGGCTGGCCGAACTGCGCGGCGTGATGCGGACACTCGAATACGGCCGAAGCTGAAAATGCCGGATGACGCCATACAGGGCGGCGCTTCGAAAAAAAGTTAGCCGCCCTATTCAAACGAAGGGCGCGCTCTTCGACCAGATGGATAAGCTCTCCGGTGGTCTCCATGAAACTGTTGGGGTTCACTTCGCCCGGGGGCGGGGGGCTGCCGGGTCAATCAACAATCGATAACTTGCCTGCAATCTGGAGCATCGCGGAAAGGTCGCCGCGATGTTCCCAAAGCCGAGCACACCGGGCGCTTCAAGTTTGCGGCTGTGGAGCTGCTTCCAATTCCGGCCCCGAGATGGATGCAAGCCCGGTCAAAAGCAGCACGATCAGATCCGCCTGCCGATGGGTGCCCGTCTTTCCAAAAAGATTGCGCAGATGAAACGCGACCGTGGTGGGTGACACGGCAAGATCCTGAGCGATCTCATCGGTTCGCCGACCATGCGCCAGAGCGCGCGCGACCTGTGCCTCTGTCGGCGTCAGGTCAAACAGCTTGGCAAGCAGTTCGTCAGGAACCGCAGGACGGCGCTCGGGATCGGAGATGAACACCACCGCCTGCGCATCTCCATTCATGGCCTCACTTGTATCGGGCAGCGCGCAGGCCGTGAGCAGAAAGTCGCGCTGACCGGAGAGGCGCGGCACCGACAGGCTCGAAAGGTGATCCCGGCCAAGCCGGGCAGCCTCGCAGGCCTCGGCCAGAAACGATTTCATCTCAGCCGCGAGATTGGAGGAGGCAGGCCGAAGCGCCCTGTCGATGACCAGACCGTCGCCGGCCCGGTGAATGGCCTGCGCCGCGCGATTGGCAAATGCAACACCAGAGCCCGACACCAGAACGACACCGAAGGAGAGAAGATCGACAACGCGCCGCATGCCGGCAGCCGTGCCGGCGCGTGCGTCGGTCAGCGCCTGACGCATCGCGTCCAATTCGCGCCCCGCGCCCTGTCCCAGTCGCTCCACCTGTCGCAGCCGCGCCTCGATGGTGGCAAGCATCAGGTCGAAGTCGATCGGCTTGACCAGATAATCATCAGCGCCCGCACGCTTGCCATTGATGACGGCGTCACGCTCGTCGAGCGCCGTCAGAAACACGAAAGGCACATCCGCCAGACCGGGATGGCTGCTGCGCACCGCTTCCAGCAATCCATAGCCGTCCAGTCGCGGCATGGTGATGTCGCAGAGAATGAGATCCGGGCGGCTTGTCTCCAGCATGGCGAGCGCTTCGCGCCCGTCTCTGGCCGCCAGCGCCTCATAGCCGGCGATCCCGAGTTCATCGATGATGTCCTGCCGCAGATGGCGCTCATCCTCGACGCACAGAATAATTGGTTTCGATCCGTTGCCTGCCATTGCCGCCCGTGTTCCCCCTTCCCTGTCGCCAACCCATAGAATGACATGCGTGAGCCTCCGACGACACCCCGTCAAGAATGACGCGCCCGTGCATCCATGCCGCCTGTCCAACCGGTTGTGTTCGAAAGCCTCCTGTATATCCCCGTTCAAATGAAGGGGGCGCATCTTCCCTATCGTCAATAGTTTTTGCAAAACTGATTCAATCGTCGGAGAGACAAGGGAATGTGGGATTTTTCCATAGGGCGCGCATTGGGGCTGATGGCCCGGACAATGCCGTTCATTGTGCTGCGAATGGCGGTCTATTTCGGCGCTGCCGTGGCCTATGTTCTCGTCACCGGTGTCGGCGCCGGCGTCGGCTGGGGCATCGGCGGGTTCGGTGATCCCGACTTTCAGGCGACGACGACCATGTGGGGCGGCGTCATCGGCTTCGGCGTGGTCGCCGCGGTGATGTATCTGCTGCGGGAATATGTTCTCTATGTCGTCAAGGCTGGCCATATCGCCGTGCTTGTAAAATTGCTCGACGGGGAAGAACTGCCCGAAGGACGCTCGCAGGTTTCCTATGCCCGTGAGGAAATTTCGCGGCGCTTTGTACAGGCGAGCGTGCTTTTCGGCATCGATCAGCTGGTCAAGGGCGTGTTGCGCGCAATCACCGGGCTGGTGCGCGGCATGGTGAGCATTCTGCCGATCCCGGGCGCACAGCAGTTCGTTTCGATCATTCACGCCTTCCTGCGCATTGCGGTGGGTTTCATCGATGAAGTCATCCTGGCATTTGCGATCCGCACCAATTCCGACAATGCCTGGGAATCCGCGCGGACCGGGCTGGTGCTCTACGCCCAGAACTACAAGCCGATGCTCAAGAACGCGGCCTGGCTGGCGCTCATCGTCTACGGGCTGTCCTTCGTCGTCTTCCTCATCATGCTCGCGCCTGCGGGCCTCGCCGTCTATCTCATTCCCGGCGCATGGTCGGCCGGTGGCGTTGTCTTCGCCCTGCTTTTCGCATGGTCGGTCAAGGCGGCGCTGCTGGAGCCATTTGCCATAACCTGCATGATGGAAGTCTATTTCCGCACCATCAAGGGGCAGGTTCCGGACCCTGCCTGGGAAGCAAAGCTTGAACAGCTTTCGAAGAAATTCTCCAGCCTCAAGGAGAAGGCCGCGTCCTATCAGCCGCCGCGCGCCAACCCCGATCCGGCGACCGCGAACGGCTGACCTCCCGCGGCAGCGCCATTCCGGGGCGTCCACAACACGCTGGACGCCCCGGAGCATCATTTCGGCCCGCGCCAAACCTTCACCCCTTCATCACCCATGCCTGCTAACCGGTCTCTCAGCGGATCAGACTTCGCTCTTGCAGCCATCGGCCCTTGAACGCGCGCGTCCTTGAGAGTTTGATGGTGCGGGGCGGTGAAACGGGGGAACACCAATGTCGCAAAACACTTTCGCCGGCATGGCCGGCGCTTGCGAAACGCGGTCGGATGCATCGCGGACAGGGCAGATCAGAAGACTTGCGCGCATCGCGCTTATCGGCGCCGGGCTTGTCGCGTTCCTGCCGCCAGCCCTTGCCGGAGAAGACAATCTGTCCTCCCCGACCGGAGATGTGGTGCTGACGGTGACCGGCAGTATCAAACGTACGAATGCCGATGATAGAGCGCTCTTTGACGAGGCCATGCTGGCGGCGCTGCCGCAGAAATCCGTCGAGACAACAACGGTTGTGACCGACGGGGTTCGCCGCTTCGACGGTTTCCTGATGCGCGATCTGCTCGATTATCTCGGGGCGCACGGAGAAACGGTGACGGCAAGCGCCATCAACGACTACATCATCGACATTCCGATGGAAGATTTCTCGCGCTTCGATGTTCTCGTCGCAACGCATATGGACGGCCAAAGGCTCCAGCCAAGCGACAAGGGGCCTCTGTGGATCGTTTATCCGCGCGACGATCACGACGCATTGCAGGACATCCGCTATGACTATCGCTGGGTCTGGCAACTCGTTCGGCTGAACGTGGAATGAAGCGCGGAAGCGACCTCTTCGCCTATGTCACGGTTGGCGTCACGATCCTCGCCTTCGCGGTGCTGCTGGTCTTCGCCCTCATCCGCCTGCTCGACACCGAGGCGGAGATACGGCGCAGCCAGGGCGACAACATGCTGTGGTCCATATCGCAGGCGCAATCGGCCGCGTTGCTGCTTGATGTGGCGGTCTCGCAGAAAAGCTCCATTCCGGATAGCGAGGTGGATATCGCGCGGCGCTATGACGTGCTCCTGAGCCGTCTCGCCCTTCTCACCGAAGGTCCGCAGGCACGCTATATGGAAGAACTGGGCATGGGAGAGAGCCTTGCCCGGCAGGACAGCGCCATCCGGGCACTGGAGACCGAGTTGCACACGCTCGCCCTCGGCGACGCCACGGTGGCGCTCTCGATCCACGAACTGCTTGAAACCCTCAGTCGGGATCTCGGTCGCGCAGCCAATCGCTCCATGGTCAAACACTGGGATGCAACCGGCGCGCGCCTCGACAGGCAGCAGGCGGCCATCATTCAGGTCATCGTGTCGATCCTGGGGATCATCGCGCTCGGCATCTTCCTGTCGGTCATGATGCTCCGGACCATGGCGGAGAGACAGCGCATTCGCATGTCGCTCTCGCGCGAGCGCGAAAGCGCAGAGCTATACCGCAGTTTCGTCGGGCTGGTGTCGCATCAGTTTCGGACCCCGCTTGCCGTGATCGATTCTTCCATGCAGCGCATTCTGCGCAGCGGCGACGCCATGGACCAGGCCGAGATCCAACGCCGCGCGCTTCAGGTGCGCTCGGAGGTGGGCGATCTGACCAGACTGATCGAGGCAACGCTTGAGGTTATCCGTCTGGATACCGGTCAGGTCGCAATGAAGCCGCGAAACTGCGACATCGCCGCTCTTCTGGAACGGGTAAAAGCCCGCCAGCTCACGGAGACGCCGGATCGGGCCATCGACATCGTGATCGGCGACGAAGTTCCGCCCTCCTTCGTGTCGGACCCGTTTCTGGCGGAGCAGGTTCTGACCAATCTTGTCTCCAACGCCGTCAAATACTCGCCAGAGACCGAGACCGTGCTGATCGGCGTCCGCGCGGAGAACCGGCAGATCTGTTTTTCGGTTCAGGATCAGGGCATCGGCATTCCGGCAGAGGAGCAGGACAAGCTGTTCGGCCACTTCTTCCGGGCGAGCACCGCCCAAGAGGTTCCCGGTACCGGCGTTGGACTGAGCATCTCCGCCCAGCTCGCCGAGCTTCTCGGCGGCAGGCTAGACTTCGTCAGCACCGCCGGGATCGGCTCCACCTTCACGCTGAGGCTTCCCGATGAGTGGCCAGCCGCGCGGGTCTAACGCCCCGGCTTGCCCCTGTACCGCTCGGTGAACTCGGGCCCTATATCGGCTTCTTCATAGGCACCGATCAGGATGCCCTTGCCGTCGGAGCCATTACGCCCGGCGATGATCTGCGCGTCGGATTTCGTGGTTCGCTGCGAGGGCCTGCGCGCCCATTCCGCAAGGCGTTCCGCCATCATACGCCGGATGTCCTCATACTCCGCATCATCACCAAGATCACGCAGCTCCTGGGGGTCGTTCACGAGATCGAACAGCATGGGGCGGAAACCCTCGACATGCGTGAACTTCCAGCGCTTGTCCGCAACCATGAAAAGCCGCGCCTGTTTGGGCGGCACGCCCAGTTCCTCGGCCATCGAGGTCTGGGAATAATCATATTCCGAAATCACGAAATCCCGCCATTCGGATGGTTCTTCACCGTGGAGGAACGGCATCAGAGAACGGCCTTCCAGCACATGATCAGGCACCTCGCCGCCGGCGAATTCGACAAAAGTTGCCGCCAGATCGATCGACTCGACCAGCGCGTCGCAGACCTGTCCGCGCGTGGCGTCAGCTTTCGCAGAAGGATCGAAAATGATCATCGGCACCTTCACCGACTGCTCGTGGAAGAGATCCTTCTCGCCCAGCCAGTGATCGCCAAGGTAATCGCCATGGTCTGAGGTGATGACGATCATCGTGTCTTCCAGACGGCCCGACCGTTTCAGAAAGTCCAGCAATTGCCCAAGCTGGTCATCACATTGCTTGATGAGACCCATATAGGCCGGGATCACCTTCTCGCGCACCTCGTCGCGGCGGAAGGCCTTCCCGATCGTGTTGTCCATGAAGGCGCGATAAAGCGGGTGCGGGTTCTGCCGTTCACCTTCGGAACGAACCGGCGCGATAACGTCACGCGCGGAATAGAGGTCGTGATAAGGCGCGGGCACGATGTAGGGCCAGTGCGGCTTGATGTAGGAGAGGTGGCAAAGCCACGGCCTGTCGCCGCGCGACGCGATGAACTCTTCCGCCCGGCGCGTCAGCCAGGGCGTCTCGGAATCCTCTTCCGCGATATTTGCCGGCTTGTCGGCGTTTTCCATGAACCAGCCGGACGCCATGTCGCCATCGTCATCGACCGCGGAATTGGCGAAGTCATGCCAGGGGTTTGAGCCCGGATAGCCCTTCTCCTTGAGGTAGTCGTTATAGGGCTGCGGACCCGTATCATAGTGGCCGGCCGGCCCCTCACCCCACAGGCCGTCATCACGGACGAAGATGTCGAAGCCGCATTCGGCCACCCGTGCGCCGATGATCGAGTCCCGCGTCAGGCCAAGCCGTTCCATGCCGTCGGCATCCACCCGCATATGCGTCTTGCCGACAAGAGCCGCATCCATGCCGAGCCGCCTCAGATGGTCGCCGAGCGTGATCTCGCCGACCTTCAGGGGAAAGCCGTTCCAGCTCGCGCCATGGGAATGCACATAGCGGCCGGTGTAGAAACTCATGCGCGAAGCGCCGCACACGGGCGACTGCACATAGGCCCGCGTGAACCGCACGCCCATGGATGCAACCCGGTCGAAATTCGGTGTCTCCAGACAGGGATGCCCCGCGCAGCTCAGATAATCGAACCGCAGCTGATCATACATGATGAAAAGGATGTTCCTGGGCTTACCCGACATGGGACTCCGCTCGATAGACCGTTGACAAAGACAACAAAACTAAACACGATATCGTTGACAAACGCAACGATGTCGAGCGGAAAGCAATGGCAGGCAGCATGCCAGCATCGATAGGACCAGACGAGACCGTCGCGCTCCATCCACGGATCGGCGACATTCGTGATCTGCTCACCTTCCGCGTCGCCATGCTTGGCGCGGCGGGCGACCGCATCGCGCAGCAATGGCTTGCGACGGAATTCGGCTTTCGCATCGTGGAGTGGCGGGTGCTCGGCATCATCGCTGCATCGGAGCCGGTGCGCTTCTTCGAAGTGGCCCGCACCCTGCTCATCGACAAGGGGCAGTTGAGCCGCGTCGTGAATGTGCTGGCGAAAAAGGGGCTCGTGGAGGCGGAACCCGATCCGGACGACCAGAGGACGATCCGCCTGCGCACGACCGGCGAAGGCGCGGATGTGCACCGGCGCATTCTCGCACGCGCCTTTGAGCGCAACCAGCTTGTCGTGGCGGCGCTGACGCCGGGCGAACTTGAGACCCTGTTTTCGCTTCTCGACAAGCTGCAGCCAATGATGAGCCACCGGGCTGCCCGCCCGGCCGAGGAGGCTGAAACCTGAAACGGGCCTGAAAAACGAAATGGGAGGAAAACATGTTTGGTAAGTTGTTACGCGCAGCGCTCGCTGCAACCGCCGTTCTCGGCGTCTCGATGGGGGCGGCCATGGCCGACTGGCCGTCGAAGCCGATCCAGATCATCATTCCGTGGCCCGCGCCGAACGATCCGTCCACGCTGGTCGCCAACGCAATCGCGCCGGTGATGTCGGATGAACTTGGCGTGCCGGTCAAGGTGGTCAACAAGCCCGGCGGCGGCGCGGTGCTTGGCGCTGCCGATCTGGCGAACGCCCGTCCCGATGGCTACACGATGGGACTGGTTTCCATTGGCCCGATGATCACACAGGTGCTGCGCGGCAAGACGCCATACAAAAACGATGACCTCCAGCCGCTCGGCCTGGTGTGGTCGAGCCCCTTCACGCTGGCCGCGCGCGCTGACGCTCCCTATTCCAATCTCGATGAGCTCGCCGAATACGGCAAGAAGAACGAACTGCGTCTGGCGCATTGGGGCCTTGGAGCAGTACCGACCCTGATTGCCATGAAAGTGGCCGAAACCGGCGGCTTCGAGTGGAAGGAGACCGCCTATTCCGAATTGAACCCGCTTCTGGTCGTGCAGGGCGATGCCGATGTCATCACCTTCTCAACGCCGGGCCTGACCGATTACATCGACGCCGGCAAGATGAAGATCCTGGCAGCCATGGTTCCCGACCGTCTGCCGGCCTATCCCGATGTGCCCAACGTGTCCGAACAGGGCTATGGTGACGCCTATTCGATCTGGTTCGGCGCTTTCGTTCCCAAGCAGACCGACAAGGAAATCGTCGACAAGCTCTCCGCGGCGTTCTTCTCCGCGATGAAGAACGAGAAAGTGGCCGAGGTGATCGAGAATGTCGGCGTCGTGCCGCATTCCAGCGGGCCCGATGAGGCGCGCGCGCGCATGGATCGCGAGCTGGCCGAATTCGGCACGACCATGAAAAATCTCGGGATCATGGAATAGTCACCCATGACGAACCGGACGGACGAAGAGAGCGCCAGCGCGGCAGAAGCGCCGTCAGGGCATGAAACACTGGCTGCCGGGATCGGCCTGGCAGCCGCCGTGCTTTTCATCCTGTCGCCCTGGCTGGTCGACCGGTCCGGTCCGGACCCTTTTTACAAGGGGCCGCTGATCTTCCCGATGATCGTTCTGGCAGGAACGGCTCTCTCGGCCGTTCCTGCCATCCTGCGCCTGCTGCGCCACCGTGCAGGCCTGCCCTTCCATGTGGACGGGAATGGCTTCCCCGGACGCGCCGCAGCGCTGTTCGTTCTGATGTGCCTCTATCCGCTGGGCATTTCTGCAATTGGCCTTTCCGCCGCAACCTTTCTGGCTGTGCTCATCGGGCTCCTGATGGTCTATCGGCGTCCCTGGCAATCCGTCGCCATCGCCGCCATCATGACCCTGACCGTGCACCTCGCTTTCAAAACCTTTCTCGACATCTGGTTTCCAGCACCCTGGCTGTTTGAAATGATCGGGGCCTGAACTCATGGAATTTCTTGCACAGGGCTTCAGCCAGGCCTTCTCGTTCGCAAACATCGTTGCGCTGGTCATCGGCACCACGGTCGGCATCATCGTGGGCGTTCTGCCGGGGCTCGGCCCGATGGTGGGCATGGTGGTGCTCCTTCCCTTCACCTTTTCGCTGGAACCGTCCGTGGCGCTCTCGCTTCTGCTCGGCGTGTTCTGCGGCGGTTATTTCGGTGGCGCGGTTCCCGCAATCCTGTTGCGAACACCGGGCGTCCCCTCCTCCATCGTCACCGCGTTTGACGGGTTTCCGCTCACCGCGCGCGGTGAGGCGCAGACCGCGCTTTCCGCAGCACTCGTGGGTTCCCTCGGCGGCGGTCTCGTCAGCATCGTCATCCTCATCATGCTCGCGCCGCTCCTTTCGCACGTGGCAGCAAGCTTCGGGCCGCCGGAATACCTGGTCGCGGCACTTTTCGGCGTCACGCTCGTCGTCGTGTCCTTCCGCGATCAGCTTTCACGCGGCCTTCTTCTCCTTGGCGTCGGGCTTTTCCTCTCCACCATCGGCATTGACGGTCCGACACTGAGCGCGCGCTTCACCTTCGGCTTCTGGCCGATGCAGAACGGCTTCGATCTTGTCGCGCTGGTGCTTGGCATCTTCGGCATCGGCCAGTCTCTGCTGCTTCTCGAGCAGGGCATTCTCAAGACGGACCGGCTGGATCTCGGGCGCAACACACTCGATTTTTCGCGCATCATCGGAACGCTGCGATACTGGCGAACCCTTATCCGCTCCGGCGTTCTGGGAACCTTCATCGGCCTCCTGCCGGGGCCGGGTTCGGTGCTTGCCTCCTTCATCTCCTACGATGTGGCCAAGCGCCGTTCCAGCGACCCCGAAAGTTTCGGCAAGGGAAATCCGGAAGGGTGCGTGGCCTCGGAAGCCGGCAACAATGCCGTGCCCGCAGGCGCGCTGATCCCGCTTCTCACACTCGGCATTCCCGGTGAGGCGCTGAGCGCCGTGCTGCTCGGCATTTTCACGCTCAACGGCATCTATCCAGGGCCCCTGCTCCTCATCAAGGAGCCGGAGCTGATCTCGACGCTCTACTGGTCGATGCTGCTGATCAACGTCGTCGCCTTCGCGATGCTCGCACTCCTGCTGCGCCCCTTCGCCATGATCGTCAAAGTGCCGCCCGCGATCCTCGCGGTCTGCGTGATCGCGGTCTCGCTGATCGGCATCTACGCAGTGAACAGCCGTCTGTTCGATTGCGGTGTGGCGCTTGCAGCCGGCGTGGTGGGCTATGTCCTGCTGCGTCTTGGCTGGCCGGTCGTCGCGCTCATCATGGGCATCGTCATGGGGCCGATCATCGAGGACCGGCTCCGCCAGACGCTGAGCCTGGGAGAAGGCAACCCGCTATTCGTCTTCGGCCGTCCGGTTTCCCTGACCATCATCGCGCTTGGCGTGGCGATTATCGTCCTTCCGATGATCATCAGAAAGCTGCGACGCGACGGCGCCGAAGATGAAGGCCGGGCCTCCTCGTGAACACCACTGAGGCCCTGCTGCCTGACGAATGGATTGCCATCAGTCGACTTTGGGCTGCCCCTTCCAAAGAGCCGAATAGCGCGGATCGAAGGTTCGGCTGATCGGCTCGACGGCCGCCCCCTGAGCAACCGACCACGGATCGGTCCTGCCAAGCTGGAGCCTTGGAACACTGCGCACCCGGTCCGCGACAATAGACGGCAGAAGCGGCTGCATTTCATCGATAAGCCTTGAGACGAGCGACTCGGGCGCGCCGCCGCAAAAGATGATCGTCTCGGGGTCGAAGAGGTTTTCCAGAAGCTGGATGCTGCGCCGCAGGTCTTCGGCAGCGCAGATGACCCATTTTTCCAGTGCGGGATCTCTCGCCTGCACCAGAGCATCCACACGCGCGTAAATGTCGGGCAGCGCGGGATCGATCTGCAATGCGCTGTAGAGAGAGGCCAGCGAGGCGCTGTGCTCCAGCGTGGTCTCACCATCCACGCAAGGGGCGAGCGCCATGCCGATCTCGCCCGCATTGCCATTCGCTCCACGGAAGATGTCACCGTTCAGGATAAGGCCCGTACCGATACCGAAGCCAAGAAACAGGCAGACCGCATTGTCCACAGCGTTGGCCGCTCCGACCATGCGCTCGGCAATGGCGGACGCCGCCGCATCGTTCTGGATCTCCGGTGCCAGTCCTGTTTTTTCAGCGAGTTTTTCGCGCAAGGGATAGGACTGCCAGGCCGACATCATCCACTTGTTGTGAGCATTGGCTGACACGCCGAACGGCCCCGGCATCGCGACACCCAGCCCGACGATACGCTGGTCCCAGTCCGGTGCGGAAGCGGCAAGTTTCTCGCGCAGGCCATCGATCAACTTGGAGATGATCTCGACGCCATCCTCGGGCGCTTCGCTGGAAATCGCCGCCTGCGCCCTGAATCTTGGCTGGCCGAGAAAATCCACCATCACGGCTCTGACCACATAGCGATCGATCTGCAGACCGACTGCAAATGCGCCTTCGGGAACAAGCTGATAGGGCGTGAAAGGCTGCCCCCGTCCACGCTTCACGGCGGGCAAAGCCTCGATGAAACCTTCATTGGCGAGCTGCTCGACAATGTTGGACACCGCCTGTTTCGTCAGCGACGTCGCCCTCGCCAGATCGGCGCGCGAGATCGGACCGTTGATGCGCAACGCATCAATGATCACGCGCCGGTTATGCGCGCTTGCCCCATCCTGGTTGGTTCCGGGCGTCGCCCGGATACTTCGAATCACGTCCATCAGATTTCCCATTGACAGCTCAGACAATAACGACAAATAATTAAGTCAAGGCAACTGATTTAATCGATCAGCAACACCGGACGTTCGAAGCCGGCGTCGCACAAAGCGACAGACAAGGAGGCCCCGGGCCCAAACCCCGGGGATTGGAACTGCAAATGGAGGAGACACAAATGCTGAAGATTACCCGCAGAACTCTGCTCGCGACCGCTCTGGCCGGCGCATGCTTCGTGCCGCAGGCCCATGCCGAGACCACGCTCAATGCCCTGTTCATGGCGCAGGCCGCTTACAGCGAGAGCGATGTGCGCGAGATGACGGAGCGCTTCACCGAAGCCAATCCCGACATCAAGGTGAACCTGGAATTCGTTCCCTATGAGGGCCTGCATGACAAGACCGTGCTCGCTCAGGGTTCCGGCGGCGGCTACGATATCGTTCTGTTCGACGTGATCTGGCCGGCCGAATACGCAACCAATGGCGTCCTTGTCGATGTCAGCGACCGCATCACCGGCGCGATGAAGGACGAGGTTCTTCCCGGCGCCTGGACCACGGTTCAGTATCAGGACAAGTACTACGGTATGCCGTGGATTCTGGACACGAAGTACCTGTTCTACAACAAGGAAATGCTCGAGAAGGCCGGCATCGCAAACCCGCCAACCACCTGGGACGAGCTGGCCGAGCAAGCCAAAATCCTGAAAGAGAAAGGCATCGTTGAGCACCCGATCGCATGGAGCTGGGCGCAGGCCGAAGCCGCGATCTGCGACTACACCACGCTGGTCAGCGCCTATGACGGCGCGTTTCTCGATGCAGAAGGCAAGCCTGCCTTCCAGAGCGGGGGCGGCCTGAGCGCGCTCGAATACATGGCAAACAGCTATGAGAGCGGCCTCACCAACCCCAACTCGAAGGAATTCCTGGAAGAGGACGTGCGCAACGTGTTCCAGAACGGCGAAGCCGCATTCGCCCTGAACTGGACCTATATGTACAACCTCGCCAACAGCTCCGAGGACAGCAAGGTTGCCGGCAAGGTCGGCGTTGTCGCCGCGCCGGGCATTGAGGGCAAGAGCGAGGTTTCCGCCGTGAACGGCTCCATGGGCCTCGGCATTCCGGCTACCAGCGAGAATGTGGACGAAGCATGGAAATACATCGTCTACATGACCTCGCAGGACGTTCAGGACAAATATGCGAAGGGGAGCCTGCCGATCTGGGCCTCGTCCTATGAAGACGAAGCCGTGACCAGCGGACAGGAAGAGCTTATCGCTGCTGCCGGCAAGGGTCTCGCCGCGATGTATCCGCGTCCCACGACGCCGCGCTATCAGGAACTCTCCGCTGCGCTTCAGCAGGCCATTCAGGAAACGCTGCTCGGTCAGTCTTCCGCAGAAGACGCCCTGCAGTCCGCTGTTGAGAACAGCGGCCTGTAAGCCACTCCGGGCCGGGCGGGGCCATGCGCCCCGCCCCCCTTTCATGTATCTGAATATCTCGAACGCTGGAGGTGCACCGTGTCTGGCACCCGCCTGACCATGCGCGCGTGGCTTATGATGCTGCCGCTGCTGGTGGTCATGACCGCTATTGTCGGTTGGCCGCTTCTCGATACGCTGCGCCTGTCCTTCACCGATGCCCGGCTCGTGGGCACTGGCGGTGACTGGGTGGGGTTGGACAATTACGCCCGGATGCTCTCAAGCAGCCGGTTTCTCGACACGCTCTCCACGACCACCATTTTCGCCGTCGTTTCAGTGACGCTTGAAATGGTACTCGGCGTGCTGACCGCGCTCCTGCTGAACCAGGCCTTCTATGGCCGCACACTGCTGCGCGCGCTGCTCATCCTGCCCTGGGCGCTGCCGACGGTGGTGAACGCCACGCTGTGGCGTCTGATCTACAATCCGCAATATGGCGCATTGAACGCGCTGGTTACCCAGCTCGGGCTTACCACCGACTACCAGTCCTGGCTCGGGCAACCGGCCTCCGCTCTGACCGCGCTCATCATCGCCGATGCCTGGAAGAATTTCCCGCTCGTTGCACTGATCGCCCTTGCCGCACTTCAGATGGTGCCGCGCGAGATCACCTCCGCCTCGCTGGTTGATGGCGCGGGTCCCTTCTCCCGGTTTCGCCATGTGACGCTGCCTTATCTGGTCGGCCCGCTCATGGTCGCGCTCGTGCTGCGCACCATCGAGGCCTTCAAGGTGTTCGACATCATCTGGGTCATGACGCGCGGCGGACCGGCAAACAGCACGCGCACCCTGTCCATTCTCGTCTATCAGGAAGCCTTCTCGTTCCAGCGCGCGGGCTCAGGCGCCTCACTGGCGCTGATCATCGCGCTCCTCGTCACCGTTCTGGCAGGCGTCTACACCATGTTGATCCGCAAAGCGGCAGGGAGTTCGTCATAATGGAACACCGCAGCCTGCCCTTCACGCTCTTCATCTATGCGACCGCGCTTCTGCTCGCCGCCGTCATCCTCGCGCCCTTGTTCTGGCTCATGATCATGAGCGTATCGCCTGCCACGCAGCTCACTGCAAAGCCATTGCAGTGGTGGCCGGAAACCTTCGACTGGTCGCGCTATCAGTTTCTTCTTTCCACCGTTGAAAACAGCGCCGGCGCGGCCTTCGTCGCCTCCCTGTTCAACAGTCTGAAAGTCGCCACCATGGCCACCCTTGTGGCGCTGGCGGTTTCCGTTCCCGCCGCATGGGCCGTGTCGCGTACGCCAGCCGTCGGCTGGTCGCTTTCCATGGTCATCCTCACCTACATGCTGCCGCCCGTCGCGCTGTCTGTCCCCCTCTTCATGGGGCTTGCGAAACTGCAGCTTCTCAATTCGGTGTTCGGTCTGGCGCTCGTCTATCTCTCGATCCTTGCACCATTCACGACCTGGCTTCTCAAATCCGGCTTCGATGGCATCCCGCGCGAGCTTGAGGCGGCCGCCATGATGGATGGCGCAAACCTGTTTCAGACGCTGCGCATCATCACTCTGCCGCTCGCGACGCCCGTCATCGCCACTTCCGCGCTGTTCGCATTCCTTCTGGCATGGGACGAGTTCTTCTACGCACTGCTCTTCACATCCGATCTGCGCGCCAAGACCCTGACGGTCGCCATCGCGGATCTGGCGGGCGGACGTGTCTCCGATTACGGGTTGATCGCCACCGCCGGCGTACTCGCGGCCCTGCCGCCGGTCCTTATCGGTGCGCTTCTTCAGCGGGCGCTCATTTCCGGCCTCACCAGCGGGGGCGTGAAGGGATGAACAGGCAGCCACGCCCACAGGGCGCTCTCGCCATCGATGCCGAAATGGCGCGACAACACCCGGACGCCCGCGCCACATTCACGGCAAACCACAGCATGGCAATGCAGATCGCCGCTTCGCTCAAGAAGACCGGAAACCTGTTGATGCTTGGCATGGGCGCATCGCACGCCGTGGCCAGAATGGTTGAACCGCTTTACCGGGAGGCGGGCATCGAGGCGCTGTCGCTTCCGCTATCGGAACAGCTCGGCCAGCCGCTGCCAATCGCCGGGCGCACCATCCTGCTTGCCTCGCAATCGGGCGAGAGTGCGGAAATACTCCGCTGGCTGGATGAAAGCCCTGCCTGCGACAGCGATGTGTTCGGCCTCACCCTTGCAGAGAACTCCACGCTTGCCGCACATGCGCCTTCCATGGTCGGAGCCGGAGGCGTGGAAACCGCCTTCGCGGCCACCCGCAGCCTGACGGTCACGCTGGCCATGCACATGGCCGTTCTCGATGCGATGGGCGTTGATGTCTCGGCAGCCCAGAACGTCCTGCAATCACCGCAAGCCGCGCCCGTTTCAGCGCTCGTGAATGCCTTCGATCAGGTGCAGTCCATCGTTGTTTCCGGTCGCACGCTGCAGGGCGCAGCCGAAGCGCTCGCGCTGGGGCTGACGGAACTCTCCCGCCTGCCCTGCTTCGCTCTCGAAGGCGGGCAATTGCGCCATGGTCCCATGGAAATGCTTGGCCCCGATGTTGGCGTCGTACTCTTCAAGGCCGAAGACGCCACTGCTTCGCTTGTTGATCGCATGGCGCGCTCTGCTGCCGAGGCAGGCTCGCCTGTCATCCTGTTCGATGCGTCTTCAGCCCCTCTCCGGCATTCCGGCGTCACAGTGCTGTCGGCCGGAGCCCATTCCGGGCTCGCAGCGATCTTCGCGCTGCTGCCGCTCGCCCAGACATTCATGCTCGAATTCGCAGTCGCCCGGGTCAGCGACGCTGGAACACCCGTTCGCTCTTCGAAGATCACAAGGAGCGAGTGATGCTGCCGCTTGCAGTCATCGGCAATGTGAATGTCGACCTCATCCTTGGCCCCGCGCCCGCCTGGCCTCAGGCCGGCACCGAAATCCTCGTCGACCATGATGAACTTCGGGTCGGCGGGTCGGCTGGCAACACCAGTCTCGCCTGGCAGGCGCTCAACATCCCGCACCAGATATCCGCAACCGTCGGCTCCGACGAATATGGCGGCTGGCTTCGCAAGTCATTCGGCCAGTTGGGCAAAGACTGGCCCACATGCGAGGGCAGCACGACACTTTCAGTCGGCATCACGCATCCCAACAATGAACGCACCTTCTTCACCACACACGGGCACCTGCCCCACATGTCCATACAGGACGTGCTGGCAAGCCTCGACATTAAGGCGCTCAAGGGCGGGATCGCTCTCCTTTGTGGCTCTTTTCTTACCAACCGCCTCACCGACGACTACGCACACTTCTTCGAGATCGCGCAGAAAAACGGCATTCAGGTCGCGCTCGACACGGGCTGGCCGGTGGGCGGCTGGACCGCGGAAAACCGCGCAAGAGCCCGCCAGTGGCTGGGTGCCTGCGACTATGTCCTGTCCAGCGAAAACGAGGTCGCCAGCCTCTCGGGCCAATCTGAGCAACACGATGCCGCGCGCAACGTGAAAGCCATGATGAAGCCCGACGCGACGCTGATCGTGAAGCTCGGGCCACTGGGCGCGCTCGGCCTCAGCGCCGAAGACGGGATCGTGAGGGTTCCAGCCCCCAGCGTTGAGGTGATCGACACCATCGGTGCGGGTGATGTCTTCAATGCAGGTTTTCTGGCCGCCTGCGCACAGCACGCGCCGCTGGAGCATTGCCTTGCAACAGGCGTGGCAATCGCTTCGCAGGCGATCTCCACCGCCCCCCGCCATTATGATTTTCAGCTTGAAACAGCCTTGAGGGAGACTTCGCCATGAGCGAACTCGAAATCGTCGACATCCGCAAGAATTACGGCAGTGTGGAGACCCTGAAGGGCATCGACATCAGCCTGGAGAGCGGTGATTTCCTTGTGCTTCTCGGCGCTTCGGGCTGCGGCAAGTCCACCCTTCTCAACATGATTGCGGGACTGGCCGATCCGACTGCCGGCGACATACGTATCGAGGACCGCTCGGTTCTGGGCGTTGCGCCGAAGAACCGCGACATCGCGATGGTGTTCCAGTCCTATGCGCTTTATCCAAACCTGACCGTCGCGCGCAATATCGGGTTCGGTCTGGAAATGCGCGGTGTGGCGAAAGAA
This sequence comes from Nitratireductor sp. PBL-C9, assembly GCF_050877045.1. Taxonomy (NCBI): domain Bacteria; kingdom Pseudomonadati; phylum Pseudomonadota; class Alphaproteobacteria; order Hyphomicrobiales; family Phyllobacteriaceae; genus Nitratireductor; species Nitratireductor sp. PBL-C9. Next base: position 441,543 of record NZ_JBPAXW010000001.1, read on the forward strand.
GAGCGCGCCGCCGCCGTTCAGGAGGCCGCGCGCCTGCTCAAGATCGAAAACCTGCTGGACCGGAAACCCGGTCAGCTTTCCGGTGGTCAGCGCCAGCGTGTCGCCATCGGGCGCGCGCTTGTCCGCAAGCCGAAAGTCTTCCTGTTCGATGAACCGCTTTCCAATCTGGACGCCAAGTTGCGCATGGAAATGCGCGCCGAATTGAAGCGGCTGCACGCCATGCTCAAGACCACGGTGGTCTATGTCACCCATGACCAGATCGAAGCCATGACGCTCGCAACCAAGGTTGCCCTGATGCGCAACGGCCGTGTCGAGCAGTTCGGAACCCCGGCGGAAATCTACAACACGCCCGCGACCAGATATGTCGCCGAGTTCGTCGGCTCACCGCCCATGAACATGCTTCCTGCCCGTGTTGCCGGGAACAGGGCAATTGTGGAAGGCACGGACACCGCCTTCGATCTTCCCGCGACATCTTCCGGCCTTCTGGAAGAAAACCAGCCCATTATCATCGGCATTCGCCCTGAAGCGCTTCATATGGCGGAAAATGCCGAGGAGGCCACCCTCGCGCCACGCACCGAAATTGCAGAGATGACAGGCCCGGAAGTGGTTGTCTCCGGCCTGCTTGGCGAACACAAGGTGGTCGCAACCCTGCCCCCCGCTCTCGAAACGCCGACGGGCGCGCTCCTACCTCTGAAGGTCGCGCCGGATGCGCTGCACATCTTCGATGCGGACGGGCGCAGGGTCGGGTGATCGTGTCGTTTTATGGCTCAGGAAACAGCCATTTCCACCACGGCTGCAGGATGCGGGAACACACCTCTCTTCAAACGTTCCCGATCACTGCTCATATAATGCCCTGAGAAGCTGTTCGCGCTTCTCCCTGAACATCCGTTGATAGGCCTCACGGCTTCTGCCCAGAAGCTCGGAAATTTCATCGCGGTGCGCCAAAACCAGATCAATTCGATCACTGATTGCAGAGGGATCATCTACGCGCGGCTCGACCAGAAATTCAGCCAGGCGCGAAGACACGCCGGAATACACATCACCAGCCGGCCCCACGATACAAGGCACACCCGAGGCCCAGCTCTCCAGAGCGATCATGGGAGAACACTCGGTATTGGTCCGATCATTCGTCGTTCTAATCCGTAAGAAATGATCAGAATTGGTAGGTGGTTTCCGAAATACAACCAGTGTGTATTGAGAGCGAATTCGGCATGACTAGTATCTGGGGTCCGGACGCTCGGACGAAAACTGGGGACTCAAGCAGGGGCGCTCACTACACCTGTGCGCTGACGGCATACCTATTGTTGACCACGGCGCTTGTTCCCACCGTTGCTATTGCCGGTGATGCTCTACCTTCAGGTGGAGATTTCACTGCCGACAATGGGACAATATCGGCAAGCGGTTCGCGTATGGATATAAGCCAGACGACTGAATCCGGCATCATTAACTGGAGTGATTTCTCCGCCGGATCGACGGTAACGTCACCGGGAACGGCAGTGTTTTCCTTATCAATCCGCCAGGCGTCGTCGTGGGCAACGGCGGCATGGTCGCAACGGGCGGCTCGTTCGTCGCCTCCACGCATGACGTCACGGATGCGGATTTCCTCAACGACGGCAGCCTGACCTTATCCGGCACAAGCGAGGCGGAAGTGGTGAATGCCGGCACGATCCGTTCGCAGTAGTTTGATATCGCCCTGATCGCCCGACGGGTCGAAAACAGCGGCAGTCTGGAAGCGCCGAATGGCACCGCCGGGCTTGCTGCCGGCTACGAGGTCCTGTTGAAGGACGTCGCGGGTGCGGACGGGCTTTTGTCGGTGGCGCTCGGCGGCCCTGACACAGAAGCTGTCAACTCCGGCACCATTGCAGCCGCCAATGCCGAGATTCGCGCCAATGGCGGCAATGTCTACGCATTGGCCGGCAACACTGACAATGTCGTCAAGGCAACCGGCGGATCCACGTCCGGCGGCCGGATATTCCTCACCGCTGGCGGCAGAGTGATTATAGCGTCAACGCGCAGGTGCTGAACTCTCTGAACCTCCTGATCGCCTTACCATTCCACGCAGCGGCCATTTGCAGGTCCGGCGTTCTGCTGTAGATGTCCCGTCCCGAGCGGTGCACGATCCGTATCCGCAAGAGCCAAGGCCGCTTCGCCTACAACCCGGCCCTTCCGCCCAAGGAACCGTTCGAGACGGTCGCCGCCTGATATCCGGCCCTTGGCTCGATGCCTGCTGTCCTTTGGAACATTTGCAGCAGGACCCGATTGTCTTGTCAAAAGCGGCATCAACGGTCGCCTGCACATGTTGCCCTGGCGTTTCCAAAACCGGGAAACCCGGAAGACATTGCTGACCTGTCAGGAACGTGGCAAGCTCTGTCCGGATCGCATCAGGCCGCTTGATCGGAAGTATCCGCTATCTCTTGTATTCGCGAACTCGCGAGGGTTGCCAGAGACCTGGCCCTTGCCAGGCATTCCCTCGCCGCATGGAAGTAGCGGGGGTTGAGTTCAATCACGAACATTGCGTCCTTTGGGTATACGCACTGTGTCATCAGCTCTGCCCAAGGGATGTCTCCCCAACCGATAGGCAGATGCAGGTCCCCCAGCCCAAGCGCGAGTTGTTCGCTAAAGGTATAGGTCCACATGCCCTCCTGTCGCCCGAAACAGTCGTGGAGATGCAGATGACGCGTCTGAGGCGCGAGGGTCGCGCACTCGCTGACGAGATCGGATCTGCGATTTTCTGCGTCGAGCTTGAGATAGCTGTGTCCGAAATCAAGCGTGGCGCAGATATTCGGGTGTGCAATCGCCTCCAGTTCGGCGGCGAGCTGGCTGGGGCGCGGCGTGTACTTCCACTCATCATGCTCATACAGCGTTTCAACACAGATATGCAGATCACGCTCCCGAGCCAGATCACCGGCGCGGAAGAGCCACTCTCTTTGCCGGTCATAGGCGTTCTGCCAGAGCGTTGGAGTGCTCTCCATGGTCATCCCGGCATGAAGAACATAGTGCTTAGCCCCCAACTCGGCCGCGATGTCGAGTGAGGCTTCAAGCAACTGAAAATGCAACGGCAGACGATCAGGCGTGTCCATGAAGTTCAACGCAAGCGGTCCATGCACTGAATAGGGGAGATCACGGCCGCCGCAGATATCAAGCAAGGTCTTCATTTGCGGTCGGCGGATCCTGCCGCCGACAATCAGGTCGAAATCAAACGCAGATAGTTCGACGAAGTCCACGCCCAGTTCCTGAAGCTCGTCCAGCTCCTTACCCAGATCAGAAAGGTCGCCGTCACGCGTGCGGCTCGACATGCCGACATTGAATTGATGTTTTTCCAATTTAGAGCCCCTGCTTTCAGGATGTGAGGTATCGCGTAGCGGACGTGGCGTCTCCCGCCCCTTATGCGCGCGCGAAGGTCTTTATGCGCTTGAGCTCCCACAGGACCGCGCCGAGAAGAGCCGCCAGCATCATGACCAGTCCGAGGGCGTTGATCACGGGTGTCAGCCCCGTGCGGACTTTCGTCGCGATGAAAACCGTAAGCGGTGTTTCCGTTCCCCGGACGAACAGCGTGGTGTTGTAATTCTCGAAGGACTGCAGGAAGGCGAGGCAACAGGCAGCCAGTATGGCAGGGCGCAAATACGGAAGCAGGATACGGCGCAACACCATCAGGCGCGACGCACCCAGACCGAGGGCCGCATCTTCCATAGTTCGGTCGAACCGCTGTAACTGGGCAGCGATCATCAGCATGACGAAGGAGCTGATGAAGCTTGCCTGCGCCAGAATGGTCAGGAAGTATCCCCCGTTCACACCAATCTGTCGCCAGAACAGGAGTGTGGAGATCCCGATCACGATTCCCGGAATGAGCATCGGCGACACCATCAGGCCGTAGATGAAACCGCGCGCACGCCCGTGCAGACTGTTGAGAACCAGTGCGGAGGCGATGCCAATCGGCAGCGAAACCAGTATGACGCCGCCAGCAATTATGCCGGAACTGATCAGGGCATCGCCGATTTCTCCGTCATGAAAGAGCGCCTGAAGCCATTTCAGGGTGGCTCCCTGCCAGGGGCTCACTGTCGGAAAGTTACTGTCGTTGAAGGCGGCACCCCCGAGAATCAGGAGCGGGCCAAGCAGGAACCCGGCAAAGGCGAGGAGATAGAGGCGCGATGCTACTTGGCCAAGCCGTGTGAGAATACGCCTGAGCACTCCCGTATGCGCATGTATGGGCGAGACTGTCACGTCATTTGTCATTTGATTGCGCTCGTCAGGTTCACGCGGAACAAAGCCAGAAGCCCGAGAACCACTGTCAGACACATTGCCATCAGCGCCACGCCATAGGCAGCTCCGCGGTTCCAGTTGCCGATTTCAAAGAACCACTCGTAGACGAGCTGGGTGAACCAGCGGCTGCCCGGAGCGCCCAGCAGTGCGGGAGCCACATAGCTGCCGGCGGCCATCATGAAAACGAAGACACAGCCGGTTGCGATGCCGACCTTGGCGTGAGGCAGAACGATCCGCCAGTGGATGCGCCAGGTGGACGAGCCCAGATTGCGCGCGGCGTTGATCTGATCCCGGTCCAGTGTGCAAATGGCGTTGTAGATCGGAAAGAGCATGAACAGGATGTAGGCGTAGGCCATACCGGCCACGACGCCGCCATCGCCATACCAGCGCTGCGGCTCATCAAGCAATCCTAGCCACATCAGGGCAGCATTCAGCGGACCGGAAAAGGCGAGGATGATGTACCAAGCCAGCCCGCGGAGAACCTCGTTCATCAGATATGGGACCAGCATCAGCACCAGCATCAACCGCATCTGCCATTGCCTGGCCACATGCGCGAGCCAGTAGGCGATGGGGTAGCAAAGCAGAAGCGTTGTGAAGGTCACCAGCGCACTGGACCAGATCGTCTTGAAGAAGATCCAGCCATGGTTCGGATGGTTCAGGAGGTAGGCGAAGTTGTCCAGAACGTACACATCTTCCGGTCCGCCTCGCAGGGCCGGTGGCAGACGCGGGGTCAGGGAAGCGTTGACCATGTAGATACCGGGAACAAGCACCAGCCCAGCCAGCCAGAGCAGGACGAGGGCCAGAAAGATGCCACCCAGTGTTTTGCCGAAGCGCTGGAAGATCTCACTCATTGGGCAGAATGATCGCATCTTGCGCAGAAAAACCGGCACGGAAGGAACTCCCGGGCGCAGGCGCGGCTGACAGGCTTTGCTGGGAAATTGTCAGAGAGACAGGGCGCCGTGAAAGGTTGCTGGCCAACACGGCATGGGCCGTTGCAAATGCGCCCTCGAAGTCATACCGCTCGATGGTCAGCGTTAGACCGTTATCGCGGACGCCGCCGCCGATGTGGATTGCCTCTGGACGCACGTAAAGCCGGGCCTGATCGCCCTTGCGCAGACCGGGCGTACTGCATCCTGCAAACGACCCTTCGGGGCATTCGAGAACAGCAGTCCCTCTTTCTATTTGCGAAACGCGACCCGAGAGCACATTCGCCTCTCCTACAAACTGGGCGACGAACTGTGTTTTCGGTCGGCTGTAAAGTTCGTGCGGGGTACCGATCTGCTGTAGCGTTCCGGCGTTCATGACGGCGACGCGGTCCGACATGGCCAGCGCCTCGGACTGATCGTGGGTGATGTAGAAGAAGGTAACGCCCGTGCTCTTCTGCAGAGAGCGTAGTTCTGCCCGCATATGCTGGCGCAACTTCAGATCAAGGGCCGACAGAGGTTCGTCGAGCAGAAGCACTTTGGGCTGAATGGCAAGGGCCCGCGCGATGGCGACCCGTTGACGCTGACCACCGGACAGTTCACCTGGCAGGCGTTCGCCATGATCCGGCAAGGCAATCAGGTCGAGAAGCTCCTGTGCCCTGCGTCGGCGTTCCTTCTTTCCGATACCCCGTGCTTCCAGGCCGAAAGCGATGTTTTCCCAGACCGTCATGAACGGGAAAAGCGCAAGCGACTGGAATATCATCGCTGTCTCGCGCATGTTTTGCGGGACACCAGCCATGTCGTTGCCATTGATGAATATTCGTCCGGCCGTCGGCTTGAGAATGCCGGAGATCAGCCGCAGCAATGTCGTCTTGCCGCAACCGGACGGGCCCAAGATCGAGAAGAACTCACCCTGCTGGACATCGAGCGACAGCGGTTTGACGGCATGGGTGCCGCCGAACCGCATTTCGACATTCTGCATGCTGACGGCGCTTGCTGCTGGAGTGGACACCCCGGGCAGGGTGCCCGAAGTGTCCAACTTTTCAACGATTGGCATGTCAGGCACTGAGGAACTTGTCCTGGTACTCGCCCCGGATTTCAACGAACCAGTTCTCCTGAACCGGCCACCACCAGAGATTGTCGATTGCATCTTCGGGGTAGGCATTCTGGAAGAAGGTCTTCATTTCCTGCGGCAGGAAGGCATCGGCGCCCTTGGCCGTGGTGTTGACCCGTGCATGGCTGGCGTACATTGCACCGGCTTCAGGGGTCAGCATCCAGTTGATAAAGGCGTAGGCCTGTTCGACATTCTCGGAGCCGAGCGGGAGCGAGATGCCCTCCATCCACGACAGAGCGCCTTCGCGCGGTGCGAGATAGGAGATTGGCAGCCCTTCGTCCTTGAGGCCTGCGGCGGTCGAGTCCCACGTCTGGCCCAGAATGCAGCCATTCGTGCGGAATGCACCCTGGGCTTCGTTCTGGTTGCTCCAGAACTGGGCGATCGTAGCCTTGCGTGCGATGGCCTCGGCGAGGATCACGTCGTAGTTCGCCCGCATCGCGTCGGCGTCCTTGAAGCTGTCGAGGAAGGGACGCGGCAGCTTTCCTTCCCGCTCCAGCCACAGTGCGAGACCGACCAGGGCGGAATGCCCCCGCACGGTAACTTTGCCGGCCAACTCCGGCTGCCAAAGGTCGGCATAGGATGCAGAGCCATATTCCAGCGGCAGCTTTTCGGTGTCGAACGTCAGCGCTTCGGTGCCCCAGTCGGTGGGGACCTGATACCGCTTGCCATCAACAACCGCGCCAAGGGTTTCGGAACTCTTGATGGCGCTGTCGATGCAGCGGTCCCACTCAACTCGACTTTCATCGATAGGCTGGATCAGGCCATCCTCGACGTAGTTCGGCACCCGATCGAGCGCGGGCCAGATCGCGTCAAAACCGGAGCCCTGGTTGACGCGCATCATGCTGAGGATTTCCTCATTGGTGCCGTAGGGGGTGTAGGTCGTCTTGATGCCCGTCGCCTTTTCGAATGCGTCCAGCATTTCCGGAGAAATATATCCAGCCCAGGCGGCGAGACGCAGCTCTCCCGAGCTTGCGCGGGCCCAGGAGCCACGGGCGATGAAGGGGGCAGCAAGCGCGGCCGAAGAAGCGCCGCGCAGGATCGCTCTGCGGCTCAAGGGGCGAGAAAGCATTGGGGGGAACTCCGTTGTTATCCGTGTACCAGCAGGTTTGTATAGCCGGCTCCCCATCTCCGATTTCGACGACGGATGCGTGATCCTTTGATGACGGTTCGATGAATTTTGCTGTCAATGATCGTGTCACTGACAGTCAAACTGGGCAGGACCCGCTTATTTTCTTCAGGTTCTACAGGGAAGCGGGACGGGAGCGGCCCACCCCTGTCTTTTGATCGCACCGAACCGGAACTTCCCGGGTGTCTGGCTCAGGCGGCGGAAGGTGTCGATCACGTTGAAGGTAAACAGCTTACGACGCCGGTGATCCAGCCAGAGTGAGCGGAGCGGTGTCGTACTGCGCTTTGAGTCTGGTCATGTCGCCGGCGTACCAGGCCATGCCATAGGACACCGCCGCGCCATTGGCGTGGATCACGCGTTCGATGTTCATGACCGCAGCGCCGGGGGCGAGCGCGAGCCGGTCTGACAGCGTCTCGTCGACAAGCGCAGAACCGATTTCCACATCGCCCGAACGCCACGGCAGATGGTCGATCAGCCAGTCGCCGGGCGGTGTGGTCTCAAAATCCACGGACCGGGCTTCTGGCAACAGGTCCAGATTGATCAGACGCTCTTCGTAGCAATAGATCCGGCCCCCGATATGGTGCCGGCAGCGGACGGCGAGCACATTGTCGCGGTCGTCCTGCTGCGTGCGCAGATGCGTGCAATCATCCGCATCTGCCTCGCGCTCCACCTGGTCGATGAACTCATAGCGATAGGGCTGTCCCATCTGCTCGGCAACGCTGGCCGGGTCGAGGATCTGCAGGATAATCGAATGCGCCATGGGACGCCGGACGAAACTGCCGGCGCGCTTGCGCGTCTCGATCAGCCCCTTCTGCGCCAGAAGCATGAGCACCTTGGAAACGGTGATGCGCGAACAGGCGTAGTGCTCGCTCAACTCCTTCTCGGTCGGGATGCGATAGCCGGTGTGCCACTGTCCTGAAAGGATGCGGGTTTCCAGATCCGTCTGGATCTTCTCATGCAGCGTGACGCGTCGTCCCGCGCCATTCTTCGCTCGCTTTGTCGGCGTGTTTTCGAGCTTGCCCATGCCCCAGCCTTAGTTCCCCCTTCCGGCCTTGTCGAGGGTGCGAGAGCGCCCTTTCGCAATAATGCATATGCATATTGCGAAAACCGCGTTTCGAGTCTAACGTCAAACCGGAGACAGGATCAGAGGACGTTGTCGGAAACGGTGAGGGGCGATACCGGCTCGACATTGTTGCTCTAAAGGCAGGCCGCCGAAACGGCAGCCGCCAGGCAGCGACGACGCTCAACTGGATGAACAGGAATTTGCGGCAGACCGAACCGGCTCTGCCGGCGATATCTCTTTGCCTGAACATATCGGGCAGCTTGAATGAGGGGAGTGAGTACATGCCTATCGATCTGAAGAAAGCACTCGGCGCGACGGCGCTGGCCACCGCCATTCTGGCCGGATCCGGCAGCGCCATGGCGGCCGATCTGCGCGTCAACATCGCAGCCGATCCGTCCATGATTGACCCGATTACCTATTCGGAGCTGATCGCCGGTCAGGTGATCTCGAACATGTATGAAAGCTTCACCGCCATCGATGCGGACGGACAGGTGATCCCCGCGCTGGCGGAAAGCTGGGAACCGCTGGAAGGCAATCTCGGCTTCCGCTTCAAGCTGCGTGAAGGCGTGAAATTCCACTCCGGCCGTGAGTTCACGGCAGAAGATGTGAAGTTCTCCTTTGAAGAGCTTCTGCGCCCCGGCAACAAGGCGGGCCTCAACGCGCCCTATCTGGATGTCGTGGTCGGCGCAGACGCCATGAAGGATGGAAGCGCCGACACGCTTTCCGGCGTCACCGTGGTGGACGATTACACGGTTGAAGTGGCTTTCACGCGACCCGACGTACTGTTTCCGATCTATCCGATCTACCTGTTCGACAGCGGCATTGCCGAAGAGGCAGGCCCTGAATGGTACAACAAGGTTTCCGCCGGAACGGGCGCATTCAAGTTCGAAAACTGGAGCCGTGGCCAGAAGGTCGAGCTGGCGGCCCATGCCGATTACTGGGGTGGCGCGCCTGCCATTGATGGCGTCGAATTCGTGGTGATCCCCTCTCCGGAAACAGCCATGGCCATGTTCGAGACCGGCGATCTGGACGTGATGGTCGTGGACGGGCCGAGCATGCGCCGCGTGCTGGGCAATCCCGAACTGAAGGAGCGCGCCATCACGGCCGCCCGCGCGCAGGTTCGCTACCTCGCCATGAATTCCGATCTCTATGAGCCCTTCAAGGACAAGCGGGTGCGCGAGGCCGTCTGCCGCTCGCTCGATCAGGACGCGATGATCGCCGGCCTTTACAGCGGGGCAGCCAAGCCGCTCTACGGCCAGGTGACGGAAGGCGTCGCCGGCTACAATCCGGACCTGCCCAAGATCGAATACGACCCGGAAAAGGCCAAGGCGCTTCTCGCCGAGGCCGGTTATCCGAATGGCGAAGGCCTGCCGCCGGTCAAGCTGAGCACGACCGAGCCCAACAAGAACCAGCACCTCTATTTCGCAAGCCAGCTTCAGGAAGTCCTGAACATGCCGGTGGATGTCGAGCTGGTGGAGCGCGGCACGCATCTGAAATCGATCAATTCCGGGCAGACGCCCTTCTTCGCCTGGGGCTGGAGCGCGGGTTATCCCGACGGCCTCTATTTCCTGTCGCAGCTCTGGTACTCCGACAGCCCCTATAACCGTGGCTGGAAGAATGCCGAGTTCGACGCGCTGATCGACAAGGCATCGATGACGGCGGACAACAAGGAACGCTACGCGATCTACCATGAAGCCGAAGGCATGCTGATGGACGACTGGGGCACCTGCCCGCTTCCGGTCTCCACCCTGATGGCGACGGTGCGCGACGGCGTTTCCGGTGTCGCCATCCAGCCCTTCGGCCTGGTGCCGTTCGCGGATGTAACCATCGCGGAATAGGTTGATGCTGCATTACGCAACGCGGCGTCTGCTGGGGCTGACGCTGGTCTGGGCCGTGGCTCTGATCGTTACATTCTTTGCGGTCAGAGCCGTTCCCGGCGACCCCATCATGGTCATGCTGTCCGACCATGCCGGAGATGCCGCGCTGGAAGCGCGCCTGCGCGCAGATTACGGACTGGATCGGCCATTGCCGGTCCAGTTCCTCGCCTATATCGGCGACGTGCTGAACGGCACGTTCGGCCTCTCCTACCGCTATGTGGGATCGACGGTGATCGATGTTATCCGCGATGGCATGACGATCACGCCGCTTCTGGCGCTTTCCGCGCTTTTCATCGCCGTGCCGCTGGGCCTGTTCTTCGGCGTGTTTGCCGCCGTGCGTGCGGGAAGCTGGGCCGACACCGGCATCATCCTGCTGCTCGTCACCTTCATCTCCATACCCTCATTCGCGCTGGCCGCGCTTCTGGTCTGGATGCTTTCGCTCAAACTGGCGCTGCTGCCGGTCGCCGGCTGGGGTTCGCCCGCACAGCTCGTCCTGCCCGTCACGGTTCTGGTCGTCGGCCCCATGGCGGTAATCGCCCGCCTCACCCGCACCTACATGCTCGAAGTGCTCGACCGCGATTTCGTGCGCACTGCGCGCGCCAAGGGCGTTCGTGAAAACCGCGTCATCTGGCGGCACGCTCTCGGCAACACGATGGTGCCCATCGTCACGTCCATCGGCCTCATTTTCGGTGGCCTTCTGTCGGGTGCGTTCGTCGTGGAAACGGTCTTCAACATTCCCGGCCTCGGCCGCATCGCCATCGATAGCGTGCTTGCGCGCGACTACCCGGTCACCATGTCCATCGTCCTTCTGTTCACGGTCTTCTACTCGCTGATCAATCTTTGCGTGGACCTCATCTATGCCTGGCTCGATCCTCGCATCCGTTTCGACGAGGCCGCCGCATGACGCTTGAGACCTCGAAAACCGACGCGCTGAACGCGCCTGCCCCGAGGCGGGGCCTGTCCGATTTTCAGATCCGCTTTCTTCGCTCGCGCAATGCGATGATCGGCAGCATCATCGTGGCGTTTGTCGCCATCGTTGCGCTTCTCGCTCCCTGGATCACGCCCCATGACCCGACAAAAGTGTCGATCATGGCGACATGGCTGCCGCCCGGCGGCGACCATCTTCTCGGGACCGACGCGCTTGGCCGCGACGTGCTCAGCCGGCTTATCATGGGCGCACGCGTCTCGCTGACGGTGGCGCTCTCGGTCCTCGCAATCACCATGACGTTCGGCACGCTTCTGGGCATGGTGGCCGCGTGGTATCGCGGGCATGTCGACAATGTCCTGATGCGCTTCGTCGACATCATCTTCGCATTTCCGGAACTCATCATCGCCATCATCGTGGCGGCGGCCATGGGGCCCGGCACATTCACGGTAATCGTCGCTCTTGCGCTCGTCTGGTGGCCGGGCATTGCGCGCATGGCGCGCGCCCTTGTCCTGTCGCTGCGCGAGGAACCCTTCGTCGAGGCCGGCATTGCCTGCGGCACGCCCACATGGCGGATCATGTGGCGGCATCTCCTGCCCAACATCGTGTCCCCGATGATCGTTCGCGCCTCTCTCGGCGTCGGCATGATCATCATGGCGGAGGCGACGATGTCGTTTCTCGGCATCGGCGTGCAGGAGCCCTACCCCACATGGGGCGGCATGATCCGCGACGGCCTGCCCAATCTGCGCACCGATCCGCATCTGGCGCTCTCCGCCTCGGTTGCGCTTGGCATCACCATGATCGGCTTCAACCTGCTGGGTGATGGCCTGCGCGATGTGCTTGACCCGAAAAGCAGGGGGCGTTGATGAAGCTTCTGGATATCAGCGGGCTCAGCGTTTCTTTCAACACGCTGCGCGGCCCTGTCGAAGTGCTGAAAGACGTCTCTTTCGATGTGATGCCCGGTGAGGTCGTGGGCGTTGTCGGCGAAAGCGGCTCGGGCAAATCCGTAACCTCGCTGGCGATCATGGGGCTGCTAGGCCATTCCGGCAAAATCACCTCCGGCAACATCGCGCTTTCCGGCACCGAACTGACCACGCTTTCGGAAGAAGAGCTGCGCGCCCTGCGCGGGCCTGAAATGGCGATGATCTTTCAGGAGCCGGGCACCAGCCTGAACCCCGTGCAACGGGTCGGCGACCAGATTGTCGAGGCCATGACCGAACACGCCTTCTGCCCTCCGGCAGAAGCGCGCCGTCGCGCCGTGGAGCTGATGGACCGTGTCGGCATTCCCGCACCAGACCTGCGGGCGCGTGACTATCCGCACCAGCTCTCCGGCGGCATGAAGCAGCGCATCATGATCGCTATTGCGCTTGCCTGCCGCCCGAAACTTCTGATCGCAGACGAACCGACGACGGCGCTGGATGTGACCATTCAGGCGCAGATCCTCAATCTCATTCTGGATCTGAAAGACGAGTTCGGCATGGGCGTGATGCTCATCACCCATGACATGGGCGTTGTGGCGCAGATCGCCGACCGCGTGGTGGTGATGTATGGCGGACAGGTGGTGGAGCGCTCGGAGGGCGACGCGCTGTTCACCCGCTCCGCGCACCCCTATTCCCGGCTCCTCCTGCGGTCGATCCCTTCGGCGTCGCAGCGGCAGGACGACCTTCCGATAATCAAGGGCACCATGCCTGCGGCGGGACGCTTTCCGGATGGCTGCCGCTTCCACGAGCGCTGCCCGATGGCGATGGCGGCCTGCGGCCTGTCCGTTCCTCCGCTCAACGAAGCGGGACCGGCCCATTTTGCCCGCTGTTTCCGCACCGAGGCGATTGACGAGCTGGAGGCACTGGCATGACTGCGCCATTGTTGAAACTGGAGAACATCTCCAAGCGCTTCCGGGTCGGCAACAAGGAACTGGCAGCGGTGAGCGACGTCTCGCTCGATGTGGCGGCGGGTGAAACGCTTGGCATTGTGGGCGAAAGCGGCTGCGGCAAGTCCACGCTTGGCCGCATGATCCTGCGGCTGACAGACCCGAGCGACGGCGCAATCACTTTCGACGGCCGCGACATCACCCGGCTCAGCAAGCGGGCCATGCGGCCGCTCCGCCGCGATATCCAGATTGTTTTCCAGGATCCCTATGCGTCGCTCAACCCGCGTATGAAGGTGGGTGAAATCGTCGCCGAGCCGCTGGTGAATATCGGCATGAAGCGCGCCGAGATCGCCGCCCGTGTGGCAGAGGTTCTGAAGGTGGTGGGACTGCCGGCGGAAAGCGCCGACCGCTATCCGCATGCCTTCTCCGGCGGTCAGCGCCAGCGCATCGGCATTGCGCGGGCGCTTGCCGTGAAGCCGCGCCTGATCGTCTGCGATGAAGCGGTTTCGGCGCTCGACGTGTCGGTGCAGGCGCAGGTTCTGACCCTGCTGCGCGACATTCAGCGCGAGACCGGGGTGACCTTCGTCTTCATCTCGCACAATCTCGGTGTCGTGCGCTTCCTTTGCCACCGCATCGCAGTTCTCTATCTGGGCCGGGTGGTCGAAATCGGCACCGAGGCGCAGCTCTTCGAGTCGCCACAGCACCCATATACGCAGGCGCTGCTCTCGGCCATTCCCGAAGCGGGTGCAGGGCGGCGCGGGCGCATTCCCGTGCCATCGGGCGAGATTCCAAACCCCATCAACCCGCCGCCGGGTTGCCCGTTTCACCTGCGCTGTCCGCGTGTTCAGGACAGATGCCGCAGCGAAATACCCACGCTTGTCAGCGATACAGGCGGACAGGCCGTGGCGTGCCACTTTCCCGGAGCGGATGCGGACAGCCCGCATCAGACTCTGGAAGACAAAAGAATGACTGAAGGAGAAGCGCAATGAAGGGCCGTTGGCTTGAAGATCTGACCTGGAGCGAAGCGGCGGAATGGCGCGACCGCGATGCGCTGGTTCTGGTGCCGATTGGCGCAGCAGCCAAGGAGCATGGCCATGCGCTGCCGCTCTGCACCGACTATCTGCTCGCCCGTGGCCTGACCGATGGTGTGCTCGAGCAACTGCCCATTCTGGCAGCGCCCGTCATGTCGTTTGGATATTACCCGGCATTCCGCCACTATCCCGGCAGCCAGCACATCCGTCCTGAAACCTTCTCCATGCTGATCGACGATGTTCTGAGCGGCTTTCTCGCACAGGGTTTCCGCAATCTGGCGATCCTGAACACCGGCGTTTCGACGACGCCCGTCGTGCAGGTGGCCGTTCGCGAATTCTACGAGCGCACCGGCACCCGTGTCGCGCTGGCCAACATTCTGGCACTCGGCCATGACGCCGAACATCTGATGACCCAGAAGCTCGGCGGACATGGCGACGAACATGAGACTTCGCTGATCCTGGCGCTCGATGAGAGCCGGGTCCGCAAGGACAAGCTCGTCTGCGACTATGGAAACCAGCTCGATGCGCCCAAGACCGTTTTCTACTGGCCGACCACCTTCAACGGCGACCCGGAAAGCGGCGTCGACTATTCGGCCACGGGCATTCGCGGCGACGCAACGCTTGCGACGAAGGAAAAGGGTGAGGCGAGCCTCAAGGCAAGCGTTGCCGATGTTGTCGATGGGCTTCGCGCGCTCTTCCCGGACGCCGTGGTCAGGCCCGGAGACGCTTCATGACGCGGTTGAACCTGGCGGATGACGGCGACTGGCTGACACCCAAGGAAACGGCAGAGCGTCTTGCCCAACTGACCGCCAGTGGCGATGTCGCGCCGGACTATTATGGCGTTGGCGGGCCGGTCACCGAACTGGAACACGCTGTCGCCGCGATGTTCGGCAAGGAAGCGGCGGTCATGTATCCGACGGGCACGCTGGCAAACATGCTGGCGGCGCGCGAGCTGGCCGCTGCAAAGCGCGGCCCGCGGCTGGTCGTGCAGAGCGACAGCCATGTGTTCAACGATGCAGGGGACAATTTCACCCACGGCATCGGCGTCACCACGGTGCCACTGGCCTCGGAAGGCCCAAGCTTCACCGCAGAGCAGCTGCGCGCCGAGATCGAGCGCACGGCCAGTGCCCGTGTGCCGGCCACCATTGTGGGCGTGATGGTGGAAACGCCCAGCCGGCGATACGCCAACCGCCTGTTCGACCCCGTTGCGCTGGCAGAAATCATCTCACTGGCAAAAGCCGAAAACATTCCGCTAATCCTCGACGGGGCACGAATTTTCATCGAAGCCGCCTGGACGGACCGGGAGCTCACAGAGATCACCGCGCCCTTCGATTACATTTACCTGTCGCTCTACAAATATCTCGATGCGCCTTTCGGGGCCGTTCTTGCGGGATCGGCGGCAGCGCTTGAAGGGCAGCACCACGAGCGGCGACGCTTTGGCGGCGGTCTCTTTCAGATGTGGCCGTCAGCGCTTCTCGCCCACAACGCGCTGGCCAGACAGACGAAGAACTGGGCAGCCGTACGCGTGGCGGGCGCTGCCGTGCTGGACGCCCTGCCCGGTCTGGGCGTTGAGGCCCACAGGCTTGTCGATGACACCAATGTCATCCGCATCAAAAGCGCGGTTGAAAGCGAGGAAGTGGCAAAGCGGGCACAGGCGCGCAATGCAAAAATGCCGCCACGCTCGCGCGGCGGTTACGTTCTCAAGATGAATGAAAGCTGGCTGAACACCCCGCCAGACAGGATTGCCGCCACCATCTCAGAAATTCTCTGCGATTAGCCGGCTTTACCGACAATGTGAGTGGGCGGGGCGTGAGCCCCGCCGTTTCACGCCAGATCCTATTCCGTTTCTGGCTTCCAGATTTCCTCAACCGTGTATTTGCCATTGTGCACGCTGATCAGCGATACCGGCTTCGGCGGAACCATGGTTTCGCGCGTGTAGCTGATCTCGCCGGTCACGCCCTTGAAGCCGCGCGTTTCGGCAAGCGCATCGCGAATCTTCGCCGGCTCCGCCGAGTCAGCGCGACGGATCGCATCCGCGACCAGCATCAGCGCGTCATAGCCTAGCGGCGCAAAGGCATTCTCCGGGTCGATGCCATATTCGGCCTTGTAGTCCGCGATGAACGCCTTCACTTCATCGCGATCATCCGCGCGATAGGTGTGCGTGGAGAAGTAGACATCGTTAGCAAGCTCCGGCCCCGGAACGGTGGACACCAGTTCCGTGTCGAAGCCGTCACCGGAAACGATTGGCATGGTGATGCCCTGCTCGCGGATCTGCTTCACGGAGAGACCGGCCTCGGACGGGATCGCCGAAACGAACACCGCGTCGGGCGCGGGGTCGATGGAGGCGAGACGCGCAATCTGTGCGGAGAAATCCGTGTCGCCCATCATGAAGCTGTCGGTCCCGACAATCTCGCCGCCACGCTCTTCGAACCGTTCGACGAAGAACTTGCTGAGCGCCTTGGTGAAGTCCATGGAATTGTCGGTCCACACCGCAACCTTGCGAGTGCCGAGTTCATCATAGGCATAATCGGCGATGGCGTAGGACTGATCATCATCGCCAAACGGCGCCATGAACATGTAATCGCCAACCCATTGCGGCAGTTCGGGATGCGTTGCGCCCGACGTGACGAAGGGGATGCCCGCTTCCTGGAACAGCGGCGCGCCCGCCATGACGAAAGTGGTGTCGGACTCGCCAATGCCGGCCACGACCCCTTCCGAGATAAGGCGCTGCGCGGCCTTTGCCGTTTCCTGCTGATCCGTCTTTCCGTCCGGCGCGATCAATTCGATCTGCTTGCCCAGAAGACCGCCATCGGCGTTGATCTGCTTGACAGCGAGCTGTGCGCCCTTCAGCGATGGACCGTCGAGTGACGACATTCCACCAGTTACATTGTAGAGCGCACCGATCTTGATGGTTTCCTGCGCGTTGGCCGCGCCCATAACGGCGGCCAAAGCCACCGATGCGGCAATCAAGTGTTTCATGCCAATCTCCCTGCTTCTTGTTGAATGTCACCCTCTGACGCAAGGTGCCCCGGGAAGGCTCATGCGATGTCATCAGCATGACTCTGCAATTGGAGAACGTCAATCGAATGATACATTTTTTCTTCCAAATGGATATTTTGTCTGATTTGATACATTCTGGAAATGCGCGACGGGAAGCGGAGCAGGGGCTATGAACGTTTTGGAGGATCTGCGCCGGGCCCTGCCCGAACTCAGCAGCCGCGAAGCGCGCGCCGCGCGACACCTGATCGCCAATTATCCGATGGCCGGCCTTACCACGGTTGCCGAATTTGCCGAGCAGAGCGGCGTCAGCACCGCCACTGTGCTGCGGCTGGTCAAGCGCCTCGGCTTCCCGGTCTACGCCGAATTTCAGGAAGCGCTGCGCAGCCACATTGAAGAGAGTCTGCAATCGCCCCTGCTGCGCTTTGGTGAGCGCAAGGTGCGCGATGCAGCCACCGACGAATCCTATCTCGCGCGCACCAGCGACCGCATGGCGGAGTATTTTCGTAGCCTTCCGGATCTTATTCCCGAGAAGGAGTTCGACCGGGCTGCAGCACTTCTAGCAGACCCCAAGCGCGACATTCACCTGCTCGGCGGTCGCTATTCCTCCCATGTGGCGCGTTATATGGGCGACCTGCTTTCGGCGATACGCGGGCGCATTCATCCGATCAGCGGGCAGACCCAGACCTGGCCGCAGTTCCTGCTCGACATGGGCCGGGGCAGCGTTCTGGTCGTTCTGGATGTGCGCCGCTACCAGGACGATGTGGTGCAGTTCACCCATGCCGCCTCCAAGCGCGGCGCAACCGTTATCCTCCTGACCGATATCTGGCAGTCGCCGGCTGCCCGTTCGGCCGATCTCGTTCTGACCTTCCCGGTGGAATCGCCGTCGATTTTCGACGTTCTGACCATCGGCATGGGGGTCGCCGAAGCGCTGGTCGGCGCTGCAGCCAGCAAGGCGGACACAGCCGGGCGGACACGCTTCGAAACGCTCGAAGACCTGCGCACCCGGCTCGCCGAAGGCACGTTCGGTCAGGAACGGAGCAAATCAAAACGAAAATGAGGGGTTCGATGAAACGCGAAGAAATCATCATGCTTTGCACCGCCGATCTTGCCGGGCAGGTTCGTGGCAAGGGCTTTCCTGCTTCGGATCTGGAGGCGAGGCTGCGCAAGGGCATCGGCTGGACACCGACCAACAGCATGATCACCGCGCACGGCCCGATCGCCCCAACCCCATGGGGGCCCTATGGCGACACGGTGCTGACGCCGGACCCGGCTTCGCGCGTTCGCGTCGACTTCGGACCGGATGCAGCAGCCAGCCATTTCATCATGGGCGATATCATGAACCTCGACGGCACGCCGTGGAGCGTGTGTCCCCGCAGTTTTCTCAAGCGCATGCTACATGAGCTTGAAACCCGACACGGCCTGCGCCTCAAGGCCGCCTTCGAGCACGAATTCCTGATCGAAGGCATGGAGGAGCGCCCCAATTCGAGTTACGCGCTCGATTCATTCCGCCGTCAGGGGCAGTTCGCCGAAACCTATCTGGGCGCGCTCAAGGAAGCCGGGCTGGAGATCGATACGTTCATGCCCGAATACGGGCCGATGCAGTATGAAGTCACGGTCGGCCCGGCCGATGACGAGCGCTCCGCCGATCACGCCGTTGCCGTACGCGAAATCGCGCGCGCCGTTGCGCAGCATTTCGGCCACCGCGCAAGCTTCACGCCGATCCTGCGGCCGGATGCCGTGGGCAATGGCGTCCACGTTCATTTCGGGCTGCTGGACGCCGAGACCGGCGCGCCGGTGAACCACGACCCTTCAGCCCCGAATGCAGTATCCGCGAAAGCAGCGAGCTTCCTGTCCGGCATCCTCGCCCTGATGCCCGCCATCACCGCAGTGACAGCGGCCTCAAGCATTTCCTATCTGCGCCTGACGCCGGACCGCTGGAGCGCGGCCTACAACAATCTGGGCGAGCGCGACCGCGAGGCGGGTCTGCGCATATGCCCGGTGTTCCCCGGCGCCGGTGTCGACATATCGAAGCAGTTCCATTTCGAATTCCGCGCCGCCGACGCCGCAGCCAGCCCCTACATGGTGCTGGGCGCGCTGGTGGCTGCCGGTCTCCACGGTCTGGACGAGGCGATGGAAGCACCGCAGGTATGCCGCCAGCCCCCGCAGCATCTGACGGAGAACGAACGTCAGGCGCTTGGCATCGTCAGGCTTCCGCAGTCGCTCGATGCCGCCCTCGACCTGTTTGAAGGCGCGACTGCGCTGCGTCCGCTTTTCGGTGAGGAGCTTGTTTCCGCCTATGTTGCACACAAGCGCTTCGAGGCGGAGCTGATGAAAGACCTTTCGCCAGAAGAGCAATGCGCGAAATACCGGCAGGCCTACTGATCCTTTTGATGCAAACGGGGAGACGCACCGCGCCTCCCCGTCACTCCTCCCAGTCACCGCGTCTCATCAGCCGGAGACGATATCGCGCTCCATGGCGGCAATCAGACTGTCCGTCGTTTCCATGCGACAATAGCCCTTGAAGGCGTTGAGCGCCGAAACATGCCGCGCCTGCGTATCGGTCGCGCATCCATCCGAAACGCAGATCATGTGAAATCCGCGGTCAGCGCCGTCACGAATGGTGTGGTCAACACACTGATCGGTCAGGAACCCGGTGACGATGATCGTATCGAGCCCGATATTGCGCACCAGATACTCGAAATTCGTCGAATTGAAGAGGCTCGATGAAGTCTTCGGGATGACCATTTCGTCGCCGCGCGGGGCGACTTCGTCGATCACCTGCGCATCGACCGAGCCCTTTGGAATGAAGAAGTTCGACAGCTTGTAATCAAGGCTGCGGTCTCGCCCGTCCTCGGTATAGTTCTCCATCACCGTGTAGATGACTTCCACGCCGCGGGTGCGCGTCGCATCGATGAGCCTTGCGATGTTGGGAATGACCTCACCGCGCGCGGCCGCGTAGAATTCCGGGCGTGGCTGGCGGTTCGCCTCGTCCATCACCCAGTTCTGCACATCGATGACCAGAAGCCCGGTGCGCTCCCGGCGCAATGGCTGGGCCCGCGTCTCAAAAATATCCTGCTGGCGCGGTGCGCTCATTGCGTTTTCCTTCCGCTGAACAGACGGCGCACGAAAGCGGGCTCGCCGCTGCCGAACAGCCCGCCCGGCTTGAGATAAAGAACCACGATCAGGCACAGCGCCACGATGACCTGGCTCATACCATAAAGGCCGATGCTTTCCTCCACCGGGCGCAGCGCCTCGGAGAGAACCGTGATGGCCGTTGCCGCAACGAGCGCACCGGTGATGCTGCCCGATCCGCCGATCACCACCATGACCACGATGTTGAAGGCCAGCAGGACGGAATAGGTTTTCGGCGTCACAACGCTGATGAGATGGGCGAGCATCGCGCCGGCAATGGCGGCCATCACCGCGCCGATCACGAAGGCGAGGATTTTTAGCCGCGCGGCGTTGATGCCGCTGCAGGAGGCTGCGAGTTCATTCTCCCGCACCGCCATCATCGCCCGTCCGAGCGAGGAAAATTTCACCCGCCACGTAATGGCGACGACGATGACGAGGAAGCCCAGCGCCCACCAGATATCCACGTGACGCGGCAGGCCGCTCAGGCCCGCGCCGCCGCGCGTGATGCCATCCCAATTGGTCGCAAGCCCCTGCACCACGATGATGAGACCAAGCGTTGCGACCGCGAGATAATGCCCCTTGAGGCGCAGCACCGCCCAGCCGATGGCAAGCGCGACCAGCCCGCCGGCAAGACCTGCAATCAGGAGCGCCGGGAACATGGAGAGCTCTGTCGAAGCCAGCCAGTCCGGCAAACCCGGAAGCATGGAGCCCTTGCGCCGTGCCGAGAATGTCAGGATCGCGGCCACATAGGCCCCGATGGTCATGAACGCGGGATGGCCGAGCGAAAACAGTCCGGTCAGGCCATTGGTCAATGTCAGCGACACGGCGAGCGCTGCATTGATAAACAGGAGCGCCAGCAGCGTGACGAGATAGCTGTTCAGCCCCTGCTGTGCGGCCCACACGGCCGCCGCAGCTACAAGGATTGTGAGAATGGCGGCGACAAATCCGCTGCGTGGCGTTGTCGGAGCCGAAGCGGTTTCCGCCACGGACGTGGTTTGCGAAGGCGTCGGCATGTCAGGCGCGCTCCTCGGTCTGGCGAACGAACAGGCCGGAGGGCCGGATGAGCAGGATCACGATCAGCAGCAGAAAGACGAACGTGTCCCGGTAGCCGGAGAACTCCTGTGGCAGGAGCCCCACGAACAGCACTTCCGAAAGCCCGAGAATATAGCCTCCCAGCATGGCCCCGCCGATGGAGCCGACGCCGCCGATCACGCAGGCGACAAAGGCCTTCAGGCCGGGCACGAAGCCAAGCAGCGGATCGATCTGCCCGAACTTGCCACCCCAGAACAGGCCGGAGACGGCGGCAAGCGCGCTGCCGATGGCGAAGGCGGCGAGGATCGTGCGGTTCACCGCCACGCCCATCAGGCGCGCCGCCGTCAGGTTTTCCGCCGTTGCGCGCATCGCCCGGCCAAGCCGCGTGCGGTAAACCACGAGGAAGAGACCGCCGATCAGAAGAAGCGTCAGAACGATGATGGCGATGTCCGTCAGCGAGGCGTTCACGCCGCCAAAACCCACGCGCTGGCGCATGAAGGCGGGAAAGAGGAAATTGCGCGGCTGCCCGGAGAGGATCATCAGCGCGCTGTTTTGAATGGCAATCGAAACCGCCAGTGTGGCGATGAAGCCCGTTACCTGGCTTGCGCCGCGTATCGGCCGAAAAACGATGGTCTCGATGGTCATGCCGGCAATCGCGCCGATGGCCAGAACGAAGACCAGGATCAGCGGCCAGGGCACACCGGCCGTCACAAGCGCAAGGGTGGAAAAAGCCCCGATCATCACGAGGTCGCCATGGGCAAAATTGATCAACCGGACAATGCCGTAGATCATCGAAAACCCGATGGCGACGAGCGCGTAGAGACTGCCCAGCGCCAGACCGTTGATGATTTGCTGAAACAGATACTGGCTCATGCCGCCACCCCCAGATAGGACTGGCGCACACGGTCATTGCTGGCGAGTTCCTCACCCGTTCCCGACAAGACGATGCTCCCGTTTTCCATGACATGGGCGGCGTCTGCGATCTCCAGCGCCATAGCCGCGTTCTGCTCGATCAGAAGAATGGTGACGCCGGTGGATTTCAGCCGCTGGATCACGTCGAAAATCGTTTCCACCACCAGCGGCGCGAGGCCAAGAGATGGCTCGTCGAGCAACAGCATTTTCGGCTTGGCGAGAAGCGCCCGGCCGATGGCAACCATCATCTGCTCACCACCGGAAAGCGAGCCGGCCGCCACATTGGCCCGCTCCGCCAGAATGGGGAAAAGCGTGTGCACCTCCTCCATCGTGCGGCGCACCTCGGCGCGGTCGCGCTGTGTGTAAGCGCCCATGTCCAGGTTTTCCGCAACGCTCAGCGACTGAAAGATCTGCCGCCCCTCCGGGCAATGGATCAGCCCCGCGCGAACGATCTTTTCCGATGAGAGCCGGGTCAGATCCAGCTCCGCGCCGTCGGTCCTGAGGGTAGCGCTGCCGGAGCGCGGGCGAAGAAGCCCCGAGAGTGTCAGAAGCGTGGTCGATTTGCCTGCGCCATTCGCTCCGATCAGCGCCGCAAGCTGCCCCTGCCGCACATCGAACGACACGCCTTTGAGCACATGTGTCGCGCCGCGATAGACATTGAGATCGCGCACCTCAAGCATGGGCCTTCTCCTTGCGTCCGGTGCCGAGATACGCCTCGATGACCGCCGGATCCTTCTGCACCTCCTGCGGGGACCCCTCTGCGATGAGCTTGCCGCGGTTGAGAACCTGAATGCGGTCGCAAAGCCCCATCACCAGATGCATGTCGTGCTCGACCACCAGAACGGCGATCCCGAACTCCGCATTGACCTGGCGGATGAAGGAAACGAGATCGCTCGTCTCGGACGGGTTGAGACCGGCGGCCGGCTCGTCAAGAAGCAGCGCCGCAGGCTCGCCCGCGAGCGCCCGTCCGATTTCCACCCGCCGCTGATCGCCATAGGAAAGATCGCCCGCGCGCCGCTGCGCAAAGGCGCTGAGGCCAATCCGGTCGACGATGTCACGGCTCATCTGGCGCAGCGTCTCTTCCGAACGCCAGAAGGACGGCAATTGAAGCATCGTCGCGAGTGTGCTCGCCGAGTGGCGCATATGCCCGCCGCACATGACATTCTCGAGCACGCTCAGATCCTCGAACAGGCGGATATTCTGAAACGTTCGCGCGAGCCCGGCGCGCGCCATCATGTGTGGCGGCTGTCCGGTCATGTCTGCACCGTTCACGGAAATCCTGCCGGATGACGGCCTGAGCACGCCCGTCAGAAGATTGAAAGCCGTCGTCTTGCCTGCGCCATTCGGCCCGATCAGCCCGACAAGATCCCCCCTGTCGAGTTGCAAATCGTATCCATCGACGGCCAAGAGCCCGCCAAACCGTTTCGCAAGGCCCGAAGCCTCGATAACCGGCGTGTCACTCACGACAAACTCGCTCCCCTGTTGTTGACCCAACGATATGGCGGCGGCAGGACCAGCGTCAACAAAAAGATACATCTTGCAATAAAACAAATGGATTTGTACGATTTCATACAAAATTTGCGGGAGGCATCTGCGTGTCCGATTTGAATGAAACCGCCCCTCTTCGGGTCCTTGCGGCGCACGAGCCGCACCCTCTGGAGACATTCAACGAATCCGCCGGGTCGGATTACTTCATCATCTGTGAACATGCGGGGCGGCGCATTCCGCAGAGTCTCGGCACGATGGGGCTTTCAGAGACGGATCTCAAGCGCCACATCGCCTGGGATATCGGTGCGCTTTCGGTGGCAAAAAAACTGTCTGAGCTTCTGAACGCGCCGCTTTACACGCAGCGCTATTCTCGGCTTGTCTGCGACTGCAATCGCCAGCCCGATGTCGCCACCTTCGCGCCGGAAATCAGCGAGGGCACCGAAGTGCCGGCCAACAGGAACCTCTCCGTGAGCGCACGCAACATGCGCGCCGACGAGATTTTCTGGCCCTTCCACAACGCCGTCTCGGCGGCGCTGGACGAACGCACGAAAGCAGGCCGCAAGACCCGGCTGGTCACGATCCACTCCTTCACACCGGTGTTTCTGGGGAAGAGCCGCCCTTGGGAAATCGGCATTCTGTTCAATCGGGACAAAACACTGTCACCGGCGATGCTTGACTGGTTTCGCAAGAACACGGATCTGTGCGTAGGCAGCAACCAGCCCTATGCAGTCAGCGACGCCACCGACTATGCGGTGCCGGTTCATGGCGAGAAGCGCGGCATTCCCTGCGTCGAGATCGAGATCCGCAACGACCTCATCGCCTCGGAAACGGATGCGGGCGAATGGGCTGACCTTGTGGCAAGAGGTCTCGTCGCGGCCGAACCGCAGCTTTGAGAATAAGCGAAGGCAGATGCATGGGCTGCCACCCAGCAGTATCCCCTTCTTCAGCTATCTCAATGCCGTTTTCCGCTCTCCCTACCCAGGCTCCCTGACAACCTTCTGACCGTCACGCACGTGTCATTGGGTTTCGCTAGAACCGCCTCATTCGAATGAGTTGGTGCTATGCGAAATCAAGGATACTCCTGGGAGGAAACCCGGGACAGGATCAGCGAAGAAATCATCTCGGGCAGGCTGGCAGCGGATACGAAACTGCCGTCTGAACCCGAGCTTTGCGTACTCTATGGCGCGCGCCGTCACTCTCTGCGCAAAGCATTGGCAGCACTGGTGACAGAAGGCAAGCTGCGTGTTGAACACGGGCGCGGCACTTTCGTGGAACGCGCGCCCTTGCTCAACTACGTGATCGGCGAGCGAACGCGTTTTCGCGAGAATCTCCTGTCCCAGGGCCTCACCGCCTCGGGCGAAACCCTTTCAGAAATGAAAATTCCTGCCAGCACCCGTGTGGCTGCGGCCTTGAAGATCGCTGCGGAGGCTCCCGTCTTCGCCCGCTCCTGGCGCGGGTTCGCCAATGATCTGCCGATCAGCACGGGCTGGGCCTATTACGATGCCACGCGCTTCCCGGATCTGCTGGAACGCCGGCGCGACACCCGGTCGATAACCGATGTCTATCGCAGCTACGGCATCACCGACTACCGGCGCCAGAGCACCACTGTCCTGACCCGCATCGCCTCCGAACGGGAGGCCGCCATGCTGATGATGCGCCCGGGGCAATCCGTTTTGGTCGTCCAGAAAGTGGACGCCGATCTCGACGGACGCCCCATCAGCTTCTCCGAGGCCGTATGGGCTGGCGATCGTGTGCAGTTCACCTTCGAAGCAGACCAGCCGACCGTCATGACCACCGAAAGACCTTCCGATGACTGATACATTTCCACCCGGTGACAGCGATCACCCCGCGACGCTCGACATTCTCGCCCGCGCCCGCCCCGACCGGCTCAAACAGCATGCCGAAATCCTGCTTGAAGAGATGGGCGAAATCACCGTCATCGCCAACCGCACCGGCCTCGTTATGGTGCCGATGAGGGACACGGTCCAGAATGTGGATTTCCATCTGGGCGAAGTGCTGGTCAGCGAAGCCCACATTGCCGACGAAGCCGGTAACATCGGTTACGGCATGGTGACCGGCCGCGATCTCGAACGCGCCATGGCGATGGCCGTCATTGACCTGTGCATCGCCGCATTCGGGCAGGAAACAGCCACCGCCACTCTGCTCGCCGAAGAACAAGCGCATCTCGCAACCGTCGATGAAGAACGCATGCGTCAGGTGGAAGCCACGCGCGTCGAAATGGAGACCTTCTGATGCTGACCGTTGCACCACCCGACGCCATTGAACTGCGCTGCAATTCCACATTCCAGGCGCTCATGTGGGCGCTGTCGCGCCCGGGGGATGCCCGCGTCATGCCGGATGCCGGCCTTGCCGGTATTGCCGAAACGCTGGTGGACCTCGAATGCACCGTGTTTGCCGATACGCCGGACCTGCGCGAGGCCGTCTCCGCCAGCGGAGCGCTCGTCACAGGTGATGTTTCGCGGGCCGACCATGTCTTCCTGTCGTCGCTCGAAAACGCCGCGGACCAGATCGTCCAGCTTCGCTGCGGCAGTCCCCTTTACCCCGATAATGGCGCGACGCTGATCGCCGCCGCCCGGCACGCAGGCCAGCGCCTGCGGCTCAGCGGCCCCGGCATTGAAGAGCCAACAGAGATCTCACTCGACGCGCCACCGGCCTTCTGGGCCATGCGCGCAATGCTCTGCGCCTATCCGGAAGGCTTTGACTGCTTTTTCGTCGATGCGAGTTCCGTCATCGGCATCCCGCGCTCGACCAAGGTGGAGGTTCTCTAGAATGGCCTATGTGGCAACCCGTGGTGGCGAAAAGGCCATCGAACAGGCCGAACGGCTGTTCCGTCAGGACCTTGGCCCCATCGACGCGGCCCGCGTCGACACGATCCGCAAAACCATGCCCTATCTGGTCGACCGCGTGATGGGCGAAGCCTCGCTTTATGATGAGGAACTCGCGGCGCTCGCGCTGGCGCAGACGGGCGGTGAGCTTTCCGAAGCCGTGCTGGTTCTGCGCGCCTGGCGCACCACCCAGCCGCGCCTCGCCATCGCCCGTCCCGTGCAGCAGGATGAAGTGCTCACGCAGCGCCGCATTTCCGCCGCCTTCAAGGACATTCCCGGCGGGCAGATACTCGGGCCGACGCTGGATTATTCGCACCGTGTTCTGGCAACAGACGTGCTGGAAGGAAAACCCTTCACGCCGCCGCCGGTCGACAGCGCACAGGCCCCGGCGCCTGCACGCCAGCCTTCTCTGGCCGAGTGGCAGCGTCAGCAGGGGCTGGTCGCCCCGGCCACAGAACCGGACACCGCACCGGAGGACATTCCCGACCTGACGCGCGAGCCGCTTCTTTTTCCCGCGTCACGCGCCCATCGCCTGCAAAGCCTTGCCCGCGCAGAAACCGGCGGTGTGCTCGCCCTCGGCTATGCCGCCATGCGCGGATATGGCAATGCCCACCCGACCGTCAACGAACTGCGCCTCGGCGAAGCCAATGTGGTGGTGCGCCACCCGCGCGGCACGGAGTTCTCAGCCGGGCGCGTGCGCGTCAGCCAGGCCGAAGTGACGTCCAAGGAAAAGGGCGGCTATCTCGAACTCGGCTTCGCCGCGACCTTCGGCTGGAACGAGGTCAAGGTCATCGCCGCAGCAACGCTCGATCTGAATTCGGCCGAAGCCCCGGTAGGCTCGGCCGTGCATGAAGAGTTCTACCTCTACCACACCGAAAGCGTGGAAGCCTCGGGCTTCTGCATCCACTTCAAGCTGCCGCACTACGTGACCTTTCAGTCGGTGCTCGACGCGATGCGAGACGCCAGGGCGAAAAAAACTGCAGCCGATGCTGCGCCGGCAGAAACCCGCCAGATGGAGCCAGCAGAATGAGCCTTGCCTCTCTCACAAAGGACTGGGCCGCAACCAGCTACGGCTTTCTCGACGCGTCGGCCAAACGCGAACTGCGCCGCAAGATGCTAAAGGCCATCGCCGTGCCGGGGTGCCAGATGCCCTATGCGAGCCGCGAAGTGCCCATGGCGCGCGGCTGGGGAACGGGCGGCCTTCAGGTCACGCTCACCCTCGTCAACCCGGCTTCGACCGTGAAGGTCATCGACCAGGGCGCGGATGATGGCGTCAACGCGGCGTCGATCCGCCGCTTCATCTCCCGCGTGTCCGGCGCTGCAGAAACCTGGGACACGCTCTCCGCCTCGATTGTCCAGTCCCGCCACCGCGTGCCGGAAGAGGTCATGCGCGAGGATCAGATCCTCGTCCTCCAGGTTCCCAATCCGGAGCCGCTGCGCGGCGTTGAGCCCAACATGTCCATTGCACGGCAGATGCATGCGGACGCCGACTACGGAAAACTCTGGCTCACGCTTTATGAGCAGATCGTGCGCAAGGGCCGGATCATGCAAGGCGCAGCCTATCCGAGCATGGTCAATGGCCGCCACGTGATGACGCCCTCGCCCATTCCGCGCTGGGACGTGCCCAAGCTGAACATGGCAAAGCACCTGACCTTCCTCTCGGCAGGCCGCGAAAAACGCCTCTTCGCCGTTCCGCCATTTACCCGCGTCGAACCGCTTGTGTTCTCCGACCGCCCCTATCAGGTGGAAGAACACGCACATCTCACCTGCCGCCGCTCGGGCCTCTCCGGCTATTTCATGAACGAGATTCCACAGGACAATGGCGGGTCGACCTTCGAAGTCTCCGACAGCAATCTCGGCATCAAGGCCATTCAAAAGGCAGAAGGCGCACCGACCGAGATCGGTGAGACCTGGTACCGCGACGGGGAGTATTCAGCATGAGCCTTGATCTCACGCCTGCCGCGCTTGAGCGCGAGGCCCCGCGCCTGATGCGGGCAAGACCGCTTTTGACCATGAACAACATCTCCAGGAGCTTTGGCGATGTGCGCGCCCTGCGCGACGTGGACGCCACGGTCTATCCCGGCGAAGTCATGGGCATTGTCGGGGAAAGCGGTTCGGGAAAGTCCACGCTTCTGCGCATGATGAACCTCGAAGACACGCCCGATACCGGCGACTACCGGCTGCGCCTGCCTGACCGCGAGGACGGCAATCTGTTCGACCTCACCCGCTATCAGCGGCGCATGCTCTGCGCCCGCCATATCGGCATCGTCTATCAGAACCCGCATCTCGGCCTGCTCATGCGCCAGTCCTCAAGCGGCAATGTTGCAGAGCGACTTCTGATTGCCGGCGAACGCAGCTTCGATGTGTTGCGCGCCAGAGCCCGCGAGGCGCTCGATGCTTCGGAGTTCCCCCTGGAGCGGATGGATGCGCGGCCGATAGAGCTTTCGGGCGGCATGCAGCAGCGCGTGCAGCTGGCCAAGGCCATCGCGCTTGAGCCGGCGCTGCTCCTGCTCGATGAACCAACCACGGGCCTCGACGTATCGGTTCAGGCTCTGGTTCTCGACACGCTCAAGCGCCTGCAGCGTGACCGCAAAATCACCATGGTTCTGGTCAGTCACGATCTCGGCGTCATCCGCACCATGGCCGACCGCGTCATGGTCATGCGCCATGGGCAGGTGGTCGAACAGGGGCTGGCCGACCAGATCTTTCAGGACCCGCAGCACCCCTACACGCAACAGCTCGTGCACGCCAAACTCTAGGATGAGACCATGACGACCACCCCACTGCTGCGTGTCGAAGGCCTCACCAAGACCTTCCGCATGTATCACCTCGACAGCGCGCTGCATGCCTTTGAAGGTGTAAGCTTCGACCTCCACGAGGGCGAATTCCTGCTGCTTCGCGGCCACAACGGCGCTGGCAAATCGACATTGCTGCGCACCATCTGGCGAAGCTATCTGCCCGTTGGCGGCCATGTCTGGTACCGCTCCGGCCATGGTGAAATCGACCTTGCCAATGCGGCTGATGTCGACATTTCCCTGCTGCGTCGCGAGGAAATCGGCTTCGTCACCCAGTTCCTGAACGCCCGCCCGCGCGTCGCGGCGCAGGACATCGTTGCCGAACCGCTTCGCCTTGCGGGCATCGCACAGGATGAAGCGCTGGATCAGGCCCGCCATTGGCTCGACCAGTTCGGTGTCCGGCCAGAGCTCTGGCGCGCCTATCCCAGCACCTTCTCGGGCGGCGAGCAGCAGAAGGTCAATCTGGCCCGCGCCCTCATCCTGCCGCAGCGTCTGCTTTTGCTGGATGAGCCGACGGCATCGCTGGACGCCGGTGCGCGCGAGGCGCTGGTGCGTCGCCTCTCCGATCTGAAAGCGCACGGCGTCGCCATCATCGGCGTTTTCCATCATCCCGGCGATGTCGCCGCATTGATCGACCGTGAAATCAATCTCAATACCAAAGTCGTCGCAGACCAGCTCACCAAGGAAGAAGACCATGTGGCTCTCTGATTTCCGTATCGTACTTGCAGACCGCGTCATCGACAGGGGCGCCCTGCGCATCGAAGACGGTCTGATCGCAGAGATCAGCGAAACCCCGGTTTCCGGCGCAGACATGGAAGGCAATGGCCTTCTCTTACTGCCCGGCATGATCGACATGCATGGCGACATGATCGAGCGCGAGATGGAGCCCCGCCCCGGCGTGCGCATGCCCATGGACATGGGGCTGCGCGACCTCGACATGAAGCTGGCGACATCCGGCATCACCACCGCCTATGCCTCGCTGTCCTTCGCTCCGGGCTCGGCCTACGGGCATATGCGTTCCTACGACTTCACCAGCAAACTGATCCGCGCCGTCGTCTCCGCACGGCCAAATCTGCTCATCGATCATCGCGTTCACGCCCGTTTCGAAGTGACGTTTCCCGCTGCCCTTTCGGTGGTCAAGGAACTGGTCAGCGAAGGCTCGGTGGATCTGGTCTCGCTCTGTGACCACACGCCCGGTCAGGGACAGTATCGTGATCTGGAGCTTCAGGCGGCCAACATCTCCCGCAACAAGGGCATCTCGCTTGAAGCCGCTGCCGAGCAGCTGCAACAGCGCATCAGGGACCGGCAGGAAACGGCCGGCGACATGATCGCCACACTGCGCGCCATTACCCAGTATTGCGCCATGCATGGCGTGCCCGTGGCCAGCCATGATGATGACACGGTCGAAAAAGTGACGCTGATGGAGCAGCTCGGGATCAAAATCAGCGAATTTCCGGTAACGCTTGAGGCCGCCCGGGAAGCTCATCGACGTGGCATGCTGAACGCCATGGGCGCACCCAACGCACTGCGCGGCCAGTCCTATTCGGGCAATCTCTCGGCACGGGAAGCCCATGCTTCCGGCGTGCTCGACCTACTCGCCGCCGACTATCACCCCTCCGCCATGCTGCCGGCGGTTCTGGTGCTGGCCGAGACCGACCCCGACGGGCTGGCCGGCGCTGCGCGCCTGACATCGTTCAACCCTGCACGTGCGCTTGGCCTTCTGGACCGCGGCGAAATCCGTGTGGGACTGCGCGCCGACATGCTTGTCGCGTCTTCAACGGGCGTGGGGCAGGTCCACGCCACCTTCTCGCGCGGCCGCCTTGTTCATGCCGACGGAAAGGTGCTGCCCGCCGGTATCGCAAGCCGTCACGAACATGTCATTCGAATGAGTTAGCCGCGTCATCAAAGCGATCTAGGGTCAGTGCATAGCAACGCTACGGGGTTGAACATGCTGGAACTGAGAAACGTCACCAAGCGGTTTGGTGACACCATTGCCGTCAACGACGTCTCGACCAATTTCGCACCGGGCCAGATGGTCGGCGTCATTGGACGCTCCGGCGCCGGCAAGTCCACCCTGCTGCGGCTGATCAATCGGCTCGCAACCGCAGACGAAGGACAGATCACCTGCGGCGACGTGAATGTCGGCAACCTCAATGGCAACGCACTGCGCGCATGGCGCGCGCAATGCGCCATGATTTTCCAGCAGTTCAACCTCGTCAATCGGCTCGACGTGCTAACCAATGTGCTGATCGGCCGTATCGGCAACGCCCGCACCCTGCCGGTCATCTTCAAGCACTTCTCCACCACGGATCGGGCCAATGCCGCGATCGCGCTGGACCGGCTCGACATGCTCTCGCAGGCGCTGCAGCGCGCCGACACACTTTCCGGCGGTCAGCAGCAGCGCGTGGCCATCGCCCGCGCCCTGATGCAGAAGCCGAGCATCATTCTTGCCGATGAGCCCATCGCTTCACTCGATCCGCGCAATGCCCGGCTCGTGATGGAGGCGCTGCGCGCCATCAACAGGCAGGACAAGATAACCGTCATCACCAATCTGCACACGCTCGATGCAGCCCGCGCCTATTGCGACCGCATCATCGGCATGGCCCATGGGCATGTCATTTTCGATGGCACGCCAGATCAGCTGACGAGCGCCATGATCCAGCAGATCTACGGTGATGACGCAGAAACAGCCGTGGACGAGAGCCTGACCTCGACCATCGCTGCCACCGGCGCGGCACGCCAAACCGGACAACGACAGATGGAGATGGCGCACTAACCGCCCCTCCTCCCCAACTCGGAGCTACATCAATGCACACCCTGACTCGCCGTGGCTTTGTGGCCGCGCTGGTTTCGCTCGCCCTTGCGTCCCCGGTTCTCGCCCAGGACTGGCGCGAAGAATATCCCGAACTGACCATCGGTATTTCCTCGAGCGAAAACGAAACCGACGCCATCACCCGCAACCAGCCCTATGCCGATTATCTGAGCCGTGAACTCGGCGTGCCCGTGAACCTGATCCGTGGCACCGACTATGCCGCCGTGATCGAGGCCATGCGCTCGGGGCACGTTCAGGTCGCCTCGGTTGGCCCGGCCGCTTACGCGCTGGCCCGCAAGATCATGGGCGAGGAAATCGCTCCGGTCGCCGTGACACTCGATAGCGGCGGCAATCTGGGCTACTACTCGATCATCGCCGTCCGCGCCGACAGCCCCTACCAGAATCTGGAAGACATCAAGGGCAAGTCCTTTGCCTTCGCCGACCCGAATTCGACCTCGGGCTATGCCGTTCCGTCCTATTACCTGTCGACCGAGCTTGAGACCTCTCCCAACGAGTATTTCGGCGAAGTCGCCTTCTCCGGCGGACACGAACAGAGCGTGATGGCGCTGGTCAACGGCACGTTCGAGGCCGTCGCCACCCATTGGCGCAATGAAGAAGCCGGCAACATCCAGACCATGGAACGCAAGGGCCTGATCGAACCCGGCTCCACGCGCATCATCTGGAAATCGCCGGTCATCCCGAACACGCCGGTCATGATGCTCACCAGCCTGCCGGAAGAGCTGCAGGAAGAGTTCAAGACCGCACTGATGGCTTTCCCGGAGAAAGACCCTGAAGGCTTCGCCGAATACACCCGTGGCACCTCCAGCGGTTATTCCCCGGCCAAGCACGAAGACTATCTCAACGTAGTCGCCATCACCGAGTTCAACGCCAAAGAGCGTCGCAAGAACAAGAACTGATCACTCCCGGCCGGTGCGCATGAAGCGTGCCGGCCTCTTTTTGCAACGAGGCGTTCGTGTCCACACTGCCCCCCACCGCCAGTCCTATGCGACCGAGCACGCTTGATGAGCGTCTAACGTCCTTCAACGAGCGCTATCGCCAGCAAAAGATCACCCACCGCAATTGGACGATCCTGTATGGCGCCCTGTTCCTGGCAGCGCTTGCCGGCTCCGTTTTCGTCAGCGATTTCAGCATTCCAAAACTGGTGAAGGGCCTTCCCATGGCCTGGAACTACATTGTTGGAACCATGCCCACCCTGACGCTTGAGAACTTCTGGTCCGATCTGGCTGAGTGGTACTGGGGTCTGCGCTACTGGCTCCGCCTTCTCGTTGAGACCATTCTCATGGGCTTTGTCGGCACCGTTCTGGGAGGCGTCTTCGCCCTGGCGCTGTGTTTTCCGGCCGCGCGCAATCTGGTGGAGAGCACCGGCATCTATTTCGCCGCCCGCCGCATTCTCGAATTCTGCCGCACCGTGCCGGAGCTGGTCTTTGCGCTGATCTTCGTGTTCGCGTTCGGTCTTGGCCCGTTCGCCGGCGTTCTCGCCATTGCCGTTCACACCGCCGGCTCGCTGGGCAAGCTGTTTGCAGAGGTCAACGAAAACGTTGATCCCCGCCCCATTGAAGGCGTTCGCGCCGCCGGCGGCAACTGGCCGATGATCATGCGGCTCGGTGTCGTCCCCCAGGTCCTGCCGAACTACGCCAGCTACCTGCTGCTGCGCTTCGAGATCAATGTGCGCGGCGCTTCCGCCCTCGGCCTCGTCGGTGCCGGCGGCATTGGCGAAGAGCTGTACGTCGCCATCCGCCAGTTCGAATACACCGATATCTCGGCCATCATGCTGCTTCTGATCCTCACCACTTCGGTGATCGACATCACCTGCGAATTCATCCGCCATCGCCTCATCGGCCATTCACTCACACAGAGCGCCTGATCCATGACCGCTGCCCCGCACGCCGACATTGCCCGCCTCAGGCGCACCCATCCGCAACTCTTCTCCCGCCCCCTGTCCGAAAAGCTGCGCGACTGGGCCCTGTGGCTGGGCTTCTTCGCCCTGCTCGGTTTCGGTCTCTGGTGGATCGATGCCTCGCCCATGCGCCTGGTTGCGGGCCTCAACAAGCTCGGCCTTCTGGTCACACTGATGATTCCCCCATGGCCCGGTGATGGTTTCTGGGAATACTGTCAGGCCATGCTCGAAACGCTGGCGATGGCCTTTCTCGGCACGCTCATTGCCGCCATCGTCGCGCTGCCGCTCGGCTTTCTCGGTGCAAAGAACATCGTGCCTAACTGGCTGTTCCACTTCAGCCTGCGCCGCTTCTTTGACGCCTTTCGTGGCATTGACGGTCTGGTCTGGGCGCTGATCTTCGTTTCCGCCGTCGGCCTCGGGCCGTTTGCCGGCGTCCTCGCCATTGCAGTGGGCGATGTGATGATCTTCAGCAAGCTCTTTGCCGAAGCCATCGAGAACACGGATCGAAAGCCCGTCGAAGGCGTTCGCGCATCGGGCGGCGGCGATGTTCACGTCATGCGTCTGGGTGTCTTCCCGCAGGTCTTCCCGGTCATGATGAGCCATGTGCTCTATTTCTTCGAGTCGAACGTCCGCTCGGCCACCATTCTGGGCATTGTCGGCGCAGGCGGCATCGGTCTGCAACTCTCCGACCGCATCCGCATCAACAACTGGCAGGAAGCCGCCTTCATCATCCTGATGATCCTGGTCACTGTGTCGGTGATCGACGCCGTATCGCGCCGGATCCGCGCGAAACTGACCTGAGACACCGCGCAAGAAAAAGGGGCGGCTCATCACGCGCCGCCCCGAACAGGAGTTCTGCTTCTTGTTCTTTTTGTGAGGGGCGGGAATGGCAGTCGCAACCGCCATTCCATCAATCACGCCCCTCCACTCACCAGCCAAGCAGTCTGGCGAGTTCTCGCGGGAGTTCGGTCGTCAGCGCCGGCACATAGGTCAGCACCAGAAGCACAACCAGCTCCATAAGGATGAAGGGCCGGACCTGACGTATCAGGTCTTCCAGCTTCACCCGGCCCACGGCCGCACCGATGAACAGACCCGAGCCAACCGGCGGCGTGTTCAGCCCCAGCAGAAGATTGACGCAGAAGACCACGGCGAAATGCACCGGGTCCACGCCGTAACCATCGGCGATCTGCGCAAAGATGGGTCCGAAAATGATGATCGCCGGGAACAGGTCGAGCACCGTGCCGATGGCCAAAAGCATCACGTTGAGCAGCAGCAGGAACACATATTTGTTCTCGGTCACCGACGTGAAGAACTCTGCCAGATAGCGCGGAACGCCCTGTGTGGTGAGCACGTAGGACAGGATACTGCTCGTCGCCAGCAGGAGCAGCATGATGGAACTGACCTTGGCCGAGCTGAAGAAGATTGACGGCAACTCGGCCAGCTTCAGCGTGCGGGTCACGAAGAAGCACACAACGAGCGCATAGACCGAAGCGACAGCAGCAGATTCCGTGGCCGTGAAATTGCCGCTCAGCACGCCAAGCACGATGATGCCCGGCATGACCAGAACGATCAGGCTGCGCAGGGTGATCTGCACGATCTCGGCGAAGCTGTAGCGCGTGGTGCGCTTCTCGTAGCCGCGCTTGTGGCTGATCCAGTAGTTCATCACCATCAATGCAAAAGCAACGAGAATGCCCGGAACGATGCCGGCCAGGAAAAGCTGGCCGATCGATACATCGCCCCCCACCGCCATGGCGTAGATCACGAAGGTGAGGCTGGGCGGAATGATCGGCCCGATCACCGACGACGCGATGGTGATGGCCGTCGCATAGGCGCGGTCATAACCCTTTTCCGCCATGGCCGGGATGAGCACGGAACCGAGCGCTGTCGTATCGGCGGAGGCCGACCCCGTGATGCCGGCAAAAAAGACGCTGCCGGCAATGTTGGTGTGCCCCATGCCGCCGCGAAGACGGCCGACCAGCATGTCCGCGAACTCGGTCAGGGAGCGCGTCATGCCGCCGCGCAGCATGATTTCACCCGCCAGAACGAAAAGCGGAACAGACACCAGCACGTAGGATTCCATGCCGATATACATGAAGTGCGACAGCAGAACGAGGCTCTGGTCACTGGCAACCAACGCGGCAAGGCTTGCCGCGCCAATGGCGAAAGCCACCGGCATTCCGAGCAGCAGGAATACGAGGAAGCTGGCGAGAAGAATGATGAGGATCACGACGAACGCCTCCAGATCGCGATGTCTTCGGCGATGAGACGCAGGCAGACGAAGATATAGGCGGCGCAGCTGACCGGAATGGCCAGTTGCGGAACGGCGCGCGAAATGCGCAGCGAGCCCGTTTTCAGGTTCCAGACAGACTCGACCTTGTCGATTGCGCCCCAGATGACCGCCGCACAGAAGATGATGATGATGACATGCATCAGGGCGCTGATCGCAGCACCCGGACGCGGCCCCAGCATGTCGACGAAAAACTGAATGCCGACATGACCGCGCTCATTAAGCACATAGGCCGCTGCCAGCATTAGACCCCAGAGCATCAGAATGACGCTGAGTTCTTCAGGCCAGGGCAAAGCGCCAACCGTGGCCCGCATGACCACCTGGAGCGCAATGACCACCATGATGGTGGCTATGCAGCCCGCGATGAAAAGCTGTATCGCGCTGTCGAATAGTGTCAGCAGACGTTTCATGGAGATGCTGCCTCTCGTTGGATTCATTCCTGTCGGGGGCCTGTCGGGGGCCTGTCAGGAGCCTGTCGGGGAGCCTTTCGGCAGCCTCTCCGGGGCCATGTGACTGCACCCGTGGCGGTTTGAGCGCACGCCAGCGCCGGCAATCTCTTAGCCGAACTGTCCGGTTAGGCAATCGCGATGTCGGCGGGCGCAGGTTTCCCACAGCATGCGTGGCCGCCCGTTGCTGAGAAGCCGCCTCGACACGAAAAGGCTCGCGGCGCGCCTCGGCAGCGCCGCAAGCCATATTGCAAAGCTGGTTAGTTGCCGCCCAGCCGCTTCTCGATGGCGTCGACTTCGGCAAACACCTTGTCGACGATCTCTGCGCCGATGGTTTCCTTCATCCACGGAACGACGGCCGCCTGGGCCGCATCACGCAGACGGGCGCGCTCTTCTTCGCTGATCGGGCGCACGTCGACGCCGTTCTCTGCCAGGACCTCGAGCGCATCGACCCGGTTGCGGTAGCTGGCGATGCCGAACTCGGCAGCTGCGCCGATTTCCGCGCCGCGCTTCAGAACCTTGCGCTGCTCGTCGCTAAGCGACTGCCAGAAGTTCTCGTTGACCAGGTAGAAGTTGACCACGCCGATGCTGTTGTCGAGCGTAACGTTCTTGGCGACCTCGTAATATTTCTGGTCGACCATGATGCCGAGCGTGTGGCCAAGGCCGTCGATCACACCGGTGCTGATGGAGGTGTAGATCTCACCCCAGGAAACCGGCGTTGCAGCCGCACCGAGCGCTTCCCATGCCTTGATGGTGAGCTGGCTGCTCGGCAGGGTGCGCAGCTTCAGACCATCGAGGTCTTCCAGCTTGTCGATCGGGCGCGTCTTGTTGATGAAGTTGTAGAAGCCATAAGGCGATGCGGCGAGAACGCGCACGCCCATGTCTTCGGCCATCATCTCGTTCAGCTCGCCGAAGGTCTCGCTCTCGAAGAACGCCTTCATCACGAACTCGTCGGGGAAGAGGTAAGGTGTGAACCACGCCAGCATCGGCTCATATGCGCCGGTCAGCGTCTCGTCACCCTGCACCATCTTGTTGATGCCGAGCTTCGCGCCTTCGAGCAGTTTCTCCGTGTCGCCAAGCTGGCCGGAGTGAAACAGCTCGACAGCGATATCACCGCCGGAAGCAGCCTCGACATACTGTGCGAAAGCCTGCCAGCCCTGCGAGTTTGCGCCGGCGGGCGATTCAATGGTGCCGATCTGAAGCGACACGGACTGTGCAGCGGCTGCAACGGTGAACGCCGTGGACAGAAGGAACGCCTGTGCGCCCTTCGCCAGCATGCGCGCCGGGACGGAGCTGCGGATTTTTGTTGCGAAAGTCATGATCGATAATGCTCCCAGTTTTCGATTTTCCAAACGCGCTCGCGCCAGCGCTCCGAGAGCGCTGAAACACGACTGTCCTGTGATGCTGCTGATCTGCTAAAGCCGAATTCGTGTAGACTGCCGCGAAACGAGACCGCCCCTCCACAGGCCCACTGGACATCAAGCAACAACTAGCAGTTCGCCGGGGTCAGCGACAGGCGATCGGCAGGGGCGTCTAGAATACTCAACACGGGTCTGAGCGGGTAGCAGACCGGTACGCATCGGGCGCATCTTTCGCTGCCGAAACAATGTATGGAGACAGAACGTGGCCAAGATCGGACACAAGATCAGCGACCTCAGGCGGCGGCGTCAGTTGACCGTGCGTGAATTGTCGGCGCGCTCAGGCGTCTCCCACTCGACGATCTCGCTCATCGAGCGCGAGAAGGTCAGCCCTTCCCTGAACACGCTGCAGGCGATCCTCGATGCGCTGGGCAGCACGCTGGTCGGCTTCCTCAGCGATGTCCACCTCGGCAGCCACAGCCCCTTCTACAAAGCCCAGGATCTGGTCGAAATCGGCAATGTGCGCGGCATTTCGTACAGGCTCATCGGCATCAACCACCCGAACCGGGCGCTCCAGTTCCTCAAGGAGACCTATAAGGTCGGCGCAGATACGGGCGGTGACCTTTCCCACGAGGGACAGGAAGCCGGCTATGTGATCTCGGGACAGATCGAGGTTACGGCCGGCGACAAGAAGCGCGTGCTCGGCCCCGGCGACGCCTATTATTTCGACAGCCGCGAGAAGCACCGTTTTCGCAATGTCGGCGATGAACCGGCTGAGATCGTCAGCGCCATCACCCCTCCGACCTATTGATGTTCTGCGACAGTTGGACTGAAAACCGAACTGTTTCAGCAGCAGCGAACCTCTGGAAAACCGGCGTTTCGCGCTCATCTTGGTGCAAATATCGACCATGTGATTGAGATAATTGACACTGCGTTTGGGCGAGATTTAAGGAGGCTTGGGTTTATCCATCCGAATGAGGTTCTTCATGACCATCGACGCCGAGCGCGCGACGCCAGTTCCGGGCGCCGCCTATTTTCGCAAGCCCCAGGAAAGCATTCTGGCTGACAACGATGCCATTGAAGGCACCGTTAAACAGATTCTCGCCGACGTACGCCGCGATGGCGATGCAGCGGTAAGAGCCTACAGCGCCAAATTCGACAATGTCGAACTGGACGCCATCGAGGTATCGCAGGAGCAGATCCGCACCGCCCTCGACAATCTCGACCCGGCCATGCGCGAAGACACGCTGTTCGCCATCGAGCAGGTGCGCAATTTTGCCGAGAAACAGCTCGCAACCATGCTGCCGCTCGAAGTCGAGACGCTGCCGGGTCTGACGCTCGGCCACCGCGTCATCCCGATCGAGCGCATCGGCGCTTACGTGCCGGGTGGCCGCTATCCGCTCATGTCCGCACCGATCATGACCATCGTTCCGGCCAAGGTCGCCGGCTGCGACGAGGTGATCGCCTGCCTGCCGCCGAGCGCCCATGAAGCCATGATCGCCGGCTGCCACCTTTCGGGCGCAGACCGCATCTTCCTCATCGGCGGTGCCCAGGCCATCGCCGCTATGGCTTACGGCACCGAAAGCGTTCCGCGCGTCGACAAGATCGTCGGCCCGGGCAACGCCTATGTGAACGAAGCCAAGCGCCAGGTCTTCGGACCGGTCGGCATCGACCAGCTCGCCGGCCCGAGCGAAGTGTTCGTCATCGCCGACGATACCGCAGCTGCCGACATGGTGGCGATCGACCTTCTGGCGCAGGCCGAGCACGATGTGCGCGCCCGCGTCGGCCTCATCACCACCAGCCCTGCGCTGGCCGAGGCCGTGGAAGCCGAGGTTGCCCGCCTTCTCGCAGAACTCGAGACCAGCGCGGTTGCAGCCGAATCCTGGCAGCGTTTCGGCGAGATCGTCCTGTGCGACGATGTCGACGCCATGATCGCCTATTCCGATCTGGTCGCTCCCGAGCATCTTGAGGTCATCACTGCCGATTCCGACGCTGTCGCAGCAAAGCTGCGCAATTACGGCTCGCTGTTCATCGGCGCGAACGCCTCGGTTGTCTACTCGGACAAATGCTGCGGCACCAACCACACGCTGCCGACGGCCGGCGCCGGTCGTTACTCCGGTGGTCTATGGGTCGGCGCGTTCGTCAAGGTGTGCACGCATCAGCGCCTGACCACCGAAGCCGTAGCAGAAGTCGCGCCGCATGCGGTTCGCCAGAGCCTCTATGAAGGCATGGAAGCCCACGCCCGCGCCGCCGACTATCGCCTCGTGGCCGCTGGCCTCGGATCGAAGATCACGAGGAACTGACGCAAAGCGTCACCCCGCACAGGAACCCCCGGCGGCGAAATCTCGCGTCGCCGGGGGGGCTTTTTCGGGTATCTCGTGGTTGGATTTACCTGTCACCAGTTTGGTGTATTCACACACGATGTGCGGGCCAAGGCAGGGTCGCAACAAAGGCCTGCAATCCGGCTTTCTGGACATCTGCTTTCAACGGACACAGTTTCCCAACTTCGTTCAGGAACCTTCACTTAGTGCATTGGTTCCGCACTAATACACAAGGGCACGCTCCAATGAGCTTCAGGAAGAGCGCCTAGATTAAGCAATTTTCTACGCCGATCTCATCCTGCAACTTTGACAGTCGTATAGACTGGCAGCGAAGAGCAGGCTGCCTCAAGAAAGCCACCGCACTAAAGCCATCTGCTCCAGTCCCGAATTGCCTTCTTGAGCGTTTCTGTCGGGCGACTCGTATAGGCACGGTTGGGATAACGGAGATAGAGCGGCAGGCCCGGCATCGCATTGCCGGAGTGGACCATCGAGCATGTGATTGAGTTTCAGGCGATGACCCGCTCACGAAGTGAAACGCCCAATTCCAATACGCGCGACATTCTTGGCCGCCCTGCACGGCCCCTGACGGACCTACCTGCGCGAACTGCTCAGCGCAGTTGCAAGGGCATGTGCCATCGCCGAGACGCAAACACTGCGAGCTTGGGCTAAACCAAGGCCTTCTCGAACCTAGCCGTCCCCTCCCGGGATCGCCTGCAACAGCGACTGCGTGTAGGGGTGCCGGGAATGGATGAACAGCTCACGCGGTTCCGCTTCCTCGATGATGCGGCCCCGCTGCATGACGCAGATCCGGTCGCAGAGTGAACTGGCAATACGCAGATCATGGGTGATGAACAGCATCGCGAAGCCAAACCGCTCCTGCATCTCGCCCAGAAGCTCCAGAACCTGAGCCTGCATGGTGACATCAAGCGCAGAAAGCGCTTCATCGGCGATCAGCAGATCCGGACGCAGTGCAAGCGCACGCGCAATGCAGATGCGCTGACGCTGCCCGCCGGAAAACTCGTGGGGAAACCGCTCCAGCGCCGATGGCTGCAGCCCCACCGCCAGGATCAGCTCACGCACGCGCTCCTCGGCTTCCTGCCGAGACAGGCCGTAGGCCATCGGCCCTTCGGTCAAGGCAGAGCCGATTTTTTGCCGGGGGTCGAGAGCGGAATACGGGTCCTGAAACACCATCTGGATATGCCGGCGCAGGGCGCGCAGGGGTGCACCATCCTTGCTTATCAAGTCTTCGCCATTGAGCCTGATGCTGCCGCCATCAACCGTGCCGAGACGGATGATGGAGCGCGCAAGCGTCGATTTGCCGGAGCCGGACTCTCCCACCAGCCCGATTGTCTCGCCGGGGCGGATGGAAAGCGACACATCGTCGAGCGCAGGGATCTCACGCTCGGGCCACCGCTTCTGCAGGTGCTCCGCCACGAGGAAGGGAGGATTGCCGTGCGGCGTAACCTCACGGGGATCAAGCTTCGGAACCGCAGCGAGCAGAGCACGGGTATAGGGATGCTCCGGCGCTTTCATGATGCGCTCCTTCGCGCCTTCTTCGACAAGGCGGCCTGATTGCATCACGGCAACGCGGTCAGCAATTTCCTCAACCACACCGAAATCGTGGGTGATGAACACAACCGCTGTGCCATGCCGCGCGCGCAGCCCCCTGATCAGGTCCAGTATCTGCGCCTGCGTGGTCACGTCGAGCGCGGTGGTCGGTTCATCGGCGATCAGCACCGCAGGCTCCAGCGCCAGC
This sequence comes from Nitratireductor sp. PBL-C9, assembly GCF_050877045.1. Taxonomy (NCBI): domain Bacteria; kingdom Pseudomonadati; phylum Pseudomonadota; class Alphaproteobacteria; order Hyphomicrobiales; family Phyllobacteriaceae; genus Nitratireductor; species Nitratireductor sp. PBL-C9. Next base: position 483,832 of record NZ_JBPAXW010000001.1, read on the forward strand.
GCCATAGCGATCATCACGCGCTGGCACTGCCCGCCGGAAAGCTGGTGCGGATAGCGCTGATAGATCACATCCGGTTCCGGCAGCAGCACTTCGGAGAAGAGTTCGAGCACGCGCTTGCGAACCTCCGCCTTCGGCATGTCGGTGTGCAAACGGAAGACTTCGGCCACTTGCTCACCCACCCGGTAAAACGGATTAAGCGAGGCAATGGGCTCCTGAAACACCATGGCGATGCGGCGGCCCGCGAGATCCCGCCGCGCCTTCGGCGACATTGCAAGAAGGTCCTGCCCTTCAAACAGTATCTCTCCGCCTTCCACCGAAAGCCCGCGTGAGAGGAGCCCCATAATGGCCAGCGACATCACCGATTTTCCCGAGCCGGACTCCCCCACGATGCAGAGGATTTCGCCCGCCGCAACGGAGAAGGAAACATCGGAAACGGCATGCGTGCGATCTGCGACGCCGGGCAGCTGGATCGACAGATTCTGGACGGAAAGCAGGGCGGAGGATCTGGCCATGATGGTTCCTCAAATACCGGTCGAATGCACGGATGTGCGGTGGCCCGGGCTCTCCGTCATGGAGCGAGCCCGGGCGAATGGTCGTGTCAAAGCGTCAGATAACCGCCATGCAGCCGCATTTCGAACTCGGGCACCGGCACGAAGGAGATGCCATCGCGAACAGCCCAGTTGGCAAGCGACTTCCACATATATTGCCCCGGCGTCACGCGCTGCCACTCGTCGGACAGTTCAAGGAACAGCGCCTTGCGTTCATCTGGATCGGTCGACTTGGCATAGGCGGCGCCGATCTCGACGAAGCGTTCCGTCGGATCCCATGTCTTCCACGAAGCCGACGAGATGACCCCGGTCGGGCTCCAGTCGAGCCACAGCGGCTGATAGGGATCGCCGGGAATGAAGCTGGTTCCACCGGAAACCGCGAGCATGTGGAACGGCCGCTCATAGGCCAGCTGGAAATTGTCCAGGAACTGCGCCTCGACATTGATCCCGGCCTCCCGCCACATCTCCACCATGATCTCGGCTGCGGCGTCGTAGTTCGTCCAGAATCCTCGGGTGATATGCCAGATGAGCTTTTCGCCCTTGTAACCGGACTTCGCGACCAGCGCCCGCGCCGCCTCCAGATCGTATGGCAGGCGGGGCTTTGCGGCCGCATCGTAGAACTTGCCATATTCAGGAAAGTTGAAGGGGACCGACGGGAAGAAGGTGTTACCGCCGAACAGAGCCTGCACGATGGCGTCCATGTCGATTGCCTGGATCATCGCATAGCGCAGATCCTGATTCTGAAGCGGGTTCCCTTCCGGATCGTTCCGCGTGTTGAACAGCACCGCAGTGTAGTTGTTCACCTGCTTGCGGATCAGGTTAGCGCCTTCCATCGTCTCGATCTGGTTTTCCTGATCGATCGGAATCGATGCGATGATGTCGAACTCGCCCGTCGCCAGCCCAGCCAGCCGCCCTGCATATTCCGGCACGAGAAGAAAGTTCAGCCGCTCCACCGGCGGTGCGCCATCCCAGTGATCCGCAAACGCTTCCAGCCTGGCTGCTTCATTGCCGCGATAACGCGTCACTTGGTAGGGACCGGTCCCAACCGGCGCCTGCCCGAAACCATCGACACCCTTTTCCAGATAATAGGCTTTGGGAACCACATAGCCGATGAAGCCCGAGAGCTTGCCGGGAATGTTGATGTCCTCATCCGCAGTTTCGATCTCGACCGTCAGCGGCCCGGTCGCCTCGACCCGCACAAAGCCGGCGGTGTAGGTGCGACCGCGCGGTTCATAGGGTTCCTCGCCCCAGAGCCGTTCGGCGGAGAGGGTGAAGGCGACGTCCTCGGCGGTCATCGTCTCGCCATTGTGGAATTTCACGCCGTCGCGCAGCGTGATTGTCCAGACCTTCCCGTTTCGCTCCCAGCCGGTTGCAAGGCGCGGGATCAGCGTCTGGCCCGAAGGATCGTTGAGATAATCGATCTCAACGAGCCGGTCATAGATGTTGGGAAAGATGCGGATCGAAGCATTCGATATGCCGTTGATCGGCGCAATGTTCTGCCAGAGCGCCTCCACCGCGACGTTCAGTTCCTTTGTGTTCGCCGCCAGAACGAGGCCTGGCATCATACCAGCCGCCAGACCTGTGCTCATCATCAGCTTGCCGAATTCACGTCTGTTCATGTCGGTTCTCCCATTGGTTTTTATTGTCAGCGCAGGCGCTGCAACGCCGGATCGAGCCGGTCGCGCAGCCAGTCTCCGAGCACGCACATCGCCAGAGAAATGAGGAAAATCGTCAGGCCCGGCAGCACCGATATCCACCAGGAGGTCGACAGGTAGTCCCGCCCGTCTCCCATGATCTGGCCAAGGCTCGTCATGGGTGGCTGGATGCCGAGACCAAGAAAGCTGAGGGCGCTCTCAAGCAGGATGATCTGCGGAAAGTTCAGCGTGAGCTGGACGATCAGAATGCCGGCCACATTGGGCAGCACGTGCCGAAGGTAGAGGGCAACTGGCGGCACGCCGAGTGTGCGGACAGCTTCCGCCCAGGGCTGGCTCTTGGCCGACAGAACCACGCCGCGTGAAAGGCGGGCATAAGAATCCCAGCCAAACATCGCCATGAGCAGGATCAGCAGTCCGAAGGAATTGCCGAAGAATGCGAGCAGCGTAAGGGCGATCAGTATGAATGGCAGGGATGCCTGAATGTCCACGACCATCATGATCGTCTCTTCCACCCAGCCCCTGAAATGCGCTGCAACAAAGCCGAGCGTGCAGCCAAACACGGCTCCCAGAACCGACCCGAGAAGCGCAATCAGAAGAGATATGCGCAGCCCTTCGGCCATGCGCGCGAGCAGATCGCGTCCAAGCCGGTCGGTGCCCAGCGGAAAATCGAAACTGCCTCCGAAAAACACTGGCGGGCGCATGCGTGCGAGCAGGTTCTGCTGGCTTGCGGTGTGGTCTGACAGCCAGCCGCCGAACAGCGCGAAGAGGAGTGCACAGGCGAGCGTCGCGATAGAGAGCCAGGCAATCGTTGGGATATGGCGCATCATTTGCTCACCCGAATTCGCGGATCGATCAATGAATAGGTGAGGTCGGCAAGCAGATTTGCGAGGACCATGAAGGTGGCCATCATCAGGACCAGCCCCTGCACCACCGCCAGATCACGCGAAGCAACGGTCTGCACCAGAAGGCGTCCGATGCCAGGCCAGCCGAACACCGCCTCCACGACGACCGTACCACCCACCAGAGCACCCAGATTCAGGCCAAGAATGGTGACAATCGGGATCGCGGCATTGGGCAGCGCATGGCGCAGCACGCCATAGAGGAAGGGAGCGCCCTTTGCCCGGATCGTGCGCATATACGGCCGCTCCAGCACTTCCAGCATGGCCGAACGGGTGAACCGCGCAAGCGTTCCCGCCACATAGAAACCCAATGTCAGACCAGGCATGATGAGATGAAGCGCACTGCCCGCCCCCGCGCTTGGCAGCCAGCGCAGATGGAACGAGAAAAGCAGGATCAGGAGGATGCCGAGAAAGTAGTTTGGCAGCGCAAAGCCCACCACCGCAAAGGTCATGACGCCCCGGTCAAGCAGGCTGTCACGCTTCAGCGCGGCAAGAATGCCTGCGGGAATACCAATTGCCAGAGCCCAGAGATAGGCCACCGCACCGAGCTGAAGCGTGTTCGGAAGACGTTCCGCAATGATCGCCGTAACGGCGCGTCCGTCCTGATAGGAATGCCCGAAATCCCCGGAAAAGAGGTTCAGCATATAGGCGAGGTACTGTTCGAAAAGCGAACGGTCGAGGTTCCATTTCTGGCGAAACTGCTCGATCTCGGCCGGCAGCGCGTCCGGGCTGAGCAGGGCGACCACCGGATCTCCGGAGGTGCGCAAAACGACGAATGTGAACGTGACCACCGCCCATAGCGTGATCAGCGTCCGAAAAAGCCGCTTTAGCCAAAAGCGTCGTCCCAAGGTTTCCCTCCTCTTCCTTCTCCGGAAGAAAACCTAGAAAGGGAGCGGGATGCGGCCTAGCTGGAAGAACTTACAGGTTGGGTCGGCAGGAGGGCGCGGGATCAAGCAGGCCGTAATGGGCCGCGCGCGCCAGTGTCTGGGCGCGGTTGCGGGCGCCCAGCTTTTTCATTGCCGACTGCATGTGCATGATCACGGTCGAGAGCGAACGATCCAGCGCATGGGCGACCTGCTTGTCGGGTCTGCCTTCCGCGCAAAGGCGCAGGCATTCCATTTCGCGCGGGGTCAGGCGCACGGCAGTGGTCATCATGGCTTCATTGCTGATCGAAGCCATGATCTCATCCTGCAACTCATGCGCCATCAGGACGAACGCAGCGGCCAGCTCATTGTCGAGACGCCGCTCCGGCGGGCGCTCGTTCCAGATCCCGGTCACCGTCGCAAGACCACGCGTACCGCCTCGCACAGCCACGGTTATGCCGCGCGCCAGTTTGCGATCGCGCAGGAAGTTCGCAACCTCCGCAGGGATGTTCTTCCGGTCGCTCAGTTCCGAAGATTCATCGCAATGGTACGACCAGTAGACCGGGCGCGACCGACCCAGCGCAATCTTCTGCACCGGGTCTAGCTGATATAGCCCGTCATCACACCAAAGGCTCACCATCTCGCCTGGAACATTTCGGGAGGCAAGGAGGGTGGGCGTGATCAATTCGCCCTCCGGCGTGAACGGCACCGGAGAAAAGTCGTAGATCAGCGCCTGCATTCCGAACTTCGCCACCGACCGGGCAGCCCGGTCGAGCTTTCCGTCCAATTCAGCATTGGATAGCGTTTTCGGCTTTGTGCTCATCACCTGCATCTATTCGGTTCTGCCGGACATCCCCTGGCCCGCCTCCGTATACGCTAGGCGCTGACTTTTCTGGTGGCAAGCCCGACGACTGGACTTGCCACGTGCATTTCACGCCTGCGCCGCGACAATGCGGGGCGTTCCGATCTCACGACGCTGAAGGCGCGTCGGCAACCGATGGCGCGTCGTTTCAATCACTGCGCTGTCGATGTCAGCCATGATGACACACGGATCGTCGCCCGCCGCAGCGATGACTTCGCCGAATGGCGAGATGATCCGCGATTGCCCGTAAACCCTCACGCCTTCCCGCTCACCACACTGCGCTGCGGCAATCACATAGGAGCCGGTCTCGATCGCGCGAGCCTTCAGGAGTGGCTCCCAGTGCAGCGGACCCGTTGCCGTGGAGAAGGAGGCCGGGATCATCATCACATTCGCGCCCGCACCGGCCAGCGCATCGAACAGATAGGAAAAGCGGATGTCGTAGCAAATCGACAGGCCGAGCCGAAGATCGCCCATGTCGAAAACCACGGCTCCACCCTCTCCCGGAGCAACCGCTGCGGATTCCTGAAAATCGGCTGCGCCACCCAGCTTCACATCGAATGTGTGCAGCTTGTCATAGGTCGCCGCAACATCGCCCGATGGCGCGATGAGGTAGGTGCGGTTCCAGACGCGCTGCCCGCTCTCATGGCGCACCAGAAGCGAGCCGGCATGGATCCAAAGTCCAAGCTCGGCTGCCAGACTGCGGCAGAGCGCCAGCGTCGTGTCCTCATTCTCCGGCAGGCAGACCGTCGGATAACGCAGATTGTCGCGCAGAAGAATATTGGCCGCCTCCGGCAGGCTGACAAAGGCTGCACCCTCGCAGGCAGCCTGTCGAACCATCTCTTCAATCTGCGCATTGTTGGCCTTCACATCACCAGTCGTGTTCAACTGGATCGCGGCAACGCGAAGCTTGGTCATCGGACCTCTCCCTTTCAATCCAGCCGCGCCAGAAAATCAGCGACCACCGCCATGTAAGCGCCTTGCTGTTCCACATGCGGCATGTGGCTCGACTCCTCGAACACCTCCCAGACAGCTCCCGGAATACGGTCGGCGAACTCGCGCACGGTTCGCGGCGTCGCCTCGTCATAAGCTCCCGAGATAACCAGTGTCGGCGCCTGCACCCGATGCAGGCGTTCCACGACCGTCCAGTCCTTCAGCGTGCCGACCACATGAAACTCCGTCGGGCCGTTCATCGTGTGGTAGACGGTCGGGTCACGGTCGATCCAGTCGAAGGTGCGCTTCACGAAATCCGGCATGGGCTGCAAACGGCAGACATGACGCTCGTAGAAAACCTGCGATGCCGCCTGATAGTCGGGATGATCATAGCTGCCGTCCGCCTCATGGCGGGCCAGCGCATCCTGCGTCTCCTGCGGCAGCTTCGTGCGCAGCTCCAGACAGCCTTCCACCCATGCTTTCATGGAGCTGGGGGAATTGGCGATGATGAGACCGTTCAACCCCTCCGGCTGGCGCACGGCATGTTCTGACCCGAGCATGCCGCCCCAGGACTGGCCCAGAAGATTGTAGCGCTGGCGAATGCCCAGATGGTCGAGCAGATTGTCGAGCTCTTCAAGAAACAGGTCGACTGTCCAGAAATCGGGACGGGCCTCTTCCAGATGCGTCGAACGCCCATTGCCGAGCTGATCGTAGAAGACGACAGCACGCCCCGTGGCCGCGATATCCGAAATGCTCTCAAGGTAATCATGCGTGCAGCCCGGTCCGCCATGAACAACCACGAGCGGCGTCTTTCCCGATTTCAGGTCTCCGATGACCCGATACCAGGTCTTGTACTCTCGGAAGGACGCAAAATCTTCAACCACATCGTCTGCAGGCATGTGAAAACTCCTTTGGGATTTTAGCTGAGCCTTCACCGCGAGCCGCAGCGACGCAATCTGTAATAAATAGCAGGAGAGAGAGAAAAACGGGCGCGGAGCTGCGCCGTCAGCGCTGGTCCGAAGAGCCCTCACGCCAGCGCGACAGATGGCGGGTGATGACCTCTGCCATGCGCTCACGGTCATGCGTTTTCAGCGCCTCAACCATCTCCAGATGGTCGAGACTGCTGGACCTCGCCTTTGTCGGCATTGCCCACTGGTTCCACTCACCAGGCAGATTGCGCTCGCGCAGTTCATGGATGAGATCGATCAGGGTGCGATTGCCACAGCAATCGTAGAAGGCGTGGTGAAAGGCGTGGTTCAGCTTCTGTGCTTCGGGGTAGGGAACAGCCTCGAGCGCATCGTCGAAGGCGAGCGCGGCGGCTTCTATCTTCGCCACGTCAGCTTCGCTCGCCTGCTCGATCACCAGCAGCGCTGCCGGCACCTCCAGCATCAGGCGCGTATCCGTCAGTTCATCGCGCTGCTTGCGGTCGGTTTCCACCACGCGATAACCGCGATTGGGCACATGGCTGACCATGTGGCCGGACGCAAGCTGGGCAAGCGCCTGACGCACGTCAAACCGCCCTACCCCATAGCGTTCTTCAAGATCGACGAGCCGCAGCCATTCGCCCGGCCGATAGAAACCAGCCGCAATATCGGCGCGCAGGCGCTCGCTCAGCCCGTTTCTGATCTCCCTTTTGCTCATCGCTGCCTTCCCCAAACCTTCCGAGGGTTCCCACTACTCTGCTGAAAAAACAAGGGCATCGCCCTCGGCAATGTGTATTTTCCCCGCCCTTTCAGGCTGCGGTACATCCACAAGCATCCGAATTTCCTGCCCCGCCAGGGTCAGCTTCTGCTCGTAGTGATTGCCCAGATAGCTGGCGGTGGTGAAGCCGGCATCCAGTGTGTTCGCGCCGCTCTTCTCGGCAATGCGCATGCGCTCGCCACGCACTGCCAGCTTGGCTTTCGTCCCGGTGGCCATCGGTACGGCGCTATGGCCGTCCAGCTGCTGGCCATCCGCCAGACGAAGGCGCGTAACGATCGTATCGCCCCTGCGCGCACTTTGCTCAACGATGCCTTCGATAAGATTGGCGCTGCCGATGAACGTGGCCGCAAAGGGATGCTGCGGCCGCTCATAGATTTCCTGCGGCGTTCCGAGCTGGACGATCTTGCCCGCACGCATGACGGCAATGCGGTCGCTCATCGCCAGCGCTTCTTCCTGATCATGGGTCACATAGATTGCGGTCAGACCGAGCTCGCGCTGAATTTCCTTGAGCCAAACCCGCGCACTCTGGCGCAGCTGTGCATCGAGGTTGGAGAGCGGTTCGTCGAGCAGCAGGAGCGGCGGGCGGAAAACCACCGCACGCGCCAGCGCAACACGCTGCTGCTGGCCTCCCGACAATTCACCCGGATAGCGCTTGCCGAAGCCCGAAAGCCCGACCAGTTCCAGCGCCTCGTCGACGCGTCGCGCACGCTCTGCCCGGCTCACTTTGCGCAGCTCCAGAGGCATGGAGACATTGCGCTCCACCGTGAGGTGCGGCCACAGCGCATAGGACTGGAACACCACCCCGAAGCCGCGCTTTTCAGGCGGCGCAAACTGACCGGTCGCCTCATCGAAAAGCACATGGTCGCCAAAGCGGATGACACCGGATGTCGGCCGGTCAAGACCGGCAATCGCTGCAAGCGTGGTCGATTTTCCGCAGCCGCTCGGCCCGAGAAGCGTGAGGAACTCACCCTGCTCCACCGTCAGCGAAATATCGTTTACGGCGTGAACGTCGCCATAGCTCTTTGTGAGATTTTCCAGAACGAGCTTATTCATAGAGCTTAACTCCAAACACGAGACGGGCGGCGATCAGAAGGATCGCGATCATGGCGATCTGCAGGGTTGCGAAGGCGGCGGTCACGCCGGCTGCTCCGTTCTCCCAGAGGCCGAGCATGGTCACACCCATGATTTCCAGCCCCGGCGCCATGAGGAAAATGGCGACGACATAAGATTTCAGGTGCACGACGAAGAGCAGAATGAAACAGCCAAGCAGGGCCGGTTTCATCAGCGGAAGCAGAATGCGCCGCATGCTGGTTATCCAGTCTGCGCCCACCGTGCGCGCCGCCTTGTCGAGATCTGCGCCGATCTGCACCACCGAAGGCTGCACTGCGCCGAGACCCAGCGGAATGGTCGCCATCACATAGGCAACAACGAGGATCCAGATGCTGTCACGCAACCATCCGAAGGGCGCAAAGACGATCGCGGCATAGAAGACGCCCAGACCCGTGATCAGGCCCGGCACCATGCGCGGCGAATAGGCCAGTGCTTCCAGCGTGCGTCGGAACGGAAAGCTCGACCGCTGGATGACGAGGGCAATCAGCGCAGTGAGAAGCGTGCCGAGACCGGCCGCTGCCACCGAGATGATCAGCGTATTCCAGAGTGCGCGCATGTAGGCGTCTGTCTGGAAGACGTCCTTGAAGTTCTGCAGCGTCAGCACCTGCCAGACCGGAATGAGCGGCGTAAGGTAGCTGGTGAAGGCGCGCAGGACCAGCCCCAGGATCGGCACGAGAACAACGAACACAATATAAATAGCGGCGAGCGTGAAAAGCGGCCATTTAAGCGCGCCAAGCTGCAGCGGCGCGGGCCGTGTGCCCTTCCCCTTCACCGTCTCATAACGATGCCCGTTGGACAGAAGCAATCGCTGTAGCATCAGCGTTGCGCCGACCAGAACCACCAGAACCAGAGCCGAGGCGGCCACCATGCCATGCTGCGGATTGGAAGCCCCGATCCCCTCCAGATAGAGATAGGATGACAGCGTGTCGATGCGCGCCGGCCTGCCGAGAAACAGCGGGATCGAGAGCATTTCCACGGCGATCACGATGTTGAGCGCGCTTGAGGTAACGATGGCCGGCAACATCAGCGGCAGCGTCACACGCCGCATCACGGTCAGCGGTCCTGCACCACAGGTCCGGGCAGCACTCTCCAGCGTCGGGTCAATGGAGCGCGCCACGCCATACAGGCAATAAAGATAAGCCAGCGGAGCCTGCGAGACACCGGCAACGATGGCCATCCCCGGAATGGAATAAAGGTTCCACGGCGCGTCACCGAACATCCGCGCGAAAGCCTGCGTCAGAAAACCGGAGGGGCCATAGACGATGAGCCAGCCGACCACCATGATCAGATGCGAGAGATAGAGCGGCCACATCATCATGTCGCCCATCACGCGGCGACCGGGCATGTCCGTGCGTCCGAAGAGAAGGGCCGCTGCCACGCCGAGCACCTGCGCGATGACGGTCGTCAGGCCCGCGAAGGCCAGTGTCGTCAGCGCGATCTCGCCAATGGCCTCATTGCCGAGAAGCCGGCCGATATTCGCGAAGGTAAAATGCCAGTCACGCTCATAGAGAGGGCCGGCGACGAACACCTGCAGCAGGATCGGCAGCGCCGGCGCGAGCACCAGAACCGCCGTAATGATGAAGATCAGCCATTGCACCATGCGCGAACGGCTGAGAGGCAGGAATGCCGGGCCGACGCGCGGGGACGCGAGCGCGGTATCGGCGGATTGCGTGGTCATGAGCTGGCTACTCCTTCATCATGTGGCGGCCGGCTTCTTCGCGGCCGGCCGCCACATTGATTGATTACATACCGAAGGCTTTGGCCCAGCGGGCGATGAACGCATCGTGCTCCGTCAGCATGTCGGGATCGTAATTGATCAGGATCATCTTATCCTCACCGCCGATCTCCTCGATCACCTCATCGAGCGAATAGGAGGTCTCGCCCTGCGGTTTCACGCCGGGGCGATAGGCCGTCAGCTTGCCTTCCGCCACCGCATACTGGCCCTCTTCGGAGAGGATGAAGTCCAGCATCAGCCGCGCTGCCGCCGGGTGCGGGGCCTTTTCCGTCACGCCAACCCCACGCAGAAAGACCGGCGTACCGTCTGAAGGAAATTTCCAGTCGATGATCTGTCCGACGCCCTGTTTCAGCCGCGGGAAGAGAACCGGGCCGGAAGCGAAGTAGGACGCGGTGTTTTCACCGCTCACGGTCTTCTCGATCATGCCGCCGGTGCCGCCACCGGGCCGCGTCGACGGGCCGATTGCGTCAAACCATCCCCATGCCTTGTCGCCATGGTGCCGCACAAACGCAAAATTGATGGACTCACCAAATGCGAACTGGCCGTCATATGTGCCGATCTTGCCCTTGAAGACGTCTGGGTGCGCCGTGATGTTGGCGAAGAACTCTTCCATCGAAGCGGTGCGCAGTTCTTCCGGAACCAGAACCTTGTTGTACATCAGGATCATCGGATCTGCGGAGAAGGTGTAGACACCCGGCATCGGCAGGCTCCACTCCGGCAGGAACTGGGCTTCCGGTGACTTGTAATCGACGACAAGTCCGTCATTGGCGGCCTGAATCCAGTCGCCAATCGTGCCGGCGGCCAGAATGTCGGCCGTCGCCACACCCGTGCCCGTCTCGGCGCGATAGCGCGTGAACACTTCACCCGGACCGAGATCGAGCGTTTCCACCTTGATGTCCGGATAGTGCTGATTGAAAGCCTCGATCAGCGGCTCCCAGTTCTCCGGCCCCATGTTGGAATAGATCAGCAGCGAGCCTTCCGCATTCGCCTGCGCGACAAGGTCGGCATAGTCCGCCGGATAGTGATCGGGCAGCGCCTGCGCAGACGATACGCCTGCGGGAAGCGTGAAGAACGCAGCGGTTAGAAGCAATGTACGCAACATGTATTTTCCCCTTTTGTGTATGTCGTTAAAGCCAATTTTCGATGGCACTGGATGCAGCTTCGGCCAGCGGGCCAAGTTCGTGCCCAATGCCATCCAGACATTCGAACCCCGGCTTCAGCCCCGATTTCTCAAGACTTTCTTTCAGGGCCGCGAGACGCTGATGACGGTCCGCGCCGGCGACATCGGCGAAAGGCGAGTGATCGGGATGATCCGGCCCCCGGGCCACCAGCCCCTGATTGCTGTCATTCGCGCCGATGATCAGATGCACCGGCAGTTGTTTCAGCCCCTGCACATCAACGGGTCGTCCGATGGCCTGCTCGATGCCGGCCACGCCCGGCCACCAGGGCAGTTCCGCATCCAGCAGCGTCACCGCACCGGGCGCTGCGATCACCGCGCCGGATAATTTGCCTGCCGCCACCAGCGCATAGCGCAGGGCAAACTGCGCACCGCCGGAAAAACCGAACAGATAAGTAGACTGAGAGCCGAGGGAGAAGCGCGCCCTGAAGGCAGCAACCATGCCCTCCACAAGCATCGCATAATCAATGCCCGGCTCACGGAGAAACTTGTAACCGTCCGAATAGCCGGGGCGCGTCACGTCGGCAGGAAAGAGAGGCGCAAGCACATTGATATCCTGCCGGGTAGCCAGATCGTCGAACGCGTCGCGCGTTTGCAGATGGTCGCGCGCACTTCCGTGAACCGCAATCAGAAGCGGCCGATCCGCCTTGCCCGAGGGAGCCAGCGTCCAGGCAGAAGCAAAGCGCGGGTCTGCCTCGTGCAGGGCCTCCCCTTTTTCCAGCGCGACGGTCTCTGCCCCTGCGCTCATGCCTGCTTCTCCATCCGGCTTTCGGAAACATTCACGGCACCCACGAACATCTGCATGTCGAGAACGTCGTGTTGCCCTGCAGCGGAAGCGGCAATGGTCGGGTTTAACAAGGCTGGCATTATCTGCTCATAAATTTGCGCAACTTTATGCGCAATTAATGCGGCATTTGCCCTGCCCCGTCAACACGGCTTTTGAAACACCTCGATAAATCTGCGTGAAACCGACTTGAAACCCAGGCCTTCTGGCTCTCCAGATCGCGCAGCAGCGCCCCGGTTTCTGACACTGGAGGCGTAAGAAACCCGGTGATGAGCAAGTCAGGCTGGTTGGGGAAACGGCGTGACTCAGCCTACGGACAGCAGTGAAGCGATCCGTTGAGCCGGTCGTCGCAATGTTAGTTTATCGAGGAGGCTAACACATTGATTTTCATCAATGGAGCTGCAGCAGTCGTTCGGCAGACATGGCACGACACCAAGCCGTGAGAAGACAAGAAAGTGATGATCGAGCGTCTTGTCGGCGGCCTTTGTCAAAGGCCTTCATCGCCCGGATGCATCTGTCCCTCCATGGACGCAAATGCTGGTGAGCGAACGAGTTCACGCAGGCCCGCCGCCACACCCGGCGAGCCTTCCGGTCAGCCTCCCCCGATCCGGATCACAACAGGCGTCCACCGGTCGCCGGGTCGAAGACCAGCGCGCGTTCAGCGGGGATGCCAAGCGCGATCTGGCGTCCGGGTTCCAGCCCGGCTTTCGCCGGAAGAACGGCGACCATCTCCTGCCCCGCGAGCGAGAGCGTCACTTCGGCAGTCTCGCCGGTCGGCTCCACAAGCAGCACCTCGGCCACCGGTCCCGTTTCAGAGATCTCGATCGTCTGCGGACGAATGCCGTACGTCACCTCGGTGCCTTCAGCCACGTCCAGCGGCCGCCCGAGCGGCATGGTGACGCCGCCGTCCAGAACGACGTGACGCGCGCCTTTCGCGCCTGCCTTCGCCTTGAACATGCTGATTTCGGGCGAGCCGATGAAACTGGCCACAAAGGCTGAGTTCGGATTGTTGTAAAGCTCGGAGGGCGGCCCGATCTGGGCAACATGACCGTCATGCAGAACGACAATGCGGTCTGCCATCGTCATCGCCTCGGTCTGATCATGCGTGACATAGATCGTCGTCTTTGCGAGCCGCTGATGCAGCTTCTTGATCTCCGACCGCATGCGCACACGCAGCTTGGCGTCGAGGTTTGAAAGGGGCTCATCGAACAGAAAGGCTTCCGGATCGCGGACGATGGCCCGCCCCATGGCGACCCGCTGCCTTTGGCCACCCGAAAGCTCTTTGGGCAGACGGTCGAGATAAGGCTCAAGCCCGAGTATCTCGGCGGCCTGTCGAACCTTCGCGTCGATCTCGGATTTCTTGACGCCTGCGAGACGGAGCGCAAAGCTCATGTTCTCGGCAACCTTCATGTGCGGGTAGAGCGCATAGGACTGAAAGACCATCGCCAGCCCGCGCTCCTTCGCCGGAACCCGGTTCGCAACCTTGCCGTCGATGATGATGCGGCCCTGCGAAATGTCCTCAAGCCCCGCCACCATACGCAGGAGCGTGGACTTGCCACAGCCCGAAGGTCCGACGAGGACGACGAACTCGCCGTCCTCGATATCGAGATTGATGTCCTGCAAGACCCTGGTTCCGCCATAGGTCTTGCCAACATTCTCCAGCTGGATCCGTCCCAAATCAGCCCTCCAGTATCTCGAAGCGGCGGCAGATCACGACACCGGCGCCACCGAGCCTAAGACCGGCCATGCCGCGCGGATGCCGGCTGTCAGTCGCCGAGACAATTTCCTTGCCGTCGATGAACAGGGTAAGCGTCTCACCCTTCGCAGCGAAGGTCAGGGTGACGTCCTGCCCGGCGTCAACCGGCGCAGCCGCAAGGATCTCGGTTCCGAAATCCTCGCGGAGGATCACAGCCCGGCGCTCATGGATGCCCGCGGCATAGAAGCGTTCATTGCCCGAGGCGCGCACGCTGACCAGATGGCTCTCGCCCTCGACACGCGAGATCTGCGCCGTCGCCGTCTGATCGGTTGCGAAGGCGTGACCGGTCCAGAGATCTCCGTCCTTCGTCGCCTCACCGCGAATGCAACCGTCCGACAGGCCCCAGCTTCCGCGATTGAAGCTGAAACGGCTGACCGAGCCCCATTCCTCGGATTCGATCTGCGGGTTAATGACCGTCTTGCCGGCTCCCGTCACGGTGAAGCTGCGGATCAGCACGTTCATGAAAACGCGGGCTTCCGCCGTCTGCTTCATCAGGATGCCAATCTCGTCAATAGCCTCCTCGCTGTCGGGAAGCGTGAACCCGATGACCTGCCAGTCCTCCGGCAGAAGCGACCAGTCTCCCAGTTCCCGCACTTCGCCGGAAGCGGCAAAGCGGACATAGGGAACGAACGTCACCTGTCGCGGACCTTCGAGCGCCTCGGTCCCCGTCAGGGAAATCTCGACGCGCTGGCCCGAGGCCGTGACGGGTGAGAGCATCGGACGATAGCGGTTATCGTCAAACTCGCATTCCCGGTAGAAGGGCTTCCAGAACACGCGGCCATTGTCGCCAGCGGCCCAGCGGTCGATCTGGACGGTGATCGCGCCCTCGGCGTTGCCCGGCAGTGTGCGCAGACGATGCGAACCTTCCGCACGAATGCCGTGGCTTGCGCCCGGCAGCGCGAAGTCGAAATCGACGGCGCGGGCGAGCGCCTTGTCGGCCCAGCCCTCCGGGATCGCATCGCCCCGACGACGCAGCGCCAGCACAGCGAAATCGCGGGCGGCCGAGGGCATGTCGACGATGTTGAGCGAACCGGTCACCGCCGAGGTGATGAGGATGTCGTTGATCGGACGACGCCATTTGGCCCAGTGTGGCTGAACACCCTGAAGCACGCCTGCAATGTTTGCAGCATTGCCTGCATTGCAGTCGGTGTCCCAGCCACACATCGAGGCCACTGCCGCCGTGCGCGGCATGTCGCCCTCACCATAGAGCAGCGCCAGTGCTGTCACCCCCGCATTAGGGATCACGTGGCAGACGCCGGTCCATTTGTCATAGCCGAAGTCACGCTCCAGCATGTGGAAGCAGCCGCGCCAGTCTTCGGGGTTCGCCGCATGGTAGGCTGCAACCGCATCGAGAACACGGGCATAGTGCGAGCCGTCGGCAACCAGTGCGCGCGCGGTTTCATGCACTTCGGCGATGGACGAAGCGGTGAAGGCCGCCGCCGTCGCTCCGGCGACATAGGCCGCGCCGTGCAGCGCTTCGCCGTCATGCGACACGGAAGCCATGATCCGCGCAAGCCGCGCGGCTTCCTCTGGCTTGCCAGGGCAGACCCAGCCCCAGCAATCCGAAAAGATCTGCCCGCCGATCTGTTCGGCTTCGATCTGGCCGCGCAGCGCGATGCTGCCCGAGGTCGGCGCAGTGACACCGTCCTGAAGATAGCGATAGGCCGTTTCCTCGGTGGAGATGTTGAACCCGCCCCACCAGAGCATTCCGTGACCGTCACCGATATAGTTCAGCCATGTGCGCCCGGCGGATTCGTAAGTCAGCTCATCGCCTTCGTCCCAGAGAGCACGCACAAAGAAGAGCGGTCCATTGGTGTCGTCGTCCGCCGCGAAATTGCGATAGTCGCGAACATAGTCATCGATCTCGCCATAGACTTCGCGGATCAGCTTTTCGGTCCAGACCGTCGGTTCGACCGGCGCACCAAGGCGCACGCCAACGGCCTTGCCGATCAGTCCGGCATAGATCTTTTCGCGGATGCTCTCCGGGGTCATTCGGCAGCTTCCTTCTTGTCCTGTGCGAAGATTGCGGCACGCTGCGCAGCCCTTGCGCGCGCAGCCTCTTCATCCCCCTGGATGATCGCCTGCGCAGCGGTGGTGAAACGGTCTGCGCTCTCGGAGAGGCAGAACCGGTTGGCGCTATCCAGAAGCTCGGCATCATCCTCATCGATCACCGACGGGCCATGCATTGCCCCGAGGATCGCGCCGACCATCACACCGATGGAATCCGTGTCGCGGCCCGAGTTGATCCCGTCGATCACCCCCTGCCGGAAATCACCGCCGGCCGTGATGCAGAACCCCAGCGCCAGCGGCAACTCCTCGATCGAAAGCAGACGCGAGGGCTGGTAGGCAGCGGTCGCCACCCCGGCCTTCTCGGGCCCGTGCGCAACGTTGTCCCCCATCGGCGAGAACGGCGCGATAAGGCGATGGAACGTGTCGGTGACCTCGTCGGCTTCGGCTCCCTTGCGGGCAAGCTCCCCGGCGGCAGCAACGATCTCGCCGATCGCCGTGCGGGTGCCGTCATGGGCGAGATCATAGGCCGTCTGAACGACCTCGGAGAGCGTCGCGCCCGGTACGAAAGCCTGTGCAATCGCAGCGGCAAACACACCGGCGGCCTCAAGGCCATAGCTTTGCTGATGGCCCTCGGCGAAATTGATCGCCTCATCATAGGCCGCGCGCGGGTTGCAGGCGTTCACAGCGCCCACCGGCGCGATATACATCGTCGCACCGCAGTTCACCATGTTGCCCACGCCGCCCTGACGCGGATCGCAGGCCGATAGCTGCAGACGCTGGAAAATCCATTTCTCGGGATAGAAGAGGCGTTCGATCAGCGGCGTTTCGCGCTGCAACTCGGGCACCCAGCGGCTTTCCCACGCGATTTCGCGCACCATGCCTTCAGCCATGTCCCAGGCGTCCAGATGGCGGCCTTCGCGCTCATAGATCCGCATCAGCGAAAGCGTCATCGCCGTGTCGTCGGTGGTGATCCCGTTGCCGCGAACCCTGCCCTTGCGCTGATCCTCGCTCTGCCCGTCTCGATGCCACGCAGTGCGCAGCGAGGTCACCCGACCATAGCGCTCGCGGATTTCGGCGGCAGAAAGTTTCTCGACCGGGGCGCCCATGGCGTCGCCGAAAGCGACGCCATGAACCATTGCCCGGACGCGACCACGGAACGGGGAGGTTCCGTCTTGTCCTTGCTGTGTCACATTACGGTCCTTGCATGATCAGTCATTGCCTGCCCACCAGCGGCCAGCCAGCCCGCAACGAAGGCATCCCAATCGTTTTCGGTCGACAGTTCGCCGGAGACGAAGCGGAAGACATTGGTGCGGTAGTAGGTCTCCGCCCCGTCCACAGCCGCCGCCAGATCGGGGGACCAGACGAAGGTGTTGTCGGCGCGGAAGAAGTCGACGCCCTGCTGCAACGCGCTCTGGGCCAAAGGCGACAGCGGGCTGAGCGGCGGCTGGTGGTAGTTTGGATTTGCGTAGATGAAGCGCGGATACCAGGCGCCGAGCTTGTCGGTCGCGGTCAGCGTATCACCTTCGCGGGTGTAGTGTTCGCCCTCGAAGCCGAGGCGCTCCATCATCTGCCCTTCCGGCGAAGCCACGAAGTCAAAGAAGGCCATGATGGCGTCGGTTTTCTTCGTGGTGACCGGAATGGCGAAGCCCCGGCTTTCCTTGCTGACATCAACGGCCTGAATGCCGGCGGGCGGGGTCAGGAGCACCAGCTCGGCCCCCGGGTTCACCTGCGCCATCTTGGCTTCATAGATGCCCACGACCGGACCGGCCGTGCCCATCACCACGCCGACCTGGCCAGTGTAGAACTTGTCTTCCTTCACTTCCCAGTTCGAGGTGATGAATTCCGGATCGAGCACCCCGTCGGCGAAAAGGCTGGCGTACCAGGCGAGCTTGGCGCGCTCGCCCTCGCTGATGCGCGAGTGGATCAGTTCGCCATCGGCGTTCTTCATCCAGGTCTGTTCGATACCGAAGGCCGGATCGAAGATCGCGTCCAGCTCGGCTGTGTTGTTCGGCGCGATGATGCCGTGCTTCACGGCTTTGCCGGCGATCTCGGTGCCGGGGATGGCGCGCAGAAGCGCATCCCATTCCTCGAGCGAGGTCGGCGCGGAAAGGCCGGTCGCTTCCAGAAGGTCCTTGCGCATCACCGGCGCCTTGGTCCGTGCCGGGTAGACATAGAGCAGATGCGGGTAGTTGCCGAGCCGCGCGGTATTGTGCGGCCAGAGCGCCTTGCTCAAATGTTCGGTTTTGGCGATCAGCGGGTTCAAATCCATCAGCACGCCCTGCTGCGCGATCTGCTCGTCACCGCCCTGGAAATAGATGATGTCCGGCACGTCGCCCGAGAGCAGCATCAGGTTGAGCTTTTCCGCATAGCCTTCGGACGGCAGATCGATGATCTCGATCTTGATATCGTGGCCACGCGCGGCAAGAGCCTCTTCAATGCGTGCGACATGGGCAACATCTTCCGGGTTGCTCGTCAGAAGATCCTTCATGACGATCCGGATCGTGCCGCTTGCGGCCATTGCCCTGCCCGGCAGCATTGCAAGCGCCGGTGTTGCGGCAAGCCCTGCAAGCAGGGCGCGACGGGATATGGTTAGGTCTTTCATTATTTCCTCCCTGAATATGCGGTCATTTGAGGGCACCGGACATGGTTCCCTTGGTGAAGTAGCGAAGGATGAACGGGTAAATCGCGAGGACGGGCAGGATGGTGAACAGGATCATCCCGGCGCGGAACGCCCGGAGATCGATCTGGCTCGCGCCCTCGTAATTGTTCATGGCCTGAAGTCCGACGATGGCGGCCTTGTCGCCGACCACGACGAACTGGCGCAGCACAACCTGCAGTGGCCACATGTCCTGATCGTTGAAATAGATCATCGGACGCAGGAAATCGTTCCAGTGATAAACCACGTAGAACAGGGTGATGGTCGCCAGCGCCGGTCTGGCGAGCGGCAACACCACGCGCCAGAAGACCTGAAACGCATTTGCACCGTCCAGCGTCGCTGCCTCGATGAGCTCTTCCGGAACCTCCTCGAAGAAGCGGATCAGGATGATGAGGTACCAGGCGTTGACGAGCTTGTAGATGATGACCGAAGCATAGCTGTCGATCAGCCCCAGGCGTCGCATCACGAAGTAATCGGGAATGATCCCCGGTTCGAAGACAATGGTCGCAAGGATCAGCACAAACAGGGTCCGGCGCAGCGGCAGCTTCTTGCGTGACAGCGCCCAGGCCATCATGGCGGTAAACGTGACGTTGAGGATCGCCCCGACGAGGGTGATGAAGATCGAGTTCATCAGCCCGCGCTGCACCGCCGGGTGGCTTGCGAGGAGTTTCCAGATATCGATCGAGAACCCGTCCGGCACGATATCCATGCCGCTCATCCCCGGCACGCGGGCCGGATCGGAGAGCGAGATCGCCAGAAGGTTCAGGATCGGCTGCACCGTCACCACGACGATGGCGATAAGGACGGAATAGATAATCGCTTCTTCGAGCCGCTCCATCCGGGTCTTGTTGCTGGATGCCATCACCAGACCCCCTTGCCTGTCAGTCGCTTGGACAGCGTGTGCGCGCCGATCATCAGGATCATCCCGATCACGCCCTTGAAGAGGCCGGCGGCCGTGGCGAGCGAGAACTGCCCGCCGGTGATACCGAGCCGGTAGACATAGGTGTCGATGATGTCGATCTTGTCCCGGATGGCGTCGTTGGACAGGTTGAAGACCTGATCAAAGCCCGCGTTCAAGAAGAGCCCGACATGCAGGATGAAGAGCGTCGCAATCGTCGGCACAATGCCCGGCAGCGTGATGTGACGCATCTTCTGCCAGCGCGATGCACCATCCATCTCGGCAGCCTCATACAGCGCCGGATCAATGGCCATGATGGCGGCGAAATAGAGCAGGCTGTCCCAGCCGGCGCTGCGCCAGGCCTCGGACCAGACCAGCACCCAGCGGATCGATCCGCTGTCAGTCATGAAGCTGCGACGGTCGAGACCGACGAAGTCGCGCAAATCATTGACCACGCCATTGGACGGCGAGAGCGCTGCAATGAAAATGCCCGCGATCACGACCCAGGACAGGAAATGCGGCAGATAGATCACCGACTGCACGCCGCGCCGGAAACGTCCCGAGCGCACCTCGTTCAAGAGCAGAGACAGGATGATCGGAAGCGGGAAGACGAAGGCGACCTTCATCGCGCTGATGATGAGCGTGTTCTTCAGGACCTCGAAGAAGGTCGGCGACGCAAACAGCTGCGCAAAATGCTTGGTGCCGACCCAGACATTCGGACCGATGATACGCAGATCCTCAAAGGCAAGCCGCGCCTCCCAGATCGGCAGGTAGTGGAACAGCCCGAAGTAGATCAGGCCCGGTGCCAGCATCAAATAATAGGGCCACCATTCGCGCACCCCGTCCCGCAGTCTCGCACCACGCGAGTTATAGGCATCAGCCTGTCGAGGCCGTGCGCGATTGGGAACGTTCCCAATTTCGGGCGAAAAAGCCCCTGCCTTGTCGTGCTTTGTCACGTCGCTGTCCTCTCCTCCCCGCGAACGACGCGCGGCCCTTCTCTTGTCGGCAGCGTCCCCCGCTCAACGAGCGAACAGGGCAGCGACATGTGCGGAACATCCTCATCACCAGCGATCTTCCGGCTCAGCAATTCAAATGCCCGCCGGCCAATATCGCGCGAAGGCTTCATGATCGTTGTGAGTCCCGGCATCGAGACCTCCGCCGCCGGCGTTCCGTCGAAACCGAGAATGGCCACATCCTCCGGGCAGTTCAGCCCGGCCTCCCGGACGGCATGAAGCGCGCCCAGCGCCATCATGTCATTGGCCGCGAAAACAACGCGCGGCACACCGCCCTGAAGCAGCTGCTTCATGGCGTCGCGACCACCCTCAATGGTGTAGTGACCGTCCTGAAGCCTCAGCCCCTCGACCGGCCAGCCCTGCGCCGCGCCAAACTCGCGAACAGCGCCAACGAACCGCTCCCGCGCGGTACGATGCGGATCGCCGACCAAGAGGGCCGGCATTCCGAGATCGGCCTGAACAAGTCGCTCAAGCCCGAGCTGCACACCCTGCGTAATATCGCTGCCGACCGAAGGCAGTTCCGGAAACCGTTCGGCCGACGAGCCGATCAGCACCAGCGGAACCTGGCTGCGGGAGAGTTCATCCAGCCCGTTCTGGACCGGATTCACAATCGCGCCATCGACCCGCGACTGGGTCAGCGCCATGAGATGCCGGCGCTCCCGCTCGGGATCCCAGTCAGAATTGAAGATCAGGACAGAGGCCATCTCTTCCGTGGCCGCATCCTGCGCGCCACGGGCGACCTCGGCCCAGAAGGGGTTGGCAATATCAGGGATCAGAAGGCCAACCATGCCGGTGCGCCCGGACCGCAGGGACCGCGCAAGCTCGTTGCGCCGAAAGCCGGATGCCTCAACGGCCTCGGTCACCTTGCGACGCGCCTCCTCGGACACATTCTCCGCCCCGGACAGCACACGGGACACTGTGCTCTTGGACACGCCAGAGAGCCGCGCAATGTCGATAATGGTCAGGGAAGCGGCGTTATCCGTCACTCTGATTCTGTCCTCCTCATCTTCTTCATTAGCATGAGCCCTTGCTTGTGGGAACCTTCCCACGGAGATTCTGTCCATGCCTGATCAACGGCACAGCATCATGGGCAATGGGGACATCCACCGACGTGAAGCCACACCACGCCGAAGCGCGCAGGACGCGCCCCGCTCCTAAAACTGCATCTTCCCTGCCCGCCAGTCTGCGAGCATTCCACGTATTTCCTTCAGGAAGAGCTGGCTGGCCACTTTGCTCGCCGTTGCACCCATGGAGATCGACTGGATATCGAGCGGCAGGTCGGGCTCCAGCGGCAGCGTCACCAGCCCATCCAGACCGTGAAAGGCGGCGGTAAACTCATCAACCACCGCAGAGCGCTGCATTGCCAGAACGAGATGGGGTACGGAAACCAGTGTGTTGCCCGTCACCGTATTGTCGAAAGGCAATCCGCGCTCCAGAAGCGCCTCGTTCAGCACACGCCCGATGGGGCCACGCGGGGTCAGTCCCAGCATTGGCACGGAACTCAGATCCTCCAGCCTGACACGGTCCAGCCGGGTCAGCGGGCCATCCTTTGGGCTCAGTACCACCAGACGGCCACGCCCCAGCGGCTCTGTGGATATGTCGTCAGCCTGAAACCTGCCGATGACGAGCCCGACATCGACCATGCCCGCACGTATCGCCTGAACCTGCTGCTGCGCCGTCCCCACATCCACGGCCACGCGCAGGCCCGGCATCGCATCCAGCACCCTGCGCAGCGCGGTGGGCACGAAATAGGGCGCGAAAAGCCCGACCGACATCACCAGAAGGCGCGTGCCGACGCCCTTTCGCAGCGAGTCGATGCGTTGTTCCAGCCGGCTGATCCCGTCATAGAGAAAACGGCTCTCATTGTAGATGGCGTCCGCCTCGACGGTCGGGATCACGCGCCCCTTGTCGAGCACGAAAAGCGTCAGGCCGATGGCCGCTTCGAGGTCACGCAGATGGCGGCTGACCGTGGGTTGCGACAGGTTCATTTGCCGCGCCGCCGCCGTGATCGACTGCCGCTCGTAGACCGCGCAGAAAACCTGCAAACGCTGCAAAGTCAATGGCTTCATGGCCGCGCTGCCTCCCCGTTTTTCCGCCACTCCATAGAGAAATGCTATGGAATAGTGAAAACTTTTCTATTTTCTAACGCAAGCGCTTTCGCCAGATTTGTGTGAGCCATCGGGGAGGGGAACCCAAGAGCCATGCAGGCGCCGCTTATCATCGCATTCACCGTTTTCGGCCTCATGGCCGGCGCCGCCATTGCCTATGTCATTGGCGCTTCCGCGATCCTGACCTTCATTGCGGCCGACCGTCAGATGTATATGGCGGTCCTGCCCCAGCGGCTTTTCAGCCAGCTCGATGTGTTCGCCTTTCTGGCCATGCCGCTGTTTATCTTCGCGGGCGATTTGATGAACCGTGGCGGTCTGGCAACCGCGCTGATCGATTTCTGCATGTCCTTCCTCGGACGCCTCAAGGGCGGCCTGGGCCATGTCAACGTGATGACTTCGGTGTTCTTTGCCGGCGTATCCGGCTCGGCGGTCTCCGACGCCGCCGCACTCGGCAACTCGCTGGTGCCCGAGATGCGCCGGCGCGGCTATTCGCTCGACTACGCCGCGGCCATCACCGGCGCATCGTCGATCATCGGCCCGATCATCCCGCCGTCGTCCATCCTGATCTTCTATGGCGCGCTGATGGAGACGAACGTCACTGCGCTTTTCGCCGCCGGCATTCTGCCCGGCCTGCTGCTGGCCGGCGTTCTGATGGCGATCAACGCCTATTACGCCCATCGCGACAACCACCCCGGCGGCCCGGGCGAGGACGTGCCTGCATTCTTCCCCTCGCTCCTGAGGGCCCTGCCCGCCATGACCCTGCCGGTGATCATTCTCGGCGGCACGCTATTCGGCTTCATGACGCCGGCTGAAGCGGCAGCGGTGGCCGTGATTGCGGCTCTGGTGGTCGGTTTCACCCATGGCAATCTCACCTGGAGCCAGGTGGGCGCAAGCCTGCAACGCACGGCGGTGATGCTTGGCGGGCTGTTCATCATCCTGTGCGCGATCTCGACCTTTTCCTACATCGCTGCGCTTCTGCAATGGCCGCAGGCCATCAAGGCAACGGTGGAAGACTGGAACCTCAGCCCGCTGCAATATCTGATGCTGATCAACCTGATCTTTCTGGTGGCCGGCATGGCGATGGATGTGAAGGCCGCCGTGGCGTTGTTCGCCCCGATCTTCGCACCTGTCGCAATCGCCATGGGCGTCGACCCCGTGCATCTGGGCATCGTGATCTGCTTCAACATCACCACCGGCCTTCTTTCGCCGCCGCTCGGAGGGGTTCTGCTGATCCTCGCGACCACGGTGCGCATGAATTACTGGCGGCTGATACGCGCCACCCTGCCCTTCTTTCTGGCCGAAGTCGCGCTGCTGCTGGTGCTCACCTATTTCCCGGAGATTTCTCTGGCCATTCCACGCCTGTTGGGGCTCGCCTGACGGAAAACGAAACAAAACGGAGGAGAAAAAATGAAGTTTTTACCCAAAGCCCTCGCCATCTCGGCGCTTGCGCTCATGACCGCCGCTGCACAGGCCGCTGACATCAAGATCGCCATGAACGGCGCCGACGATACGGCGACCAACCCGGAAGCAGCCTTCGCCCACGGCTTTGCCGATGCGCTCAAGGGTACCGAATTCGAGGTCTCCATTTTCCCGTCCGGCACGCTGGGCTCGGAAAAAGAGCGTTTCGACCAGGTTGCCCAGGGCCTTCTGGAGGTCAATCTCGCCGCCCTCTCCACCGGTTTCGGCATGTCACCGCTGATGAAGGGCGTCCAGCTCCCGTTCTTCTTCGAGAACCGCGAACAGATCGACGCCGTGCTTTCGGAAACGGACATGCTTGAGCAGATGAACGGTCCGCTTCTCGACAATGGCGTGCGTTTCGTGGACGTCAATTACATCGGCATGGATATCGGCATTCACAATTCCAAGAAGCCGATCGCCAAGGTCGAGGACATGTCCGACCTGCGCTTCCGCGCGCTCAACAGCGAGCAGATCGCACTGCAGGAAGCGCTGGGCGCAACTGGCACGATCGTCTCCTGGTCGGAAGTGGCAAACGCCATCCAGACCGGCGTTGCCGATGGCTATTTCAACCCGCCGAACTCGGCCATCCGCACCGGCCACACCGAGTTTCTGAAGCACTTCACGCCCGCCGACATCACGCCGTCCTCGCGCATCGTTCTGATTTCGGAAGACTGGTACACGTCGCTGGGTGATGAGGAAAAGGGCCAGATCGACGCTGCCCTCGCAGCCGGCAAGAAAGCGAACAGGGACTGGGTCAACAACTGGGCCAGCGAAGTGCGCGCAAAGCATGAAGCCGCTGGCGTGACCATCACCGAGCTTGCCGAAGGCGAACGCGGAAAGATGGCCGAGCTGGCCCGCGCCACCTGGGCGACGTCTCTGCCGGACGACCAGCTGAGCATCTGGACCGAAGCCCGCGACTCCGTCGCAGACTAAGCAATGGCCGCCCCCATGAAACACATCGCCAAATCCGTCATCCGCTTCAGCAACGGACTCGATCGTCTGGCCACAGTGATGGCCGGCGTGGCGCTGGTGATCCTCGTGGGGGCCGTCATGCTGCAGGTCCTGGCGCGCTATGTCTTCAACCAGCCGCCAGCCTATACAGAGGAGCTGGCCCGATACGCGATGATCTGGGCCGGCCT
Source organism: Nitratireductor sp. PBL-C9 (assembly GCF_050877045.1). Lineage (NCBI taxonomy): Bacteria > Pseudomonadati > Pseudomonadota > Alphaproteobacteria > Hyphomicrobiales > Phyllobacteriaceae > Nitratireductor > Nitratireductor sp. PBL-C9. The sequence goes on from NZ_JBPAXW010000001.1 coordinate 509,134, forward strand.
CATGGGCGCCACGATATCATTCAAGCGCCGGTTCGATCCGGCGCTCTTCACCGGGGAAGGTTCACGAAACGCCCTTCTCGGGCTTGCCGCCGCGCTGATGCGGTCGGCCGTGGTTCTGATCTATCTTCTGCCGATCCTCTGGTACGTTTTCTACGGTCCCAACATGAACCCGGCGCGCGGTTTTCTGCTGCGCCACAGCCGCACCATGGCCGACGCACTGCCCTTCAGCACCTTCTGGGTGGCCGTGGCCGTTCCAATCATGATCGTCTTCATTCTCGTTCATCTCGCCGCCCGATGGTGCGGCGATGACGGCGTGCCGCCTGCGGACAGCGACGCCACCTGACCTTCGACACAACAATACAGGAGCCTTCCCATGCACGCTGATCTCATCATCCGCGGCGCAGACATCATCGACGGTACAGGCGCCCCCCGTCGCAAGGGTGATGTGGCCGTGTCCGACGACCGCATTGTCGCCACCGGTGACCTGAAACACTGGTCCGCCGGACGCGAGATCGAAGCGAAGGGCCGCGTCGTCGCGCCCGGCTTCATCGATCCGCATGTGCACCATGATGCCGCGATGCTCACCCAGCCCGACATGGAGTTCATGACATCGCAGGGCGTCACCTCCGTCATCAACGGCAATTGCGGTTTCTCCATCGCGCCGCTCGTGCCGAAGGGCGAGATCCCCGCCCCTCTGCGCATGATCATCGAAGATGAAGCGCTGCGGTTTGAAACCTACGCCGCCTATCGCGACCGGCTTCTCGCGGAACCGGCAGCGGTCAATGCAGCCTGCCTGATCGGGCACTCCACGCTGCGCGTGAACGAACTGCCCGACCTGAACAAAGCAGCCGATGCAGCGCAGCTGAAAGAAATGTGCCGCAAGCTCGACCGTGCGCTGGGCGAAGGCGCAATCGGGCTTTCCACCGGCCCTTTCTACCCACCCGCGCGCGCCTCCACCACTGAAGAGCTGATCGAGGTGGCCAAGATCACGCAGGCGCACGGCAAGCTCTATGTCACCCACATGCGCGACGAGGGCGACCGCGTGGTTCAGGGGCTTGAAGAGACCTTTACCGTGGGGCGTGAATCCTGCTGCGGTGTGCATGTCTCCCACCACAAATGCGCCGGGCTCGCCAACCACGGCATGTCAGTCACCACGCTGAAAATGATCGACGATGCCATGCAGAAGCAGGATGTGGGCCTCGACACCACACCGTGGATTGCGTCATCCACCATCCTCGATTCCGGCAGGCACAGGCAGGCGACCCGCGTGATCGTGGCTGAAAGCGAGCCCTATCCGCAGATGGCTGGCCGCGACCTGTCCGACATCGCCGGGGAATGGGACACCGACATCGACACCGCGCTGCAGAAGCTTCTGCCCGCGACCGGCATTTTCTTCATCATGAGCGAAGACGATGTTCAGCGCATCCTGTCTTACGAACACACGATCATCTGTTCGGACGGCATCCCCAGCGGCAAGCACCCCCACCCGCGCGTCTGGGGCACATTCCCGCGCGTGCTTGGTCACTATGCCCGCGACCTGTCGCTGTTCTCGCTGGAAGAAGCCGTGCGCCGCATGACCTCCATGCCAGCAGACCGCTTCGGGCTTGGCGGTCGCGGTCGCATCGCCGTCGGCGGCTTTGCAGATCTCGTCATCTTCGATCCCGAGACCATCGCCGAGGGCGCAACCTTCGAGACGCCAATCCGCCCGGCGGTGGGCATCGACCGGGTGTTCGTCAACGGACGCGAAGTCTGGGTCGATGGCGAGAAAACCGGCGCCCGCCCCGGCCGGCCGCTCGAACAGACCGCCCCGTGCATGGTGGTCTGACGACAGAAATACCGGCCCGTCCCTCAGGAGCTTGGACGGGCCAAACGCTTCCGTTCAGCCAACGGAGGCATGGTGGACCTGCCGGCTCGTTGGCCGCATATGGCCTTGACTGCGCATTCGCACGACGTTACCCATATTTCGACAATCATCGAAATAAGGGGCGATGCCGCTTTGCGCGCCCGTGAGAATGCCAATGACCCTTCCAAGCCAGCCCATAGACAACCTCCCCAACCTCGACGAGGAACAGTTTCGGACAATCGATCCGGAAGCCCTGTTCCAGCCGCCCCTTTCGACGCATCCGCCACGCATTCTCATGCTTTATGGCTCGCTGCGCGAACGCTCCTATTCAAGACTGGCCACGGAAGAAGCTGCACGGATCCTGCGCAGGCTGGGAGCGGAGGTTCGCATCTTTGATCCTTCGGGCCTGCCATTGCCCGACGCGACATCAGCGGACCATCCAAAGGTCAAGGAACTGCGCGATCTGTCGATGTGGTCGGAGGGACAAGTCTGGTGCTCGCCCGAACGCCATGGCTCAATGACCGGGATCATGAAGGCGCAGATCGACTGGCTGCCGCTGTCACTCGGTGGCGTAAGGCCGACACAGGGCCGGACCCTTGCCGTGATGCAGGTCTGCGGCGGATCACAGAGCTTCAACGCGGTGAACCAGCTGCGTGTGCTCGGTCGCTGGATGCGGATGGTTACCATCCCCAACCAGTCGTCTGTGGCCAAGGCGTTTAACGAATTCGATGCCGAGGGCCGGATGAAACCCTCGCCTTACTACAATCGCATCGTCGATGTGATGGAAGAACTGATGAAGTTCACGCTGCTGCTGCGCGACCGCACGGAATACCTGACTGACCGCTATTCCGAACGCGTTGAGAGCGCGGAGGAAGTGTCGAAACGGGTCAATCAGCGCTCGCTGTGAAGTCCGCTCTGTACAACTTGCTGTCAGATGGAAGCGTCTGACAACCGCATGATTGCGAGAAAGCAAAAGACAGACTGACTCCACGGGCCCGAAAAACGCCGGCGAACGGTAGAGAAAACCGCCCGCCGGCATTGAGCTTGGGCTAGTTCATGCCAAGGAGGTCGCGCAGTGTCTCGGCGAGATCCTTGGTCGTTGCTTCAGCGTCTGCACCTTCGGTCACTTCGACCAGCGACGCTGCGATCAGATCAGTCGCCGCCACGCCTTCCGCACCCGGATACGCGTACCAGGGGCCGGCATAGTTTGCGACCTGGGTATGCGCCACGCGGGCATTGGGGTTGCTTGCGTAAAACTCGCCCAGATAGGCTTCGTCCTCGATCACCTTGGCGTTGGCCGGCGCGTAGCCGGTGTTCTCCACGATAATCTTCTGGCCCTCGGGGCCGGTCACGAAGGCCATGTAGTCCCAGGCAGCCTGTTGCTTGGCTTCGTCATCGGTCAGCATGACAATGGCCGAGCCGCCGGTCGGGAAGTAGACCTTGGATTTGTCTTCAGCAGCGACTGGCAGCGGCTTGACCGTCAGGTCGAACTTGTCGCCAGCGCCTTCCGTAAAGCGCGTCTGCAGTGAGGAGCTTTCGAACATGATGCCAAGCGTTCCGGCAGGGAAAGCCTGACGGGCGTCGTTCTCGGAATAGGACTTCATGCCCGCTTCATCGGCAAAGCGCTGATAAAGCCCCGCTGCCGTGATCCCTTCCGGGCCGTCGAAGGTGATGTCGCTTTCGTCCTCGTTCATCGGACGACCGCCATGGGAACCAAGCAGCGACTGGAAACGCCAGTCATGCCGACCGATCCATACGCCATCCGTTGCACCGTCGAGCGCATTGATTTTGGCAGCCAGTTCGATCACGCCGTCGAACGTATCCGGGAATTCCTCCATCGAGCCGCCGGCTTTCTCGACAAGCACCGGGTTCACATACATGACCAGGGTCGAGGCCGAGGTGGCCAGAGCATACTGCGTATCCTGGAAACGGCCGAGGGACAGAAGCGCCGGCGTATAGCCCTGCGCGAGCGGCTCGTCTCCGAGGAACCCGTCAAGCGGCTGGGCCAGACCACGGTCTTCCAGAACGCGCCAGAGGTTGAGCCCGACATAGGCGACATCCGGGCCTGTGCCGGCAACCGATTCACGAAGCAGGCGCTGCACCCCGTCTTCGTAGCCCTCGGCGGCGCCGTCGAGCGTGATTTTGACGTCCGGATGCTTCTCCATGAATGCATCGGCCAGCGTCTTCTGGGTGTCGGCCCAGATCGTGGGGATCGCGTAGTGAACGCGGATCTCGGTTTCCTGCGCGTGCACGCCGGTCACGCCGGCTATGGCAAAGACTGATGCGAGTAGTGTCTTTCTCATGTCGTTTCACTCCTGATTGATGGAAGTCGTCGGCGCGGTTGGATCCGGGCACATTCTGGAATTGCTCGGCTCAACCCTTCAGTCCTCCAGCGGCAATGCCCTGAATGAATTTGCGTTGAGCCAATAGGAAAGCGATCACGAGCGGTGCGGTGACGATAACGGCGGCAGCCATCAGCGGGCCGACATTGTCGCCGGATTCCTGATCGCGAAAATAAAGGATGCCGCGCGGCGGCGTGGCCAGATTCGGGTCCGTCGTCGCGATCAGCGGCCAGAACAGGTCGTTCCAGTGCGCGGTGACCGAGAAGATCGCGAATGCCGTCGCGGCCGGCAGGGCCAGGGGGAAAGCGATGCGCCAGACAATGGCGGTCTCGCTCATCCCGTCCACGCGGGCTGCATCAAACAGATCCGCCGGCAATTGCGCGAAAAACTGCCGGAAGAGGAAAATGCCGAATGCGGTCTGAATGAACGGCAGGATCAGCGCCCACATCGTGTTCAGAATGCCGATTTGGGCAAAGCCCAGAAAAATCGGGATCGCCGTCACATGGAATGGCACCAGAAGGGCGGCGACGACCAGACCGAAAAGCAGGCCGCGCCCGGCAAATCTGCGCTGGGCAAGCGCATAGGCGCACGGAACGGCGAACAGGATCTGGAAGAAAAGGATGCCCGTCACCATCACAAGCCCGTTCCACAGAAACAGGGGAATGTCCGTTTCGGTGAGCGCAAAGGTGAAATTGCTCCATTCGATCTGCGACGGCAGGAACTCGATTGTCGTCGTGAAGATCTCGTCGCGCGGTTTGAACGCCAGTGACAGCATCCACACGAAGGGCAGCAGAATGACGGCTGCACCCGTGAGCAGGAGAACGAGAGGTAGCACGCGGCTGCGGATCGGATGGTTCATCGGTAATGCACCCGCTTTTCGACAAAACGGAACTGGATGAGGGCGAGCGCGAGCAGGAAGGCGAAAAACACCATCGTGATGGCGCTGGCGTAGCCGGCCTTGAAGTAGACGAAACCTTCCCGGTAAAGCGCATAGACAAGCGTGTCCGATGCGAATGCGGGACCGCCCTTGGTCATCGTGGCCACGGTTTCAAACACGCGGAACGCATTGGTCGCGGTTACGACCATCACGAACAAAGTCGTCGGTCCGAGCATCGGCCATGTGACGGTCCAGAAGCGCGACCACCCGCTCCCCGCACCGTCAACTTCGGCGGCGTCATAGAGTTCTGACGGGATTGCCGCGAGGCCGGCCAGAAAAAGCACCATGTTGTAGCCGACACTCTGCCAGATGCCGATCATGGAGAGTGTGTAAAGCACCAGCCCGCGGTCGCTGAGCCAGTTTGGCGTCGGCAGCCCCATCGAGAACAGCGTCTGGTTCACAATCCCGAGTGAGGGGTGCAGAACCATCTGCCAGGCGACGGACATGGCGACCAGTGTTGCCGCCACCGGCAGGAAGTAAACCGTCTTCAACACGTTGGAGAGACGCGGAGCCCAGTTCGACATCTGATGCAGCCCGGCCGCGACAAGCAGGCCGAAGCCGACCGAGAACGGGATCACGATCGCCACATAGATCAGCGTGTTGGTGACCGCGCGCCTTCCGATGCTGGAGGAAAAGAGCTTGATGTAATTGTCCAGGCCGCTCCAGTTGAAGCTCGCAGCGCCGAACTGGTAGTCGGTGAAGGACAGGACCGCGACAATGGCCACTGGCAGGAAGATGAAGAGAAACAGCGCAAGGGTCGCCGGCCCGACGAGCCACAGATCGGTCAGCGCCTGACGCCGTTCGATTGACAGCCTCATGGGGTTGTCCTCCGCCGAACGCCCGTTGCAGCGTCAAACAGATGCAGTTTGTGCGGCGCGTACCCGAGGCGGACTTCGCTGCCGGGTGCGGGCACGTCGAAATCGGCAGGCGCTATCGCCCGGATCTCTGTGCCTTTCGCGCTGCGCAGGCTGAGAACGATTTCCGAGCCCAGATATTCGGCAGATTCCAGCCGCCCCGTCAGTGCGCCGGTCGCGGCAGGCGCAAGATCTTCGGGCCGCAGGCCGACGATGGCCCCGTCGACATCGATCCCGTCGCCCGGCTCAAGGAAGTTGATGGCGTTGTGTCCGATGAAGGCGGCGACGTCGCGATTTGCCGGCCGCTCATAGAGTTCCCGAGGCGCGCCCGCCTGTGCGACATCGCCGCCGATCATCACGACGATCTGGTCGGCCATGGCCATCGCTTCGGTCTGGTCATGCGTCACATAGACGAACGCCTTGCCGGTTCTGCGATGCAGCGCGCTGATCTCGGAACGCATGCGAATGCGCAGCCGCGCATCGAGGTTGGACAAGGGCTCATCGAGAAGAAACAGTGCAGGATCACGCACCAGCGCGCGCCCCAGGGCCACACGCTGCTTCTGCCCTCCCGACAGCTGGCCGGGTTTCCGGTCCAGCAGTTCTGCCAGCCCCAGACTTTCAGCCGCTTCGCCAACCTTCGAGAGAATGGTCCGGCGCGCCTCTGCCGCTCCCGGCACGAGAGAGCCGAGAAACGGGACGCGCCCCAGTGCTGAAAGGTGCCGCATGGTGAGCGGCAGGGCGATGTTCTGCGCGACAGTCAGATGCGGATAAAGCGCATAGGACTGGAACACCATGGCGACGTTGCGTTCATAGGCGCTCAGACCGCTCACATCGGAGCCGCCGAGAAGCACCTCGCCGGATGTCGGCCGGTCGAGACCGGCCATGATGCGCAGACTGGTGGATTTGCCGCATCCGGAAGCGCCGAGAAGCGCGGTAAAGCTTCCCTGCGCAATCGTGATCGATACCTTGTCCAGCACGGTCTTATCGCCAAAGCGTCGCGTGACGTCGCGCAACTCAAGTATTGCTGACATGGGTGTATGTCGCCCTCTCGAATGTGAGATAGTTTACACCTATCAGGCCAATATGTAACCTTTATGACAATATAGCACTGGCAATGAGGTGCGACGACAAACGCTCGATTGCATCGTCAGCGCCGTTCGCGCGCTCTGTCCCCTCGATATCCGGCGCATCTCCAAGGACGATGACCGGCTTCGAGAAATGCAGCCCGTAGGCGATTTCGCTAAGGGTCCCGTAGGAGCCACCGACCGCAACAAGAACAGCACAGGATTTGGCAATGATCATGTTGCGGGCTTCGCTGAAGCCCGTTGCAATGGGCAGCATGATATCATCATTGGCCTCGCGCCAGTCATGGCCCGGCAACAAACCCACCGTAAGACCTCCGGCAGCGCGGCAACCCTTTGCTGCTGCGGCCATAACGCCAGTGCGCCCGCCGCAGATCATCGTGAGGCCGAGCGCGCCTATACCCGCCCCGACCTGCTCGGCCAGCGCCAGCTTTTCCGCATCGCATTCGCGCGGACCGATGACGCCCACGGGAATCCGGCGCGCTGCCGTAGCTGCAAGCTGCGCAATGGCCTGTCGCGCCGTCGCCTCGCGCGCGCCCTCGGGCGCGGCTGCCGGCTTCCAGGACCAGTCCCAGGGATCCAGACGGCCATTGACGCCGTAGACGGTCCCGTCCGCCAGACGATAGATCGGTTGTGTCATTTTATGCCTCGCTTTTCTTGCGCATGTTCAGTATTGTAAGTTTTCTTACATTACAGCGAGCATCTGAACAAGCACATGAAGCATGACGCTCAACGAGCCCAACTGAACACCCGACAAAGCGAGATACTGGCCCGCGCGGAAGCATCCGGCTTTGTGACGATCGAAGGATTGGCCGAAGAGTTTGGCGTGTCGGCGCAGACGGTGCGTCGCGACATCATCCTGCTGTCGGAAGCCGGATTGCTTCAGCGCTTTCACGGCGGCGCAGGTGTCATCGGCAGCACCGAAACCCTGCGCCTGGATCACCAGCACAAGCGCAGCATGGCGGTGGACGACAAATTGCGCGTCGCAGAGGCTGCCGCCGCCCTTCTCCCTGACGGAGCCAGCGTTTTCTTCGATGTTGGCACGACGAGCGAAATGACAGCCAGCGTCCTGAACCAGCGCCCCGGCTTTCGGGTATTCACCAACTCAATGCGCGTCGCCCTCGCCTTCGACCCCGCGCAGCATGACGTCAATGTCCTTGGCCGCAAGGTCGAGGGGCGCGACGGCTCGCTTGTCGGAGAGGAAATCATGCTCTCTCTCGCAGCCCTGCGCTTCGACTTCGCGCTGATCGGGTGTTCCGCCGTGGATACCGAGGGGCGCGTGATGGATTTCGACCTGTCGAAGATCGCAGTCAAAAAGGCCGCCATGAAGGCAGCCTCCCGGAAGCTCCTGATTGCAGCTCCCAGCAAGTTCGGCCGCACGGCGCTCTCCGCCTTTGCCGAGATTTCGGAATTCGATGCCGTGGTTGACGGGACCCCGGCGTAGAGGCGTTGCAAACCAACCCGACCGGGCGCAAGACACCGCCCGACCTCACTCAGGCAAGCCACTGATCTGGCGGCACAGCATTTGCTGAGCGACATCGCTCAGCAAATGCTTCTCCGAAGACCGCGCCTGCGCACATTGGGGCGAATGGGCCTGTCGCAAACCATCCTGCCCTGTACGCACCGGGGACAGGCTCCGCTTCACCAAAAATCAACAGCCGCCCCTCAGCAAAAGCCGGCCTTGGCGCACATTGAAACGCCAAAGCAACGCCATTGCACGCCCCTTCAGCGGCTCACTTCTCGCCGACCCGACGACCGAGGTGGAATTGATATTGACTATATATACGCATTAACGTATATACGAATTCATGAATATTAAAACTGCCATCAACCCGGATGAAATGCGCACCGCCGTAGACCAGGCGAGCGAGCTGATGAAGGCGCTGTCGAACCCGCATCGCCTTTTGATCCTTTGCAGCCTGAACGACGGTGAGAAATCCGTTGGGCAACTCGCGGAGTTCCTCGGCATTCGCGATTCCACGGCTTCGCAGCATCTGGCGCTGCTGCGTCGGGACGGCATCATTGCCGGCCGCCGCGACGGCCAGACCATCTGGTACCACATCGAGGTCGACATCGCGCGTGAGGTGGTGGGCGTGCTCTACAATCACTACTGCTCAGCCGGCACCTGATCACCCGCCACCTGAAGCGTGCCAACCAGCCCAACCGGCGCCGCTAACCGGCAGCGCACAAATCAACACAAGACAACATCCGCACAGAAACGCAGACAGCATCATTCGACTGTCAGCCGCCTGTCGATCATGACAATGAACAAGAGGACGTTTCCATGACAGCCAAGCCCGATGTTACCGGCTTTTTTGATCCGCGCACCTGGTCGATCCAGTATGTCGTCGCCGATCCTGAAACCGGCAAATGCGCCATCATCGACCCTGTTCTCGACTATGACGAGAAGTCGGCAGCGACAGCGACCACACATGCCGACAACATTCTCAACTTCATTGCCAGCAAGGGCTATGAGATCGAGTGGATTCTCGACACGCATCCGCACGCCGACCACTTTTCCGCCGCTGCCTATCTCAGGGACAAAACCGGAGCGCCGACCGCAATCGGTGAGAAGGTGACAGAGGTCCAGAAGCTGTGGAAGGGGTTTTACAACTGGCCCGATTTCCCGGCAGACGGCTCGCAGTGGGACAAGCTCTTCGCCGATGGCGAGACCTTCAAGATCGGCAACATCCCTGCAAAGGTGATGTTCTCACCCGGCCATACGCTCGCTTCGATCACGTATGTGATCGGTGACGCCGCTTTTGTTCACGACACACTGTTCATGCCTGATGGCGGCACGGCCCGCGCGGACTTTCCCGGCGGCAGCGCGACAGAACTCTGGAAGTCCATTCAGGATATTCTGGCCCTGCCCGACGAAACGCGCATCTTCACCGGCCACGACTATCAGCCGGGCGGGCGAGAGCCCATGTGGGAATCGACCGTGGCCGAGCAGAAGGCGAAGAACATCCATATGTCGGTCTACAAGACTGAATCGGAGTTCGTCACCGCACGGGACGCGCGCGACAAGACGCTTTCCATGCCGAAGCTGATCCTGCACGCCCTGCAGATCAACACCAATGCCGGACGGCTGCCGGAACCCGAGAAGAACGGACAGCGCTATCTCAAGATTCCGATGAACCTGCTGGAAGGCGCCGCCTGGGACGACTGATGGAGGATTGCAGTTCTGGGTGGAGCCCAGCGACAAAAGGGAAAGGGGGCGGAACGGCCGCCTTCCCGGAGAAGCACACCACCTGGAACCGCCCGCCACTTCCCCCGGCCTGAGCACTCCTCAAACCGTCGACATCAAGGACCTAGAATAAATGACTGAATTCACCCCGTGGCTCTCGCTGCTGGGCGGCAGCCTGATCGGCCTTGCCGCAGTGCTGCTGATGGCTTTCCACGGCCGCATCGCCGGCATGACCGGAATCCTCTCCGCTCTCATCCCACCCCTTTCAAGCGACTGGGGCTGGCGCGCGGCATTCATTGTCGGAGCCATCGGCGCACCGGCATTGATCGTCGGCCTGACGGGCTACACCATACCCTTTGAAAGCCCCACCCCCGCGCCCTGGCTCATCATCGGCGGCCTGATTGCGGGCGCCGGCGCTTATTTCGGTTCGGGCTGCACCTCCGGGCATGGTGTCTGCGGTATGGCGCGTGTCTCGCCCCGCTCAATCGTCGCGACACTCACCTTCATGGCGTCAACCGCCATCACCGTCTTTGTCATCCGTCACGTCATTGGAGGTCTTTAATGACCCGGATCTTCTCCGCTCTCGTCATTGGCCTGATCTTCGGGGCCGGCATTGCACTCTCCGGCATGGCCAATCCGGCAAAGGTGCTGAACTTCTTTGATGTTGCCGGAAGCTGGGATCCTTCCCTCGCCTTCGTCATGGGTGGCGCCCTCGTGGTTACCGCCATCGGATACACATTTGTCCTGAAGCGCAAAGCACCGGTCTTTGACCGGCTGTTCCACCTGCCGACGCGCCGGGATATCGATCTGCCGCTTCTCGCAGGCTCGGCTGTGTTCGGCATCGGCTGGGGCATCACCGGCTTTTGCCCGGGCGGCGCAATCCCGGCGCTGGGGCTGGGCTATTCCGACGCCTGGGTTTTCGTCGGCTCGATGGTCGCCGGCATCGCGCTTGCCAGAATTGCCCGGCACACCATGGCCGCACGCGCAGCCGGAAAGGCGGTCTGAAAATGTGGCCCTTTAGTCTTTTCCGGAGATCCGGGAAAACGAACGTCCGGAAGATCGACGAACGTTTCGCGACCGCCGGGCAGGTTCGGCCCGAAGACATCGCTCAACTGGCGCAGGAAGGCTATGTCGCCATTCTCTGCGCGCGGCCCGACAATGAAGAGCCGGGTCAGCCCGCATTCGCGGTGATTGCCTGCGAGGCGGAGAACCACGGCATGAAAGCCGTCCACGTCCCGGTCACGGGAGCGCCGTCGGCGGCACAGGCCGACCGCTTCAAGGAAGCAATGAAAGCTTTCGACGGGCCGGTTCTGGGATATTGCCGATCCGGCGCACGGGCCGCCGTGCTCTACTCATCCATCAGGCAGTGATCTGCCGGTGACCGACCCCACGCCATCGCGCCGGACGCGATGGCGTCCACCCCTTATTCGCGTGACAGACCGATCATGACCAAAGCATCTCGATATTTTCCGTTTCTCCAGTGGATCAGGGACTATGACGGAACGGTGCTGACCAGCGACCTTCTGGCCGCGGTCATCGTCACGATCATGCTGATCCCGCAATCACTCGCCTATGCCATGCTGGCCGGCCTGCCGGCGGAAGTCGGCCTGTACGCCTCGATCCTGCCTCTGGTGGCCTATGCGATATTCGGCACCAGCCGCACACTCGCTGTCGGCCCCGTCGCCGTCGTCTCTCTGATGACCGCCTCGGCCGTCGGGCAGATTGCAGCGCAAGGCACGCTGGACTATCTCACCGCAGCAATCGCGCTGGCGCTGCTGTCGGGCGGCATGCTCATCATCATGGGCATTTTCAGGCTCGGCTTCCTCGCCAATTTCCTCTCGCATCCGGTGATATCGGGCTTCATCACCGCATCCGGCCTGCTGATCGCAGCCGGCCAGCTTCGCCACATTCTCGGGGTGTCGGGTGGCGGCGGCACGCTTCCAGAAATCCTCGGATCGCTGACCGGTCAGCTCACCGCCATCAATCCGGTCACGCTCGCCATCGGCGTCAGCGTTCTGGCCTTCCTGTACTTCGCCCGCAAATATCTAAAGCCCCTGCTGGTCGCCGCGGGCATCCCTGCGCGCGCCGCAGACATGGTGGCGAAAGCAGCTCCGATCCTCGCGGTTGCAGCAACGGTTGCACTGGCTACCGCCCTCGATCTGGGTACGCGCGGCGTCGCGCTGGTTGGCGCGATACCGCAGGGCCTGCCAGCCTTCGGCGCACCTGCTCTCTCGCTCGATCTCCTGTCGACGCTTCTCGTACCTGCCTTCCTCATTTCAGTGGTCGGCTTTGTCGAATCCGTTTCCGTGGGGCAGACCCTTGCGGCCAAGCGGCGGCAGCGCATCAATCCCGATCAGGAGCTGATCGGACTGGGCGCCGCCAACATTGCTGCCGGTCTTTCATCCGGCTATCCCGTGACCGGCGGCTTCGCGCGCTCCGTGGTCAATTTCGACGCCGGCGCACAAACCCCCGCCGCGGGCATTTTCACCGCTGTCGGGATCGCGCTCGCAGCTTTGTTCCTCACCCCGCTGCTCGCCAGCCTGCCACAGGCGACCCTTGCCGCAACGATCATCGTTGCCGTGCTTTCGCTGGTGGATTTTGGAGCGGTGCGCCGGGTTTTCGCCTATTCCAGATCCGACTTCGCAGCCATGGCCGCCACCATCCTCGTCACACTTGGCTGGGGCGTCGAACTCGGCATCGTTGCCGGTGTCCTGCTGTCGCTGCTCCTGCATCTCTACCGCACCAGCAAGCCGCACACGGCCATCATCGGCCAAGTGCCCGGCACCGAGCATTACCGCAACATCGAACGGCATTCCGTCCTCACCAGCCCGGAAATCCTGTCGATCCGTGTCGATGAAAGCCTGTACTTTGCCAATTCGCGCTACCTTGAAGACACAATCGCCAAGCATGTCGCCGCCCGGCCGGACCTCAAGCACGTCATCCTGATGTGCTCGGCTGTCAACGCGATTGATGCATCGGCGCTGGAAAGCCTCGAAGAGATCAACCGTCGCCTCGCCGACGCTGGACTCGGTTTCCACCTGTCGGAGGTCAAAGGGCCGGTCATGGACCGCCTCGGGGACACTGAATTCCTGAAACATCTCAACGGCAGGGTCTTCCTCAGCCAGCACGAAGCAGTTTCGGCGCTCAGGGAACCCCGTCAACCTGTAATGGAAAGAGCGACCATCGACGCCTGACGCCCGCGCCCGGAGCCCGCAAAGCGGCTTTAACAGGCAGGGAGTTCTCTCTCTTCCGTCACACGCCTCCGCATTTCTGGATTGCCTGCGTTCGTTCGGACGCAGGCAATCCAGAGTCCGCTCCCTGTCGCAACTTTTCACCACACCTTTAAAAAACTGTCGTCAATCCGCGTTACCCAACGGCCGAACGCAAATGCAATTCTAATTGCGGACTGGAGACAAAATGGTACAGAAATTGCAAAGCCTGCTGGCGGCCAGCGTGGTCGTTGTATGCGGATCGGTCACATCGGCATCAGCAGATGTCACAGTCGAATTCTGGCACAGCTTCAACAACGCTGCCGGTGAGGCGCTTGACCAGATCATCGAGGCCTTCGAGAAAGACAATCCGGGCATCGAGATCGACGCCCAGCACATCGGCAATTACAACGACATCGTTGCCAAGTTGCAGGCCGCGATTCCCGCCAAGCGCGAACCCGATGCAGTGATCATGGAAGTGACGCGTTACGGTCTTTTCGCGGATCGCGGTGTGCTTGAAGATCTGACCGCCTATGTGGAAGCCGATCCGCTGAAAGACGAGCTGTTCGACTTCGCCCGCGAGGTCGGAGTGTTCGAGGGCAAAAACTACATCGTCCCCTTCAATTCCTCGACGCCGGTTCTCTACTACAATCAGGAGATCTTCGAGCGCGCAGGCCTCTCCGACGAGACGCCGCTGAAGACTTATGACGATCTTCTGGCCGCTGCCAAGAGCATCACCGAGAAGCTTGGCGACGAGGGCATCACCGGCATCGCTGCGCCCGGCCAGTTCGCGCGCTGGGGCCTGATCATGGACAATGACAGCGACCTGATCGACTCCAAATCCGGCGAGATCCTGATTGATGCGCCAAACACGATTGAGGCCTATCAGTGGATGGCTTCGCTGGTGCACGAACACAAGGTCGCTTCTGCCGACGGCGTGACCGAAGAGAACAATGGTCGCGACGCGTTCCTCGCCGGCAAAGTCGGCATCATGCTGAACTCGACCGGCAATTACGGCCGCGCGACCAAGGCGCTGGGCGACAAGCTCGCCGTGCGCCCGATGCCCTGCAACAAGACCTGCGCCGTCCCGATCGGCGGCGCCGGAATCGGCATCCTCTCCACCGCCGATGACGAGGTGAAGGACGCCGCCTACAAGTTCATCAGCTACGCAGCTTCGCCTGAATCCAATGCCGTCTGGTTCGCTGCGACCGGCTACATGCCGATCAACAAGAACACGGCCGCCCAGCCCATCGCCGCCGAAGCCCTGGCCAACAAGCCCGGCATCGACGTCGCGATCAACCAGCTCGGTTTCGCCCGCGGTCGTCCGCGTCCTCCGGTCGTCACCTGGATGCGCGCCACCGAGTACGATCAGTGGCAGGCCATGGCGCTCGGCCAGCGTGATGTCACAGAGACCCTTGAGGGCTTCGCAGAGCGCACCCGCAACGAAGCCAAGCGGCTGACGCAGTAAATCCGAAACACAGACCGTTCGGGGTCCCCTTCGTGGGGCCCCGTTTCATGCATTCCGGATACCCCCATGTCGCGCAAGCTCACGCCCTATCTGTTCGTCCTGCCGCTGATGACGTTCATCGCGCTGTTCACCTACATTCCAATTGTCACGAGTCTGAATCTCAGCTTCCGCGAATGGGATTTCATGTCACCGGACAAGCCGTTCGTCGGCTTCGACAATTACCGCCTACTTTTGAGCTCGCACGAATTCTGGAACTCACTCTACGTGACGACCCTCTTCGCCGTGATCTCCGTTCCGCTGCGGCTTGTGCTCGCTCTTGGCGTGGCCAGTTTCCTGACGCGTGAGACGCTGGCTCCGCGCCTT
This sequence comes from Nitratireductor sp. PBL-C9, assembly GCF_050877045.1. Taxonomy (NCBI): domain Bacteria; kingdom Pseudomonadati; phylum Pseudomonadota; class Alphaproteobacteria; order Hyphomicrobiales; family Phyllobacteriaceae; genus Nitratireductor; species Nitratireductor sp. PBL-C9. The sequence continues at coordinate 524,419 of NZ_JBPAXW010000001.1, forward strand.
CTGCGTGGCGCGCTTTTTCTGCCCTCGGTAACATCCACCGTTTCCATCGCGGTGGTGTTCTCCTGGGTTTTCTCCACCGATTACGGCATGGCCAACGCTCTTTTGCAGTCGCTCGGCGCAGGCAAGGTGCCCTGGCTGCAGGATCCGCAGATCGCGCTCTGGGTGCTGATCTTCGTCAACACATGGAAACAGCTCGGCTACGACATCGTGATCTATATCGCGGGCCTTCAGGCAATCCCCCGCGAGCTTTACGACGCGGCAGCGGTGGACGGCGGCAGCCGGTTCCACGTGTTCCGCCGCGTGACAGTACCGCTGGTCATGCCCACCACCTATTTCCTGCTCGTCATTTCAGTGATCGAGGCGTTCCAGGTCTTCACCATCGTGAGCGTCATGACGCATGGCGGACCGGCCGGAGCGACCGACCTTCTGGTCAACATGCTCTACCGCATCGGTTTCACGCTGTTCGACATCGGCACCGGCTCCGCACTGGCGGTGCTCCTGTTCATCTTCCTGATCATGCTGGCGTTCATCAAAGCCCGGGTCATCGGCCGGAGAGTTCATTATGAAGCCTGACAATCCCGTCATCGCCGGGCTGGCGCTTGCTGCCGGCCTCCTGTTCCTGTCCCCGGTTCTCTATTCGATCTGGATGTCGTTCCAGACGGCCGACGCCTATTATGCGGGAACGGTCGAGTTCACCGTACTCAACTATGCGGTCGCGGTGGGGCAGTACAATTTCGCCCGCTATCTCCTGAACAGCCTGATCGTTTCGGGCCTGGTGACGGTGCTCGGCATCACCTTTGCGACGATGGCCGCCTTTGCCTTTGCGCGGTATCGGTTCCGGGGTGGCAATCTTCTGTTCGGCGCGATGGTGGCGACGCTGATGATCCCCAGTCACATCAGCCTCATTCCGAACTATCTGACGCTTGCAAGGGCGGGCCTTCTCGACAGTTACGCGGGACTGGTCCTGCCGGCCATCTCCAATGGCTTTGCGGCCTTCTTCCTGCGCCAGTACATCCGCGGCATTCCCCGCTCGCTGGACGAAGCCGCCTATATGGACGGCGCAACATCGCTTCAGGTTCTGTGGCGGATCATCGTGCCGATCGCCCGCCCGGCAATCCTGTCCATGGGCCTCTACATCTTCATCGCCGAGTGGAACAACTACATCTGGCCGCTCGTAGCGATCGGCGACGAGGATCTCTACACCCTTCAGGTCGGGCTGGCGCGGCTGTACCGCATCAACCCCGGTGAGGGCGCAATCGACTGGCCGCTGGTCATGGCGGCTTCGACCATCAGCATTCTGCCGGTGCTCGTCGGCTTTGCTCTCGTTGAGCGACATCTGGTGCGCGGCATCACGATGGGCGCAGTGAAATAATCCAAAGACGGAAGGAATACGTTTTGACACGCATCGCGTCACACCGCGGCGGCACGCTGGAATTTGGCGACAGCACCTTCGCCGGCTTCTCGGCGACTGCAGGCATGCCCGTTGAAGAGGTCGAGTTCGACCTGCACCCCACGCTGGACGGCGTCATCTTCGTCCATCACGATCCGACGCTTGATCGCACCACCGACCGCAGCGGCGCTATCGCCGGACTAACGGCTGATGAGGTTCGCGCGGCAATCGTCAACCACAGCCAAGCCGGCCCGACCCACACGCTCGACCTTGATGAACTGTGTGCAGTCTTTGCAGACAGTCCGGTCCTGTTTCGCTGCGAGATCAAGCCCGGCGCAGATGGTCGCCCCTACCCCGACTTCGTACCGCGTGTGATCGATGCGCTTGAGCGCAACGGCCGCCTGCACAAGACACATTTCTCGTCCTTCCTGATCGACACGCTTCGGGAGCTGGGCGAAGCAACCGACCGACCGCGCCTGTGGCTGGTCTCCCCGCCGGTGCTACAGCAGGCGGGCGTCGATGGCGTCATTGCGCTCGCGCGCTCCGTCGGCGTTTCCGAGATCGGCGTGAACATCGACTGCGCCGATGCGCAGCTGATGCAGCGCGTGCTCGACGCCGGCATGGAGTTTGGTTGCTGGGCAGCACACACCACGCCGCAGATCGAGAAGGCGTTTGATCTTGGCGTCAAGGTTTTCACAACCGACCGTCCGAGCCTCGCCGTCGCTATACGCGAAAGGCACCCGGAGGCATCGGCCCGCATTGCACGGGAGCGACAGGCATGAGTGCCATCAGCCTGTCCAACATTCGCAAATCCTACGCCGGAGGACCGCGCATCCTGCACGATGTCTCCATGGAGATAAGCCCCGGTGAGTTCATCGTGATCGTCGGCCCCTCCGGCTGTGGCAAGTCCACCCTGCTCCGCCTCGTGGCCGGGCTTGAGGGCTGCGAGGGCGGCGACATCATGATCGACGGGAAGCGTGCCAACGATCTGGCGCCGCGCGACCGCGACATCGCCATGATCTTCCAGAACTACGCGCTCTATCCGCACATGACGGTTCTGCAGAACATCGCGTTTGGCCTGGAGCTGCGCGGTGTGCCGAAGTCCGAGCGCACTGCACGGGCGCAGGAGGTAGCGCGCATGCTCCAGCTCGACGCCTATCTGGACCGCAAGCCCGGCGCTCTTTCCGGTGGTCAGCGCCAGCGCGTTGCAATGGGCCGCGCAATGGCGCGCAACACCTCTACCTTCCTCATGGACGAACCGCTGTCCAATCTGGACAACGCGCTGCGCGTGACCATGCGGGCCGAGATCAAGGAAATGCACCAGAAGCTCGGCGCGACGATCATCTATGTCACGCACGACCAGACCGAAGCGCTCTCGCTTGCCGACCGCATCGCGGTGATGAAGGACGGCCACCTGCAGCAGTTCGATACGCCCGAAGCGATCTACGACCGACCGGCAAACCGCTTCGTGGCGAGCTTCCTCGGAGCGCCATCCATGAACTTCCTGGACGCTGACAGACTGCCCGGCTTCAATGCACCCGCCGCACTCACAGCAGGCCTGCGCCCCGACGCGCTTTCCGTCCATGAGCGTCAGCCCGGCGAGGCAGCCCTGCCCGGCAGGGTTCTTCTTTCGGAAATGACAGGCTCCGAACTCATCCTGCATTGCGAAACGCCGGCTGGCCGGGTGACTTTGACAAGCCATCGAAAGTCTCTACCAAGAGACCCTTCGGACCTGTGGATCGGATTTGACGTATCCCAGGCGCATTTCTTTGACACGCAGAGCGGGGACCGTGTTGAACTCGGGAGATGACCGCCGGGAGATTGGCCATGGCAGAGCATATAACAGGATCGGCGCAGAATGCGCCGCAGTTTCTGAGCGAACTCGTGGCCAGCAATTCGGAGAAGCTGACAAAAACCGACACCCGCCTGCTCGATGTGCTCATGCAGAACCCGTTCCGCGCCGCAATGGAGAATGGGCGGGAAGTGTCGTTTCGTGCCGGTGTTCACCCGGCCTCCGCCGTGCGGCTGGCAAGGCGGCTGGGCTTCAGTGGCTATCCGGAATTCCGGGCGTTTCTACAGTCCGGCCTTGTCGAGGGTGGCGAGGATTTCGAAAAACCGGCCGCCCGCATCGCGGCGCGCCTGATCCGCGCCGAGGATGGCAGCCTCGTGAGCTCGGTAATCGACAGTGAGATTGCAGCGCTTGAAACACTGCGCAGCTCCGTATCCAATGCGGATATCCGGAGTTTCGCAGAAGCACTGCGCGACGCCCGGCGCATTTTCATCTTCGGGCGCAGTCACGCCACGACGCTCTCCCATCTCATCGCGCTCCGCCTGATGCGCTCGGGTTATGACGCCTGTGATCTGGCGGATGCCCCCAGCCGGATTCCCGAGATGCTGACGGGGCTTCGCAGCGATGATGTCGTCTGGCTGATCGCCTTCAGGCAGCAGACGCGCCAGGTTCAGGACATCCAGCGTCTTGCAGCCGCAAAGGGGGCAAAGGTGCTGGCCCTCACCGACATGCACGGCATCCGTTTCAACCCGGCGCCCGATCAGCACATAGCGGTTTCACGCGGTGTTCTGGGCGACTCGCAATCGCTGGTCGTCCCGATGACCGTTGCCAACATGGTCATTCTGAACCTGGCCGCCATAGATGAAGGCCGCTCCCTGCGCGCCCTCGAGGAATACCGCATCTGCCGTGGGGAGCTGCCGTTCTAGGCTCGGCTGGCAACGTCCGAGACATCTTCCATCGCACCAAGCACCCTATGCGCACGGCCTCCCCTTTCAGCGCGAATCCTCCCGTGGGAGAAGATTGGCGAGAATTGGCACAGTTTTCTCCGCTATCGGCTCAATGAGGGAGCCAAGTATTGCGTTTCTGTCGAAAACGTCCGGATCGGACGCAAGCTTTTCGCGAAGTGCATGACCGAAGGCGAGCCTTAGCTCCGTTCCAATGTTGAACTTCGCGACCCGCGTCTGAAGGGCGATTTCACGCCGCTGCTTCGCAGGAATGCCGCTTCCCCCGTGCAACACGAGTGGGGTGGGCACCACCGCCTCTATCGCTCGAATGATCGCCATGTCCGCCGGAACAGTATCGGTTTGGCTGAGATGGGTGTTGCCCGCGGAAATGGCCAGTGCGTCCACCGGCGCCTCCTGAATGAAGATCCGCGCCTCATCCGGGCTGGTGCCCACGGATTCTTTTGCCCCCACATAGCCGACGATGCCGAGTTCCCCTTCCACGCTCACACCGGCTGTTCGGGCAGCGGTCAGGACCTCTCGCGTGTTCTCGATATTCTCCTCAAGCGGCAGGGCCGATCCATCATACATCACAGATGTGAAGCCGGCTTCGATGGCGTCCAGGCACTCCAGCGGTGTCTTGCCGTGATCAAGGTGCGCAACGACGGGGACACTGGCCCGCTCGGCCAGACTGCGAAACATGGCTGCGAGAACGGGCAAGGGCGTGTGCGCCCGGCACCCGGGTCCCGCCTGAAGGATGAGGGGACACCCAACCTCCTCGGCTGCGCGGACATAGGCGTAGGCGTCTTCCCATCCAAGGACCACCACGCCTGCCAGCGCCCCACCCTTGTCTGCGATGTTGTCGAAAGCCTCGTTTAACGTAACCAGCGGCATGTTTCAGTCCATCCTCGCGGCGGTCATGGTCTGTTGCGCCATGAACCCGGTCACGTCTTCCAGCGCCGGCATTGCATCCGCGCACCCCTTTCGCGAAACGACGATTGCAGCAGCTGCGGAGCCGCGCGCAATGCTGTCATGCAAGTCGGCGCCGCAGTAATGCGCGGCAAGAAAGGATGCCATGAAAGCGTCCCCTGCTCCGACCGGCTTCAATGCGGTCACGGGGTAGATGCCCGTGCGCAACTCCTGCCGGCCATCGAAGGAAAAAGCGCCATCCTGCCCCATCTTGTAGATGCAAAGCCCCACCCCTTCCCTGAGAAGGGTGCGGGCAAGGCCTGGATTCGGCTGCGCCTCACCGTACATCACCGCAAATTCCAGATCATTTCCGACGACGATCTGGCACATGCGGGCGGTCGAACGGTAGACAGCACTCGCCTCTTCAATGCTGCTCCACGAATATGGCCGGTAGTCGAGATCGAGAACCACATCGACACCGGCTCCTCTCGCCCGCTCCATTGCTTTGATCACCACCGAGCGTGAAGGTTCGCGCGCGAGAGCGGTGCCTGTCACCACCAGCGCCTGAACGCCAGCGAGATCCATGCTCTCGGCAAGATGCAGGGGCAGATCGAAATCAGCGGCCCCATTGCGATAGATCAGTGTTTCGTGGTCCTCTAGCCGTGTCTCGGACAACGCCAGAGAGGTTCGCAGGCCCGGGCCGGAACGCGCCACAAGTTCCTGACCGATGCCCAGCGCTGTCATCCGGTTGGCGCAGAAGCGACCGACCGGATCGTCCGACAGCGCGGTCATGAGACTGGCGCGGCAGCCCAGCCGCGAAAGGCCGGCTGCGATATTGGCTGCCGAACCGCCCAGCATGGCTGAAAAGTTGACCGCGTCGGCAATCTTCGTGCCGGCGGGTTCGGGATACAGGTCCATGCCCGCCCGTCCCACCACGATGAAACGGGATTGAGGTATTCTGATTTCGGCGGTCATTTTTCCTGCTCTTGTAATGCTGGGTCGCGGGTTGTGCTGCGCGCGACGAAATCCACCGGCACGACAACACGGATCGAATGATCCGGCTTCTCGACAAGCTGGCGGACACCTTTGACCGTGGCGGTGATCACCGCCCCCATGTCCTGCGCGATGGTGCTCAGGCGATAGGCCGCCCAGCGAGCCATCTCGACATCGTCATATCCGACGATCTGATAGTCGTCGGGGGCGGTCAGACCAAAGCTCTCGCGCGCCGCATCCATAAAGCCCATGGCCATGAGATCGTTGCTGCAAAACACGCCGTCGGGCCGCGCGGATGCGCCGAAGAATTCGCATGCGGCGCGAACACCGCTGTCATAGCTGTGGTCGCCCTCCTGAGCAGCGCACGCCACCATGCCGGCACGCTCCAGCCCCGTGAGGAAACCGCGCATCCGTTCTTCGCTGGCATCCGGGTCGTTGACGCTCTGCCCCGACACGAAAGCGATGTTGCGGCATCCTCTTGCGGTTAGAACCTCCGCCGCTTTCAAGCCGCCGCCATGGTGATCGCTGGTTACGTAATTGGCCGCCAGTCCCTTGATACCTCCGCGGTTCAGGATCAGCGTCGGCGTGCCCCGCTGGGAACACAGGGTCAGCACGCTTGATGGGGGACGGAACCCGGTCATGACCACGGCAGACGGCAAATGGCTCAGGATCGCTTCTATCCGGGCGCTCATGGTCCGGGCATTGGGCACCTGAAACACAAGCGGCAGATAACCGTTGCGCTCCAGCTCACGGATCAGGCGTGTCATGATCCCCGCACGCACCGGGTTCGTTACGTCACGCACCACCACCGCGATGACGTGGGGATATTCCCGCATGATCAGCCGTGCGGCAGAGGTCGGCCGGTAGCCCAGCTCATGCGCAACTTTGAGGATGCGGCGTCGCAGGTCGGGCGATATCCGTGACATCGGATCAAACGCCCGCGATACGGTCGAGCGCGATACCGAAAGTCGTTCTGCAATATCCAGCGCGGTGACTTTGTCGGCCAAAAGCTGGTCCCCCTTACTACCCGGCGCCCAGCAGGAGGACTTTTATGTGCCGCTCGCTCTCAAAAGAAGCTGCGAAAGCCTCTCGCAAATCGGCAAGCCTGTAGCTTCCGGTCACAATCGGGCGGGGATCGATCCGGCCGTCCACCAGCATGGAGGCCGAACGCGCGAAAACGGCATTCTGCCTGAAGGTCGAAACCAGATCGATCTCTCTCGTCGTCATGTGATTGAACGGCACCGTGCACTCCATTGTCGGGATCATTCCGACAAGCACGGCTTTTCCGCCGCGGCTGATCATGCGCACACAATCGTTGAGGCCCGCAGCATTGCCTGACGCCTCGAACCCAATGTCGAATGCTCCCCCGGCTGCATCCAGCGTCTCGACGGCTTCGCGTCTCATCGGATCAATTACGTCGGTCGCACCCATTTTCAGCGCCGTGTCGCGCCGAAACTGGCTGGGGTCGGAAACACAGATCCGCGCCGCACCCGCAGCGCGTGCAGTGGCGGCGATCAGGCAACCGATCGTGCCACCGCCCGTGATGACCACATCACGGCCGAGCAACGCCCCTGCACGCTCTACGGCATGGACCGCAATCGAAAGCGGCTCCGTCAATGCAATGATTTTGTGAGGGGTTTCCGCCGGAACTTTCACGCAGCGGACGGCTTTGACAACGAAGCTGTCACGATAACCGCCATCCAGATGCGGGTCATGGCTTGCGGACCCCATGAACTGAACATTGTGGCACAGATTTGCCCGCCCTGCCCGGCAGCTCGGACAAGAGCCGCAGGTCAAGGCCGGATCCACCACAACCCGATCCCCGGGCGCAAAGCCAGCGACATCAGGACCGGCTTCGATCACGTCGCCGCTCATCTCATGCCCCAGCACAAACGGGGCCTTGAGCATGAAACTTCCCATACGCGCGTGGCGGAAATAGTGTTGATCCGACCCGCAGATCCCGGCCGCGCCGAGGCGGATGCGCAGTTCATCAGCACCCAGTGGTTCTGCGCGAACCTGCTCGTAGCGCAAATCTTCAGGGCCATGCAGCATGGCTCCCATGATCGATACCGACTGGTTCACAGGGAACCTCCTTTAACGAAAGCGGGCAAAGCCGTGCTGAGTGCGGGAATGAACAGAAGCGCCAGCAGTGCGAGCACAAGCGGAACCACGAACAGAAGCAGGCTGCGGCTGACAAAAGCGGGCGTCACATCAGACACCTTTGCAAGAACGAATATCACCATCCCGACCGGCGGGGTCAGCAAGCCGAGCATCAGATTGAACATGAAGAAAACGCCGAAATGGATCGGATCGATTCCAAGCGAATTGGCCGTCGGCAGGAGCACTGGAACCAGTATGGTGATTGCTGCGATCATGTCGAGGAAACAGCCGACGATCAGCGTTACGGCGGCCACCAGGAACAGAAACAGGATGGGGCTGTCCGTCATTCCGGTCACAATGTCCCGAACCAGCGGACCCACATTGTTCGCCGTCAGAAGCCAGGAGAAAATCGCGGACCCCGCCACGATGATCAGGATAGAAGACGTGGTGGTCGCCGTTTCACGGCTGAGGCGGACGAAATCTCCCCAACCCATTGTGCGGAACACGAAAGCGCTCAGCACGATGGCATAGGCCGAAGCAGCAACTGCGGCCTCGGTCGGCGTAAAGACCCCCAGTGTAATGCCACCGATAATGATAACCGGCGTCAAAAGCGGGAAGATCGCATGGCGCGCGCGCGACAAGATCAGGCGCGGCTCGAACCGCTGGCTGGGTTCATAACCACGGCGACGCGAGATCAGAAAGATGGTGAGGCTGATCAGCACGGCAATCAGCAGGCCCGGCACGATGCCCGCAAGAAACAGGCTGCCAATCGACTCAGACGCCACCACGCCATAGATGATGAGCGGCAGCGACGGGGGAATGAGCGGGCCTATGATCGAGCTGGCCCCGGTGATCCCGATCGTGAAATCGTCATCATAGCCGGCGTTGCGCATGGCCTTGACCTCGATTGCGCCCAGACCGCCGACATCGGCCACAGCCGCACCCGACATTCCCGAGAAAATGACGCTGGCCGCCACGTTCACATGGCCGAGGCCGCCTTTCATCCAGCCAACCAGGGCATCGGCGAAGGCAAAGATACGCTCGGTCACGCCACCAACATTCATCACCGCTCCGGCGAGAATGAAAAACGGGATCGCGAGAAGCGTGAAACTGTCCACGCCATTCACCATGCGGAAGAGAACCTGCGGCGTTCCCAGACCTTCGGTGACCAGAAGATAGGCCATTGAAGCGCCCACAAGGGCGAAGCCGATAGGCACTCCGATCATCAGAAGAACGGCGAGCGAGACGAACAGGAGAATCATGAGCGGAGTTCCGGGCGAAGACGGGCCGCGAGGCGGTGGATGATTGCCAGCAGGTGCAGGCCCAGTCCCGTCAGGACAACGTAATAGACAATGGCTTTGGGAAGAGGCAGCGAACTCATGCTTTGCGCCGACATGCCCGCCAGTTTCCAGGCCTGCCAGGTCAGAGCACCGACAATCAGCAGCTGGACGAGTTCCGCCAGGCCTTCCACCCATGAACGCGCTCTTGCAGGCAGGCTGACGGCCAACAGATCTATGGCGATGTGTTCGCCAAGCCGGGTCACCACGGGCAATCCCAGAAACGCCACCGCGATCATCAGATAGCGCGCCAGTTCCTCGGTCCAGCCGAGCGGCATGTTCAGGAAATAGCGCGAGAAGAACTGCGCGAACACGACCCCGCCCAGGGCCCAGAAAAAAAGCAGCAGCGCGCCGTCTTCGGCGCGCGCGATCAGCCGGGCTGCAAAAGCGACCATTCTCTCCTCCAGTCAGGCAAAGCGGGGACGCGAATTCCCCGCTTTTCATCCTCAATCGGCGATGGCCGTCACCCGATCCACGAGCTCCTCGCCCCATTCAGCCTTGACGGCCGGGATAACGAGCTCGGCAAAGGGAGCCCGATCCACATCGACGATCTCGACGTCATCACCATTGCGGAACTTGTCGAAGAGTTCTTCCTCGCGCGCCACGATCTTGTCGCTGAACATCACGGAGGCTTCACGCGTGATCTCGGCAAAGAGCTCCTGCTCTTCCGGAGTCAGCTTGCTCCAGAGCGGACCACCAAAGACCGACACCACGGACGAGGTGATGTGGCTTGTACGCGCAACATAGTTCTGCACTTCGTAGAACTTGTTGGATTCGATGATGGTGATCGGGTTTTCCTGACCTTCGACGACGCCCTGCTGCAGCGCCAGATAGACCTCCGCGAAGGAAATCGGCGTGGGATTTGCGCCAGCCGCAGTCGGGAAAATTTTCCAGAGCGGCGCATTGGCCACGCGAATCTTCATGCCCTTCATGTCCTCGGGCGTTTCAATCTTCTCCTGGGAGCTCGTCTGGCGAGATCCGAAATAGAGGATCGACGTCACCTTGTTTCCGGTCTTGTCGAAATAGCCCTGCGTTACTTCCTGGAAGATGTCGCTGTCCTGATACTTCTTCCAGTGATCGTAGCTTTCCCAGATGAAGGGCGCTTCGGAGATGGCCATCGGCTTGTAGAACTGACCAAGGAAGGTCGGCCCCGTATAGGCCATCTGGATGCTGCCGATCTGCAGACCTTCGGTGATGGTTTCCTCATTACCCAGCTGGGAGCTGGGGAACACATCGACCTTGTACTTGCCGTCGGTGCGCTGCTCGATCTCCCTGGCGATCCATTCGGCCGCATCGTTGTAAAGGGTGTTGGCTTCGTAGACGTGGGCGAACTTAAGCGTTTCCTGCGCCAGGGCGGGCGTCACTGCCAGACCAATGACCGCTGCAAGGGTGGCGATACGTTTCATGATTGCTCCTCCAGTGCAAAATGTGCATGGGGCGACCATATTCTCCGATTTTTGGAATCATAGGCAGATATTGTGCAAAATTTGCACAACTCAGACCTCATGGCTGCCATTGAAATTCACCTCTAACCCGTCGAAGCGAAGGCCACTCGAACCCACCCAATTCGAAAGAACTTACAGTTCTTGATCTGCCTGTGACCACACCGGTGGTTACAGAATCGAGGGCTTCGTACTGCTGTGTCTGCGCAACGCGTCCACAAGCTCTTTCAGCAGTCTCGATGGGCGACGGTTGGGAGGCAGGAGCAGGAGCGTCCGGAAGTAAATGCTCGGTTCAAAGGGTTTCAAAATGAGCCCGGCATTCAAATAGGGCTCTGCCGTCAACGGGTTCACCAGACCACAGCCCAACCTCGCGCTGACCATGGCGCAAATCGTTGTGGAGTAAGGTGTTTCGATCACCGTGCGCGGCGTTCCACCGCTTTTTTCAAAGATAAATTCCGCTTCACGTCGGGTCGTGTCCTCAGGCGCAAGAGCGATGAATGGGCGGTCATGAAGGTCCTCGGGCCGGATGACATCAAGATGCTCCAGAGGATGCCCTTCATAGAGCGCGATGCACGCCTTGTGAGTGGCAAAGGGCGATGCGTCGACGCCCGTTAGATCGATCTCATCCGCCGCCAGCCCGACGTCGAACTGCCCTTCAGCGACAAGATCGCGAACAACGGACGACATGCGCGCCTGCAGTGTGATCGCCACATTGGGGTGCGCTTCCTGAAATGCGCGCAGAGCACGTGGAACGATGTTCGTGCTCAGCGCCGAGAGACACGCAATCCTGATTTCGCCGGAGCCGAAATCCCGTATCCGCGCAGCCGCACTCCGCAAATGCCCCATCGAGATGAACGATGCCTCAACCTCCCTGTGAAGCAGCTGGGCCTCGGCCGTCGGCAGCATTCTGCTCTTCACCCGATCAAAGAGCGGAAAGCCAATTGATCTCTCCAGCTCCTGTACCGCCTTGCTGACCGCCGGTTGCGAAATTCTTAAGACCTCGGCTGCACGAGACGCCGTGCCATTGGTCATGACGGCATGAAAAACCTCGATCTGTCGCTGATTCATGGCCACCCTCCTCCCTCCACCTATAACCTTTTAGAATAGAGTTTATCAATCTTCATATTAGACGGAATAGATATCGCTGTGATGTAAGTGCGCCACAGCAAATGAAAGGCCCCCAATGAGCGATTGGACAAACTGTGTCACATCACCGGACGTTGATACGGAAGGCTTCAGAAGCCTTGCCTATCCGGTTCACCGCGCCTCCACGATCGTTTTTCCCGACGCGCAAGCTTATGCGGGGCGTCACGAACGCGGCCTGGATGGCTATACTTACGGGCTTTCCGGCACTCCCACTGTCCGCGCTCTTGAGCAAAAAATAAGCGCACTGGAGGGCGGCGGCAAAACACTGCTCGTCCCTTCCGGACAGGCTGCATCCGCGCTGGCCATACTCTCCTTCATCAAGGGAGGTGATCGCCTTCTGATAGCGGACAGCGCCTATCCGCCCATCAGGGATTTCGCGCAGCATGACCTGCAGAGAATGGGCGTGGAGGTTGCATTCTACGATCCGACTGCACCGGAAAAGCTTGAGAACCTGATCGACGAACGGACCCGAATGATCTGGGTCGAGTCGCCCGGTTCAACCACCATGGAAGTTCAGGACGTGCCGCGCATCTGCGCAATAGCGCACAAGGCCGGCGTTCTCGTAGGCTGTGACAACACGTGGGCAACGCCTCTCCATTTCAAGCCGCTGGCCCATGGCGCCGACATTGTCGTGGAAGCGCTCACCAAGTATTTCGCCGGTCACTCAGATGCATTGATGGGCTCCATAACACTGGCGGATCCCGAAAACGCAAAAACCGTCAGGGCAACCCTGAACCGGTTTGGCATCGGCGTCTCTCCGGATGAATGCTCTCTGGTTTTGCGCGGCATCGAAACGATGGCGGTGCGCCTGGACTATGCCAGCCGAACCGCCGCGAAGCTTGCGGAGCTGTTTAGCGCGCATCCGCTGGTGGACAACGTTCTTTATCCGCCGCTGAAGAATTCACCGGGACACGAGATCTGGCAGCGTGATTTCTCCGGTGCCAGTGCGGTGTTCAGTGTCGTGTTCAAAACGCCCGCAATCGCGCATGTGTCAGCTGCGCTGGACGCCCTGAAAACCATTTCGATCGGCGCATCCTGGGGCGGCACCAGAAGTCTGGTCGCGCCCATGCCGGTCAAACAGCACAGAACCGCACGGCCATGGACCGGAGACGATCTCGTTCTGCGCATCAGCGTGGGGCTGGAAGATGCCGCAGATCTCGAAGCTGATGTTCAGCGGCTTTTGAACGTGCTCGCAACCCATGCGACGGAAGACGCAATCGCGTCGTGAAACTCTACCAACAAACAAGAAGGGGAATGAAGATGAACACCTTACTCCGCAGGTCAGTCTTGCGCGCCGGGCTCGCAGCCATGATTGCGCTCACGGGACTGGCTGCTCCCTCGTCAACCATGGCAGATGAGGCGATCTCCGAGCGCCTGTCTTCCGGGACGGTGACAATCGGCATTCACAATCGGGCTCCCTGGGGTTTCCGGAATGCCGATGGCGAAGCCGTCGGATATCATCCGGATCTGGTGCGCACGGCTTTCGAGAAGCTGGGCGTCAGCAATATCGAGTTTGTGATCTCGGAGTTTGGCGCGCTCATTCCCGGATTGAACGCCAACCGGTTCGACATGATCGCATCAGGAATCGCGATCACGCCTGCACGATGCAAGGAAGTGATCTTCAGCGAACCTGATCTGTCGGTCGGCGACGGGCTGCTCGTCAAGGAAGGGAACCCCAAGAACATCCACAGCTACGCGGATTTTGCATCGAATCCCGATCTCCGTCTCGCCGGCGGCCGGGGGACGCTGAACTCGAAGAACGCCATGGATGCGGGCGTTCCCAAGGATCAGATGCTGCTGCTGCAGGACACCAACGCCCTCGTCTCTGCCCTTCTGGCAGGACGTGCGGACGCTGCTACCCTTTCCGCACCGAGCGTTGTTTCTTTCCTGCAGGACCCGAACGTGAAGGGGCTGGAACGCGCAGTCCCTTTCACTGGCAAGGTTGTCGATGGACGGCCCGCAGCTCTCTATACGGCCATCGCTTTCCGCAAGGCTGATACAACGCTGCGCGATGCCTACAATGCGGAACTGAAAAAGCTCATGGACGACGGTACCGTCGACGAGATCATGAAGCGCTACGGCTTCACCGATGCCGAGAAAGCGCCGAACCTGCAGACGCAGGCGATCTGTAGCGAATAATGCATCAGTTGACCGCGACTGATCCGGAGGGTGTGCAGTGAGTTTTACAGCCACGCTTGCCGGCATTTTCGAGGGGCTCGGCGTAACAGCCACCATTACCTTCTACGGGATGATGTTCGCCGTGCCCTTCGCTCTTGTCTTTGGCGTTTTACAGCATTTCACCAAGGGATTTGCGCATCTGCTCGTGACCTCGATCATCGAGTTCTGGCGCAGTTCACCGGTGATTATCCTGCTCTTCGTTTTCTACTACTCACTGCCAAGCTTCGGCATAACACTCTCCGGCATCACCGTGGGCGCGATGGCGCTCGGACTGAACATTGGCGGCTATGGCAGCCAGTCGGTCCGGGCCGCATTGCAGGCGCTGGATGTCGGCCAGGTGGAGGCAGGCAAGGCATTGGGTTTGCGGCGGATCGAGATCCTGGGCCTGATCGAGCTGCCGCAGGCCTTTGCAGCCATGATGCCGACTTTCATCAATCAGTTCATACAGCTGATCAAGGGAACGGCGCTCGTTTCGCTGATCACCCTCACGGACATGACTTTCCGTGCAAAGGAAATCTCGCAACTGCAATACGATCCGGTCGGCACTTACACGGCCCTGCTGCTTGCATATTTCATCGTCTGTTACCCCGCGACCATTCTTGGACGCTGGACGGAGCGGCGCGTGAGCATTGAAGGGAGGGGACAGCGTGACGTTTGATTTCGCCTTCGCCCTCTCCGTTCTGCCCACGATACTCGCCGCCGTGGGCACGACGATCTGGGTCGCCATTGCGAGCTGTCTGGGTGCTGCCCTGCTCGGCTTTCTTCTGGAGATCCTTCGCCGCAGCGGCCGTCTGTTCGGCTACACGATGCGGTTTGTCATTGACTTCATCAGGTCCACCCCGGTTCTGGTGCAGATCTACTTTCTGTACTTTGTGCTGCCGTTCTACGGCGTGACGCTACCCGCATACGCCGTCGGCGTTCTGGCGTTAAGCGTCTACTACAGCGGTTATCTGGCCGAAGTCTTCAAGGCGGGTATCGACACCATCTCGGCCGGGCAATTCGAAGCAGCAACGGCACTGGGCCTCAAGCACTTCGACACCATCATATTCGTCATCGCACCCCAGATGTTGCGCAACATCGCGGCCCCGATGGGCAACTACTTCGTATCGATCCTGAAGGCGACGCCCTATCTGGCCGTGATTGCTGTCCCGGAAATGCTCGGCGCTGCGATGGAAGTCTCAAGCGACACTTTTCGCTACGCAGAACCGATGCTGATCGTCGGAGTGGTCTTCCTGATCCTCGCCGTATCGATCGCACAGCTCGTGCGTGTATTGGAGAACAAGCTCTTGGCATCGGAGAAACGATAACATGACTGCCGTAGAAGCAATGTCCACGGGAGTTGTGGGAAGCGCGCTGGAAATGAAGCCAGCCGTTGAAATCAAGAAACTCAACAAATGGTACGGCAAGCTGCATGTCCTGAAGGATGTCGATCTCACAGTCGGAACCGGTGAACAGATCGTCATCTGCGGGCCGTCCGGTTCCGGCAAATCGACGCTCATCCGCTGCGTCAACCAGCTGGAAGAGCATCAGCAGGGCGAGATCCGCGTGAATGGCCGCGAAGTCGGAACCGGCGTGCGCGCCATGCATGAAATCCGCCGGAATGTCGGCATGGTTTTCCAGCACTTCAATCTGTTCCCGCACCTCACTGTGCTCAGAAATTGCACCCTGGCCCTGACGCGCGCAAAACGCCTGCCGCGCCGCGAGGCAGAGGATATCGCGCGGCACTACCTCGCACGGGTCAAAATCCCGGAAAAGGCGGACGCCTATCCAAGCCAGCTCTCAGGCGGGCAACGCCAGCGCGTCGCCATTGCACGTGCTCTGTGCATGCATCCGCGCGTCATGTTGTTCGATGAACCCACATCCGCTCTAGACCCCGAGATGATCAAGGAAGTTCTGGACGTCATGACGGAACTGGCCCGCGACGGCATGACGATGCTCTGCGTCACGCATGAGATGGGGTTTGCCAGAAAAGTTGCAGACCGTGTCGTGTTCATGGATGGCGGATCAGTGGTGGAGGAAGCACCACCCGAAACGTTCTTCGCTCATCCCGAGAACGAGCGGACACAGCGCTTCCTCAGCCAGATCCTTTAAAACCATCAGAGAGTATTGTTCAGAATGTCTGACGTCAGCATGCTTTGGACCGGGCTTGATTACGAGCGATCTGGCAAGCAATCCGATTATCTCCGCCTGCCGCATTCATCGGACCTGTCCGCCTATGGGTGGATCCCCATCCCTCTGGTGGTCATCGCCAACGGGACAGGCCCTACGCTTCTGCTGACGGCAGGCACGCACGGAGATGAGTATGAAGGGCAGATCGCCCTCAACCGCCTGGCGCGCGAACTTCAGCCAGAGGAAGTCAATGGCCGCGTCATTATAATGCCCGCTCTGAACTTTCCTGCCGTCATGGCGGGGCGACGCGTCTCCCCGCTGGACGAGGGCAATCTCAACCGCCTCTTTCCGGGTGACCCGAAGATGGGACCGACGGCTGCGATCGCGCACTATGTCGACAGGGTTCTGTTCCCGAAATGCGATCTGGTGATCGACCTGCATTCGGGCGGACGCTCACTCGACTATCTGCCGCTGGCGCTGGCGCATCCCGGCTCGAACGACGATCACAGAGAAAAAGTGATGGCGCTCCTCGATGCCTTCGGTGCGCCATTCAGCGTGTTGACCGATGGAAGCGGCGGTGGTGGGCACACCACATTGTATGCCGCAGCCGCCAAACGCGGTATTCCGGCGCTGACGACAGAACTCGGAGGCGGCGCAACCCTGTCGCCTCGCGGTTTGGCGATAGCCGAAACCGGTGTCCGTCGCGTCCTGAAGCACTTCGGAATTGCACCGGGCCTGGATGTCGACGACACGTCCTCGACGCGCCTCATGCGCTCACTGGGACGGGAAGCAGCGATTTACACTCCCGAAGGCGGGCTGTTCGAACCGAATGCCGATCTCGGCGAAATGGTTACAGCCGGCGATTTGGCCGGGCGCATCCACTTTCCCGATAGTCCAATGAGAGACCCGGTTGAACTCCATTTTTCAACCTCCGGCATGATCAGCTGCCGCCGCTTCCCCACATTGACGCAGCGAGGCGATTGCCTGTTCAACGTGATGACGGACGCCGAATAGGTTGGGTGTCTTCAAGCGCACGTCGTGGGGACCGGCCGGCATAGGCGAAATTTGAGGACTGGCAATGTATAACGCCCCGCCGCGGCCGATGCGCGCGCGGATTCTTTCAGGCAATCCAAGTCGTCGCTGCCGTCATATTCTGGGTCCATTCCCAGATAGCCATCTACTGCATGCTGTTCAAATATGATAAACGCGGCCAAATAAGAGCAATTCAGCGGGGCCGTTCGTGGCGGAAGAGCAAAAAACAGAAACGAAAGAACCACTTTACGTCGTTCCTCCCGTCACAAGGGCGATTGCACTGCTTCGTTATATCGCGGCGGGCAATCGGTGCCGCAACATCAGCAATGCCGCAAAAGCGCTCGACATCAATCGCACCACGCTCATCCGCCTTCTTGCAACGCTCGAGACTGAAAGCATCATCGAACCGATTGCCGACGATGGTGGTTATCGCCTCGGTACCGGACTGATCGCGCTGGCGTCGGAAGCGCTGAACGAACGCAGCATTCTTCAGGTGGCGCGACCGTTCCTCAAGCAGCTTGTCGATTCGCTTAACCTGTCAGCGCATCTTGGCGTTCTGGAGGGGCGTGAGATCGTGTATCTGGCGCGCGAAACGCCGAATTCCCACCTCGCCAGCACGGTGCGCGAAGGCACAAGATTGCAGGCCCATGCGACAACGATCGGCCGCATTCTTCTGGCGGAACTGCCGATCGCATCGCTTCGTTCGCTCTATGCCGGTCAGGCAATGGAATCCTTCACGACCAAAACGCGCACGACGCTTGCCGAGCTTGAAAAACAGCTACTGGCGGATCGCGCGCGCGGGATCGCCTGGAGCGTCGCGAACTTCGAACCTGAGATCGGATCCGCTGCGGTCGCCATCCACGACCACCAAGCGCGCGCCGTCGGCGCCATCAATGTAACCGGCCACGCCAGCGTCTTCGCCGAGGACGGGCCCCACGCCGGGAAAATCGAACAGGAGCTCAAGGCCGTCGCACGCGCCATGTCCGAAGCGCTCGGTTATCGCGGCTGGTCAGCCGATCAATTGTAGGTGTAGCCGTAGGAAAGCGGGAAGGTGCCGCTCCGCAATCGCCTGTTTCCCACAAGCGCATTGCGCAACCAAAGGCGACCATGCACCTGCGTGTCTGCGAAGTCTGCGTTTTCCGGCAATTGCGCGGCCTCGCACCACAATCCGCCCAGCCACTCGGCCTTTTGGAAAGACGCCTTCCCCCGCACCCACACGCCGTGCAGCGAAAAATTCCCGTAGCACGCGATACGCTGAAAATTCGCTCCCATTGCAAAGTCCGCCCTGTCAAACCGTGCGATGCCGCGGAACTCCGCTCCTTCGAAACATGCTTCAGCAGCAAAAATCGCCTGATCGAAGCGGGCATCATTGGTGAACACCGCATGTGCGAAAAGGGTCTTTCCGCCAAAACGCGCATTGCTGAACCAGCTTACGCCGAGAAAGCGGGTGCCCGTCGCATCGATACCGTCAGGAAAAGATGCGCCCGTGAAGTCCACACCCGTAAGGTCGAGCCCGGCTAGATCCAGGGTGCCCTCGCAGACGACACCGGAAAGGTCTACGCAATCTCCATGCCTCCAGGGTGCGCAGACCAGCGCCCGTATCTCGGCCGCCTTCATCACGCTGTCTCGCTGATTTTTTCCTCGGCCAGCGCCACGATCTGCGCGGCCCAGGGGAAAGCCAGATCTTCAGCCATATCGCCGCCTGACGCATCATGCGTTATGCGCTCGCCGATCTGCACCGCGCCCTGTGAAGCCAACAGTTCCGCAAGCCCCTTGCTGCCGAAGCCGAAAGTCTCTTCGTATTCGCTGTCACCCAGACCGAAAATGCCGAAATGGACGCCTGCCAGATCCGGTGTGGATGCCTGCAA
This sequence comes from Nitratireductor sp. PBL-C9, assembly GCF_050877045.1. Taxonomy (NCBI): domain Bacteria; kingdom Pseudomonadati; phylum Pseudomonadota; class Alphaproteobacteria; order Hyphomicrobiales; family Phyllobacteriaceae; genus Nitratireductor; species Nitratireductor sp. PBL-C9. The sequence continues at coordinate 543,653 of NZ_JBPAXW010000001.1, forward strand.
AGCGGCGGCAAAGGGCTGCGCCGAAGCAGGCAATTCGCCATCGCCATATGATGAACAGACAATCAGATAAAGCCGGCCGGTCTCGAATGAGTCGGGCGAAAAATCCGACAGATTGCAGCAACCGACATCGTGCTCGCCCGAAAGCTCGCCCACAATGTCCTCGGCCAGCATTTCGGCATTGCCGGTCTCGGTGCCGTAAAGAAGCATAATGTTCATTGTTGAGGCTCCTTTTTCTGAAAGGCGAGCGCCAGCATGGCGTCCCGTGAAGCGATCTTGGCGCGGCAGCGGTTCTGCGGGGCGGCGGCGATTTCGGCTGCGTCGATGCGTTTCCAGCCCTGATAATCGACCGCATCGGCCCACGCAGGGTAAGCGTTGCGGCCTGGCTTCACCGCCGATCCGCCATTTGTCTGCAGATCAGTTAGAATGCGCTCTGCCAGACGCTGCGCATCAGCGCGGTTGTCAGGGATGGTTCCTTGTGGGCCACGGCGAAACCAGCCCGTTGCATAAAGGCCAGCATCGATGACACCGGCTTCCGGGTCCACAGCCCCGCCGATCATCGCATCGCGGGGCAGCCCTTCCTGCGCCGCGAACCCAATCGCGGTGATAAAGGCGCTGCATGGCAGGACAAGGAGCTCGCCCTGCCTGTCTTCGAAACGGGCCTCCTGAAGACGACCGTCGACACCGGAAAGCTCGACCGGGGTAAGGCCAAAACGAAAAGTGATGCGACGCTCGCCGGAACCATGACCGTCAATCGCTTCGAGCGCCGCGATCTTCTTCGCCGCAGCCGGGTCGTCGCCGACACCCGCATCAACAACGCGGATGCTCACACCTTCAAGCTTCGCCAGTTCCTTGATCATTACGGGATCGAACTTCGCGGCGGCTGCCGGCGAACGGCCGACAATCTCTATTTCCTCAATACCGGAAGCGGCCAGCCACGCGGTCGGCCCTGCGCCCAGATCGGAACCGGCAAGTTCCTCCGGCGTCTTTGCAAGCAGGCGCAGAATGTCGATGGCGACATTGCCATTGCCCATGATCACCACCCGGCTGCCCAGTTCAGGCAACGGCTCGGCGTCGGGGTGTTCGTAGAGCGCCCGCGTAAGGCGACCCGCGCGGTGGACGCCCGACAATGCCTCGCCCGGAATATCAAGCGCGCGATCCGCAGACAATCCGGCGGCGAGCACCACCGCGTCATAAGCCGCACGCAGATCATCGAGGCTCACATCATCGCCGATTGAGACATTGCCGATGAAGCCAGCGCCCTGACGTTCGAACAGGCGTTCGAACTGGCGGATAACGCCCTTTGTTCCCTGATGATCGGCCGCCACGCCATAACGCACGAGGCCATAGGGAACGGGAAGGCGATCGATCAGGTCGAGCCTGAGATCCGGCTCGGCCTTCAGCAGCGCCTGCGCCAGATAACAACCGGACGGGCCCGAACCGACAATGGCGACCGCGCGGCTCATTTTGCCTGCACCGTGGCTGCCGCCCAGGGGTGCGGTGCGCCCGACAGGTCGGTGTAGAACGACTTCTGCGCCATGTAGGCACGCAGGCCCTCGCGTCCCTTTTCGCGTCCCATGCCGCTTTCCTTCTCGCCACCGAAGGGCGTGGAGATCGAAAACTGCTTGTAGGTGTTGATCCAGACGGTGCCCGCGCCGATGGCGTTGCCGACCCGCCAGCTCTTGGGGAAATCGCGGGTCCAGAGACCACAGGCCAGGCCATACTCATTGTCGTTGGCCTGCGCGATGACATCTTCCTCACTGTCAAACGGCAGAACCACCAGAACAGGGCCGAACACTTCCTCGCGGCAGATGCGCGCCTTGTTGTCGACGCCGGCCAGAATGGTCGGCAAATAGTAAGCCCCCTTGTCAAAGGCCGCCCCTTCGGGAGCGCCGCCGCCAATGAGCACTTCAGCGCCCTCTTCGCGCGCCCGGCGAACATGTTCTGCAACGCTGTCGCGATGATCGATGTGAACCATCGGCGCAACCTGCGTGTCGGCCTCGAATGGATGCCCCACCCTCAGCCTCTGGGTCGCAGCCACGAGGCGTTCAACGAACTGGTCGTAGATCGGCCGCTCGACAAACAGGCGCGCACCGGCAATGCAGCTCTGCCCGGTGGAAGAGAAGATGCCGAACAGCACACCGGCCAGTGCCTGCTCGATGTCGGCATCGGCAAAGACAATCGTCGGAGACTTGCCGCCAAGCTCCAGAGAAACCGGCATCAGTTTCTGCGCCGCTTTCACGGCAAGGGCGCGGCCCGTCGCCGTGCCGCCGGTAAAGCTGATCTTGGCGATATCGGGGTGCTCGACCAGAAGGTTTCCGATCTCGCGCCCTGCGCCGGGAAGCACCGAAAACAGCCCCTTGGGCAGGCCTGAAGCCTCAATGATCCGCGCCAGCTCCAGCGAAACGAGCGGCGACCAGGAAGCGGGCTTCAACAGAACCGCATTGCCTGCCGCCAGCGCCGGAGCAACCTTCTGCGCATCCGAGGCAATCGGCGAGTTCCAGGGCGTGATCGCACCGACCAGGCCCAGCGGCTCATGGACCGACATGGTCAGCGCGTCGCCGCGCTGCACCGTGAGCGCCTCGTCCGCGCTCTCAAGCACCGCACCGAAATAGCGGAATGTGCCGGCGGCAGAGGCAGCCAGCGCCCCCGTTTCCCGCGGGGTCTTGCCCGTGTCACGGCTCTGGATATGGGAGATGCGCTCGGCATTCGCCTCGATGCCGTCCGCAATGGCATATAGGAAGCGTGCGCGCTCATGCGGCTTCAGATTGCGCCACGCCGGGTCTGCCTGCGCCTTCTTTGCCCGTTCGATGGCGCGCTCCCCATCGGCGACGCTCGCGCCACGAAGCACGCGGTTGACGCTGCCATCGGCGGGGAAGATCGAGGTGATTTCAGCCCCGCTTCCCTCTTCCCATTCTCCAGCGACGAAGAGCTTGTTCTGCGGCAGTTCGATCATCTTCGCCTCCATCTCAAATCGCCACCGGGCCGATCCGGTTCCGGATCTCCCGCAACACGCTGTAAACCGTTGAAACGGATGTCTTGGCGTTCCCTGCCGACGGCAGGTTCTCGATGCGCATCGTGTATTTCGCCAGCGGCGAGACAACCGAGTATTCATGGACATTGCCGGGCGCCGCAGGATCGGCAACCAGCTCGACCTGGGTCGCCTCAAATCCTGCTCCGGCCAGCGCCAGCGTCGCCGCGACATTGGCGTTCTTGGGGAATTCCCGTGCGGCTTCACGCGCCGTGCCACGGAAAAAGATCGCGGCATCGTCCAGTGCGCGAAGATCAAGCGCCTGCTCGGCTGGCGTTCCACTCCAGGCTAGCGGTGGCTTGGAGCCACGGTAGCGCACCTCCAGTCCACCGGCCGCTCCCAGCGCGGAAAGAAGATCCACACCTCCCACTGCGCCAGCAGGCAGAATAAGCCGCGCCCCACCGGCGCTGGCGGCCGCCCGCAATTCCTTCTCCAGCGCTTCATCAGAGAGCGCGCCAATCGAGACGATCACCACATCGATGCCGGCGTGCAAAACCGAAGGAGCATGCGCGAGAACCGCAGCGTGTCCGGCGCACTCGACCACCAATTCGGGCCGATGAGACAAAAGCGCCTGCGCATCCGTGACCACGGCGAACTCTCCGGCCACGCTCGCGAATTCACTCGCCAGACGCGCTTCCGTCTCGTCCACCATTTCCGGCAAAACCAGCACAGCCAGATGCTCAAGCGGCGCATCGAGCGTTTGCTTCAGCTGGGTGAGCAGGGTTTGCGCGATGTTGCCAAAGCCGATCATTCCAAGCCGCATCGCTCTATTCTCCCTTGCCCGCAGCACCCGCCGGCGGGCCGGCAAACGCCTCGTTGAACGGGCCAATCGCGCACATATCGATCTCGATAAGCTGCGGTCCGTCAGCGGCCACAGCCTCATCGAAGGCAGCGGGGAATTCAGCGACATCGCTGATCACCCGATGCGGCATGCCGATTGCTTTGCAGAACCCGGCAAAGTCAGGCGTCGCCAATGCCGAATAGTGTCGGCGGCTGTCATATTGCGCATCCTGAATGTTCTGGATCACGCCGTAGGCCTTGTCGTTCATCAACAGGTAGACGAGCGGCGCATTCTCCTCAACGGCGGTAATCATCTCGGCAAGACCGAGCATCGTCCCGCCATCGCCCAGAAGCGTGATCGCCTTGGCTCCCCTGGTGGCGACCGCCGCCCCGACACCCATGGCCACACCCTGACCGATGCCTCCACCCAGCGCGTGAACGCCGAGTTTGGGATCTGCAATCCGCACATAGCGATTGCCGAACGTTGAGTTCGAGATGGTGACGTCACGAACCCAGGGATGTCCGTTGGAGAAGATCCGATCCGCCAGCGTGTCGGCGACAACCCGGTAGGGGCCGAGAACATCACGCATCCGGCCTTCCGCTTCGGCCCGCGTGCGGGCGATGTCGAAGGACAGGTTGGTGTCAGTGTCGAGCGTGTCCGGCAGGCGCTCGAGCAGGCGGGCCAGCGTGTCTGCGGCATCACCGTGAGCGAAGACCTCAACCGGATAGTTCCGACCGCCCTGCGCCGCATCGGCGTCGATCTGCACCAGAGGCCGGGGCAGCGGCATCTTGTTGTTGCGGGTTTCATTGCCGCGCAGACGCGAACCGACAACGATCATCAGATCGCAGCTCTTGTAGAGCTCGACGGCTTCCGGCGTCATATTGAACGCGCCCAGGCTTGCCGGCTCTGCTTCCGACACAATGGCGCGGCCATTGGTTGATGTGACGACGCCAAAACCACGCCGCATCAACTCAGTGGCTTCCTTGCCGGCGGCACAAGCACCACCGCCAAGCCACAGAAGCGGGCGTTTCGCCTTCTTCACCAGTTCGGCGATTTCGTCGATCACACTCTCCGGCGCAATTGGGCGGATCGGCTGCGGTTTATGGATGCGCGTGGCCGGACACGCCGGCGTTCTCTGAACATCGACGGGAATTTCCAGACTTACCGGTCCGGTCGGCGCGGAAAGCGCAGCCGACACCGCTGCGGTGAGCGCGCCAACCGCTCCGTTTGCGTCCCACATGCGGAACACTGCCTTCGAGACGCCGCGCAACATCTCCGGCTGGCGCGGCACATCATGGATCGCAGCGCGGTCGCGGTCGGCAAACTCCAGATCGACCTGCGTGGTAATGTGCAGAACCCGCGAGCCGGCGGTCAGCGCCTCGGCCTGCGCTCCCGCCGCATTGCCGGCAGCCGTTCCCGTGGAGGTCAGGCAGACACCCAGCTCACCGGATACACGGGCAAAGGCATCGGCCATGTTCATGGCGCCCGCTTCGCCGCGCGCCGGCACGAACCGGATCCGCTCCTGCCGCGCGATGGCGTCGAGGATCGGCATGTTGTGAATGGAGATGACCCCGAACACGGTGGTAACGCCGATCTCTGCGAGATAGCGGGCGATAAGGTCCCCAACCGTCTCGGAGGCTGTGATTGTTTCGAGTTTCATCCCGTGTCCTTCAAATGTAACGAGACAGGCCGCCCGAAACTTCGAGCTGTGCGCCTGTGATGTAACTCGCCGCCGGCGAGCCAAGAAAAGCGATTGCCGCAGCGGCTTCCGCAGGATTGCCAAGACGGCCGAGTGGTATGCCCTTCTTTGCCGCCAGCGCGCCGTACCAGTCGGCGCGGCTCTGGGTCTGGTCTTCGCGCTCTGCAAAGCGGCGCGACCACTGACCGGAACCGACAAGACCGAGCAGGATCGAGTTGACCCTCACGTCAGGCGCGAGTTCGACGCTCAGCGATTTGATGAGGTTCTGCACACCGGCGCGCGCCGAAGAGGTGCAGACCATGTGCGGCTCGGGCTGGTAGGCAAGAAGCGAGTTGACCGCGACGATGGCTCCCTTCGCCCTGCGCAGCATCGGCAGGAAAGCGCGCGTCGGGTGAATCTGGCTGAACAGCTTCAGTTCGTATTCAGCGCGCCAGTCATCATCTGTCGTTTCGGCAAAGGTGGAGATGCGCCCCTGCCCGGCATTGTTGACCAGAAGGTCGCAACGCCCGAAGCGGTCTTCCACGGCGCTGGCGAAATTCTTCACCGCATCCGGTTCGAGAACCGAGAAGGCACGCGCCATGACACGCTCTTCGCCATAGTCGCGAACCATTACGGCCGCTACATCGTTGAGCCTGCTTTCCGTGCGGGCGCAGAAGGCCACGCTCGCTCCCGACTGGAGCAGCGTCTCAACCGTGGCCAGGCCTATTCCCGACGAACCGCCGGTGACCACCGCGACTTTGCCGTCATATCCGTAATGCATCAGATGTTGCTCCTGGCGGGTGCGAGTTCGGGAAAACCGGGATCGGGACGCCCCTGCATCACGGCGCGCTGAGCCGGCGTCGGCGGACCAGCCGTCATCCAGCGGTCCATCGCCTCGGGCTTGTCGCGCGGCCAGACCTGCGCCTCGTGTGTTGCCTCATCGATCTGCTGCAGCTCGGAGGTGAACTCGATGACGAAGCCCGACGGCGAGACGAAGTAGGCGAACGGATTGTTGCCCGGCCCATGCCGGCCAGGCCCCCAGGTGGGCACATGCCCTTTCTGTTTCATGCGGCCAATGCCCCGCATGAACTCGTCGATGGACGGCATCTCAAACGCAACGTGGTTGACGCTGGCATAGTTGCCGCGCACCAGTGCGATGGAGTGATGATCCGAATTGCAGCGCAGGAAAACCATCTGGTCGGCCGAGTAATCGGAAACGCGAAAGCCCAGAACATGGGTGTAGAATTCCTGCACGCCTTCCATGTCCGGCGTGTTCAGCACCACATGGCTCACCTTGCGCGGCTTGGCCCATTCGGGCTCTTCGTCAAGGCTCAGCGCCTCGGTGCGGAAACGCAGCCGCCGGTTGTCCGGGTCCAGCATCTCGAAGCCGTAGCCGCCGGCATGGTCATCGAACGGCCCCGGCTTGCCGAGCGCGATGCCGCCGCGCGCAACCACCTGGCTATGGAGCGCATCCATCGAAGCCCGGTCCGGCATGGCGAAATGCACATATTCAATGCCGTAGACAGGTCCGTCCTTCAAACCATAGAGAAAGGGTTCGTCCCCCGTGCCCCGGAGAAGCGCTATGCCGTCCTCTTTGTGGGCAAGGCTCAGGCCCCACATATCCTCATAGAACGGCAGCGTGGCGGTGATGCCCGGCCCACGCATCATGATGCCGCGAAGGCTGCCGACACGAACTGTTTCTGCCATGTTCATTCCTCCTTCCGGCCTCAACCGGCTGTTTCCGCAAGCGCTTCCAGAGCCGCTGCAAAAGCGGCGGGAGCCTGCTGATAAAGGGCGTGTCCGGCGTCAGGCACGAGCGTGAGCGCGCCGCGCCATGGCTGACGCAGAGCCGCATGGGCGCGACGCGCGGAGTCGGGTGGCGTCACGACATCCTCCGCCCCGACGATGACGTCGGTTGGCACCTGCAGTCGCTCCGCATCGTCAAGCAGACGACCCGACGCCAGCATGCGTGCGGCCTGCGGGTAACCCGGGGCGCTGACCAGAGCCATGCCGTCGCGCACACGGCGCACGATGTCCGCATTGGCCTCCGGCTGGTAGACCAGCCGTGGCGCGCGCAGATCGGCGAATTCCTCAGCGCCCAACATCTCCAGATCATCGATACGCGCCTGAGCAGCCGCGCTCAGCGCTGCGCCGCGCGGGACACCATGACCAAGTGCCGGCGAACTCAACAGGAGATGGGCGACGCGATCACGATGCCCACTGGCGAATGAAGCCGCCATCAGGCAGCCGAGCGAGTGACCGGCAAGAAGAACACGGTCCAGCTCAAGCCGATCAAGAAACGCCTTCAATGCACCTGCATAGTCGCTCGCCAAAGGCCATTCCGCGTCGAGCGGGTCCGATCCGCAATAGCCCGGCGCGTTCCAGGCGACGACGCGCCAGTCGCGTGGCAAATGTGGAAGAAGCGGAACGAAAGAGGCCGCGTTTGAACCGACCCCATGCAGCATCACCAGCGTCGGGCCACCCGAACCGGGGCGCTCCAGATAGTCGATTGTGCCGGATGTGTGCTCTTTGAAATTCATGACCGCCTCAATTGAAGACAAAACCATTGTTGACCGGCAGAACCTGCCCGGTCAGCGCGAGTGCTCCCTCGCTCAGCAGAAAGGCGATGGCGTCGGTGATCTCGTCCGGGGCCTGTTCTCCGGGCACTGCCCGCCCTTCGGCGTAGAGCCTGTGACGAGCCTCCGGCACATAGTCGGTCGATTCCGTTGTCAGAATACCTGGAGCGACGGCTGTCACACCGATACGGTCGGGCCCCAGTTCGCGCGCCAGCGAGCGTGTCATCGACATCAGCGCTCCCTTGCTCGCCACATAGGACATCAGGCGCGGCGCGCCCCACAAAGCCGTATCCGACGCCACATTCACGATACGCCCGGATCCCGACGCTTTCAGAAGCGGCGTCACCGCACGTGTCATCAGCCACGTGCCGCGCACATTGACCCGCATCACCCGGTCCCAGCTGTCGATGTCGATCTCGTCGAACGGTATCCCGCCAATGCCCGTCGCTATCGCGCCGTTGTTGACGAGGCCATGCAAAGCGCCCGCGCACACCTCCTCCAACACCTTGGCTGCGGCCTCGACCGAGGCTGGTTCGCCGAGATCAAGCGCGATGAAGCGCGCGCCTGTTTCTTCCGCGATCCCCCGTCCCTCTTCTTCGGCGATATCCGCGAGCACAAGGTTTGCGCCCTGCCGCGCCAGGCATCTGGCAATCTCCGCACCAAGGCCGCGCGCGGCCCCGGTGACGAGTATTGTGCGTCCCTCAAGCATCATTCGGCCGCCATCTCGGCCTCGACCTGGCTCTTGGCGGCGCGCGTCAGGATCTGCCTGACACGGGAAACACCGAGATCGTGCTGGTAGAGCATTTCGCGCTTGCGCGCATCATCGGGCATGCCCTCCAGCATGACCCGGTCCTGCTCGAGCACATCCCAGTGGGTCTTTTCCAGCCGGGCGCGATAGAGAAAGCGCCAGCTCTCACGCGCCAGACCCGAGACCTGCCGCATGCGCCAGAAGAAGACCTTGCAGCTGTTGGCGTCGAGCGGGGTCACAAAACCGATGATGCGGAAGACGCCACCCGGCCCTGCGGCCGGCGGATACGGAATCTCCAGGAAGCAGAACATCGAACCGGGATGCACCTCGAACTCGGTCCAGTCGAAGTTCTCCCCCACCTGCCCCACCCGGCTGACCCGGAAACCGGCATCGGTCTTGTCGAGCTTCATCAGGTCCTGCTTGGAGCCGAAGGCCAGGGTGAAGCTCTCCGCATGCAGGTAGCAGCCATGCATCGGGTCGGCGAGATTATCGAGCGCATAGCGATAATTGGCCTGCCACTCGCCGGTACACAGAAAACCCGTCCAGTCGTCACTCGTCAGCTCTTTCGGCAGCGCCAGCGGCGGCGCTTCCGGCTCCTCGATCGACGGCACGTAGACAAACACTGCATCGCCGGCTTCCGCGACCTCGAAAGACTTCAGCGCCTTGCGCCCCTCCAGTGCGCATTCCGGCATCGCCGGCACCCGCACCACCACACCCTCGCCATTGACGACGACGCCGTGATAGCGGCAACTGACGTTCCCCTCATGGATCTCGCCATAGGACAGCGGCGCGCCCCGATGCGGGCAGAAGTCCTCGACGCAGCGCAGCCGGTTCTCGGCATCGCGCCACAGAACGATCTTGTCGCCAAGCAAGCGCGTGCCGTAAGGCCTGCTCGCCTTGATCTCAACCGATTTGGCCACCGGATACCACTGGCCACGCAGACCTGAGTTCACGCGCTCCTCGATCAGCGATTTCTTGTCGATGCCTGTCATGTCCGTCTCCGTCATGGATATCCGAAAGCCTCCCGCTTCCGGCGGTGATGATTGTTGGAAGCGCCTAGTGCTGGGCTCTCGGCAAATAGTGCAGCACCCGATCCTCGATCCGCACGAGCACCGCGTAGAGCAGGAAACCGATCACGGTGAGCAGCACGATGGAATTGAAAACCATCGCCGCATTCGCCTGTCCGCCACCGTAGGAAATCAGAAAGCCAAGGCCCGTGTTTCCGCCGACCAGTTCGCCGACCGTCACGCCGATCACCGCGAGGGTGGACGCAATCCTAAGCCCGGCCATCAGGTTCGGCAGGGTGGACGGCATCTCGACCTTCATGAAAATTCCCCAGCGGGAAAGATTGTAGGCGCGCGCCAGATTGACCAGATCACGGTCGACCGTGCGCATTGCCTGCAACACGTTGACCAGCACCGGGAAGAATACGATCAGAACCGTCACCAGCAGTTTCGGCATGGCGTTGTAGCCGAACCACATGATGAAGAGCGGAGCGAACGCCACTTTCGGAGCGATCTGCAGCGCGAGGATGTAGGGCGAAAGCACCTTCTCCCAGAACTCGGACATTCCCAGCAGATAGCCGATCACCGCGCCAAGCAGACACCCGATGACAAAGCCGAGCACCGTGTAGAGCGCCGTTGAGAGCGTGTGCCCCACCAGCCCTTCCTGAAGCAGCATACGCTTCATCTCGCTCAGGCAGTCTGTCACCGTCGGAATGATGAACTTCGGCACCCCGAGCGCCGGCGGCAGGAACTGCCACGCCAGCAGCACGAGAACGAGAAGCGCCATGCTGGCAAGAAATGTGCTGCTCTGCGTCTTCATGAGGGGCTTTGCCACCTTGGCCGGGGCTTTCGCCCCGGTCTCCATCGAACTGACCTCTGTCATTGGACGAAATCATTCGTGTAGAGGTCTTCAATCGGGACGGCGGTCTGGACAATGCCGCTGTCGACATAGAACGCCTGCACCTTGCCGATACGTTCTGGATCGAATGCGCCGAGGGGCTGGTTTTCACCTTCAGGATAAACCAGTGTCGCGTAGGAGCGCAGGATGCCCTCGATCTCGGCTTCCTTGCCTGCATGCTGCGGAACGGCGGCGACATAGTCCTTGGCGGCCTGCGCCGGATCGGCAGAAATATCGGCAACCGCCTTGAGCACCGCGCCGACGAAACCGCGCACAACCTCGGGACGCTCTTCGATGGTCTTGTCGGAAGCGATGATGGCCTGCGCCATGGCGGGGAAGACCTCATCGACCGGCATCTGTTCCATCTCGACGCCGGCAGCCTCGATGGCGGCAATCCATTCCGGCACACCCGACATGGCCTGCAGATTTCCGGCAATGGTCAACTGAATGATGCCGCCGGGGCCGACCGCCTGAATGTCGGCATCGGCCTTGCTGAGTTCAGCAGAAGCCAGAACGCCCAGAAGATTGTAGTAAGTCGTGTCCTGGAAGGCGAGAACACCGATCGACTTGCCCTTGAGGTCGGCAGGGCCGGTGATGCCGCTGTCCTTGCGCCAAGCAAGCTGCGTCAGGCCGCGTCCGCCGAGCAGAGCCACACCACGAATGTCGAGACCGTTGGCGCGAACGATAATCGGCGTATCGCCGATGCCGCCGCCGAGATCGGCGTTACCGACAGCCACCTGCGTCGCCACATCGGCGCCGCCCTTGCCCACCTGGAACGTAACGTCGAGGCCGGCGTCACCGAAATACCCCTTGCTCTTGGCAAGCTGGAACGGCGCAAACGCGGGCAGAAAATCAGGCGCCGGGAACAGATATGTCACCTTTTCGGCGGCGATTGCGGTGCTGGCAGTGGCCGTCAGAATAACAGCGGCGAGAGCCGATTTAAGCATGCGTCTCATCAGAATTCCCCTTTGTTTCTGGCCAGTCAGATGGCTTTTTCTTCCAGCTTCAGATGTTTGAATATCTGCGCCGCATACTCGCTGACTTCCGGCATCACCCGGCGTCGCAGCGGCTCCTCGCGATACGGCAAATCAACCTTGATCTCGGCCACCACGCTGCCCGGTCTTTCGGAAAGAACCAGAATGCGGTCTGACATAAGAACCGCCTCAGCCAGATCATGGGTAATCAGCAGCGTCGTCTTGCCAGTTTCAGAAATCGTTCCGGCAAAGCTGTTTTGCAGCAGCAGCTTTGTCTGCGCATCAAGCGCGGAGAATGGTTCGTCGAGCAGGACAATTTCCGGCTTGATCGCCAGTGTCCGCGCGAGCGCCGCACGCTGGCGCATGCCGCCGGAGAGCTGATAGGGATAGTGCTTCTCGAACCCTGCCAGATGACAGCGTTTCAGCTCCGCCATCGCCCGGTCCCGGCGTTCCGATCTGGCGACACCGCGCGCTTCCAGCCCAAACTCGACATTCGAAACGATATCGCGCCAGGGCAGAAGCAGATCCTTCTGCAACATGAAACCAACATGTGCATTGGGACCGCCGACGAGCTCGTCGCTGACCAGAACCTCACCGCGCGTTGGCTGGTAAAGGCCGGCAGTCATGCTCAGGATTGTGCTCTTGCCGCAACCTGACGGGCCGACCACAGAGACGAACTCGCCTTCATCGACCCGGAAGTTGATGTCGTTGACGGCGACGAGGTTCTGCCCGGTTCCAGTGGTGAACTCTTTTGTGACCGAGCGAAACTCAAGCGCCATAGCCATGCGCCTCGTATGCAGCGTCGAGTTCTTTGTTCGTCGCCGCCAACTCCTCTGAAAGCAGCGCCTCAGTCCAGTCGGACCGGCCAGAGCGCGGTGCAACGATACCCTTTTCGGTCAGTTGCCGCGCAACGGCTGAAAAATCGTGCTCACCCGTGGCGTAAATCGTCATCAGGGCGTCGGCGAATGCGGCTTCGCGCTCATCCAGTTCACGCCCGCGGCACTGATGCTCCAGCCCGGGACGCCCAGTGTCGAAGGCGCGCTGCGACAGGCGGTCTTTAAAGGCGTCCATCTGTTCCTCCCAATCGATGTTCAAATAAGAACATATTGTTCAAATTTAGAATGTCGAATCCCGGCCGGCTTGTCAACCGCCCCTTTCCGGGGCCTCCTGTGGACATCAGCAGACGCCGGATCATGTCTGGGAGCAGGCACGAAAGGATCCCCCCATCGGCCGACAGGAGCGCGTTGACAGTGTCCACTGCACACAATATCGTTATTTTTTGAACTATACGTTCTTATTTGAACAAATCGGGAGTGAGTTGAATGAAGATCGGCATAGCCGGCGGTGGCGTCGGCGGAATGGCAACGGCGATCGCGCTGCAGAAACAGGGGCACGACGTCACGATTTTCGAGCGCGCCCGCGCCTTCGGTCGCATCGGCGCCGACGTCAATCTCACCCCCAATGCGGTGCACGCACTGGACGGGCTGGGGATCGGCGACCTGCTGCGCAGAACCGCAGCACGCCCTGAATACCGCATCAGCAGAACCTGGGATACTGGCGAAGAGACTTCGCGCCTGCCCATGAGCACGGCAGCGGAGGAACGTTACGGCGCGCCGCAATTGACCATTCACCGCGCTGACCTGCTGACCGCACTCGAAAACGCACTGGCGGAAAACACGATCCGCTTCGCCACCGAGGTCACCGCAGCCGAGCAGACGGACAGCGGAGCAGTCGCCATTCTCTCCGATGGAACACGATTTGAAGCTGATGTTTTGATCGGCGCGGACGGCATCCACTCGGCTGTGCGCCATTCCCTCTTCGGCGAGGATCACCCGCGCTTCACCGGCCTGGTGTCCTACCGCGCCGTTTTCCCGCGCGAGCGCGGTGACGGCATTCCCAATCTCGATTCATTCACCAAATGGTGGGGCCCGACGCCTGCACACCAGATCGTCACCTTCCCGCTCAATCTTGGCACCGAGATATTCGTCTTTGCCACGACGCCGCAGGAAGACTGGACCGAGGAAGGCTGGACCCTGCCGGGCGACATCGACGCGTTGCGGGCGGCCTACGCCGATTTCCACCCCGAAGCCCGCGCCCTGCTAGATGCCTGCGAAACGGTCACCCGCTCCGCGCTGCATGTGCGCGAACCGATGGAGCGCTGGTCCAGTGGAGCAATCACGCTTCTGGGCGATGCGGCGCACCCCATGGTCCCGTTCATGGCGCAGGGCGCATGCATGGCCATTGAAGACGCTGTCGTTCTGGCTCGTGCACTCGATGGCGTCACGCCGGCCTCCGTACCGGAGGCGCTGAAGCGCTATGAAACCGCCCGCATCCCGCGCACCGCCGAAGTCCAGCGGGGATCTCTCGCCAATGACTGGCTGAAACAGGGCACCAATGCCGACTGGGTTTACGGCTACAATGCCTGGGCGACGGAGCTTGCCGAAGCAGCTTGAGGGCGGTCAACCACTGCAGGTAGCTTGAGCGAAGCAGAAATGACTGCGCCCCTGACTTACCAAAGCCAGGGGCGCATTTTCATGGATACGAACCAGACTATGCCGCTTCGTAGACAATCCCGTCGGGCTCGGACGAGCCGATGACCGACCAGACCGTTGCCGGCGCTGCGGAATTGTTGCGGAACCAGTGCTTGCGACCGGCCGGCGTCTTGACCAGATCGCGCAGTCCGAGCTCCACCTCGACGGTCTCGCCATTCTCTTCCCAGCCCACGATGAGCGATCCCTCGAGAACGAGATAGGCGTCTTCGACGTCACGGACGATCGGCTTGATGCCGACCTGTGAGGGAATGCCCAGCATCTCCTTGCGGCAGGTGTCGTGAGCAATGCCACCCTCACCCACATAGACCTTGCGGGTGAAACCGGCCTCTTCCCAGATCGTCGGCAGTTCGTTGTGACGCACAACATACTGCGCCATCAGCTGCTGCAGCGGGTGGCTGCCATTGCGGTCGAAAGGCAGCGTCTTGCCCGGCTCTGCGCCAAAGCTGCGCGCCAGTTCCGCCGGATGCTCCTTCGGGTGGTAGTGATAGACAGGCGGCAGCGGCTTGCCCACATCGACAGAGATCGACATCAGCACCGGCGTCACGCCATCGTTGCGGAAACCATGACCGATCTCGCGGGCATTGAGGATCATGTCCTTCGCGCCAAGCTTGACCTCGACCACTTCACCGTCACGCTCCCAGCCAACGACCAGAACGCCATCGATGATGAGGAAGCTCTCTTCGATCTCATGGCTATGGCAGGCGGCGTATTTGCCAGGCTCCTTGTGGATCAGGCTCAGCGTGAAGTGATCGGGCTTCAGGGTGGACGTGTCGCCAACCTTCGGCGATCCGCCAGCGCCGATATAGCGCATCTGCGCACGGGCCAGATCGTCGAACCCGGCATTCGACGGAAAAGCGTTCCAGTCAAAGGTCTTGTCGGTGAAACGGCCCGTATGCGCGGCAAGGTCCTGGGCAAGAGCTGAAGCGGCGGTCGTGTGTATCGTCATCGTTATTCCTCTCTCCTGAGTTGACCGGACGCTAGATCAAGGGCGTTTTACCTGCTAGACAGTGTTTTATGGACAAAACATCTTCGCCTTCCTCTCCCGCTCCACCCTCCGATGACAAATACATCGTCCCCGGGCTGATCCGCGGCCTGCAGGTGCTGCAGTCCTTCACACCGGACAACCGGGAGATGACGCTTTCGGACATCGCGCGCAGATTGGGGACGACCCGCTCGGCAGCCTTCCGGACGGTCTACACGCTGGCACAACAGGGATATCTTCTGCACAATCAGCAAACCTCGCGGTACGCGCTGGGACCTGCCGTTCTGCGGCTCGGCTATGGTTACCTGGCGACGCGCGAACTGGTGGAAGTCGCACTGCCCGAACTCGAAAAACTCCGAGATGAGACCGACTGGTCGGCTCATCTGGGTGTGCGCGATGGTCGCTTCGTGCTCTACATGCTGCGCGTTCCGAGCCATATGGGCCTTGCCAGTATCGTTCACGTCGGCAGCCGCCTGCCTGCCGCCGGCACCACAATGGGCCGCGTCCTGCTGGCCGATCTCAGCGAGGATGAATTGTTCCGCCTCTTCCGTGACGAGACCTATCAGAACGCGCCAGGGCAAACACCGCGCAGCCTGGGCGAGGTGAGCGCACAATGGAAACGTGACCGGAATGCGCGCTCCATTGTTCAGATCGGCAATTTCGAAACCGGGATCGCAAGCATAGCGGCGCCGGTGCGCGACATCGAAGGCAATGTCGTTGCCGCCATCAACGCCACGCAGGCGGCCTCCGCCGACCGGATTGACAGCATCGACGCCAGTGTTCGGCGCGAAGTGGTGCGCACGGCCGACGCCATCACCCGCCTTTTAGGCGGTCTTCCGAAAACTCCGACTGCCGAACTCACTGACGTCTGAAGACGGGAGGGATCTGATTATCCGGCTAGACAAACCGCTCTTGCCATAGCCGGCAATTTGCGCTTAGATTTGATTGAACACTGAGTTCATATTTGAACAGGGAGGTAAGCCGCGTGAACCTGACGAGACGAAACCTGATGCTGGGAGCGATGAGCAGCGCAGCCATGCTGTCATTCCCGATCAAGGGGCAGGCAGAAGAAACGTTTAATTTCATCACACCCTTCACGCTGTCACTGGCCTTCGCGCCGGTCATCTATGCGGATGCCGCCGGCTATTACGCCGACGAAGGGCTGGCGATGAACCTGCAGGCTGGCAAGGGCGCGGCCCTTGCGGCGCAGATGACCATTGCCAAGCAAATGGATTCCGGCCGCACCGGCGGCACCAACTACATCGTCTCACGCATCAACAACGACGCGCCGCTGATCTCGATCGCCACCATCGCCCAGCGCTCCCCGTTCTTCCTGCTTTCCTCGAAGGAAAATCCAGTGAAGACCATGGCCGACCTGGAAGGTCGCACGGTGGGCATGGCGACGCTGGGAGGCTCCATGGAGGGCACGCTCGACCTGATGATGTCCAGGGCCGGTGCTTCGCCGGACAAGGTCGACAAGGTCAAGGTCGCCGATTCCGCTGCATCCTTCGCGCTGATCGAGGCCGGCCGCGCCGGCGCTTTCATCGGCAACACCTCTTCCATGATCATTGCCAGCGCAGCGCGCGACGATGTCTCGGTCATGCCGATCGATGACGGTATGCCGGGTCAGGTCTATGTCGCCCGCCCTGACATGATTGCCGCAAACCCTGAAAAGTTCGTCTCCTTCCTGCGCGCTACGCACCGCGCGGCCAAGGAAATCGTCACCACGGAAGACCTTCTGCCAATTCTCAAGATCATTGGCGAGAAACACGACGTCTCTGGCCTCAAAAATCTGGAAACGGCGCAGAAAGACCTCCGCACCAACGCGGAAAACTGGGCTTCAAAGGGCGAAGACAATATCCTCCGCAACATCCCCGAGCTCTGGGAGAGCGCCGTTGATCTGCTTGCTGGCGCCAAGCTCATCGACAAAGCTGTGCCCGCGACCGAACTCTACACGAACGACCTACTCGATCAGGCTCTGAAAGCATGAAAATGGACAACCCGGCCGACATCCGCATTGTGGGTGTCGGCAAGACCTTTGGTCAGGGCGAGAACGCCGTCCGCGCCATTGGCGATGCAACGCTCGACATGCAGCGCGGCGACTTCATTTCGCTGCTCGGACCGTCAGGCTGCGGCAAGACCACCCTTTTGCGCATCATCGCCGGTCTTGAAAAGCCGAGCGAGGGTGAAATCATCGTGCGGGATCGCTCCGTCTGGGAAGGCGGCAAACGATCCGTTGAAGCCACGCGCCCCGTCTCCATGATGTTCCAGGAGGCGCGTCTGTTCCCCTGGTTCACCGTTGCAGAAAATGTCGCCCTGCCCCTGCGCCTTCGCGGGGTAAGGAAGGCGGAACGGGAGGAGCGGGCCCATGCGCTCTGCGAGACCGTGGGCCTCAAGGGTTTCGAGAAAGCGCGGCCTTCTGCACTTTCCGGCGGCATGCGCCAGCGCGCCTCGCTGGCGCGCGCCCTGATCACCGAACCTCAGGTTCTGCTGCTCGACGAGCCCTTCGGCGCACTCGACGCGATGACACGTGACACGCTGAACATGGAGCTGATGTCGGTCTGCGCGAAGGCGCATGTCACGACCATCCTCGTTACGCACTCGATCACCGAGGCCGCATTCCTGTCGGACCGCGTTGTGGTGCTCGCCGCCCGGCCGGCCCGCATTACCGAGGTCATCGAGATGCCTTTCGAGCGCCCCCGCACGCTTGATCTGCAACGCAAACCCGAATTCCAGGACATGCTCGTGCATCTTCGCGCCAGCCTGACAGGAGGCCACTGATGGGCACAGATCGTTTCATCCGCATAGCGCTTCCGACAGCAACCGTTGCAGCCTTTCTGATCGCGTGGACAGTGTATGTGCACACTGCCGATGTCTCTGCCTTCATCCTGCCGACGCCGTATCAGATCGTCGTCGCCTTTATCGAACTGGTGAGCGACGCCGAGGTCTGGCGTCATGCGCTTGTCACCGTGATCGAGGCTGTCTCCGGCTTTCTGATCGCCGTCCTTCTCGGCATCACGCTTGGCATGGCAATGGCTCGGGTGCAGATGCTTGAATGGGCGTTCAAGCCCTTCATTGTGTGCCTGCAGCTCATTCCAAAAATCGCGCTCGCACCGCTCTTCATCCTGTGGTTTGGCTTTGGGCTGGAATCGAAGATCGTCATTGCCGCAGCTTTGTCATTCTTCCCGGTCTTCTCGAACTCGTTGATCGCGTTCCGTTCCGTTGAGCCGGGCGACCGCGACGTGTTCGTCATGCTGCAGGCAAACCCGCTACAGCGCTTCACAATGCTCGACCTGCCCACCGCATTGCCCGTGGTTCTGGCCGGCATGGAAGTGGCCGTAGTGATGTCGATGATCGGCGCCATCGTCGGCGAGTTCATCGGTGGCAATGAAGGCCTCGGCTATCTCGCCGTCGCCATGTTGCAGGAGTTGCAGGTCCCGGGCCTTTTCGCCGTGATCGTGCTTCTGACGCTGATTGGACTGACGCTCTACACGCTGATCGCTCAACTGCGCGGCTGGCTGACCCCCTGGCACGCTTCTGTCGCCAGGAAGGCGCAGGAATCCTAGCAACCAACCTTGCAAAAGCCCGCAATCGTGACTGCTTGAAACCGTCACGATTGCGGGCCTGCAAACTTATGCGGCTGACAGGCCGCCCGACCATCTTCCTATATTCAGATCATGGTGCGCCTTGCGGCTCCCCTCGATTGGAAAATCGGGCAGCGCAGAGGCTATTGCGAGCGCCACTCAGCTCTCCACTCCCGTTCTTCCGGGATCCCGCGCGAAACCGCGCCGTGGGCTATGTCGGCAACTGCCTCCATCGACCGGCGTCAAACGCTTTTGACCATCAAGGTTGAAAGCCAGCGACACTCGGAGCTCTTCTCCGCCACGCCTGAGCGCCCCGTCTTTGGATCACCCTAGACCAGATTTCGGCCTGCTCCTTTGATGCGGCCTTGCGTTCGATCAGCTCGGTTGAGCGGACAAACGACTGATTTTCTCCCTTAACGAGCAGCAAACCTCGCATTGCTTCAACGATGCGGACGACATTCGGGCCATCGGCGAGCCGCTTTAGCCACTCCTGCGCCCGGATTCCGCCCCGAAACAGAAAACGGGTTGAGTATTCTGTAATACGGTATTATTGTATACCGATGTTCAGGCGGCGAGGCATTCGCTGGCCCGCCCGCTTTGGGCAGGAACAGACGACGGGTCTCAGGCATGGGAGGTGGCTGATGAGCGTTCACACTATGGAGATGCTGCGCATCGACCGGACCACGCCGACATTGCGGTCGCGGGTTCAGGACACCATTCAGGGTGCAATCCTTGATGGGAAGCTCGCTCCCGGCCAGAAGATCGTCGAACGCGAACTCTGCGAAGCAACCGGCGTGAGCCGGACCATTGTTCGCGAGGCCCTTGCCCGGCTTGAAGAGAAAGGGCTGGTCGGTCGCGACGCCAACAACAATCTAATTGTCGTTCTGATGAGCGCACGCGAGATCCGGGACATCTACGAAGTACGCGCCAGCCTGGAAGCCCTGGCGGCGCGGCTTTTCACCCAGCGCGCCTCCAGTGACACGATCAACGACATCGCCGGGGCCGCCGAGAGGCTGAAGAACGCCTTCAGAGCCGGCGAACTCGCAGCGATCAGGGAAGCGACCACGACATTCTATGACATCATGATCGAAGGGTCCGGAAACGGGGAAATCCAGCGTTCCCTGAATGCGATCATCGAACGCGTCTACTTTCTGCGGACGCAGTCCATGTCCGACCCGGAACGTCATGACGCAAGCCATTCGGAGATGCAGGCAATCGCTTCTGCCCTGATTGCCCGCGACACCGCCGCCGCCGAAAAAGCAAGTTTCGTCCACGTCGCTGCAGCGTGTGACGCGGCCCTGCGCCACCTGAAAAAGGCGCCACAGGGCTCCACCCCACAAGGAGATCAGTTGAAATGACAGAACCCACGCGAGAGCGTCGCTCCGGCGTCGACTGGGTGCTGACAGCGGTCGGGATGCTCATATTCGCTTATATGGCATACGCGACGCTTTTCGGACCGTACAAGACAACCATCGTTCACCTCGCGCTGTTTGCCTGCGCCATGCTCTGCATCGCCTTCCTTGACCGGACGCGGTCCGATCAGCAGGTCATGCGAAGCGTTCAATGGGGCCTGGACGCCACATTTGCCGCGGCCACCATCGTGACCATGGGCTATGTGATCGTCAATTTCGAACGCCTGATCAATCTCTGGGGCTCCAGCTACCTCACAGGCACGGATGTCGCCATCGGCGTCGCGATCATCGTCATTTCGCTGGAGGCCGCGCGCCGGCACTCCACCATACTGTTCGCGCTTGGCGTGTTCGGTGTCGTCTACATGCTCTACGGAGCCTACTTTCCCGGCGTCATGCAGCATGCGGGCATGGACCTCAAGCGGATCATCTACCTGACCGCCTATACAACCGAAGGCTTTTTCGGCACCGGCCTGAGCGTCGCGGCATCCTATCTGTTCATGTTCATGATGCTGGGTTCGGCCCTGCAGGCAACGCGCACGGGCGACTTCATCATGAAGGTCGCAAACGCCACCACCGGCCGGCAGGTCGGCGGCGCGGCCAAGAGCGCGATGGTCGCCAGCGCCGGTCTCGGCACCATGGTGGGAAGCTCTGTCGGCAACGTCGTCACCACGGGAACGTTCACGATCCCGCTGATGATCCGCACCGGCTTCCGGCCGCATGTGGCAGCCGCCGTGGAAACCAACACCTCGGAAGGCGCACAGCTCGTTCCGCCAATTCTGGGCGCGGCCGCTTTCATCATGGCGCAGCTCACCGGCATCCCCTACGCAACGATTGCAGTTGCCGCCATTCTGCCCGCCGTTCTCTACTATCTCTCGCTCTACTGCGTGGTGCATTTCGAGGCGCGCAAGGCCGGCCTTGCAGGCATTCCGGAAGACGAGATCCCCAGCCTGCGACAGAGCTTTGCCGATGGATGGCATCTTCTGGTCGCGCCCGCCGTGCTCTTCTATCTGCTGATAGTCGAGTCCTACACACCGTCTTACGCCAGCCTCATCGCCATCGGCATCGCAATGGTGTGCGGTCTCGCACGAAGCGTTTCGCGCATGCCTTTCCGGGCCATTCTCGACCAGTTCGACAGTGGCGCGCGCCAGGCGGCCGCGATCACGGCCCTGATCGTCTCAATCGGCCTCCTTCAGGCGGCGATCGTGACAACGGGCCTTGGACCGCGCATTGCCGACATCATCCTCTCGGTCAGCGACGGCTCGCTGCTGATGACCGCCATCCTCGCCGTGGTTGCGGCAACGCTGCTCGGCATGGGAATGCCCACGCCCATCGCCTACCTGCTTCTGGCGATGTTCACGGCTCCGGCTCTGACCGCCGCCGGCGCACCGCTGCTTGGCGCGCATCTGTTCCTCTTCTACTTCGCGATCAAATCCGGCTCCACACCTCCGGTGGCCCTCGTGGCCGTGGTGGCTGCCGGCATTGCACGCGCGAACTGGTGGAGCACGGCAGTCACTGCATTCGTTCACTCGCTGCCGGGCTTCATTGTCGCGTTCATGTTCCTGTTCTCACCGGCCCTGCTGCTTCAGGGTGATGCCATGACGGTCGCGCTTTCGGCCTGCTCGGCTGCGATCGGCGTCTTTGCCATGGCAGCCGCGGTGCAGGGCTGGTGCGCCGGACGGATCAACTGGATCGAACGCGCATTGCTGGCGGCAGCGGCCATCTCGCTCATCAACCCCGGCTACCTCACCGACATCGCAGGCGTTGCCGTCGTCGCCCTGATCTATCTGCGCCGCGCCAGGCTCGATGGAATCCAGAGCGCCCCGGCAACCGGCGCAAAACACCAGAACACGTAATCAAAAGGGAGAAGTAAATGTTCAAGATACCGTCCAAAATCCGGCATGCAGCACTCTTTGCCGCCGCCTCGATCATGGTTTCGTCCGCCGCCTCGGCTCAGGAGCAGCTTTCCATCGGAACCAGCAGCTCCGGCTCCGGCCCCTACATCAACGGCGCAACCATCTCGGAAGTGTTCAACAACGCGCAGGACAAGTACAAACTGTCCGTCCAGACCACCGGCGGCTACCGCGACAATCTCGGTCTGGTGCTGAACAGCGAACTCGACATCGCTCTCAACACGCTGATCGATCTGGAATTCGCCTACAACAAGCGCAATGACTTCGCCAACATCCCCATCGCGGACGAGTTCAAGAACCTGCGACAGCTGTTCATCTTCAGCGTCGTGCCGGAAAATGTCTTTGTGCGCGAAGATTCAGGGATCACATCGCTTGAGGGCATCAAGGGACATGCGATCAACCTCAACACGCCGTCGAGCTTCACCTACGGGCTTAATCTGGAGCTGCTCAAGGCAGCCGGCCTTTCCACGGACGATATCAAGGCAGGAACGGTTTCCACCGGGCAGGTTTTCGATGAAATCCGCAATGGCGTCTTCGACGGCGGCATGCATGTCTTCCAGGTGGGGCTGGCAAACGCACAGCAGCTTTCGTCCACCGTGCCGATGCGCTATCTGAACCTCGACCCCGAGGTGATCGAACGCCTCAACGAAGTCTACTACGACCTTCTCGTACCGTTCGAAGTGCCCGCAGGCACCTATCGCGGGCAGGATGAGCCTGTGTCCACCTTCGGTCTGGCGCAGGTGATCTACACCGACGCGGAAGCCGACGAGGACATGATCTACGAATTCACGAAGGCGTTCTGGGAAAACCTGCAGGCGCTCGGCGAGAGCAACACGAGCTTCAAGGGACTGACCGTCGAGCTTGGAGCGCAGAAGCGGACCGTTCCGATGCACCCCGGCGCGGAGCGTTACTTCAAGGAAATCGGCGCGATTGCCGATTGATGCTTCCGGGCCGGTCCAAGACCGGCCCGTTTTCTTTCCAGTCGTGAAAGCACATCTAAAAAGGCAGAGCAGTCGCCGCCGGTGATCGGCCTGCTACTCCGCTTCCACCTCTTCCAGAACCTTGCGCGCGGCGCGAAAGCACTCCAGCGCCTGCGGCACGCCGCAATAGATGCCGATCACATGAATGATGGCGCGCAGTTCGTCCTGGGTCACGCCATTGCGAATGGCCCCGCGACAATGCAGTTCCCACTCGTGCATCTTGCCGAGCGCGCCAATCATCGAGAGGTTCATCATCGACCGCGTTTTCGCGTCGATGACCTCATCGCCCCAGCCGAAGCCCCAGCACCAGGCCGTCATCGCTTCCTGAAAAGGGCGTGTGAATTCATCAGCCTTTGCCAGATTGCTTTCGACATACTCGGCCCCAAGCGTGGACTTTCGTTTCTCCAGCCCCTTGAGGAAGAGGTCTTCGTCGAATGCGCTCATGATTTTTCCTTGTCTCCGGCCAGGAGTTTCTGTGCGATGGACGTGGCGTCCGTCAGGTGGGCTTCAACGGCAGCCAGGGCCGCCTCGGGGTCACGCGCAGCAATCGCTTCGCAGATGTTGCGCATATGGGTCGGGCCAGACACTTTTCTGTTTTCGCTGGTCAGCGTCATCACGCGCAGGCGGGAAATACGGCCGTTCAGGCGCTGCACGACTTCCCAGGCGATATTGTGCCCTGCCCCCTCGAAGATGAGAGCATAAAACCGCGTCGTGGCCTTGAAGAGCGCACCGGGTGTTTCCTTTGCGGCAGCGGCTTCCAGATCGACAAGCGCTTCGCGCAGACGCCGCTCAAGATCCGGTGTCATGTTCCTTGCGCAGGCCTCGGCAGCCGCCGTTTCAAGCTTCAGCCTGATATCGTAGATCTGCCGTGCATCGTCCCAGTCCATCCTGGCGACGATCGGCCCGCGATTGGGCAGATGCTCCACCAGACCTTCCGCATCGAGATAGCGCAGCGTTTCTCGAACCACCGTACGGCTGACGCCCAGTTGCTCGCAGAGCACGCGCTCAACCAGTCGGTCGCCCGGCTTGAACACGCCGTCGATTATCGCATCGCGCAGGCGTTCAAGAACCATGTCTCGCAGGGTGGTGGGCTGCTGCTCAATTTTATTCAGGCCAAGATTTGTCATGCCGACGAGATAGCAGCGTAGATTCCCGCAAGCAAGGTTGTTTGAATGATTGTATTACGGTATACCATAATCAACACCAACCGTTCGAATCAACCGGGAGCTGCGAATGCCTGCTGAGATCCGCAAAACACTACTACACGTCGAGGAAACGCTCATCGAAGGCGGGAAAGCTGCACCAACGCCCCTGAAAATGATCGCGGCGGTGGCCGTCATCCGGAACCCATGGGCAGGACGGGGTTTTGTCGAGGATCTGAGGCCCGAGATCATGGATTGCGCCCCCGGACTGGGCGAACTCCTCACCGAAATGATTCTGGAAGCAGCAGGCGGCGGCGACAAGGTCGAGGGTTACGGAAAATCGGCAATCGTCGGCCTGTCCGGCGAAGTCGAACACGCTTCGGCTCTGATCCACACGCTCCGTTTCGGCAACCATTACCGTGAGGCGGTGGGCGCCAAGTCATACCTGGCTTTCTGCAACACGCGCGGTCCGGCTAACGCTCCGCTCATGATCCCGCTCATGGACAAGAATGACGGCGGAAAGCGCAGTCATTATCTCACCATCCAGCTTTCAATAGCAGACGCACCGGCAGCGGACGAAATCGTGATCGCGCTTGGTGCTTCGATTGGCGGACGGCCGCACCACCGCATCGGCGACCGGTATCAGGACCTCAAGGAGCTCGGGCATGACGTTGAAAACCCTGCAGCTGTCTGAGGGTTACGGCCAACTGGGGTATCGCGAGGCTGGAGAGGGCGACATTGTCGTCCTCATCCATGGCGTCGGCATGCAGTCTGCGGCCTGGGGGCCGCAGATCGATGCACTTTCAAAGACGCATCATGTCTTTGCTCTGGACATGCCCGGGCACGGCCTCAGCAGCCACCTGCCCGAAGGCGCGCAGGTGTGCGACTATGTGAACTGGCTGCACACGGCGCTGCAGGCACTCAACCTGCAGAAGATCAGTCTGGCGGGTCACTCCATGGGCGCCCTGATCGCCGTTGGCTTCACGGTCACCTATCCCGATATGGTTGAGCGCGTTGCACTGTTGAACGGCGTGTTCCGCCGGGATCCTGACGCGCGTGCCGCCGTCGAAGACCGTGCCGCACAAATCCGGGCTGGCGCCTTTGATGTCGCCACCCCATTGAGCCGCTGGTTCGGTGACAGCCCTGCCGAGCAGGAAGCGCGCGATCAGGTGGCCGAATGGCTCGGCAGTGTCGATCATGCGGGCTATGCAACGGCCTACACGGCCTTTTCCCGTGGCGATACATACTATGCCGATCACGTCTCAGGCATTGAATGTCCGCTGCTGGCGCTCACCGGTGAAGGTGATCCAAACTCCACACCGGCGATGTCGCGCGCCATGGCGCAGGCAGCACAAAACGGTCACGCGGTTATCGTTGCCGGGCATCGCCACATGGTGAACCTGACAGCGGTGGATACCGTGAACCACGAGCTGGAAACCTGGCTCAGCATCCCTTGCGCATTGAGCCGCACAGCCTGATCCGCACACTCACCGCAAAGCGTTGATCAAGGCGTACAAGAGAAAGGCCGTGTTCTTCGAAACAGAGCACGGCCGCAACGTCCCTTTCCCAAGATTGCGAGAGAAACGATGATCCCCCTTGATCGACCCGACCTTCTCATTTCGGATGCGTTCATCGCCGGAGACTGGCACCGCACCGACCGGGCTTTTCCGGTGACGAACCCTTCCACGGGAGCAAAGCTGGCCGATGTCGCGGATTGCACACGCGACGATGTTCGCCGCGCCATATCGGCGGCCGCGCCAGCGCAGAAAGTCTGGGCGCGTTGCGCCGCAAAAGAGCGCGCCGGCATCCTGCGCCGCTGGTTTGACCTGATCGTCGATCATGCCGACGACCTGGCGGCAATCCTGACGGCTGAAATGGGAAAACCGCTGGCTGAAGCGCGCGGCGAAATTCTCTATGGCGCAAGCTTTGTCGAGTGGTTCTCAGAAGAAGCCAAACGCATCTACGGGGAAACCATACCGGGGCATCATGAAGACAAGAGGCTGATGGTGATCAGGCAGCCTGTTGGCGTGGTTGGCGCAATCACCCCCTGGAATTTTCCCAATGCGATGATCACGCGCAAAGTCGCGCCAGCGCTTGCCGCCGGCTGCGCCATTCTGGTCAAACCGGCAACCGAAACACCGCTTTCCGCCCTCGCGCTCGCAAAGCTGGCCGAACAAGCAGGCCTGCCTCGGGGACTTCTTTCCGTTCTCCCGTCGACAGACAGTGTCGGCGTGGGACTGGAGTTCACGGAAAACCCGACCATTCGCAAGATCAGCTTCACCGGCTCGACCAATGTGGGGCGCATTCTGATGCGCAACGGGGCAGACCAGATAAAGAAGCTGTCTCTTGAGCTCGGCGGCAATGCGCCATTCATCGTGTTTGACGATGCCGACCTCGACGCCGCCGTGGAAGGCTGCGTCACCTCGAAATTCCGCAATGCAGGACAGACCTGCGTTTGCACAAACCGCATCTATGTTCAGGATGCCGTCTATGACGCGTTTGTCGAGAGATTGAGCAAAGCCGTATCCAGCCTGCAGGTTGGCGATGGTTTTCTTGAAGGCTGCGCGGTCGGCCCGCTGGTGAGCCATTCTGCGATGGACAAGGTTCGCGCCCATATCGACGACGCGCTGGAAAAAGGGGGCACGGTGGTTCTGGGCGGCGCGCCGCATGACCTCGGCGGCACGTTCTTCCAGCCGACCGTCCTGCGGGACGCCACACCTCAGATGGCCGTTGCAAAAGAAGAGACGTTTGGGCCTCTGGCGCCGGTCTTCCGCTTCTCCACTCTGGAAGAGGTGGTGGAGGCTGCCAATGATACGGAATTCGGTCTCGCATCCTATGTCTACAGCCGCGACCTCAGCCGCGTCTGGAGAATGATGGAAGAACTCGAATACGGCATGGTCGGCGTGAACACCGGCCTGATTTCAACGGAAGTCGCGCCGTTCGGGGGCATCAAGCAATCGGGTCTCGGCCGGGAAGGCTCCCGCCACGGGATCGAGGACTATCTGGAAATGAAATATTGCTGCCTGGCGCTGTGAGCGTGTCGCTCCAAGACAGTTTCGCCGCTGGGTGCCCTGCGGCGAAACTGCCTTGATCAGCTGGGGCTGCAGCACGGCAGCCGTTTATTTGTCCTCGTAGCGCTTCGGCGGCAGGTCGATGCCGCTTTGGGCAGCATAGAGCTTCATGAGCGCAATATCCCCCTCGCGCCCCATGCCCTCGGCAGAAGCCGCGCGGTAGCGTTCGAGTGCAGCCTGCGAAACCGGCAGGTCGAGTTTCGCGCCGGATGCCGCATCGGTGACAATACCCAGATCCTTGACGAAAATGTCGATCGCCGAATGCGGCCGGTAGTCGCCATCTGTGATGTATGGCCCCCGGTTCTCGAACATCCACGACGAGCCGGCGCAGGCGGGAATGACCTGCATGATCTGATCCGCATCCAGCCCCTGCGCGATGCCGAAGGAGAATGCTTCGGCTGCGGCGGCGATATGAATGCCGGCCAGAAGCTGGTTGACGCTTTTCATCGCCGACCCCGGCCCGGCCCGGTCGCCCAGCCGGAAGACTGTTTCAGCCATGGCATCCAGCGCTGGCTGCGCTTTCTCAAACGCTTCCGCAGAGCCTGAGGCCATGACCGAAAGCTTGCCCTGTGCCGCACGCGCGGAGCCGCCGGAGATCGGGGCGTCGAGATAAAGAATGCCTTTCTCAGAAAGCTCCTTCTCGAACGCAATGGCCTGCTGCGGATCGATGGTGGCGCAACTGATCACCACCGCACCCGGCTTCAGCATGTCAGCAAGACCATTCGCGCCGAACAGGGCATCACGCGTCTGTGCAGCGTTGACCACGACGAGAATGGCGCCATCGGCTTCGCTGGCAGCCACCGCCAGCGGGCGGTCTCGCCCGGCCTCAGCCCGGAAGCGCGCCTGCGTATCACCATTCAAATCGAAACCATCCACGCCCAGACCGGCGCGCAGCAGCGAACTGCCCATGCCATAGCCCATCGCGCCGAGACCGATCAGAAGGAAGTTTCCGGCGGTGTTGTCCTGCACTGCTGTGTTCATCATGCCTGCTCCGCATCTGTTGCGTAATCTTCGAGATAGGCGCGCACGATCGCTTCAAACGACTCGTCGGCCTCAAAACCGAGTTTGAGCGCCCGGTCGGCTTCAAAAGCCTGGGGCCATGTGGAGAGGATCGCCTCAATGGCCGGGTCTTTTTCGTGACGGATGAGGGCAACGGCGGCATCGCCGGCTATGGCGCGCAGCGCCTCGATCTCATCGGCCACGGTTGCCGAAACGCCGGGCATGGTCATGTTGCGCCGCCCGGCGAGCAATTCGCTGCTGACTACTGCCGCATGGGCCATGAAGCCGATTGCCGCGCGGGGGCTGGCGAACCAGTGCCGCATGGATGTATCGACCGGAAGGATGGCCGGTAGTCCGGCCAGCGGTTCACGCAGAATGCCGGAATAGAAGCTGGAAGCTGCAGCATTCGGCTTTCCCGGTCGAATGCAGATGGTCGGCAGGCGGATGCCGATGCCGTCGAAGAAGCCGCGCCGGCTGTAGTCTGCAAGGAGAAGTTCGCCGATGGCCTTCTGGGTGCCATAGCTGGAGTGCGGCGTAATGATGTGGTCATCGCCAATCACATCGGGCAGTGGCGATCCGAAAACAGCCAGCGACGAGGTGAAGACCACGCGCGGGCAGTATCCGTCTTCTTCATTGGCCTTGCGTATCGCCTCGAACAGATTGCGGGTGCCATCCAGATTGATGCGGTAGCCCTTTTCGAAATCCCGCTCTGCCTCGCCCGATACAATGGCCGCCAGATGGAAGATCACGTCAGGACGGGAAGCAACGAGCTGCTCCGCCGTTTCCACGGCCGAGATATCGCCCGCCTCAACCGTGACACTTATCTCTTCCACTTCAGGCGCATGGGCTGGAACGATATCGAACAGCGTCAGCCGTCCGATTTTGCGGCCTCCGATTTCGCCATCCTTTACGAGGCGCTTTGCCAGCCCGTCGCCGAGCATGCCGGCCGCGCCGATGATAAGGCAGTGAAGCATTTCACAGAACTCCGGATGATTTTGTGCGACTGTCGCCTCAGCCGCGCAATGTGTGAAGGGCTTAGTTCGCCTTGAAGGCGCTGATCAGTTGCTTGAGGCGCTGGGCGCCCTCCGCGATATCCGCAGCCGAAGGGTTGATGCCAGCTCCAAGAAGCCGGCGCGCGATCATGTGGTCAGCTGGCCTGTTGATGGAATCGACGGCGACCAGTTTCTCACCCCTGAAATGATAGACGGAGAAGGCATTGTCTTCGGAAGCGCCGGAAACGATGAGACTGTCTGCGCCCGCCGCCAGCCCCGCGGTCTGGATCTTCATGTCCCCCTGATCGGACCAGAACCAGGCAACCTCGGCATAGGGCCGGCCACCGCCGGTGAGAACCCGAGCAACGTGCCGCGCATGGTCGGTGGCGTTCTGCACCGATTCCAGCCGCACCCGCTCACCAAGCTGATGGTGATCAAAACTCACGCAATCGCCAATGGCGTAGATATGCGGTGCTGAACTGCGCAGGTTCGGATCGACAACGACGCCATTCGCAACCTCAAGCCCCGCCTCGGCGGCAAGTTCCACATTGGGCACGGCCCCGATGCCCATCACGACCATATCAGCGTCGAAGCGGCGGCCATCTGCGGTGGAAACTGCAACGACCTTTCCACCCTCGCCATGGATAGCGGCAAGCTGCGCAGAGGTGATCAGATCGATACCGGCGGAGCGGCTGCGCTCTTCCACGTGAGCGGAAACGACCGGCGCGACAGAGCGGGCAAGCACGCGCGGTGCAGCCTCGATGAGGGTGACCGACTTGCCAAGGCCGATGCAGCTATGCGCCATTTCCATGCCGATGAAGCCGCCACCGACGATCACGACATTTTCAACCATCGGCATTGCCGCGCGGATGCGGCGGGCGTCTTCCATGGTGCGCAGCGTGACGATGCCGTCAAATTCCATTCCGGGAAGCTGTGGCATGCGAGCGCGTGCGCCCGTCGCCAGAACGAGATCGGTAAACGCGAGCTCTCGTCCATCTGCAACGATCAGGCGCTTGCCATCCACGTCGATCCGCTCGGCATGCACGCCGAGCTCCAGTTCGACGGCATTGTCGCGATAGACGGCTTCGGTGCGCAGCACCAACCCTTCTCCATCGGGCGTTTTCAGGTAGGATTTCGACAGCGGCGGACGGTGATAGGGCAGATCCTTTTCATCGCTGACCAGCACGATCTCGCCGGAATATCCCTCCTGGCGCAGACTGACAGCAGCCTGCGAGCCACCGTGCCCGCCGCCCACGATGATGCATCTCTCAACCATAAACACCTCCGCTGAAAGCCCCGGCACAAAGACCCGCGCCAGAGCAATCTCAAGCGGCCCGCTTACCGCGCGATTTGCACGTTTCGCTCTCCCTCGAGGGGCCGCAGGACATTTCGTTGCATATTTCCAACGTCATTTAAACAATTAGTTTGACCGATCGGTCAGATCAGTTAGTAATATTGCTCAGAACATCGTTCCAACCCCCATGGAACGCAGGGAGGAAGCCTTCAGTTTCAGGGATGGGGAAGTCGCTTCGGCGGTGTGTGGAGGCACACCGCCATGTGGGGCGGCTTGGCGTCTTGCCGTGGCGAGACTGCACGGAACATGAGGGAGGAATACTGATTTTGAAGAGATATTGGTCGGACTATACGAGCGAAGAGTTTTCCCGGCTTGATCGAGGCAACATGGTGGCGGTTCTGCCTGTCGGCGCGACAGAGCAGCATGGACCCCATCTGCCCCTGTCGGTGGATGCCGCGATCGTCAGCGGAATGGTTTCGGCCATCATCGAGCGATTACCGGAAACAAGCCGGACCCTGTTTCTGCCAACGCAGCCGATCGGCAAAAGCAATGAGCATGCGCGTTATCCCGGCACACTGACCTATTCGGCACAGACACTCATCTCCATGTGGTGCGAGATTGGAGCCTGCGTCGCTGCCAACGGTGTGCGCAAGATGGTGCTGCTCAACAGCCATGGCGGGCAGATCAGCGTCATGGACATCGTTGCGCGCGAACTGCGCCAGCGCCACGGCATGATGGTGTTTTCCGTCAACTGGTTCGGACATGGCCTGCCGGACGGCCTTTATGACGCGCATGAAACGCTGCACGGCATTCACGCCGGCGACATGGAGACATCGGTGATGCTTGCCATGCATCCCGATCTGGTGGTGATGAGCAAGGCGCAGAACTTCGCCGCCCTTACCGAAACCTTCGCCAGCGAATATCGCCACATCTCGCTGGCGGGCGCAAAGCCCGGCTGGCAGATGCATGACATCAATCCCTTCGGAGCTGCCGGCAACGCCACGGCGGCGACCGCAGAGAAAGGTCACCAGACAATCGATTATGCAGCCGACCGTCTCGTCGAAGTGCTCGCCGAGGTGGAGCGCGCGCCTTTGACCTGGCTCGACAACAATCCTGCCTGGGGTGAGGAAGCACAATGAGAGCAGCAGCTACGACCGGCTCGCAGCCACTGATCGAAATCAAGAACGTCTACAAGCAGTATGGAACGGGCATTGTGGCTGTCAGCGACATGTCACTCTCCATTGAGGACGGTCAGTTCGTCAGCTTCCTTGGCCCCTCCGGCTGCGGCAAGAGCACTGCACTGCGCATGATCGCCGGCCTGTCCGAAGTGTCCGCCGGGTCGATCACGGTGAACGGCCATGCGCCGGGAAGCAGTTCCGGCCCGCAGGACGTCGCGTTCGTGTTTCAGGAGCCGACGCTCATGCCCTGGGCATCGGTGTTCGACAATGTGTACCTGCCGCTGCGTCTTGGCGGCATGTCGCGTGCGCAGGCAGCGCCGCGCGTCGAGGAGGTGCTGGCGCAGGTGGGGCTGAGCAAGTTTGCGAAAGCCTATCCGCGCGAACTTTCGGGCGGCATGAAGATGCGTGTCTCGATTGCGCGCGCAATCGTGACCAAGCCCCGCCTTCTGCTGATGGACGAGCCGTTTGCCGCGCTCGATGAAATGACCCGCTTCAAGCTGAACAACGACGTTCTGCGTCTGTGGCAGGAGCACGGGCTGACGGTCATCTTCGTGACCCACAGCGTTTATGAGTCGGTCTATCTGTCCAACCGCGTCGTGGTGATGGCCGCAAGGCCCGGGCGCGTGGTCGACGATATCGCCATTCCGGGAAGCTACCCCCGTGCGGACAATTTCCGCGCCACCCGCGAATACACCGAAAGCTGTGAAATCGTCTCCGACGCGCTCAACCAGACGCTCGGCAATGACGACATCAATCATTGAGGGCCGCGCCATGACAACCGAGACGCCAGTACTCAATTCAGAACAGAACCGCCGCGCCCGCATCGAGCGCCGCAAGGCGGTCATCATGCCGACAATGGCCATCATCATCGCGCTTCTCGTGTGGGAAGGGCTGGTGCGCTACCATGAGGTTCCTCACTACATCATCCCCGCACCATCGCTGATCGCGCAGACGCTGGTGAAGGACTGGTCTTCGCTGATGAGCTCGATGATGTTCACGGTGAAGCTGACCATGCTTTCACTGCTCTGCGCCATTGCCGGCGGCGTTCTGATGGGCATGATCTTCGCTCTATCGCGCACCGTGGAAATGAGCTTCTTTCCCTTTGCGGTGATCCTTCAGGTCACGCCGGTCGTGGCGATTGCGCCGCTGATCCTCATCTATGTGCATGACACCTTCACAGCGCTGCTCATCTGCGCCTGGATCGTGGCCTTCTTCCCGATCCTGTCGAACACAGTGATCGGCCTGCGCAGCGCCGATCACAACCTGCGCGACCTGTTCAAACTCTATCGCGCCACGCCCTTGCAGCGTCTGCGCTTCCTGCTCGCGCCCAGCGCCCTGCCCTATTTCATGGCAGCGCTGAAGATCGCCGGCGGTCTGGCTCTGATCGGGGCCGTGGTGGCCGAGTTCGTCGCGGGCACCGCCGGTCAGAACACGGGGCTCGCCTCGCGCATTCTGGAATCCAGCTTCCGCAACGAGATACCGCGCATGTTTGCCGCGCTGTTCCTCGTCTCGGTTCTCGGCATTGTCATCTTCCTTGCAACGAGCTGGCTGTCGCGCCTCGTGCTTGGTCGGTGGCATGAAAGCGAAATCCGCCGGGAGGCCTGAGCGTGTACAAAGGCCACGACATTCCACACGTTTCTGCGCCGGATGGGACATTGCGCCTGTCAGGCGTGGGCGTGGCCGCACTTCCCGGACGCCACGATGTCGTGGTGAAGGATGGGGTTATCGCCGATATCGTTACGGCGGCCCCCGGCGAGGCCGAAAAAGCACACGGCGGCTTCATCACGCCGCTTCTGGCCGATGTGCATGTTCACCTCGACAAGACCCACACCATCGCAAGGATCAGGGCCGGCAATCCGGCCCCGATCCAGTCCCTGTTTGACGCCATTGCGCTGATGGAAGAAGACAGACCGAACTGGTCGGCAGCCGATATCCGCGCGCGGGCCGTGCGCGCGCTCGAAGCGGCCTTCGCCCACGGGGTTGGCGCCCTGCGCAGCCATGTGGACTGGGTAACGCCGGAAGTGCCGGATGCATGGCCCATCATTTGCGAATTGCGCGAAGAATGGAAAGGCCGGATCGACCTGCAACCGGCAGCCCTCGTTCTGGGAGATATCGTACCGGAGGCCGGAAGCGCCATTGCGGCGCGGGTCGCGGATGACGGCGGCGTGTTCGGCGCCTTCTTCTACCGCAACGCAGATCTGGCGGCGAAGGTTGAAACCATGTTCAGCCTTGCCGCGCGCCATGACCTCGACCTCGATTTCCACATCGATGAAGGGCTGGAGCCGGAAGCCGACGGGCTGTCGCTCGTGATCGACGCCACAGCGCGTTTCGGCATGGCCGGTCGCGTTCTGTGCGGCCATGCCTGTTCCCTGTCGCTGCGACCGGCAGACGAACTGGAGCGGATTTTGGCGGCTGGCGCGCGCGCAGGCGTGGCGCTCGTTACCCTGCCCTCCACGAACCTCTACCTGCAGGATCGCGGAAACGGCCGCACGCCAAATCTTCGCGGCCTCGCGCCGCTGAAGGAAGCACGCGCGGCGGGCATGGAAGTGATGATCGCTTCCGACAATGTCGGCGACGCCTTCTACCCCTACGGCGATTACGACCCGCTGTCCGTTCTGCGACTGGCGGTGCCAGCCGCGCATCTGGAACCGGACGCGTGGCTGGACAGCATTACCTCACTGCCCTCCCGCAAATGCGGAAGCAGCATTTCAGGGCTCATCGAAAAGGGCATGCCGGCCGACTTCATCTGGCATGCCGCAACAGACATGGGCGACCTCATCAGCCGGCCCCGCAGCGAACGCATTGTCTATCGGAGCGGTACGCCGCTGCCGACGGCAACCAACGACTGGAGAAACACATGAACCTCGCGACCAAGCCCGCGCGCGCCTATGACTGGGCCGCTTTCCGCAGCGAGATCGATGGCATTCGCGTCTATGACGATCCGAAACAGGTCGAGCTGCGCTCCCGCGATTATTTCTGGTACAGCCCCATCCTCAGCGAGGATATCGGTCATTTCGTCGGCGATCTCGTCGTCATCCCCGCCGATGAGGAAGAGGTGCGCCGCGTGGCGGCAGCGGCGGCCCGGCTGCGCATCCCGATCACCATCCGTGGCGGCGGAACCGGCAATTACGGCCAGTGCGTTCCGCTGGAAGGCGGCATCATTCTCGACATGACCAAAATCGACAAGGTGCTGTCGATAGAGCCGGGCCGTGTGCGGGTGCAGGCTGGTGCGCGCATCGCCCGGCTGGACGACGCGGTGCGCGAAACCGGGCAGGAACTTCTGATGTACCCGTCGACACGGCGCATCGCCACCATTGGCGGCTTCTTCACCGGCGGCTCGGGCGGCATCGGTTCGCTGCGTCATGGCATGCTGCGCGACGATGGCAACATCTATTCGGTGAAGGTCATGACGCTGGAGCCAGAACCGAAAATCATCGAGCTGCACGGCCACGACATCCAGAAGGTGCAGCATGCCTATGGCACCAACGGCATTGTCATGGAACTGGAGATCGGCCTGACCGAGAAGACGGACTGGATTCACACCGCCGCCCTCTTCGACAGCTATGATGCAACGCTTCGCTTCTGCCTCAAGGCGCTGGAAGAGAAACTCGACTGCTATCTGCTGACCACCGTGGATCGCCGCTTCTCGCGCTTCTACACCAAGTTCGGAGACCTGTTCCCGGCAGACCGCGACGCGGTGTTCGCGATGATCGCGCCCGAAGAGCAGGAGCGCTTTGCCGAACTGGCGGCATCGTTCGGCGGGCGCGTTTCCTTCAGCATGACGCAGGACGAGCTTCACGCAAACGGGCTGCAACCTGCATATGAATGCGGCTGGAACCACACCACCCTGCAGGCGCTGAAAGCCGAGGAAGGCTGGACCTACCTGCAGGTCGCCTACCCGCGCCCCTTCGATCCCGAGACCGTCATGCGCCAGATGGAGCGCTATGGCGACGACCAATACATGCATCATGAAATGGCGCGGCTGGAAGGCGAAGTGCAGATCTTCGGCCTGCCGCTGGTCCGCTACAAGGACCGCGATGACACCTACCGGGTTATCCGCGAACTCGAAGAGCTGGACGGTTGCGACATCTACGATCCGCACGCTTTCACCATTGAGGATGGTGGAATGAAGCAGATCGACACCATGCAGATCGAATTCAAGAAACTGGCCGATCCCTTTGGCCTGCTCAACCCTGGCAAGACCCGTGGCTGGACGGCCGACATGGCCGCCAAAGACTGAACCGAAGAACGAATGGGAGTGAAGTTCTTATGAAAAGCATGCACAAAGTCGCAATGACCGCAGCAGCTCTTGTGGTCTCCACGCAATTCGCCATGGCGCTGGACAAGGTTACGTTCGGCACCAACTGGCTGGCTCAGGCCGGCCATGGCGGTTTCTATCAGGCCGTGGCCGACGGCACTTACGAGAAATACGGTCTCGACGTCACCATCGAGATGGGTGGCCCGCAGGTCAACAACCGGCCGATGCTCGCTGCCGGCCGGCTGGACTTCCTGCTCACCGGCAACCTTCTTTTGTCCTTCCACAACAACGCCAATGACATTCCCACCACCGTCATCGCTTCCTTCTATCAGAAGGATCCGCAGGCGCTGATGGCGCATGAAGGCGCTTACAAGGACTTTGAAGACCTCACCAATGCGCCTTCCGTGCTGATCGCCAAGGACACCCAGTATGGTCTGTGGCGCTGGCTGGTCAGCGATTTCGGCTTCAAGGACGAACAGATCCGCCCCTATGGCTACAGCCTCGCCCAGTTCCTGAGCGACCCAAAAATGGTTCAGCAGGCCTACGCCACCGCCGAACCGCTTTATGCCAAGAAGGAAGGGGCTGACGTCGCCACCTATCTTCTGGCCGACTATGGCTACAGCACTTACGCCAACACGATCGAAACCCGTACGGATCTGGTCGAGAACAATCCTGATCTTGTTCAGCGCTTCGTGGATGCGAGCATCATCGGCTGGAACAATTTCCTCTATGGTGATCGCAGCAAGGCCTATGAGCTGATCATGCAGGACAATCCCGACATGAGCGCCGAGACGCTGGATGGCGAGATCGAGATGCTCAAAAAGCTGGAGATGATCGACAGTGGCGATACGCTGGAAAAGGGCATCGGCGCGATGTCGCTTGACCGTGTGAAGCAGTTCTACGAACTTGCAGTCAAATCGGGTATCGTCGAGGATGGCAAGATCGACATTTCGGAAGTTGCAACCGACGCATTCGTCAACAAGGGCGTCGGGCTCGATGTGAAGAAGCAGCTCAACCCATAAACGCAAAACGGAAAGTGGAGTGATGGGCAACCGTTCTGCCCATCACCTTTGTGCAAAGGCAATGACGCAGCAAAACGCTGAAAATCAGGAAACTCAGACGTCGCGCGCCAGGGACAAGGTTCTCGAGCGGCGGCGCATGATCCTTGCAACCATTCGCGATGCAGCAATCGATGAGTTTGCCAGCAAGGGTCTCATCGGCGCCTCCACGCAGGCCATTGCCCAGCGTGCCGGGCTGACGAAACCCCAACTGCATTACTACATCTCCAGCAAGGAAGAGCTGTATGAGGACATACTGGTCTATATCCTCGACGAATGGCAGGAGCTGTTTCTCAGCGCCTCCACCGGTGACACGCCTGCAGACGTGATCCGCGCCTATGTGCACAAGAAGCTCGAATATGGACGCAGGAACCCCAACGCGTCGCGCCTCTTCACCACCGAGATAGCCAATGGCGCGCCCGTGCTGGGCCGTCACTGGGCCCCCTATCAGGCCTCGACCCGCGAAGCGGTCGGACTGATCCAGTCCTGGGTCGATCAGGGGCTGGTCAGAGCGGTCGACCCCCTGCTGTTCCAGATGCATATCTGGGCGGTTACCCAGCATTATGCGGATTTTGATGTTCAGGTCCGCAACATGATGAATCTGGATGAGGGCGAGGAGCCGGACTACGGGCAGATCGAAAAAGAGGTCACGTCCCTTTTCCTGCGCGCACTGGGCATCGAATAGCCTTCCCCCTCCCACCCTGCAGACAAAACAAACCGGGCCGCAGCAGTCAAAACGGCCGCGCCCTTAATCACACAAGACCCGAAAGATCACTCCCATGACACGCATCATCTATGTGACCCACGACAACCAGCGTTTCGAGCATGATGCTGAAAACGGGTCCTCAGTCATGGAAGCCGCCGTGCGTGCCGGCGTTCCCGGCATTGAGGCTGAATGCGGCGGGGCCTGCGCCTGCGCAACCTGCCACGTCTACGTAGAGCCGGAATTCATGAACACGGTTGGCGAAGCTGACGGCATGGAAACCGATATGCTCGATTTTGCCTGGGAGCCATCGGCCAATTCGCGCCTCTCCTGCCAGTTGACGGTAACCGACGCGCTTGATGGCCTGGTGGTGCGCGTTCCCGCACGTCAGGGCTAGAGCGGGCCACGAGGCAGCTTTGCGGAAATGCCTGCGGCTGCGTTCCAGCGCGCAAGCTGACGCCGCGCAGACAAGCTATGCAAATCGCCGCCATTTATTATGATCACAGCAATCATGAATAAATAAGATAAAATCTGCCCAGAAATCCCCATTCTCTAAGAGATTCTGATTTTTCTCCTGTTGAATATTTGCATATTCATTGTATTGCTGCGCTTATCCTGATCATTTAAGTGTCTGGAAATTGTGTTGAAATTGGCTGCATGGAATGGGCGGGCGAAAGAAAAATGATCGGCAAACTTGGCAATTTATTCGCGAGCGCCATGTTGGCGCTGTTTGTAGCCAGCCCCCTTCAGGCACAAAATATCTCTTCGAACGCAGTCGTTTTTGAAAATGTTCGCATTTTCGATGGGACTGCCTTGACCGAGCTAATGAACGTGCTGGTCGAAGGAAATCAGATCGCAGAGATATCAGCTGACCCGATCAGTACGGACGCGGCCACCACACGGATCGCGGGCGATGGTCGGACGCTGATGCCAGGGCTGATCGACGCCCACTGGCATACGTTCATGGTCCGCCCCTCGATGATGGTTGCGTCCACTGCACCATTTCCCTTTATCACCCTGCTTGCGGGTGCCGAGGCTGAGGCAACGCTCATGCGCGGCTTCACAAGTGTTCGTGATTTGGGTGGGCCCGCATTCGGCCTGAAGATGGCTATTGACAGAGGCGTGACCCGCGGGCCGCGGATCTGGCCGTCCGGGGCCATGATCTCGCAGACTGGCGGGCATGGTGATTTCCGGATGCTTTCCGAAATTCCGGCCACACCAGACACCTTGAGCTATCCTGAACGTATGGGCATGTCCGCCATCGTTGACTCGCCGGACGAGGTTCGCAAGCGCAGTCGGGAGCAATTGCTGCAGGGCGCCAGCCAGCTCAAATTAACCGTTAGCGGTGGGGTCTCGTCCCCCTATGGGCCAATCGACACAATCCAGTTGAGTGTTGACGAAATCCGGACAGCGGTCGAAGCCGCTGCAAACTGGGGCACTTATGTAACAGTGCACGCCTACACGCCAGAAGCCATACGCAACGCCATCGAGGCTGGCGCAAAAGTCATCGACCACGGCCAGCTGGCTGATGAGGCCACCGTCAAGATGATGGCTGAAAACGGTACGTGGTGGAGCCTTCAACCCTTCGTTGGCGATGAGAATGCAAACCAGCATGCGGATGCCGAACGTCAGGCCGCCTCAGCCGAGATTCACGCCGGCACCGACAGGGCATATGAGCTGGCGCGCAAATATGGCGTTAAGGTCGCCTTCGGCACGGATATCCTGTTTGATGCCGCACGCGCCGCAAGACAGGGCGCGCAGCTTGAGACAATGACGCGGTGGTACACTCCGGCAGAGGTGCTGAAGATGGCGACGGCAGACAATGCCGAGCTGTTGGCCCTGTCTGACAGGCGTAATCCCTATCCGGGAAAGCTGGGCGTCGTTGAAGTCGGGGCGCTTGCCGACCTGCTTCTGGTCGATGGTGATCCAATCGCTCAGATCGACCTGTTTGCAGATCCCGCCAAGAATCTGCTGGTCATCATGAAGGACGGTCGTATCGAAAAGAACATCGTCGCGGAGAACTGACAAAGCCGGTCGGGCAGCCCTGGTGTTGCTCGCGGGGTTCTTTTCAGGCCGGTGTTCAGGGCCGTTTTTTTGATCGTTGGATCAGCCATCGAGCCGCAATGGTCAAGGCAGATGCGCTGGGAGTTTAGGCTGATAATATGAAGTTCCGTTTCGGTTGTGCGATTTCCCTTGCTCTTGGCTGTCTCTATCCGGTGGGTGACCTCCATGCCGCTGAAGGTGGCGCTGGTGTTTATCTGTTGGGGTTGCGCAGCAGCGGCGCTGGTTTCACTCCGCCTCCGGGGCTTTTCTTTTCGGATCAGCTCTTCATGTATAACGGGTCGCTTGAAGGGCGTGTTGAGCTGGCCGGCGGCGTGCTCGCCGGTGGCGTCGACGCTGACCTCATCATTAACATTCCAACGGCGCTTTGGGTGACCGAGGCCGAGATATTCGGAGGGCGGCTTGGTTTCTCGGTAACAACGCCGTTTGGCCGCACCAGTGTCAGCGGGTTCGTGAACCCGTTTGGGAGGACGAGCGACAGTGTGTTGACGTTCGGAGACCCTGCCCTGACCACCTTCCTTGGCTGGAACGTTGGCAACTTCCACATACAGTCTGGCGTCACCGGGTATTTCCCGATTGGTGACTACAGGGAAGCCGCACTGGCGAATGTTGCTCGCCACAGGCTGGCGGCAGACGTCTATACGGCCATCACCTGGCTCGATCCCGAATGGGGCATTGATATCTCGAACACGATCGGGATCACCTTCAATGCGAAAAACCAGGCGACCAATTACAAGACCGGAATTGAATTCCACTGGGAAGGCGCGATTACCAAGCAGCTGACCGAGCGTTTCTCGGCAGGGCTCGTCGGGTATTACTACAAGCAGCTCACCGCCGATAAGGCGCCCCCGCCAATCGCCGCGGTTCTTGGCGATTTCAAGGGCGAGATAGCAGGTGTGGGTGTCCAGGTTGGTTATAACTTCCAGATTGGCGAAGCACCCGTCTCGACCCGCCTGAGGTATTACCATCAGTTCAGCGCAAAAAATCACCTTGAGGGTGATTCAGTCTTCCTCTCTCTGAGCTTCCCGCTGGCGGTTAATCGGTAGAGAACATTTCAATTCACTTGAAATGTGAAAATCATTGGCTTCGGCTCGGATCTAAGTTTTTGGGGTTTTTGATGGGTAGGCTGTATTCTGCATTTCAGCGCCATTTTAGTGGTGCCGGAATGGTTCTTGGAGTTTTGTTCTTCTTTGCTTCACTGACCCCCAGCCTCATCCCGCGCAGCTTCGAGGTACAGGGTGTCCTTGGCGGCGTGGCATTCAGTGCAGGCTATGGCATCGGTGTTCTTCTTGTCGCCACGTGGCGCTATCTGCAGTTGCCGTCGGTTGATAAAGGGCTTCTGAGGCTCACAAGATTAGTTCTTTCCCTGATTTCATTGATCGTCATAGTCGTCGGCTTGTATAATTCTGCCGCTTGGCAAAATTCGGTTCGCGGTGTTCTGAACATGGAACCGGTGGATAGCGCCTATCCTGTAAGCATCATCATCATCGCCATTCTCACATTCGCTTTCCTGTTTCTCTTGGCGCGCGGTATCATTGCGCTGGGTCGCGCCGTAGCAAACAGGCTTGATAAATTTCTCCCGCGACGGGTTTCAATCATCGCTGGTGCAGCGGTGACGCTCATCGTCGTTGCCACACTCGCGAACGGCCTTTTGATCGAGTACACGTTTCGTCTTCTGGACAAGTCATTTGCGGAACTCGACGCACTACACGAACCTGAACGCCCGCAGCCTTCAGTCGTCGAGCGCGCAGGCAATCCGTCTTCGCGGCTGGAATGGCCAAAACTGGGTCGGGCTGGAAGAGAGTTTGTCGCATCGGGCCCGACGGCGGCAGATATCAGCCAGGTTACCCAAAGAGCCGCAGTTGAGCCCATCCGTCTGTATGCCGGTTTGCAAGTCGCAGAGACGCCCGATGAGCGCTCACAGCTCCTGCTTGATGAGCTCATTGAGCTGAATGCCTTTGATCGGGCCGCCCTGGTTGTCGTTACGCCGACTGGCACAGGTTGGGTTGATCCGTCTGCCATCGATGGTCTGGAGTACCTGTATGATGGCGACACTGCCAGTGTCGCTCTGCAGTACTCCTACTTGAACAGCCCGCTCTCATTGGTGTTCCAGTCTGAAAACGGCCTTGAATCGTCGCAAAGCCTTTTCCGAACCATCTACAGATACTGGCAGAAACTCCCTGCCGGTCAGAGGCCCAAGCTTTTCCTGCACGGGCTCAGCCTCGGTGCGTTCAATTCCCAGCGTTCCATAACGTTCCTTGACCTCCTCGGAGACCCGATCGACGGCGCTGTCTGGAGCGGAACGCCTTTTCCAAGCGAGAAATGGCAGACAATCACCGCAGACCGCGATGCAGGTTCCACACAGTGGCTACCGGTTTATCAGAGTGGGCGCTTTGTCCGCTTCATGAACCAGAATGGCGTCCCCGAGGGCAACACTGCACCCTGGGGCAATGTTCGCATTGTCTATCTGCAGTATGCCAGTGATGCGATCACGTTCTTCGACAAGCACCTGCTCTACAGAGAAGCCGACTGGATGAAGGCTCCAAGAGGTCCAGATGTTTCTCCTTTGCTGAGTTGGTATCCGATTGTCAGCATGCTTCAATTGCTGGTCGACATGCCGTTATCCGATGGTGTGCCGATGGGGTATGGCCATGTCTATGCGCCGGATCATTATCTGGATGCCTGGCTTGAGGTGACAGGAGTGGAAAACTGGAGTTCTGAAGAGATAGATGCGCTTAAAGTGCATCTGCATTCGAAAGCCTCAAATGCGGACGGCTACGAGTATCGCGGCGGATGATCGTGAAAAGGGCGGCTGAATGCCCCCCCTGGCAGGGTGGCCCCAAGATTAAGCGTGCACCGGCGGGAGAGAAATGCTCAGCGAGAGCCCGAACGCACCAGACCTGTCTCCAACGCGATGCGCGTTGCCTGGGCGCGTGATGTCACCTGCAGCTTTTTGTAGATGCTTTTGACGTAATCGCCGACCGTATGCTCCGACAGACCGACGATCTCGGCGATACGCATATTGGTGTGACCATTGACCAGTTCCGCCAGCACCTGTTTTTCGCGGGGACTGAAATGAATGCTGCTGCTCGTGTCAACGCGCGCCTCCACGCATTCGCTCCCACCGTATTCAAGAATGTCTTCTCGTAACCGGACGCGGCTGACAAGACTGAGCTTCGAGCGCACCTTCATCTGCAACAGTTCAAAATCGACCGGCTTGGTCAGAAGGTCGGCTTCAATTCCCGTATATAGGGGGGGGGGGGACCGCAGTTGGAGCATCCCAACCCATTGGGTCGGGTGGCTCTGTCACATTATTCTCGAGCTATCACCAGCATGAATGCCCCCAATTTCCGGAGGGCTCATTCATGTTCAATGGCCGCCATTTCCGCCAATCAGTGATCCAGCCGCGCGAACTGTCCCGCCTGGCTATGATCTCAGCGTCGGATATCTGGAGAAATGATAGCCGAACAGGCCCGTCCAGACATTCCAACACCACCCAGCGCCGCCAACCAAGTGACCATATCTGGAACACTCTGCGCTCAAGCTGGTTGAAGCCACTTGGCGGGAGTGGTCCTCAGCGTTGAACGGTCCTGTGCTCGAGGGCAACACCTTCCCCTGCCCTCCTGCCGGCAGCCAAAAATTTGCACCAGAGCCACCTGAACCACCGGGCAAGGTTTACCCCTGCGCAGTCCCACTTTTCTAAACCTCGTCAAGAAGGACGCACGCCGCCGCGTGCCCGCCACCAAGGTCGCGAAGTCCCGGAGGGGGCTGAGAAGCGAAGGTGACACGCAGATCCGATCCAGTTTCGACAATCTGCGCCGCTTCTACCAGCGATGCGTGCTTCGCCTCCATCGCTGCCAACAATGCAGTACGTGCAGAGGCCAGACCCTGCGGTGCCCTGACCACAAGGTCCAACCCTTCTCGGGTGATCTTTCCCAGAGCAGCCGTCTGCCGTTCCTTTGCTGCACCATCACGCACCGCTTCCTCAGAAAGCGCTGAAAGCACATCGCGCCCCTCCCAGCCGCAGCTTGCGGTCGCCAGCGGACAGCGGGTGTGGAAGCGACAACCATTAGGCACATCGATCGCAGACGGGATTTCACCCGCGACCTCCAACGGTGGCTTTGTCACCTCTGGATCGGGTTCCGGCGACGCCTCGATCAGCAATTGTGTGTAAGGGTGGCGGCGCTCACGGATGACCTTTTCGGTCGGGCCAATCTCAACGATCTGGCCCAGGTACATAATGGCGGTACGGTCGGCGACGTAGCGAATTGTTGGAAGGTCGTGGCTTACATAAATAAAGCTGATACCCATCTCGTCGCGGAACCGCCGCATCAGGTTCAGAACCCCGGCTCTGATAGAAACATCCAGCATCGATACTGGTTCATCTGCGACAATAATCCGGGGCTCCAGCACGATTGCACGCGCAATCGCCACACGTTGACGCTGCCCTCCGGACAGTTCATGCGGAAAGCGCTCCAGATAAAGCTCCGCTGGTTTGAGACCAGCGCGCTCCAGCGCATTTGTGACATGCGCCTTTCGCTCGGAAGCCTTTTTCGCAAGTTTGTGGACGATCAGTGGTTCACTCACGATCTGTGCGATGGTGAAGCGGGGATTCAGCGTTTGATAGGGATCCTGGAACACCATCTGCGCGCGGCGGCGGAATGCCTTGAGAGCTGCGCCACTGAGACCAGAAATATCCTCCCCCTCTGACGCGATGACACCGGCGGTCGGTTCCTGCAACTTGACCAGAACCTCTCCCGTGGTGGTCTTGCCCGATCCTGACTCCCCGGCAAGCCCCAGAATTTCGCCTGCCTGAACACTCAGACTGATGCCATCGACTGCATGAACCTTGCGTTCCGGGCCCAGGAAGCCTGACGGCGCATCAAAATGGCGCGAAAGGGT
Source organism: Nitratireductor sp. PBL-C9 (assembly GCF_050877045.1). Classification (NCBI taxonomy): domain Bacteria; kingdom Pseudomonadati; phylum Pseudomonadota; class Alphaproteobacteria; order Hyphomicrobiales; family Phyllobacteriaceae; genus Nitratireductor; species Nitratireductor sp. PBL-C9. Next base: position 588,418 of record NZ_JBPAXW010000001.1, read on the forward strand.
CTCGACCCGCAGCACCTCGCCTTTCACGGTTTCGCACGCGGAAGACGGTTTCCCCTCTACTTCAGCGCCAAAGCGGCGGCTCACGGCCTCCCAGGTTTCATTGTTCGCTGCAGTCTCACGAAATTCATGGACCAGGTCGACATAATGACACGCGGCCGAACGGGTCTCGTCGATCTTATGAAGAGGCGGCATCTCGTTGCGACATAATTCGGTGGCAAAAGGACATCGCTCAGAGAACCGGCACCCGGCAGGCGGGCTCAACAGATCCGGGGGATTGCCGGGTATGGAGATCAGCTCTTTCTGTGCGCCGTCCAATGTCGGAAATGCGTTGGTGAGGCCCATCGTATAGGGATGGAAAGGCGCGCCGAACACTTCACGCACCGGGCCGATCTCCATGATCTTGCCCCCGTACATCACCGCTACCCGATCACATGTCTGTACCACGACAGAAATGTCATGCGTAATAAACAGCAGGCTCATCCCGCGCTCACGGCGCAGTTTCGCCAGCCGGGCAAGGATCTGAGCCTGCGTCACCACATCCAAGGCGGTGGTGGGCTCATCCGCGATCACCAGTTTGGGTCCAAGCGCCATTGCCATGGCGATGACCGCCCGCTGCTTCATGCCGCCCGACATCTCATGTGGATAGGCACGCAACCGCGAGGGGTCTATGCCCACGGCTCGAAACAGTTCAGCTGCCTGATTCAGAGCATCATCCCGACTGATCGCGATATGCGTTTGCATGGCCTCAACGATCTGGTCACCGACCCGGTAAACCGGATCCAGCGCATTCATTGCGGCCTGCGATATCCAGGCGATCTCCTTCCATCGCACGGCGCGCATTGCCTCCCCGCGCAAAGGAGCGAGATCGCGACCATCCAGATCTATGCGTCCTCGAGCAATCTCTCCATTAGGCGGCAACAGCTTCAGTATCGCCTTGGCGGCAGTCGTCTTACCGCAACCGGATTCACCAACGAGCCCCAGGGCTTCACCCGGCCGGATCGTGAAATCGATGCCGTCGACGGCTCTGATCGGCCCTTTCCCCGTGCCGTACTGGATCGCCAGATCGCGCACATTCAACAGCGGCTTGTCGTCATTCTTCATGTTCGTGCCCTCAGCCGCGGGTTCGCGACGACTTCCAGTGATCGTGAGATGAAGAAGACCGACAGCACCGTTGACATGATGAACAGTCCCGGCGGCAGGTTCCACCACCAGGCGGTTCGCCAGGCGCCAGAGAGCCGTGCATCATGCAAAATACCGCCCCATGAAACCGACTGTGGCGGTCCAAGTCCGAGAAACGAGAGCGTGGCTTCGGCGATGATCGACACGCCGACTGTGATGGCAAGCTCCAGAAACACCAGCGGCATCACATTTGGCAGGATGTGCAGATACATTATGCGCAGATCCGACGCACCCGCGACACGCGCCGCCTTCACGAATGGCCTTTCGCGCAGACTCAGCACCTGAGCCCTGATCAATCGTGCGGTCGTCCGCCATGTCAGCAGTGAAACAGCGAGAATGACGATCAGCAGGCTGGGCTTGAACAATAGCACCAGGATAAGAGCGAAGGGCTCGAAGGGAATGCCATACATAACGTCCACGGTTCGCATCAGAATCGAGTCCGTACGCCCCCCGTAATAGCCTGCGACAAGCCCGACATTGGTGCCAATCAGCATGACCAGAAAAGCACCAAGAAAGCCGACCAGAAGCGCAATTCTTGCCCCATGGATATTGCGGCTGAACAGGTCACGGCCCAGATGGTCTGTGCCGAACCAGTGCTGTGGTGACGGTGGCGAGAAGCGAATGACAAACCTGTCGGAGCCCAGCGCCAGCGCATCAGCGTCAGTGACAAGAATTGCCCGCAAGTGACGCTCGGACTCGGTGTTTGCCAACGTCCACTCCCCGCCGCGCACAAGCTCCATCACGATGCCATTGCGACCCACGGCATATCCAGTGCCATCGTCGCCGATCCAGCCTGACATCAGCGCGCGCCTGTCCGGCGTGCGATCACTGACCCAATCAGCGTCGGGACCGTCCCGACGCAGCAGGGTTCCGCGCTCACCTATGGCCAGGGCTATGCCGGCCGGCGAAACATGAACATCGTTGAGGTCGCGGCTGGTACCCAGACGCAGCATTTTTGCCTGTTGGCTGACCGGATCATATTGCAAAGCCAGCCCACGCTCACCCACCACCAATGCCGTTCCATCGACATCGCGCTCGACCCCACGCAGAGACATTCCGCGGTTGATCGGGCTGGTAACAGGGGTCAGGCTTCGATCAGCAAGCGCAAAGAGCCACAACGTCTCTTCGTCACCAACAATCAAAGCCGTGTCATCAGCCAACCAGGAGACGGAGCGCAATGTAACTGGAGCGAGGGACTGCAAAGACTGCCATTTCTCCCCCTCGCGCAGCAGCAATGTTCCCTGCTCACCCACAATCAGCGCGACGCCGGATGCTGTGACATCGACGCCGAACAGATCGACTTCGGTCGGAAGAACCGTCCGCGACCAACCGCCGTTTTTTCGAGTCCAGAGGCTACCCTCACGCCCCACAATCAGGTCTTCACCGGGGCGCGATGCCGTATCGTTTAATGCGACATGACCAAGGGAAGGCTGGAGCACCCAGCCCTCATCGCTTTTCATCAGGACGGAGCCATCCTCGTCCTCGTTGATGGCGAAAGGATCTTGCGGTGCGATCAGCGGTGCGAATACGGCCATGGCGAAGATCAGCCCGAGCACGCACAGACCGACAACGGCCAGCCTGTCCTGCATCATCAGCCGCAATGGAGCGAAAGTCTCTCTCAGAGCCGGGGACATCATGCCAGTCGCACCCTCGGATCAAGGGTCGAATAGAGGATGTCGACCAACAGATTCAGAAACACCACGAAAGCCGCCATGATGAGGAAGCAGGCCTGCGCCAGCGGAAAATCAGACGTGCGCACGGCGTTGAGTATTTCGCGCCCCAGGCCAGGCCACGAGAAGACCACCTCCACAACGACCTGCCCGCCGGCGGCAAGTCCGATGGTGACTGCAAGCTGTGTCACCACCGGGAGCAGCGCGTTGCGGGCCGCGTGGCGATACAGCACCGTGCGTTCTCGCAGTCCCTTTGCGCGCGCCATCTCGATGAAGTCTTCTCCATAGACCTCAAGCATGGTGTTGCGCATGATCAGCAGAGGGGAGCCCAGATAGAAGAGCGCCACGATCATCGCCGGCAGTATGAGGTGGTGCAGGAAATCCAGAGTCAGGATTTTGTCCCAAAAGCCCGTCGCTTCATATGGAAGCGTGCGCATCCCCGATGTCGGCAACCATTCAAGCCAGACGCCGAACACGAGGATCGCGATCATGCCCGTCCAGAACATCGGGGCTGAGCGGAACATCAGCCCCAGGAAAATACCGAGAGAATCCGCGCTGGTCCCGCGTCGCCAGGACAGCCAGGCGCCCAACGGCACGCCCACTCCATAGGCAAGAAAGATCGCCGCCAGCATCAGAACCAGCGTGTTGCCCAGCCGCTCCCAGATGATCTCCGCAACCGGCGCGCGGTAGTGGAATGACATTCCGAAGTCGCCGGTAGCGGCATTCTGCAGGAAGATCATATATTGCTGCCACAAGGGCTTATCCAAGCCGAATTGTTGGCGAACTTGCGCACGCTGCTCGGGGTTTAGCCCCTCGGATACCAGAGCCGTTGTCGGGTCAGGTAACCCCACACGAAACAGAAAGAACAAGAGAGTCGCGATAATGAACAGGGCCAGAAGCGCCTGTAGAAAGCGACGTAAAAGATAGCCGCGGCTGTGCATGGGAAATCCTGCAAGCGTGAGAGACCGCCATGGCCGGAACGCCATGGCGGAACAATGGAGTGATTGCGCTTACTTCTGGAGTTTTCCGTCGTCAGACCACGTGTAGCCAGCAGCTTCCAGTGCGGCCCGAGCCGCCTCTGGATCATGTTCGAACCGTTCCGTGAACGGGTTGTGCCAGAAGCCGTTCACCGGAGCGATCACGCCGGATCCAACCTCGCCTCGCCCATCCAGAAGCACGTTGACGATGCGTTCGCGATCGACCGCCTGGGTTAGTGCACGCCTGAACTCAACATCATCGAAATGTGGCTCTCTCAGATTGTAGGTCAGGTGATAATAGCCAAAGTCCGGCACAGACACGACATTCAGGTCCGTGTTCTCCTCGGCCAAGGGGATCTGCCCCGCCTCCATGCGCCAGGCGGTTACGTCAATCTGGCCGGTCTGAATGGCCGTGAAGACGCCTTCGCTGTCGGCAAAAATCTGAAATTCGATCGCATCGACCGCGATTTCATCCGCATGGAAGTGATCCGGGTTCTTGTCGAGCTTCATGAACTCACCCGGCGAATACTGGTTGAATTTGAACGGCCCCGAGCCAACGGTGGGGATGTCGGCCGGGGCCAACTCCATCGGGTTCTCGATCTTTTCCCAGATGTGCTTGGGGAGGATCGAAATCTGGCTAAGCGTAATCGACGTGAAAGGCGCGGAAGGCTCGCTCAGATTGAAACGAACTGTCAGCGGATCAATGACCTCCACATTATCCAGCGCAGTCAGATAGCTGTTGAAATAGCCGTAGTCCGAACCGACCAGATAGTCGAATGAGAATTTCACGTCTTCGGCAGTGACAGGCTCACCGTCGTGGAAGGTAAGCCCTTCACGCAGCTTGACCTCAATTGTCGTCTCGTCAACGCTGGTAATGGATTCAGCCATCCAGTTCTGCGCCTCAACTTCGGGCGTCAGGCGAACAAGACGGTCATAGTACAGCCGCATCCATTTCCAGGCCCATACCGTGTTGGCGAGCATGGGATTGATGTTATCAGGCGACTGCGGCCCGCCGTAGCGCAGGGTCTTTCGCTCGGTAAGTGGCTTTGCCTGCATCGGGACCCACTCGGAATAGAGGGCTTCGCCGGGCATGGCATTCATGTTCTCAAAGGTTTTATTGTTATACGCGACGACTTCATCGCGTTGAAAGAGGACCACCAACGGGGCGTCAGGCGCGGCGATTTCTTGCAAGCGGTGGACAATCTCCTGCCGTTTTGCCTGATCAAACTCCCTGGATTGCTGCTCAAACAGCCGGTCGTACTCTGCGTTCTCATAGCCACCGGGGTTGTTGGCGCCCATTACCGCGTTCTCGCTGTAAAGAGTGCCGAGAAAGAACTGCGGATCCAGGCGAGCCACTCGACCAGACCAGCCGGCGATAACCACGGAGAAATCCTGCTGATCGTAAAACTTGTTCAGCAGGGTTGAGAACTCTGTCGGAGAAACCGTGACGTCCAGCCCCAACTCCCGCCAGGCATCGGCAATGATATAGGCGCCCTCATAGCGGATCGGATCATAGGCTTCCGTGGTCGTCAGAATTTCGATTGGAGGCACCGCCTGCTGAGCATGGGCGATAACCGGAGATCCGAACGTAAGGCAAAGCGCCAATCGGCCGGCAGTTGCGATATCCAACATCTTGTTCCCCTTGGTGTTTCTTATGCACACACGATGCGGTGTGTTTTTTGGTTGTTAGAGATCAACCCGCCGGAGAAACGTTGCTCGGCGGATCAGTTCGTATCTGGAGTGTGTGATAGAGATCGTTCAGACGAGTAGGCGCGCACCAATCAAACTTGGAAAGGTCCGCCGTTTTCGGCATTCAAAGCTGAATTATTACTTTGATATTTATCTATGAATCTATGCTTTGTGAAAACACAATTGAATTATGATTATTTATTAATTTCATTTCCAAAACCAAACCCTCCAATAGAAAAAACAATTGAATGAAAAAAATAAAATTTCACAATGGCGTGAAAACACCATTACTATAATACTATGATTTACACTTCGACTCGCTTCCGGGCAGTTCATCCGCAAGAGGCCGAAGCGTCATTGCCGACCGGAATATGTTGTCATTGATGGCAGTTTAAGCAGCCGAGCGGCAATCATCGCCTGTGATTGAGGAAAACAGCTTGCAGAACCGGTCCGCCCCAGCGGATGCTGCCAACCCACGTTCTCTCAGGACAATCGGCGCACCAGACGCCGCATCCGATCAATCCCCGGTTTTCTCTCAGCTTCGAGCGCCGGAACAATCCGGTCAGGCATCAAGATGATCCACATGATGCGCAAACATCAGGCGAAACCTTTCAAAACCAGCACCGTCAGATTTCGTGACAGAGCCGAAAAATCCGCCCTGATCTTATCCGAACCGCATATTCCACATTCTTATGTAGTGTTTTTTGCAAGGCTCAAGGTGCTCGCGGCAAAGACGGATCAGCGTTTCGCGATCCTGCGCCCGGAGAGCCTCGACCATCTCAAAGTGAGCCTGCGCGGCCCAGTTGAGATTCTCTTTATCCTTGATCAGAACAGAACGGTAACCGTGAGACTTCTGAGCCAATCCCCGAATGGTCTGGAAAAGCACCTTGTTGCTGCATAGAGAAAACAGCGCTTCATGAAAAACCAGATTGCTGCGGAAGGCCCCGCGCAGGTCGCCATCACGAACCGCAGCCGCGTGCTGTTCTTGCAGCGCCGAGAGATTGTCGAGTGCTTCCTCTGGAAGTGGCAATGGGATCAGGGATGCGGCGTGACACTCCAGCAGCTCGCGGGTGAGATGCAGTTCCTCCACCTCGCGTGCCGCGAACATTTTGACCATGGTGCCGCGGTTGCGCACGCGCTCCACCAGTTCCAGCCGCTCGAGCTCCATCAGCGCGCTGCGGACGATGTGACGCTTGACGCCAAGCCGCTCACTTTGATCTTCCTCAACGATACGCTCTCTAGGCTGCAGCACCCCGAAGACAATGTCTTCCTCAAGCTGCGCAGTAACAGCCTCTATCAGCGAGGCGTTTGAGACGTTCGGCGACGCGGACAGGTCCACGTCACGGGAGAAGTCGCTAGCCAATCCTTGCATCGTTGTTCCTGCTTCCAACCAGAAAATTCCTTTCATCCAGCTATTCGGTCGACGCTGGCTTGCCGCCCGCAAGCGTCTTGAACCGTGCGAGTGTGCGACCCAGAACGGGAGTCGACTGCAAGATCGAGAGCATCGCGATAACCAGCAGTATCGCAGCAATCGGGCTCCTGAGGAAGACGGTCCATTCACCCTGCCCGATCAGCAGGCTCTGCTGCAGACTGTTGTCCATGACCGGACCGAGAATGAGACCGATCACCAGCGGCGGGGCCGGGATGCCAACCTCGTTGAAGATCCATCCGAGCAGGCCAAAGCCGAGCATCAGCCAGACATCGAAGAAAGAATTGTTGATGGCGAAAGCACCGATTACGGACATGACGATGATGACCGGAGCAAGAACACGGTCGGGGATCCGCGTGACGGTGACACAGATGCGTGTGAACAGGATGCCGACCACGAACAGCGCGACATTTGCCATCAGCACCGCCCAGAGAAGCGTATAAGTCACATCTCCATGCTCACTGAGCAGGTTCGGTCCGGGCAGAATGCCATGCACCATCAGGCCACCCATCAGAACTGCCGTGGCTGAAGAGCCTGGAATGCCAAGGGCGATGGTTGGCACCAGTGCGCCACCGACAACTGCGTTGTTGGCGGCCTCGGGGGCGACGACGCCAGCTGGTTCGCCTTTGCCGAAATTCTCTTTGTTTGGAGAAAAGCGTTTAGCTTCGTTATAGGCGAACCATGACGCGGTATCGCCGCCAGTGCCCGGAATCAGGCCGGTGACGATACCAATTGCTCCAGAGCGCAGGCTGTTCGGCAGCAGCGCGAAGAGCTCGCGTAGAGACGGCAGCATCCGATCAGTGATCTTGGAAACGCGCTCGGACCCGTCATTGCCGGGCTTGGTGATCAACTGGATGGCTTGTGGAACGGAGAACAGGCCTATCAAAGCAACGGTGAAGGGGATACCGCCAAAAAGGTTCAGCTGGTTGAACGTGAAACGCGCCGTGCCAGTCGTCGGGTCCATACCGACAGTACCGAGCAGGAGCCCCATGGCTCCGGCGAGCAATCCGAGCGTGGTTGAGCCCTGTGACAGCGACCCGATCATCGTAATGCCCAGGACCGAGACGGCAAAGATCTCCACCGGGCCGAAATTCAAAACGACCTTGCCCAGCAGTGGCGCGATCGTAAGCAGTGCGACGGATGACATGACGCCACCAATCAGCGATGCCGTCAGGGACAGGCCGAGAGCCTTGCCTGCCTGTCCACGCTGCGCCATTGGATAACCATCGACCACCGTCGCGGCGGCGGAAGGTGTTCCCGGCGTGCGCAACAGGATCGCGGCGATTGATCCGCCATACATCGCAGCGAGGTAAAGTGAGGCCAGCATGGAAATGCCAGTGCTCACATCCATCGAAAAAGTCATCGGCAACAGCAGCGCGATAGCCATCGTGGCCGAGAGACCAGGCATCGACCCAACTGTGAGGCCAATCATTACACCAACGGTGATGGCAAGCAGGTTGACTGGTTCCAGAACATTGAGGAGCCCGGTCAGAACGGCTGTATCTGTCATCTTTCTTCCTCCTCAGACGCTTGGGAAGAGCGGAACTGGCAGTTCCAGGAACCAGATGAAAAGAACCCAGATCATCCCGGTCACAGAGAGAACGGTTGCGGCGATACCAACCGGGCCGACAGGCCGGAGTATTGCCAGCGGTAAAAACAGCATCAGGGGTGTCGCCACGAGATAGCCCAGCCAGCGGATCGAGCTGATATAGGCCGCGATAAGCAGCACAAAGGCAACGCCAACCCCGACCGCTCGCCAGCGCGGCCCCGCCCGCTGCTGCGGTTGCGCTGAACCACCCCTTTCACGCCAGATTGCAGGCACAGCCTGCGCCAGGCCCAGCACCCCGAAAATGATCGTGACAGAGGCGAGCAGCTGTGGAAGGTAGCGTGCTTCAGGGGGATAATTCTCTGCAGAAATCAGCATGTAGGTCGCGATGCCGATAATCGCGAAAACAACCAGCGCGCGCGCCATGGCAATTCCCTTGAACCGTTGTGATTGGAGCTTTCACGGGGCCAGGAACCCCGTGAAAGCGAGCAGGGCCTGCCTACTGTCTCTGTTCCTGCACGGATGCCCAGATTTCGGCGTACTCGGCCTCCTGCGCCTGAAGGAATGCCGTGAAGTCATCGCCAAACATCGGGTCGAGCGTCATTGCCTGCTTTTCAGCAGCGGCAAGAAACTCCGGATCCTGCATGATGGTCCGGAAAGCTTCGATCAGCTGCTCGCGCGCCTCTTTCGGGAACCCTTTTGGAATGCCGTAGCCGCGGGAAGAACCGCCACTGACATCGTAGCCCAACTCCTTCGCCGTCGGCACGTCTGGCAGCTGGGGCAGACGCTCTTCAGTGAAGACGACGAGGGGGCGAAGGTTGCCCTCGACGATCTGCGGGTAGGTAATGCCGAGATTGTTGAAGCTAACGTCGACTTTCCCGCCCATAGCGGCCGTCCACGAAGGACCGTCACCTTTGAAGGGGACTTTCTGGAACTTCACATCAGCGCTGTTCTCGATTGCGATAGACGTGAAAAAGTCATCGCCCCCAAGCCCGGAATTGGCCACCGTGATGGTCGATGGATTGGCGCGCGCAGCCGCAATCAGGTCCTCGAACGTCTGGTACGGGCTGTCAGCAGCCACTACCGCCAGTCCCGGATCGGTGACGACATTGGCAATGAACTCGAGATCAGCGATGGAGTAGCTGATCGCGTCGTTCATGATGTAGTTCGTCGTTAGCATCGGCGTATTCACGATCGCGATCGTCGCGCCGTCAGGTTTCACCTGATGAGCCAGCTGCGTCCAGGCGATGGCGCCGGTGGCGCCCGGCTGATACTGGTTCACGAAATGCGCTCCACCAAGAGCTTCGGCCAGATAGGGCTGTACCAACTGCGCAAGAACGTCGGATCCACCCCCCGGCGAAAACCCCATGAGTACCGTCACACGGTCGCCCGGGCTGTAGAACGGCTCCTCAGCCGCGGCAGCCCCAGCTGCCAGCAACGCCGCAGCACAAAACACCGTGCGAATTCGAAATTGTCGATTCATCGAAATGTCTCCCTTTGGACCAACGCCTCTCCCCGGCGCTGAAAATTAGGGTAGACAAGCAGTGACGATGTTGTCAAATATATTGTTAACAATCTTGTTGCCGCTAAGGGAGTATCATGACATCTGCTCAAAAAGGTATGCGTAAAGGGCTTACGAACTATGGCGATTCCGGGTTCTCGCTGTTCCTGCGCAAGGCGTTCATCAAGGGCATGGGGTATAGCGACGATGCGCTCGACCGCCCCATTATCGGCATCGTCAACACCTCAAGCGGCTACAACGCCTGCCACGCGAACGTCCCGGACCTGATCGAGGCAGTCAAACGCGGTGTCATGCTATCGGGCGGATTGCCCATCCCCTTTCCCACGATCTCGATTCATGAGGCGTTTTCTCATCCAACCAGCATGTATCTCCGCAACCTCATGTCCATCGACACCGAGGAGCTCATTCGAGCTCAGCCGATGGATGCGGTGGTGCTGATCGGCGGTTGCGACAAAACTGTACCTGCACAGCTGATGGGGGCCGCCAGCGCGGGCGTCCCGGCGGTTCAGCTTGTTACCGGTCCGATGCTGACCGGCAGCCATCGTGGTGAGCGGGTCGGCGCCTGCACCGATTGTCGCCGCTTCTGGGGACGCTACCGGGCAGCCGAGATCGATGACACTGAAATCGCTGAGGTGAACAACCAGCTGGTGCCGGGCGGCGGAACCTGTGGCGTGATGGGCACCGCCAGCACAATGGCTCTGGTAACTGAAGCGCTGGGCATGATGCTTCCCGGTGGCGCAACGCCGCCAGCAGTTTCTGCAGACCGTCGGCGTATCGCAGAGTCGACGGGGCAGTGCGCCGTTGAGCTCGCCGCGGCTCGCCGAACCCCTGAGCAGATCATGACGCCGGAAGCATTCCGCAACGCGCTCATCGTGCTGCTGGCCATTGGCGGTTCGACGAATGCGATCATTCACCTGACCGCAGTCGCCGGTCGTCTCGGCATCCCGATTGACCTAACTGAATTCGATAATCTCAGCAGGCAGGTGTCGGTCCTGGTCGATCTAAAGCCTTCTGGTCAGAATTATATGGAGGATCTGCACGATGCCGGCGGCCTTACAACAATACTTCGTGAACTGCGCCCGCATCTCAACCTAGACTGCCTCACCGTGACGGGACGGACCCTGGGCGAGGAACTTGAGGCCGCCCGGCCCGCGTGGAAGCAGGATATCGTCGCCTCGGCCAAGGCACCGCTTTACCCTCAGGGTGGCATGGCTGTACTGCGCGGCAACCTTGCTCCTGGCGGCGCCATCATCAAACAGTCTGCGGCAAGCCCGGATCTTCTCAACCATCGCGGTCGGGCAGTCGTCTTCTCGTCGCTCGAGGACATGGCGACACGGCTTGATGATCCCGATCTGGATGTCGAGGCCAATGACGTCATCGTCCTGCAGAACGCCGGCCCGAAGGGTGCGCCGGGAATGCCCGAAGCAGGCTATATCCCGATCCCCCGCAAGCTTGCCGAGCGAGGGGTCAAGGACATGGTTCGCATCTCCGACGCACGCATGAGCGGCACTGCCAGCGGCACGATCGTCCTGCATATCTCTCCTGAAGCCGCCATTGGCGGCCCGCTCGGGCTGGTGCGTGACGGTGACATGATCGAGCTGAACGTCAGTGAGCGCCGGATCGAACTTCTGGTGGACGAGGCCACACTCGCCGAGCGCCGAAAATCCTTCACCGCACCGGTGCATGAAGGGGCCAAGCGAGGCTATATGAACCTTTATCTCAACACCGTTCTTCAGGCAGAAGAGGGTTGCGATTTCGACTTCCTGCGAGCGGACGGCAAGTCGTAAGGAAAGGGCAAAAGCGCAGCTCGGCAAGCAGACATCGCTGAGATTTTCTGCTGGCGAGCCGCCATGCGCCGAGGCGTCGCGGGTTTCATCCGCGACGAATCTGAAAGCTTCAGTCTCTCACCGTATCTGCAGCCAGCCAACTGTAAACAGCCAGGTGAACAGATCGGCTCGCCCGTATCGTCATATAATGGAGTGTAAGTATGACACAGAAACTGGGTTTCATCGGACTTGGCGCAATGGGCCTGTCGATGGCAAAGCATCTTGCTTGCAAGAGGTCTTCGGAGGAGCAGCAGCTGGTCGTTCTCGATATCGACGCCTCCCGCTTTTCCGAATTCGATGGTGATCCGCACGTGCGCGCTACAACCATCAATTCGGATTTTCAGGACGTCCAGTTCCTTTTTCTGTGTTTGCCAGACGGTGATGTTGTCGAAGACGTTCTGTTTGGTGAGGACGGTGTAGCCAGTTACCTCGCTTCAGATGCAACCGTCGTTGATCTCAGCACCACCGCGCACGGAAAATCGCTGGAGATCGGCCATCGACTGGCGGATCAGGGCATCAAGTTCCTCGACGCCCCGGTATCCGGCGCCCCTGCAGGCGCTGCCGCCGGCACCCTTACCATCATGTGCGGTGGTGATGTGACCACGTTTGAGGCTGCACAAAGCTATCTCGACCGAATGGGAAAGACGGTTCTGCACATGGGGCCTGCAGGTTCGGGCCAGCTAACCAAAACGTTCAATAACGTCATTTATGACATCAACATCGCCGCCCTGGCAGAGATCTTGCCTATCGCAATCTCAATGGAGCTGGATCCAGACAAGTTTGCGGAAGTCGTGACAACCGGAACGAGCCGCAGTTACGCCTCCGAGTATTTCGTGCCGCGTATCCTCAAACGCCTGTTTGATGAAGGCTACCCGCTGGGCAAGGCATACAAGGATCTCGTCAGCGTCGCGGCAGTCGGAGCGGAGGGAGCGTATCCGCTGCCGCTGACCGCTGCCGCTACGGCCATCTATCAGAACGCCCTGCGGCAGGGACATGGCGACAAGGACAAAGGTGCAATGATCCTGCCAGTCGAAGATCTACTCAATGTGAAATACACCACGAAAAGCTGAGAGCTAACGGCAGGTGACGAGATGGCGCTGTCCTTGCTCGCCGGACCACACGCCCCATGATCGTCTCTGCCTTCGGACCGGCCTGTGCGATACCTTGATCTGGCTTGCTGAGCGTTGTGCTGCTCGCGGCGCTCAGCAGCCAGAACGAAGGAGGAGTTCGTCCGGATAAGACTGCGACGGGGTTGGACCTGCTATCCCTTCCGGCGAATTTCGGCCCGTTCCAGCATGTAGCACTCCGCTGCTTCCATGTGGTCGCGCATGATCTGCGCGGCCCGCTCGCCGTCGCCGGCCTTGATCGCCCGCATCAGGCTGATCTGATAATGCAGGCCCGCCTCGCGCAGCGCCGGGTTCGGCTCCTTGTAGATCGCCCGGCACACGGTCATGTCGCGCAGAAGGCTGACAAGGAAAACGCAATTGAAGCCGAGCAGCGCGTTTTCTGCGTGGCGCGCCAGCTCGACGTGAAAGTCGAGTTCGGCGAGACGCTGCCGGTATTCCTCTTCCGCCGTCTCCGGTTCCGCCTCATAGAGTCGGATCTTGGCCTGCAGCGCGGTGAACGCCTCGGGCGAAAGACGCCCGGCGACACTCGCTGCAAGCTGCGGTTCAAGAACCTTGCGGATCGCATAGATCTCCGCGATGGACGGTGGCTTGAACAGGAAGAGATTGTCGAGCAGCCGGATTGCCTGATCGGCGCCGACAGTGGAGACAAACACGCCGCCGCCCGGTCCAGTCTTGCTGACAACGAGCCCCTGAAACTCAAGTATCTTCTGGGCTTCGCGCAGTGTCCCGCGTGATGCTTCCTGCGTTTCCGGCAACAGCCATTCATGCGGGATGCGGTCGCCGGGTCGGAGCCCGTGCGTGACGATCATCTCGCGTATGCGGTCGGCGATGATGTCCGGTCGCTTGCGGCGTTTGAGCACCGTTGAAAGCTGCGACGCCTCTGGAGCCGGTGGCGGACTGCTGCGGTCAGGCATCCTCGTTCTCTTTGACGGGGTGATGGCACGCCGCCATGTGCCCCGGATGACCGGGCGCGGCCTCGAGTGGTGGTTGCTCCGATTTGCATCGGTCGGTTCCGCGCGGGCAACGGGCAAAGAACGCACAGCCCTGCGGTGGATCATACGGATCCGGCAATTCTGTATTCGCATCTTCCGGGATGAGCGACCGCTTTCCCGGAACCGGTGCCGATTTCAACAGAAGATGCGTATAGGGATGCCGTGGTGCCGAAAAGATGCGCTCTGACGCGCCCAGTTCGGCAAGCCGGCCGAAATAGAGCACCGCCACCCGGTCACTGACGCTTTCGATCACCGAAAGATCGTGACTGATGAAGACATAGGTGAGGCCGAACGTCTTCTTGAGGTCGTCGAGGATGTTCAGAACCTGCGCCTGCACCGAGACGTCAAGCGCGGAAACCGGCTCATCAAGGACGATCAGTTCGGGGTCGGCGGCCAGCGCACGGGCGATGCCGATACGCTGTGCCTGCCCGCCTGAAAACTCGTGCGGATAGCGCTCCAGAAACTCCGGCGCGAGATTGACCGCCTCCATCAGCTCGCGCAGGCGCTTTTCGCGCGCCCCGCGGTCCAGTCCGAGCAGGTGTTTGAGCGGCGCTTCCAGAATGGTGCGGATCGTCTTGCGCGGATTGAGCGATGCGACGGGATCCTGAAAGACATACTGCACGCGCTGCGCAAGCTTCTGCGGATCGCGTCTGGCTTCGGCAACCAGATCCATCCCGTCGAAGGTGATCGCACCGCTGGTGGGCGTATCGAGACCGACGATCAGACGCGCGAGTGTGGACTTGCCGCAGCCAGATTCCCCGACAATGCCGAGCGTCTCGCCCCTGCGCACATCGAACGATATGCCCTGCACCGCATGCACCGCCGGCAGGGATTTTCCGAACAATGTGCGGCCACCGCCAAAGACCCGCTCCGCAGTGTCGATTTCCAGAAGGGGCGTGTCAGTCATCGGCGGTCTCCCCGGTCAGTGGGTAGAGGCAGCGCACGGCCTGCGTATCGCCAAGGCTGGAAAGTGCGATGTGCCCCCTGCGGCAATCGGGCTTCACCCGGGGGCAGCGTGCTGCGAAGGCACAGCCCGGCGGCAGATCGTTGACCACCGGCGGGCGCCCCTCGATCGCGTCGAGCCTCCGGCCGGGCTCGCCCAGAACCGGCACGCAGTCGATCAGCTTGCGGGTGTAGGGATGCGCCGGCGCATTGAGCACCTCTTCCGTCGTGCCCGTTTCGACGATGCGTCCCGCATACATGACGGCAACCCGGTCGCAGACGGCCGACACGACCCCGAAATCATGGGTGATGAACAGGATCGCCGCATTGCTTTCCCGCCTCAGCGTGTCCATCAGCGAGAGGATCTGCGCCTGCACGGTCACGTCCAGCGCCGTTGTCGGCTCGTCGGCGATGATGATCTTGGCGTCATTGGCGAGCGCCATGGCAATGCAGACGCGCTGCCGCATGCCGCCGGAAAGCTCATGCGGATAGACCTTCAGTCGCTCCGCCGGATTGGTGATGCGCACCAGACGCAGCAGCTCCTCGGCGCGCGCATCCGCCTCCGACCGCCGGATCGGCCGGTGCGCCATGATGGCCTCCGTAAGCTGGTCACCAATGGTGAACAACGGGTGCAGGGTGGACAGCGGGTCCTGAAACACATGGGAGACATCCGCGCCGCGCAACGCGCGGATACGCTCATCGCTGACGGCGAAAAGGTCTTCGCCGTCGAGCCAGGCGGCACCGCCCGTGATGCGGCCGGGCGGTGTCGGCACCAGCCCCATCAGCGACATGGCCGTCACCGATTTTCCCGAGCCGGATTCGCCGACAATGCCAAGGCATTCGCCCTGCTTCAGGTGCAGATCGATGCCGCCCACCGCGCGATAGACGTCGCCGCCGATGTGAAACTCCGTGTTCAGATCCGCCACTTCCAAAACGCTGTCGCCATGGGTCCGGGTTTCCGGCACCGTGCGGCGCTCAACGGCTGTGCGGGCCACGGGCCGCGTGAGCGCACCCGATTTCAGCCGCGGGTCGAGCACGTCACGCACGCCATCGCCCAGCAGATTGATGCTCATGACCAGCGCAAAAATCATCAGGCCGGGAATGATCGACACATGCGGCGCGGTGAAGAGGATCTTGCGGCCCTCGCCCAGCATTGAGCCAAGATCGGCCTGCGGCGGCTGCGCGCCGAGCCCGAGGAAGGACAGGCCGGCCGTTTCGAGGATCATCCAGCCAATGGTGGTCGACATGGTGATGATGATCACCGGCAGCACGTTGGGCAGGATCTCGCCAAACAGAATGCCCGCATTCGACTTGCCCGAAAGACGCGCCGCATCGACGAATTCGCGCCGCGACAGGCCGATGGTGATGCCGCGAATGTTGCGCGCGAAGAAAGGGATGTTCACCACAGCGATGGCGTAGAGCGCATTGAGCAGACCCGGCCCGAGCGCTGCCACGATGGCAAGTGCCAGCAGGATGTAGGGGAACGCCATCACCATGTCGATGCCGCGCATCAGGAAGGCGTCCACGCGCCCGCCCGCATAGCCGGCAACAAGCCCGATGAGCGAACCGAAGAAGGCGGCGATCAGCGTGGCCGAGATGCCCACGGCAAGGCTGACGCGCGTGCCCCAGACAAGCCGCGAGAGGATATCGCGCCCGAGCGCATCCGTGCCAAGCAGGTGCCCTTCCGTGAGCGGGCGCAACAGCCTGTCGGCAGGCGCTGTCGCGTCGGGGTCGGGCAGCGGCAGGAGCGGCGCCAGAAGCGCGGCCGCGATGATCAACACCAGCAGCACCAGCCCGGAAGCCGCAAGCGTGTTGTTGAGAAGCAGACGGATCGGACCGGGGCGGCCTGCCCCGCGCGCCCTTCCCTTCGCTGCGGTGGAAACGGCTTCACTCATCAGCGCAACCTCGGATCAAGAAGCGTCTGCACCACATCGGCGGCCAGATTGAAGAGAACATAGGCGGCGGCCACCACCAGAACACCGCCCTGCACCAGAAGCAGATCGCGGGTGGAAATGGCGTTAACCAGCATCGAACCGATGCCCGGCCACTGGAACACGGTTTCGATATAGACCGCACCGCCGAGCACGAACCCGGCCTGAATGCCGATCACCGGAATGACGCTGACAAGTGCGGCCTTGAAGGCGTGACGGTAAATCACGCGCCTTTCGCTCAGCCCCTTGGCGCGCGCGGTGCGAATGTAGTCCTGCCGAAGCACTTCAAGCATGGCCGTGCGGGTCAGCCGGGCGATAACGCCGGTGGCGACGACCGCCAGCGTCAGCGCCGGCAAAAAGAGGTGATGAAGCAGGTCCGGCAGATCGCCGCCACCATAAATGGCGTACATGCCACTGGCGGGGAACAGCCGGATCTTGACGGCGAACGCCAGGATGAGAAGCAGGCCGAGCCAGAAGGACGGTATCGAAATGCCGATCAGCACCAGAACGGTGATCACCTTGTCTGCCAGGCCATACTGGCGCACGGCCGAGACGACGCCCGCCAGAAGCCCAAGGATCGAGCACAGCACCAGCGCAGTGCCGGCCAGGATCAGCGTGGCCGAGAAACGCTCAAGCACCTCGTCCAGCACCGGTCGGTTGAGCGCATAGGAGCGTCCGAGATCGCCCTGAAGAAGGTTCCCGAGCCAGATCAGATATTGCTGGGGCAGTGGCTTGTCGAGGCCGAGATCGGCATTGATCCTGGCCACGTTCTCAGGCGTCGCATAGGAACCGAGAATGGCCGTTGCCGGGTCGCCGGGGATCATCGCCATGATCAGGAAGACGATGATCGAAAGTCCGAACAGGACAGGGATGGCGGCAAGGAGGCGCTTGGCTATGTAGGCTGCCATGGCTGGGGCCTCGTTTCAGATTCGGTTATGGGCGCGGTTCGCCTTTGGTCCGGTGCCCTGCATGCCACCCTCGCCCTTCGCCTTTCGACAAGCTCAAGAGGCTCGGGATGAGGGCTGTGGATGCGCAGTGCGTCGTTTGAACATCTTGCATGTGCGCCGTCGTCCCACCCTCATCCTGAGCTTGTCGAAGGACGAGGGCGGGAACCACGTTCACACCCCTAGGGCTTGGCCACGTCCTGCAGCATGAGGAAGAAGGACGGCTGGAGCTTGAAGTTCTCGACATTCGCGCCGGTCACCGCATTCTGCTTCCAGTTGGCGACGAAGACCCACGGTGCATCGTCCTGAACGATCTCCTGCATCTCCTTGTAGAGCGCAGCGCGTTCGTCCTGATCGGTCGAGGTACGGGCCTTGTTCAGGAGTTCGTCGACCTTCTCATTGGCGTAGTAGCCGGAGTTGAACCCGCCCTTTTCGGGCCAGGCTTCCGAGCGCAGCGCCAGGAAGGGCAGCGTGTCCGGCGAGTTGGTCATCCATGCCATTTCGGCCATGTCCGCCTTGCCTTCGAGGCCGGGATTCACCTTGCCAAGGAACGTGTTCCACTCATAGGTCTCGATGTTGACCTTCATGCCCACGGCCTGCAGATCGGCCTGAATGGCCGTGCCCATGGCGATGGGGTCGAGCATGCCCGAGCCGCCCTCGGTGACGTAGAAGGTCAGTTCTTCACCACCGTAACCGGCCTCTTCCAGAAGCTGTCGGGCCTTGTCCGGATCATAGGGATAGGGCTGCAGCTCTTCATTGTAGGCCCATGCGAAGGCCGGCGGCGTCGGGCCCGCGGCCACGTCTGCCGTGCCCTGCAGGATGTTCTCGACCAGCGCCTTCTTGTTGATGGCGTAATTGGCAGCCTGACGCACCGCCTTTTCGGTGAACGGCCCCTCCTTCATGTTGAGGATGAGGAACCAGACATGCGGGCCCGCCTGCTCGTAAACGCTGAAATTCGCGTCATCGCGGAACTGCTGCAGGCTGTCCGGCGGCACCTCCACCATCACGTCCAGACCACCGGAGAGCATTTCGGCAATGCGGGTGTTGGTGTCGGTAATCGGACGGTAGATCACGGCCTCGAGCGGCGGCGCGCCATCCCAATAGTCTTCGTTGCGTGTAATGACGACGCGGGAATTGGCCTGCCATTCCTCGAACCTGAAGGCCCCGGTTCCGACCGGGTTGCGGCCGTAGTCCTTGCCGTGTTCCTTCACCGCCTCGGGCGAAACGATCAGGCCTGTCGGATAGGACAGGTTCGACAGGAAGGGCGCGAAAGGCTCTTTCAGCGTGAACTCGACAGTCAGGTCGTCCACCGCCTTCACCGCGTCCACAGACGAGAAATAGAAGGCGAGCGGGAACGGTCCCGTGTCGTGATAGGGGTGATCTTCGTTCAGCATGCGGTCGAAGTTGAACTTCACCGCTTCCGCGTTAAGCGGCGTGCCGTCATGAAACGTCACCCCTTCGCGCAGCTTGAAGGTGTAGGTGATCCCGTCATCGGAAATCTCCCAGCTCTCCGCCAGCGCCGGTTCCGGCTCCAGCGTGCCGTCCTTGTAACGGGTCAGGCCATCATAGACGTTCATCAGGATGCGGAAATCGTTCACGGCTGTCACCGCATGGGGATCAAGCGACTTCGGCTCCGCGATCTGCCCCACAACCAGAACGTTGGGCGGGGTCTGCGCAAAAACCGGCGATGCGAAGAACATCGTACCGGCAGTCATGGCGGCTGCAATCAGTTTCCTCATGGAGGTTCCTCCCTCTGTTGCCCATAATTAATCCTAACAATCTATCCATTGGCAAGCATTTATTATAATAAATAGACGGTGCGTCATTTCTCCGGGCTCATCGACGCCGAATAAACGTTTGAAAAACAGGCACGTCTCATGGCCAACACACCCGTCATAAATTCACAGCGCCTGCGCGCCCTGCTCGACGGGGTCAACACATTCGGTCGCAATCCGCAGACCGGCGGCTTCAACCGCGTCGGCTACAGCGACGCGGACATGGCCGTGCGAAACTGGTTTCTGGAACAGATGCGCGCTGATGGGCTGGCCGTGCATCGCGACCCGGTCGCCAACCTGTTCGGAAGATACGGCCCGGCGGACGGTCCATGCATCATGGCCGGTTCGCATCTCGACACCGTGCCCGAGGGCGGCGCCTTCGACGGAGCGCTCGGTGTCTGTGTGGCGCTCGAATGCGTGCGCGCCATGAAGGACGCCGGCTTCACGCCGACGACCGCGATCGAAGTGGTCGCCACCGCCGAGGAGGAAGGACGGTTCGGCGGCATGCTGGGCTCGCAGACCATCGCTGGCCTGGTGACCGGCCAATGGCTGGATGAAGCCCGCGACGCCGACGGTATCCGACTTGCCGACGCAATGGGCGACCAGGGCCTGAACATCCGTGAGGCGCTCGACGCCGCCCGCCCGCCCCGCGACGTCAAAGCCTTCCTCGAACTTCACATCGAACAGGGTCCGGTACTGGAACAGGCTGGCATCCCCGTCGGGATCGCCGACAGTGTCGCCGGCGTCATCAATCTCGCCGTGTCGCTGGTCGGCCGCGCCAACCATTCAGGCACCACGCCGATGGCGCTCCGCGCCGACGCCTTCGCCGGTCTCTCGGCGGTCGGCCAGGCGGTGCGTGGCGTGATTGCCGAACACGGCGGAGAGCGCAGCCGCATCACCATCGGCAAGGTGGCGCTTCAGCCCAATTTCATTCACACCGTGCCGGGCTGCGCCGATTTCATCATCAACATCCGTGACACCGATCCCGGCACGATGGCGGCTCTCGCCCAGGCCATGGAACAGGCCGTGCGCGATGCAGCGCAGGTAAACGGCCTCAGCTTTTCCATCGAGGAGCAGAGCCGGATGGAACCGGTCCGTCTCGACGGTGCACTCGTCTCACTGTTGAACGGGGAAGCGGGCCAGCTCGGGCTGAAAGCCCTCACCATGCCATCCGGTGCCGGCCACGACGCCCAGACGATGCAGACCCTGTGCCCCTCCGGCCTGATCTTCGTACCGAGCCAAAATGGCGTCAGCCATGCGCCGGAGGAGTGGACCGACTGGGAAGCCATAGAAAAAGGCACACAGCTGATGCTGTCAGCGCTCATCAGGCTCAGCGGCTCCGTTGCCGCAAAATAGCGGCACGTATTCCAGGCATTCACCGCATCAAAGAATGCCCCGCACAATCGCGATAGAGTTTGCAGATACCAGCCCGGTTGCCGGAGGCAAAATGGTGACCGGGAGGCGCAGTGACTTGCGATTGGCGGCTAACGGGTCCCCAGATTTTCTCCCGGCAGCCCAGTCTACTGTTCTCCGCCCGGAACTCCGACGGATATTTTCTCACTCGAACGGGAACGTCTGCCCTAAAAAAGCTAATGTTCGTCCGGCACGGGGAAACCCAGTGGAACGCCAGTCGCAGGCTGCGAGGGCATGTTGATAGTTCGATCACATCCAATCTGAAGTGGGCCTTTGAAACCGCCAAGTTGCTCGGAATGGAGGGCCGGTTTCGACACCATGCGGCGTAAGGGCACAGCGGCGCACCGAGAGTTGTTTTTGTTTTTATTTCAACTATGTAGAAGGCATGGATAAAAAGTCGTTCCTTATATTCCGTCGCGGTTGCCGGATGATGCATGTCATCGCCCGGGGCGGATCTATATAAGTGATGTAACCTTATTAGTTCGGCTCCGGGTCGTTTTCTTGAAAGAGAGATCGCCTGTTCTTTTGCGCAGTTTTGACTGTGTATCTGGAGTTCGACATGTCCATCCGTTCCACGCTGTCCCTATGCCATGGCTGTACTGCCAGTCTGCCCCGCGCTGCGGTCCGGTGCCCTTGGTGCTCAACCCTGATAAATACCCTCTCCGGCGGCGTTCCGTTCGCCGATTACAAGGCGCGCCTTCGCGGCTGCGGGCAAATCCGGCCTGGCAGCAAAGTGCACGGTCTGAGGGCTGGCGGGAGATGACAGCCTGCGGCCTGTTGGTCGCAGCCGCCTCTTTGGTCTGACAGTCAGGACTGTCCAGAATTCACAATGGTTTCGCAGGAGCCAAAACGCCATGGCGTTATCAATCTCATCTCCAATCGAACGTGTGCGCATCCAAATCGGATCGTGACCCTGGCGCTGGCCTAACGGCGCCAGGGAGATGTTCTGCAAAGACTAAGGTTCAGAATTATGGAGAAGAGACATGGCCAAGAGAAAAGGCGACCAAAAGCGGAAGCAGCCAAAGGGCAAGAAGAAGAGCAACCTCAACCAGCCCGATCCAGTGGCCGATCAGCTTATGCCCGCAAAACGCAAGTAGGCGCGCTCATTCATTCAGCGCAGAGAAGCTCGCAGACCCGCCCTGTGGCTGTGGCAGGGTGGGTCTGCGCTCTGCCTACAGGAACAATCCGTCCGGTCCTGCCAAAGGCGGACCCACAATCCTTCTAAATGGGATGAAAGGAGGGCGTGCGATGATACCCGTTCGTGTTTCCTTCGCTGTCGATTTTTCAACTGATAGAACATCAAACACCCGCAAGGCGGCCTTGTGGTCTCTCGCCGCCCGGGTCGCAGATTTGCTGCCAGAGGCCAGCAAACTCGATATTGCAAGTGCCCTCTACGCGCGCGAAAGGCTGGGAACCACTGCCATGGGCGGCGGTGTCGCCCTGCCGCATACGGTGCTCACTGATGAAGACGCCTCAATGATTGTGGTGCGGCGTCTCGAGAGGCCGGTGGAGTTTGATGCTCCAGACGGCATGGCCGTCGACACACTCGTCGCCCTGATGGGTGGCAAACATGACATCAAGTGGCTGCGCGCAGCCCTGCTGCGGCTCGGCAGACTGGCGCAGCAAGGCCCGCTCAGGCATCAATTGCGCATGGCCGCAACGCAGAACGAGGTCGCAGCAATACTCATCGAGCTCGGTCTTGATGTTCATTTCGATCAGAAACTCTGTGACACAGGGGGCGATTTCCGCTCCGAAGGGAGAGCTGGGTTGGGCCTGATTGGCAGCGCACAACACTTCACCGCCGTTCGGTAAGAATTCAGGGCAAGCTCCAGCCGGGGCCGCCGGGTTTTCCGGCGGCAATCCGTTCGACCATGCACCAATGCATACAAATGATCACCGCAGGCCATCAATCCTGTGCTATCAGCTGGTGCTACGGAAAAACTCAAACAGCGGCTTCTGTCACGTCCCCCGCTCTTGTTACCTTGCGCACTTCCTGGACCTGTTCGAAATGCTCAACAAACTGATCTCAAGCCAACGTTACACGGTGTTTGTCTTATGCGGGCTCATAGCCCTGGCTGCACTGGTTGGCACGGTGCTTTACACCCCCTGGTTTCTGCTACCCGCCGTCATCTCGACCGCGCTGTTTCTGGTAGGCGTCCATGATGTTCGCCAGAGGCGGCATTCCATCCTGCGCAACTATCCGGTGGTCGGGCATCTGCGGTTCCTGCTTGAAGGCTTCCGGCCCGAAATCCGGCAGTACATCATCGAAAGCGATCATGAAGAGGTGCCGTTCAGCCGCGAGGCCCGCGCACTTGTCTACCAGCGGGCCAAAGGTGAGGAAGACAAGCGCCCCTTCGGTACGATCGAGAACGTCTATGGTTCAGGCTATGCATGGCTGACGCACTCGGCCACCCCCGTTACCATTGCTGATACCGACTTCCGTGTTCGCATCGGTGGTCCCGCCTGCCGCCAGCCGTATAACTCCAGCCTGTACAATATTTCAGCCATGAGCTTCGGTTCGCTGTCGGCCAATGCCATCCTCGCGCTCAACACAGGCGCACGAAAAGGCGGCTTTGCCCACGACACCGGCGAAGGCAGCATCAGCCGCTATCACCGCCAGGGTGGAGGCGATCTCGTTTTTCAGGTTGCATCCGGATATTTTGGATGCCGCTCGGATGATGGCAGTTTCTCGCCGGAGAAGTTCGCAGAGCTTGCCGCCGACCCACAGATCAAGATGATTGAGGTCAAGCTAAGCCAGGGCGCCAAGCCCGGTCACGGCGGCATGCTGCCGGCGTCGAAGATTTCCCCGGAGATCGCCGAGGCTCGCGGCATTCCCATGGGCATTGACTGCGTGTCGCCTCCTGCGCACTCCACATTCTCCACCCCCACCGGCCTGATGGAGTTCCTCGGTCAGCTACGCGAGCTTTCCGGAGGAAAACCCGTTGGTTTCAAGCTCTGCATAGGGCACCGCCGCGAATTCATGAGCATGGTCAAGGCAATGCTGAAGACCGGCATTGTTCCCGATTTCATCGTTGTGGACGGTGCAGAGGGAGGAACGGGGGCCGCTCCGGTAGAATTTGCCAACCGGGTCGGCATGCCGATGCTGGAAGGCTTGACGTTTGTGCACAATACGCTGCGCGGCGCCGGCATTCGCGATCAGGTCAAGATCGGTGCTGCTGGCAAGATCATCTCCGCATTCGATATTGCCCGCGCCATTGCGCTCGGTGCGGACTGGTGCAACGCCGCCCGCGGCTTCATGTTTGCCGTTGGATGTATCCAGGCACAGGCATGCCACACCAACAAGTGCCCCGTTGGCATCGCCACCCAGGACCCGGTGCGTCAGCGCGGCGTCGATGTTGCCGACAAGAGCGAACGCGTAGCCCGCTTCCACAAAAACTCCATGAAGGCGCTGGGTGAACTTGCAGGGGCAGCGGGCCTGAGCCACCCCAGCAACTTCATGCCCTACCACTTCATGTTCCGGCAGAAAGACAATGAGTTCCTCGATGGCAATGAGGTCTATCCCTATCTCCCCGATGGATTTCTTTCTGCTCAAACGGAAATTCCAGAACTTGCCGAATGGTATAGCCGTTGGGAGCGCGCCAACGCAGACAGCTTCGCTCCACCACTCATCCCGCAAGCCGCATTCGAACGTCGACAGATCAAATCGATGCCCTCGAAACAGCACGAAGTGGCAAAGTAAGTCACGACCCGGGCTGATCGCTTCGTGACATCAGATGGAGCGGGGTGCGCAGATCCGCCTCAGCGCAGCCCCTCCGTGATAACCACGAGCGCCAGTTGTCCGGGGTCAGGAAGGCCTATGGATTTTTCCGCAAAGATGCGCGCGCGCCCCGCCTGATTTGGCTTTTGCGTGAACTCTTCAACCGTATCCTTCGCAGCCTTGAGGGCAACATCGATCAAAGCGCCGGACTGTGTCGCCTCAAGCGCGCGAACCTGTGCGTCCAGCCCATCCAGAACGGTTTTCTCGCCAAGGGAAGATTTGCCCCGCGCCAGCATTGCGTCACGCGCCTGAGCCAGCAGCCCGGCGATCTCGTCGGCCTCGAACTCTTTTCTGTCCCTGAGCGTCTTCGCTGCCGCCATCATGCCGGTGGATACAAGCGTGCCGAAGGAGGAGGAAGACGCCTGCTGGAAGGTTTTGGCCATTTCGAAAAATGCACGACCGGCATCCTCGTTCAGATCAAGCTTTGCGCAGGCTGCGAAACCCTCGGCGACGGTGATGCCCAGATCGCCATCGCCCAGTTGCGCATCAGCTTCACACAGGAAGTCGCGGTTCTCTCGGGCATGGTCGGCGATGCGTGCGAGAGCCGCCTTCAGTTCACTGGACGTGATCGGCATGTCAGACCTTCCAGAACGCGCAGTTGGCCGGAGCCAGAAGAAGGTCTTCCAGTTCCTCGTCGAGCTTGAGAATGCTCAGTGACGCGCCCGTCATCTCCATCGAGGTGGCATAGCGCCCGACCAGAGGCATGACCACCTCCACGCCGATCTCCGAGAGACGCCCGGCAAGGCGGCGGTAGAGAATGTACAGCTCCTCATGGGGCGTGGCGCCCAGCGAATTGACCAAAACGGAGACACGATCCCCCATTGCGAGCGGACGATCTGCCTGCAATGTGTCGAACATCTCATCGAGGATGTCGTCCGCGGGCTTGATCGGACCACGCCAGGTACCAGGCTCCCCGTGGATGCCCATGCCCATTTCCATCTCGTCCTCGCCGATGACGGAGCTCGGCTTTCCGAGCTGCGGGATGATGCAAGGCGTCATCGCCATGCCCATCGACACGACATTGTCGGAAGCCTTTTTGGCCAGCCGGGCAACCTCGTCGAGATCCGCCATGCGCTCGGCAGCTGCGCCGGCGATCTTGAAGGCATAGATCATGCCGGCAACGCCCCTGCGCTTCTCCACCTCGTCGCGCGACGCGGAGGCTACATCGTCACTGACCGCGTGAGAGGCGGTGCGAATGTCATCTTCGAAGGACACCATCTCCGCCGCCATGTCGAAGTTCATGACATCGCCGCCGTAATTGCCGTAAAGGCAGAGAACCCCTGCCCCGGCATCGACTGCCCGGATGGTTTCCGCCATCTGGTCCGCCGACGGGCTGGCGAAGACGTTGCCGATGGCGCAGCCATCCAGCAATCCCGTGCCCACATAGCCCGTGAAAACCGGCAGATGCCCGGAGCCGCCTCCGGTCACGATACCGACCTTGCCCTTGGTCCTTTCACCGGAGCGCACGATGATCCGGTGCGCCGGTTTGGAATAGATTTCAGGATGCGCCGCGACGAGCCCATCGAGCATTTCGTCAACATAGTTCTGCGGATCGTTCAGGATCTTCTTCATGATTTTCCTCAATAGGTCAGGCTTGGGGAGTCAGTTCCGGCTTCCGGCGAGAGTTCCGCCAGCATCTGCTGGTGCGCCAGGCGCGAAGCACCGAACAGAAGGCCCACATCGCTCGGGCCGACAATGAACTGGTAGCCGGCGTCACGAAGCGCGGCATAGCTGCGACCACCGCCGGTGATGGTTCCGAGGCGCAGTCCGACATCGCGTGCGGTCTCCTCGATCTGCTCCTTCAGCTTCTTCAGTTCGTGGTGTTCAAGCTGCTCCAGAAGGCCAATGGAGCCCGACAGATCGTTGGGGCCAACAAAGGCCATGTCGATCCCGTCAACAGCGGCGATGTCCTTCAGACGCGCCACCGCATCGACATGCTCGCACTGCACCATCACCAGCAGATCTTCATGCGCCTTCTGCGCATAATCGGCGTTGCGCCCATAAAGGGAGCCGCGCACGATGGGTGCCGCATAACCGCGCGCACCGCGTGGCGGATAAAGGCAGGACCGGGCAATGGCCCTGGCCTGTTCAACGGAATTGACCATCGGCACGATGATGGACTGCGCACCGCGATCCAGTGCGCGCTTCAGCGTGGTATCGGAGGAATCCGGCACCCGCAGCACGGCCTGACCGCCTGCGGCCTGCACGGCGCGTATCAGGCTGAGACCATCTTCCAGCGGCGCGGCCCCATGTTCACAGTCGATTACCACGACATCCCAGCCCGCGTTCACGACAATGTCGCAAGCCTCCGGCGATCCGGTGTTGATCCAGGTGGCGGCGATGGTCTCACCGGCCATGAGGCGTTGTTTCAGAAGGTTGGTCATGCGTCGTTTTCCATGGTTCGCGGAGTTTTGTCCGGGCGGATGATCGCCCGGATTGCACGGTAGAGGCACAGGCCCCAGATCAGGATCGCCGCGACGCCGAGAACCAGCGAGATATCGCGCGAGAAGAAGGGCAGAAACTCGCCCTGGGATTTAATCATCGAGGTCATGAAGTTCCGCTCCAGCACCTTGCCCAGCACGACGCCGAGAATTGCCGGCGCAAGCGGGATGCCCCCCAGCGTCATGGCAAATCCGACAATGCCGAGCGTGATGATGATCCAGATCGAAAAGGCGGAGTTCATCACTGCGAAACCGCCAATCAGAGACAGGCCGAGGATCAGCGGCATGAGCAGGCTTTTGGACATGCGCATGAGCTGGCTGGCAAGCAGGATGGCCACCGCGCCGGTGAAGACCATCGCCACATTCGCCAGCAGGAATGCACCGAAAAGCGTGTAGACGAGATCGCCGCTGCGCTCGAAGATGTCGGGTCCGGGGTTCAGCCCTTTCATCATCAGAACGCCGATGGCGATGGCCGTTACGCTGTCTCCGGGAATGCCAAAGATGAGCGCAGGCGTCCAGGCGCCGCTGACTGCGGCATTGTTGGAAGCGCCGCCATCGACGATGCCCTCATAATGCCCCTTGCCGTATTTCTCCGGTGTTTTCGAAAACCGGCGTGAGACCGCATAGGCAATCCATGCAGCGACATCAGAACCGGCCCCCGGCAAAACACCGATGAAAACACCCAGAGGCCCGGAGCGGATCACACTGACCCAGCGCTGGCACACCACCTTGAACGCATCGCCGATAGCCTGCCGCAGCGGCTCCATTTTTAACGATTTCGCTTCAGAACGCGGGGTCCTGGGCTCCAGCGCTGCACGGAACAGCTCTGTAAGCGCAAAAAAGCCGATCATTGCCGAGATGAAATTGACGCCGTCATAAAGATCGTAGAGGCCGAATGTGTAGCGCGGCATGCCGACCGCGACATCAATGCCGACACAGGCAATCGCCAGGCCGATAAACAGGCTGGCGAAGGTCTTCGCCGGCGGCGCGTCCGACACGAAAACGGCGCAGCTCAGGCCCAGCGCCGCGAGCCAGAACATCTCATAGCTTGAGAAATTGGTCGCGAAACCGGCCAGCATCGGTGCGGCGAGACTGAGTGCAATCACGCCGATCACCCCGCCGGCCGCACCGGAAAACAGCGAGACGAAAAGAACAGTGCGCGGCTTGCCCGCATGGGCGATGGTGGAACTGTCGGCCACATAGGCCGCTGACGCCGGAGTTCCGGGAATGCGCAGCAATGCGCCGCTTATGTCGCCAGCGAAGATGCCCGTTGACGTCGTTGCCACGATAGCGGCAATGGCCGGCACCGGATCCATGAAGAAGGTGAACGGCACAAGCAGCGCCACCGCCATGGTTGCCGAGAGACCGGGCAGCGCGCCAACCAGCGCACCGTAAAGTGTGCAAAGCACGATTGTCAGCAGAAGTGCCGGGTCTGCGAGCTGCGAAAGGACCGCTGTAAAGTCCATGGATCAACCTCCCTCCACTTTCGCCTTACCAGGCAACCGGCAGGAGAAGGCCCCAGGGGAGTGCAACCTTCATGATCGAATAGAAGATGAAGTGGAACACTCCTGTCGCCAACACCGAAAGCAGAAGCGCTGCAGGCAGCGAACCGCCGAAAAACAGGGTCGCGGCGAAAAGCAGCGCGACGGTGGAAATGTGGAACCCGACCGGGTCCAGCGCCAGAGCGTAGAGCACGATCATGGCGACGAGCAGCGCCACGCGAACGACACCCCGGCGATCGATCCGCATTGCCACTGCGCGGCTGCTCTTTTCACGACCGAAAAATATGAGCAGGCCGGACAGGGCCATCCCGAAAGAAACGATCTTTGGAAAGAAGCCGGCTCCGAAAGCAGTGCCCGCGGGGGGATCGAACCCCCACGCGCCTGCAAACATGGCCGCGCCGGCGGCGATCAGGGCCAAGCCTGTCACCGCATCGCGGGTGAACTGCATGTTACTGACCCTTGGCCATCCCGATTGCCTTGACGGTGCTGCCGAGGCCTTCGTCATACTGCGTCATGAGGTCGAGCAGTTCCTTGCTGCCACCCCAGACCACCGGGGCGCCAAGGCCGGCGCGGAACTCTGCCCATTCCTTCGTTTCCACGATGTCCTTGAGAGCCGCTTCATAGCTGCAAGCAATGTCTTCCGGCATGTTGGCCGGTGCCGAGATGGTCGTGTAGGCAGACAGGGTCCAGCCGCTCGGCAGTTCCTTGGCCGTGAGCGGCACATCGGGATACGCCTCACTCGGCTTGTCGCTCATATAGGCAAGAGCCTTGACTTCGCCGGCATCGATGAGCGTCTTTCCTTCCAGAAGCGATGGCGTGACCATGTCGACGCCTCCGGCCAAAAGCTCCTGCAATGCGCTCGCCGAACCTTCGGAGGGAACCCAGCGGATGGTCTCGGCTTCAAGCCCTTCGGCATTAAGCATGCCGGCAAGCGCCAGATGCCAGATACCGCCGAGCGCCGTTCCCGATGCCGTCAGTGTGCCGGGGTTCTCGCGTGCGTGATCCAGCAGCTCCTCGAGAGAGCCGAACGGGCTGTCCTTGGAAACCAGCACACTGGCCGCAGGCTGATTGATGAGCGCGATCGGGGTTATGTCGTTATAGGTCAGATCGGTGAGACCGAACCAGTGCATCGTGTTGATCTCGACCGTTGCGGCGCCGATCGTATAGCCATCCGGCTTCGCGCGGGAGATGGCCGAATGCCCCACGACACCGTTGCCGCCCGTGCGGTTGACGACGTTGAAGGGAACGCCAAACTTCTGCTGAAGCATGGTTGCGAGCTGGCGCGTATTGGTGTCCGTCGTGCCGCCTGCGCCCCACGGGACGATGACGCTCACCGGTCGTTCCGGCTTCCAGTCGCACGCCGCATAAGCCGCAGAAGTCCAGGCTGTCGCCGCAAGCGCGACCACAGACACAATTGTCCTTTTCATGATCTCTCTCCCAAGATTTGCGGGTCGAAACCCTCTCCATCCTTCAAAAGCATGACACGGGTATTGGAGCCTAGTCAATCGTTTTAGTAAAACGATTGACTTCAACCGATGAGTGATTGACGTATGCCCCATATCAGGCAACAAGCTGACAGGCAGGGGAACAAACAACAGCGGACCACGATGAAGGCACGCGTAACGCTGAAAGACATCGCTGCGGCGACGGGGCTCTCCGTCTCAGCCGTCTCGCTCGCACTGCGCGGCGACAGGCGCTTTCCAAAGGAGACGCTTGATCGCGTACGCACAGCGGCAGATCACCTTGGCTATATCTACAATCAGGGCGCGGCCGATCTGCGCATGTCACGCAACAATACGATTGCCGTCTGTCTCGGCGAGCTTTCAAACCCGATATTCAACGACATGCTGATTTCCGCAGAGCGTGAAATCCACCGTCGCGACCGGCGGCTTCTCCTGGGCATCACGCGGGAATCGCGCGAGCGTCAGGCCGACTTTTTGCGGCAGGCCTTACAGATAGGCTGTGAAGCCCTGCTTCTCTGCCCGGCCTATGGAACCACACGCTCCGATCTGGATGAGATCCTTGTGAGAAACGGCCGGCTGCTCCTGCCGACGGTGCTTTTCTTCCGTTCAATCGACGGCTTCGCCGCACCCCAGGTGGTGAGCAACGAATTTCATGCCGGGCAATTGTCGGCGCGCGCAGCGATGGATGCCGGGCATCGGCGCATGTACTGGATCGGCGGCGGGCAGGAAACCAGCGCCTCCCGGCAACGCGAAGCAGGCGCGGTATCCGAGTTTCGTCAAGCGGGGCTTGAGCCCGTCGGCATTCTCCACGGCCCGACCTCACGCGCTTTCGGGTTCGAGGCGGCAACGCGCATTCTCTCCGAAGACAGGGCCGATGACATCGCCCTGCTTTGCTTCAGCGATCTGATCGCGCTTGGGGTGATCTCGGCCTGTCACAAAATGGGCCGGCGTCCCGGCGAAAACGTCTCGGTAATCGGTTGCGACGATATGGACGAGGTACAGTTTTCCGTGCCGTCGCTGACCACCATCCGCACTGACATTGAGAGTATCATTCACAGAGCGATGCAGGCTGCTGTGGACCACGAAGAGGCCCACACCGTCACGTTCGAGCCAAAGCTGGTGCTGAGGGACAGCCTGCGCACCTTGTAGAGACGCCCCCACCTGAGTGGTTTGTCGTTTCACGAGAACAGTCGCACTCAAACACACTGAACGGCACGGCAATATAGCGGACACGGTGGCGTCCTGACCGGGTTGGTCGATGTCATTTCTCTGCCAATAGACCATCGCCGGCGGCTTCCCGTCCCATGATTGCCCCAAGGGAGAGGCCCCCGCGCCGCATTGCGTGGGCTCAGGGGCAAAACTCGCCCGGCGCAGCAAATTCCGGCCCGCGCGCACATTCGTAAGCGCTGGCCCCGAACACTGCCGGTTGCCCGTCGATCCCCGAAAACGACGCCAGCCTTTTCCAGATCGCGGCAACCGAGTCATCGAGCAGTCCACCCCAGCGATAGGCGGCATCCATTCCTTCGTCCTGCCCGAGGTTCACATCGATGACGGCTTCAATCGCCCACTCGGGAATCTGCGGGTCGGAAGGAGCCATGTCTGACTCAATACTGTCGACCTCGCCCAGCAGCAGATCGGTGGCCACCACCGAAGTCACGACATTGTCCGAGGAAACCGGCCATGGGTTTTCGGAAACGGCGCTGACAGGCTCCATTTCTCCCCACGCGGCTGCCGTCTCGATCGGCGAACCAAGGTCGAGGCAGGGGGCACCAAAGCAAATCTCGTCCTGTGCGAGCTTCGCGTCCATTTCCATACGCCCGGCGGCCAAAATCATGGCCCTGCTGCCCATCACCGGCCTGGTAATCAACCGCCACCCCGCATGTGGGCCAACACCGAATTCACTGGCATTCGCCACGTTTTCACGACCCAGCGTATCAACGAGGTTTTGGTGAATGGCTGGTCCGAGATTGAAGCGAACCACTTCGATATAGCTGATGGGAAGAGGTGCACCGCCCGGCTCCGCCTCAATCCAGTTCGTCGCGTAACGAAGCCGATAGCGCACTCTTTCCAGCGCTTGTTCAGATATTTTAAGAGCAAAAACAGACAGGGGTATCGGACCAATATCAGCGGCGGGCAAAAAGGCAGATCGCAGATTGGCAGGGGAAAGAGCCCCGTTGATTTCGTCCCGCAACCGGTCCGGGTCAACTGCAGTGTAGCCGCTCTCGTTTACGAACTGCGCATGTGGATCCGCATGTACGGCATGCGGAACAAGGCCCGTCATCATTGCCGCCGAGAAAAGGGCAATTGCGATTGTGGTTTTCATCGTGCCTCCGGAACTGCGCGAAGATAGGTCAGCT
Source organism: Nitratireductor sp. PBL-C9 (assembly GCF_050877045.1). Lineage (NCBI taxonomy): Bacteria > Pseudomonadati > Pseudomonadota > Alphaproteobacteria > Hyphomicrobiales > Phyllobacteriaceae > Nitratireductor > Nitratireductor sp. PBL-C9. The sequence goes on from NZ_JBPAXW010000001.1 coordinate 620,921, forward strand.
TGCTGCATTGCTTCGCTTACTCCACATCAATGATGGCGCGACCGAGCACCGCCTGGCCAGAGATGTCAAGATAACGGAACTCGTAGCGACCGGGCTGCTCGGGCATGACGAAGGTCAATGCCCCCTCCGGATCGATCGGTTGTGCGGAGATCCACGCAAACAGCGCCTGATCTTCCCGAGCCAGCGCAATACGCTGATCCGCGCCGTCCGAACCTCCGGTCCATGTAACAGTCACGGTTTCGCCCGGTGCGGCAGCCCGAGGGGCCGACAGGCCCGCGCCTTCATCGAGGCTGGCCGTGGCTTCAACCACCTCAACGACATGCCGACCGAGCGTGACCCCACCTTCATTGAGCACATAGCGCAATTCATAGAGGCCCGGCTCATCGGGAGCAGTTATGTCGCGCTGCGTATCCGCGCCCACGCGGTGGAAAATCGTATAGGCCCCCTCATCGGCGCCCACCGGAACAATAGTCACCCAGTCACGTGGATGCACAGGAACAGACCAGGAGAACCGCAGAGTGTTCCCGGCGCGAACCCTTTCCGGCCCCGTGATGGATGCCTCGGCACCGGTGATTTCTATCGGCGCGCGAGCCAGCGTGACACCGCCTTCATTGAGAACGTAGCGCACCTCGTAGAGACCTGGTTCGGCCGGCGCTACAAGGTCACGCCCATCGTCCGAGCCCACCCGATGGAAAGCCGTGTAGGTCCCCTCATCGGCCCCCACCGGAACAATGGTCACCCAGTCGCGCGGATGAACGGGGTCGGACCAGGTGACACCAAAGCTGCTGCCCGCCATCGCCGTTTCCGGCGCGCTTATCGAGGCCTCAGCCCCCATGACTTCGATCGGCGCGCGGGCAAGCGTGACACCGCCTTCATTGAGCACGTAGCGAACCTCGTAGAGACCCGGATCAGCCGGGGCAACAATGTCACGCCCATCGTCCGAGCCAACGCGATGGAAGACCGTATAGGTGCCCTCATCGGCGCCCACCGGAACAATGGTCACCCAGTCGCGCGGATGAACGGGGTTGGACCAGGTGACACCAAAGCTGCTGCCCGCCATCGCCGTTTCCGGCGCGCTTATCGACGCCTCAGCCGCCATGACTTCGATCGGCGCGCGGGCAAGCGTGACACCGCCTTCATTGAGCACGTAGCGCACCTCGTAGAGACCCGGATCGGCCGGCGCTACAAGGTCACGCCCATCATCCGAGCCAACGCGATGGAAAGCCGTGTAGGTTCCCTCATCGGCACCCACGGGAACAATGGTCACCCAGTCGCGCGGATGAACAGGGTCGGACCAGGTGACGCCAAAGCTGCTGCCCGCCATCGCCGTTTCCGGCGCGCTTATCGACGCCTCAGCCGCCATGACTTCGATCGGCGCACGGGCAAGCGTGACATCCCCATCGTTCAGCACATAGCGCACCTCGTAGAGACCCGGTTCGGCCGGCGCTACAATGTCACGCCCACCGTCCGAACCGACGCGATGGAAAGCCGTATAGGTGCCCTCATCAGCGCCCACGGGAACAATGGTCACCCAGTCGCGCGGATGAACAGGGTCAGACCAGGACACGGCGAAGCTGCTGCCCGCCATCGCCGTTTCGGGCGCGCTGATCGACATTGCCGGCAATTCGGCTTCCGGTTCGGGGAGCGGTTCCGGTTCAGGGGCCGGTTTCGCTATGGTTTCTCCAACCTGCTTGACGGCGGCGGCGAGTTGGGCGGCATCTTGAGCAGGCAGGAACATTCCTCCTGTGTTCTTGGCGATGCAGGCGAGGTGTTGGTGCTCGTCAGTGGCCAGATCGAAGCCGATGACATGGGTGGTGAACGCCACGCCCTGCCTGGCAAGCTGCTCCGACAACGCGCACGGATCTGCGTCACAGTTTTCGACCCCATCAGAAATCAGAACCACGGTCGCTGGCGTGTCACGCCACGAGAGTTCCTCGGCAGCGTGCTGCACCGCTGCCGAAAGAGGCGTGCGTCCCAAGGGCATGATCCCGTTGACGACCTGCTGGAAAGCATCGCGATCCACCGGGCCCACAGGCATCGCCGTTTCGATGTCAGAGCAGAGGCCCTTCTCACGATGGCCATAGGCGACAAGCCCCAGATTCGTGGAAGCTGGCCAGGTCGCCAGCAAATCGCTCATCGCCTCCCGGGCGATCTCGATCTTGGGCACGCCGTCGATCTGGCCCCACATGGAACCCGAGGCATCATAGACGACCATCACATCGCCGGCTTGCAGTGTTGTGGTGGCCAGAAGCGAGATGCCCAGAGCCGAAACAGCCATTAGCGCTTTCATATTGGTTCCCCGATTTTGCTTTTGCTGGCTCGTTGCCGGCAGAAGACGCTGAAGGGCGCCCTCCCCGAGCCAACGAGTGTTCCTTGAGTTTCCCATTCGAAGCTGGGCGCGCGGCTCTCTGTGATCTCGAAATGGAGTTGCACCAGTCACGTCACAGCGACCACACCGAACCGATTGCATCGTTTCGCTTGTGTCTCCTGATGCAGCTCAGTCCGCGAGATGAAGCACGGTATCGAAGGTTCCTTCGACAGTGATGCAATCTTCGGTATCGATCTCAGACATCATGCCTTCGCGCTTGCACAGAAGCGAAGAGAACGTGCCGCGTGCATTTCCCTGCGCGCCGTCGATGAGCAGGCTCTCCAGGATAACCGAGGCATGAGCGGGCTCTTCATCGCTGACATAGAAGTTCCGCATTCCTTCGGGAAAATAACTCACCGACGCGTCGGTGGCTGATGCATCTGCGCCGCTGATGAGACCAAACTCCACACTCAGCACGCCGCGCATAATACTCGCGGCGTCGGGGTCATGCGCCTGGATATCCACCATGCGGAGGGGGCCAAAGTCGCGCACCTCCGCAGTAGCCGTCCCCTCCGAGGGCACATGCAACGTTTCCCCGCGATAGGACGCGCCATCGATGTTGGCCTCGACCGTACCGATCGGCACCGTAGTCTGGGCCCACGCCGCGCCTGAAAGAAAAAGAGCTGTAAAAAAAGTACAGGCAAACCGCCCGAACGCTCTTTGCGATGAACTCATCGTCGCTGCCCTTCTGATGCCAGTGTTCGTGACGGAAGGCTCTAACACCGGTTCTGGTACGCCGCCCCGTTCGTTTAGTCGGGTCCGCGCCAAAACTTGCGTGACAGTGTGATTTTTCTAAAAACAGGCCACCCTTGTGAAGTAATTCACATCGAGAAGGGCTGGGACACAGAGAAGCGTCAGGCGGGTTTGCGTGCATGGACGTGGCGCTGCCATGGTGTATCACTGAGACGTTTCCACGCGTCTTGTTTCGATGAAAACCCGATGAACTAAAGCAGCTGAAGTTGGCCATTTGGCAATCCGCAGGTTACGCGGCAGATCGGGATCGTTGAGCGGATCGTCTCACCGCGTGCTGAAGTCGTCGCCCGCCTTCACGAAGTCCTCGTCGGACTTTGCGATCCACACGGGGTACGCCGACTGGAAGACGGATAGTCATAAGCAAGAAAGGCCTTCGCGGCTCTTCAGGCCGCGTTGCCGGGCAAAAGACCGCCCGGCACGTATCTCGTTGCATCTCTGTGCCCATCGTTCACCAATCAGACAGGTTTGGCGGGCCCTGCCTCTGACGTTCAGACAATTTGTCCGAGATGAGCCACCAGTACTGCAAGTGGGATGCTCAGAAGAACGCGGATGATCCAGATGAGCACCAGATGCGGAACTTTCACCGGGATCTCGGTGGCCAGAATGCAGGGGATGGAACCTGCAAAGAACAAGACACCCGAGACCGATGTTACACCGAAGATGTAGCGAGACAGCATCGGCGCATCGCCCAGCATGCCGGTAGGAAAGAACATCTCGGCAAGCGCTGCCGCCATGGCTTTGGCCGTCAGCATCGCCTCTGGCACCTGCAGAACGGCAAGCAGCGGGTAGAAAATCATGCCCAGCCAATCGAAGACAGGCGTATACGCACTGAGCAGAAGACCGAGCAGGTCAACCGACACACCGGTCGGCAGAATGACCGAAGTCATCTTCAGTCCGTCCTTGATGTTCACCATTAGCAGGCGTGCGAGGGTTGGATTTTCTTCAACCCGGCTCAGTCCGGCATTCAACGCGGACCTGGAATAGCCCTGAGGGAGGACTTGGTGTGATCCGCAGTGAGAAACGTCTTGCGGGATTGATCCAGTATCTCATCACTCACGCAGACTTCCTGAATGTCGAAATCGAGCAGGTCGTCGTCGCGCTCGAGCGCGGAACAGCCGATCACGGCCAGATCGAATTTGAACTTACGAATGGCCTCTGCGGCCAACGTCCCGACCAATCCGCAACCCGCTCCAGACGCCCCTCTCGACCAGTTCAGACACGGGCGCGACGAAAAGGTGTTGGTCCGATGTTCGGTTTTCTTCGTTTTTTTTGCGCTCCCCCGAAAACACCAAAACACGCGTCAAATCCTGAATAATTATCGCGATTACCGTTCTTGTGTCGTGAGCATCTTTCCAAAGCGGCAGAAAATCGCAGGCTAAGTCACTGATTTTGAATATTCGAACATAATTCGCTTGATTTTCGCTTTGTTTCGTTTTTACGTTGGGACGATAACTCGGGAGGTTGTCTGTGCGCGGAAACGAGAGTGTTTATCCGGTCGCTCTTTTTGCGACCGGCGGCGGCATCCATGGCTGCCGGATTGTGCATGACACAACGGGATGCGGCCATTTCGTAACGTTTGCTGAAAAGGGCGACCTTGCGTTTGCGTCCCCTTCTTTCTCTTCAAAACAGTTCTATGGCAGGCTGCGCCTGGGTGACTGGATGAACAACCACCGTGCGGAAGAATACCGCAGCTGAATAAAGCCAGTGGCCAAATTCAATAAAGCGCGGGGAGGAGGGCCTTATGACGCTGGAATTGAAGGGCGTGTCGAAGATCGTGGAGGGGCAGACCCATATTGCCACGACCGATCTGACGCTCGAAAAGGCGACCATGAACGTTCTGCTGGGGCCGACCCTGTCGGGCAAGACCTCGCTGATGCGTCTGATGGCAGGGCTCGATCAACCGAGCACAGGGCGGATTTTCTGGGACAGCAAAGACGTGACCGGGATGCGGGTGCAGGATCGCAAGGTCGCGATGGTGTACCAGCAATTCATCAACTACCCGTCGATGAGCGTTTATGAGAACATCGCCTCTCCGATAAAGCTCATGGGAGTGGACAAGGCGGAGATCGACCGCCGGGTGCGGGAAACGGCGGAGTTGATGAAGCTGACGCCGATGCTGGACCGCAAGCCTCTGGAACTCTCGGGCGGGCAGCAACAGCGCTGTGCTCTGGCACGGGCTTTGGTCAAGAACGCCGGGCTTGTGCTGCTGGATGAGCCTTTGGCGAACCTTGACTACAAACTGCGCGAAGAGCTGCGGGTGGAGATCCCGAAGATTTTCGCGGCGTCCGGATCGATCTTCGTCTATGCGACGACGGAACCAGAAGAAGCGCTTTTGCTGGGGGGCAACACTGCGACGCTTTGGGAGGGCCAAATCACCCAATTCGGGCCGACGCCCGAGGTCTATCGCAAGCCAGTCGATGCGACAACGGCGCGGGTTTTCTCCGATCCACCGATGAATTTCCTGCAGATCTCCAAGACCGGTGATCGATTGATGTTCGGCGACGGACAAAGCGCCGTTGCGACCGGCAAGCTCGCTGAACTGGCGGACGGGCGTTACACGGCGGGATTCCGTCCCAACCATCTCGAAATCGTGCAGCATTCCGAAAACGCGATGAAATTCACCACACAGCTGCATGTGACAGAGCTGACCGGTTCGGAAACCTTTGTCCATCTCGACCACGATCGCGCGCGTTGGGTGGGGTTGATTCACGGCGTGCATGATCTTGAGATCGGAGCCGCGCTCGATGTCTGGCTTGATCCCCGTCATGTCTATGTATTCAGCGAAGACGGCGGGCTTGTTGCGCCTGCTGCCTACGCAGCGGCGGCGTGAGGAGGCGCGATCATGGCCAGGATTACACTCGACAACCTTGCGCATTCCTACAATCCGAATGCCGCTTCGGAACGTGACTATGCGCTCAAGGAACTCAATTACGAATGGGAAGACGGCGCGGCCTATGCGCTTCTGGGCTCGTCGGGCTGCGGCAAGTCCACGCTTCTCAATATCATTTCGGGTCTGTTGATGCCGTCACAGGGGCGTATCTTGTTCGATGGCATCGACGTCACCGGCGCCCCCACGGCAGAGCGCAACATCGCGCAGGTTTTCCAGTTCCCGGTGGTCTACGACACGATGACCGTGCATGACAATCTGGCCTTTCCGCTCAGGAATCGGGGCCATGATGAGACCTATGTTGCAGAGCGCGTACAGGAAATCGCGCGGATGATCGGCATGGAGGACATGCTGCGCAAAAAGGCACGGGGCCTTGGCGCTGACGCCAAGCAGAAGATTTCTCTGGGCCGCGGCATGGTGCGCAAGGACGTGAACGCACTTTTGTTCGATGAGCCGCTGACCGTCATCGACCCCCATATGAAGTGGGAGCTGCGCACCCAGCTGAAGAAACTGCATCACGATTTCGGTCACACCATGATTTACGTGACCCATGACCAGACGGAGGCGCTGACCTTCGCTGACAAAGTGGTGGTGATGTATGACGGCCGCGTGGTTCAGATCGGCACGCCAGAGGAGCTGTTCGAACGTCCCGCGCATACCTTTGTGGGCTATTTCATCGGCTCGCCAGGCATGAATGTCATCCCGGCCAAGGTCGAGGGCGCCAAAGCCTATATCAACGGCTGCGAAATCGCGCTTGGCGCAGGTTATGCGCCCATGGACGGCAAGGTGGAGATCGGCGTGCGACCCGAGTTCGCGCGGCTTAGCGAGACGGACGGCCTTCCTGTGAGAGTGCGCCGCGTAGAGGATGCGGGGCGTCACAAGATCATACGCGCCGAGTTCTTTGGACAGGACATCAACATCATCGCGGACGAGGACGATCCGGTGCGCGCGGACATGACACGCGTCACCTTCGACCCATCGCGGGTGAATGTCTATGCGAATGATTGGCGCGTGGCGCCCGAAAGCGCGGAGGCCGCGTGATGCAACAGAAAACAACCAATCACAAAGCATGGTTCCTTGTGCTGCCGATGCTGGTGCTCGTTGCCTTTTCGGCCGTGATCCCGCTCATGACGGTGGTCAACTATTCTGTACAGGACACGTTCGGCAACAACCAGTTCTTCTGGGCGGGGCTCGAGTGGTTCGAGGAAATGCTCTCCGACGAGCGCATGTGGAATGCGCTGCAACGTCAGTTGATGTTCTCAGGCATCATCCTTGCCATCGAAATTCCGCTGGGCATTCTCGTGGCTCTGAACATGCCGAAATCAGGCTTTTGGTCCTCTTTCTGCCTCGTGGTCATGTCCCTGCCTCTGCTGATCCCCTGGAACGTGGTCGGCACGATCTGGCAGATATTCGGTCGCGTCGACATCGGACTGCTGGGCTACACGCTCGACGCGCTGGGCATTCATTACAATTACACCCAGGACACGATTTCTGCGTGGATCACCATCATCGTGATGGATGTCTGGCACTGGACCTCGCTTGTAGCGCTCTTGGCCTTTGCCGGTCTCAAATCCATCCCCGACGCCTATTATCAGGCCGCTCGGATCGATCAGGCCAGCCGCTGGAAAGTGTTCCGGTTCATCGAACTGCCCAAGATGACGGGCGTGTTGATGATCGCGATCTTGCTGCGCTTCATGGACAGTTTCATGATCTATACCGAACCCTTCGTGGTGACGGGCGGTGGTCCGGGAAATGCGACGACGCTTTTGTCCATCGACCTCGTGAAGATGGCTCTGGGTCAGTTCGATCTTGGACCAGCTGCGGCCTTCTCGCTGATGTACTTCCTCGTGATCCTGTCGATCTCCTGGGTCTTCTACACCGTGATGGTCAACCTCGACAAAAAGGGCGCCTGAGATGACGGATGCAGCCGCACAGTCCCCCGCCGCCGTCAAATCCCGCAGCTTCCCGAAGGTGAAGGGCGGCACCGTGGTGATGACGCTCTATCTTCTGTTCCTCATGTTGCCGATCTACTGGCTGTTGAGCATGAGCCTCAAGACCAACGCAGAAATTCTTGGGGGCTTCTCGCTTTGGCCGCGCGATCTGACATTTGCCAACTACATCACAATCCTCACCGATGAGGCGTGGTATATGGGCTATGTCAATTCGATGATCTACGTGGTGATGAACACGGTGATCTCGCTCGCCGTGGCTTTGCCTGCCGCCTATGCGTTTTCGCGCTACAACTTCCTGGGCGACAAGCATCTTTTCTTCTGGCTTTTGACCAACCGAATGGCGCCGCCTGCGGTATTCGCGCTGCCATTCTTTCAGCTCTACTCCTCGATCGGGCTCTTTGACACGCATATCGCCGTGGCATTGGCGCATTGTCTCTTCAACGTGCCGCTCGCCGTTTGGATCCTCGAAGGTTTCATGCGTGGTGTGCCGAAAGAGATCGACGAGACCGCCTATATCGACGGCTACAGCTTTGGGCATTTTTTCGTGAAAATCTTCATGCCGCTGATCGCCAGCGGGATCGGTGTGGCCGCATTCTTTTGCTTCATGTTTTCGTGGGTCGAGCTCTTGCTGTCACGTACGCTGACCTCTGTGGAAGCCAAGCCCATCGCCGCCACCATGACCCGCACGGTGGGTGCGGCAGGTGTGGACTGGGGCGTGTTGGCCGCCGCAGGCGTGCTCACCATCGTACCGGGCGCGCTCGTTATCTACTTCGTGCGCAACTACATCGCCAAGGGCTTCGCGCTCGGCCGGGTCTGACAGGAGGATCTAGACATGGACTGGATGGCATGGACGTGGCCGACTGCCGCCTTTTTCGGAACCATTGCAACGCTTTTGGTGATCTTCACCATTCTGGCGATCAAATTCCCCGAAACGCCGCGGGTTGGTGTTCTGGGCATCGAGACCACGCGGGGGGATCGTTTGTTCATCACCCTTCTTGGCTCAGCCTTCATCAATCTTGCGTGGCTCGGCCTGGTCAGCGCGAACCAGGCGCTCGCGCTTGTCGTCTGCCTGATTTTTGCAGCCGTCGTGTTTCGCTGGGTCTGAGGAGGCCCCGCGACTGATCGAAACCCAAAACCAGAGGTTCACTTAGGGAGGAAACCAATGAACCAACGTCTCAAGACAACCACCGCACTGGCGCTGTGCCTCGGCCTTTGGTCGGTGCCGGCTTCTGCCGACATGGATGCCGCGAAGGCCTTCCTGGATGCTGAAATCGGCGATATGTCCGCGCTGTCTCGCGCTGATCAAGAAGCCGAAATGCAGTGGTTCATCGACGCGGCCCAGCCCTTTGCGGGCATGGAGATCAAAGTGGTCTCCGAGACCATCACCACGCATGAATATGAATCTCAGGTGCTTGCGCCGGCGTTCGAGGCCATCACCGGCATCAAGATCACGCACGATCTGATCGGCGAAGGCGACGTCGTCGAGAAGCTTCAGACCCAGATGCAGTCGGGCGAGAATATCTATGACGCCTATGTCAACGACTCCGACCTGATCGGCACGCACTGGCGCTATCAACAGGTGCGCAACCTGACGGACTTTATGGCGAACGAAGGTGCGGATGTGACCAATCCTGGTCTCGATCTCGATGATTACATTGGCACCCAGTTCACCACCGCGCCCGATGGCAAGCTCTATCAGCTTCCTGACCAGCAGTTCGCGAACTTATACTGGTTCCGCTACGACTGGTTCAACGATCCCGCGATCATGGCCGAGTTCAAAGAGAAATACGGGTACGATCTCGGTGTTCCGGTCAACTGGTCGGCCTATGAGGACATCGCCGAATTCTTCACCGGGCGCGAGATCGACGGTGTCAAAGTCTACGGTTCGATGGATTACGGCAAGAAAGACCCCTCGCTCGGCTGGCGTTACACCGACGCATGGATGTCCATGGCGGGTATGGGCGACAAGGGCGAACCCAACGGCCTTCCGGTTGATGAATGGGGCATCCGCGTGAACGAGAACTCCCAGCCGGTCGGCGCCTGTATGGCGCGTGGCGGGGCGGCGAACTCTCCGGCGGCAGTCTATGCGGTGGAGAAAGCCATCGACTGGCTGAACAAATACTCCCCGCCATCCGCCATGGGCATGACCTTCTCCGAAGCTGGCCCGGTTCCGGGACAGGGCAACATCGCTCAGCAGATGTTCATGTACACCACCTTCGTGGCGCCTCTGGTCGACAGCCCGGCGGTGATGAACGAGGACGGCACGCCGAAATGGCGTCTCGCACCCAGCCCGCATGGGGTTTACTGGGAAGATGGCATGAAGGTCGGCTATCAGGATGTGGGCTCCTGGACGCTGATGAAATCCACCCCAGAGGACCGCGCCAAAGCCGCCTGGCTCTACGCGCAATTCGTGGGTTCCAAGACCGTCGACGTGAAGAAATCCCACGTTGGCCTGACGTTCACCCGAGAATCCTCCATCCAGCATGAGAGCTTTACGGATCGTGCGCCGAAACTTGGCGGTCTCGTCGAGTTCTACCGCTCCCCGGACCGTGTGCGTTGGTCGCCCACAGGCACCAACGTCCCGGATTACCCGAAGCTCGCTCAGCTGTGGTGGCAGAACATCGGTGATGCCATGTCCGGCGCGAAGTCGGCTCAAGATGCGCTCGACAGCCTCTGTGCCGATATGGAGCGTGTGATGGAGCGTCTGGAACGCGCTGGCATCCAGGGCGACCTTGGCCCGGTCATGAACGAAGAAACCGACGCTGCGGATTGGATTGCGGCAGAAGGCGCACCAAAACCGGCTATCGAGAACGAGCGCGAAGCGCCTAAAACCGTCTCTTATGACGAGCTCGTCGCCTCTTGGCAGTAAGCTTTTCAACGCAGAGGGGGCGGGATATTCCCGCCCCCTTTTTCATTCTCCTATGGGGCCTTGTCGTGAAAGGCCGGTATTGCCAGGATATTTGGGCGCTCTGATCCGTGTAAGCGGCTGTTGCGTTCACCCCATATCTGGTCGGTTCTGTTGCGAACTGTTCGCTTGCTGCGACGCCGACAACCTCTTTAGGGATCAGCCCGCCGAGCAGTGAAGGCGATCCATATCGGTAAGAGCCAATACCTTACCAAGCGAACCGGGCAGGATCATCGCCGCCTCACACGGAGGGTTCGGGCGATGCTGGATTTCAAGTCATTCTCTTCGGCACCGTCACTCTGGCTGGCATCGAAATGGCTCACATCAAGCGTAAGTGCCATGCCGGCTTTGCCGACAACCCGGCCCCATCACTCACGGAATAGTTCGAGCTGAAATCTGCCCAGCGGAACGATGCATGTCGCCTATTCGAATATTTTCACAAGAACCGTCAGAATTCATCAGAATTGAATGATGGAATCTACTGCACAACTTTCTTTATTAGAGGAAGGGTTGGATAGATGCCCCCTTCCAAACGGGCGGGGGATAATGCAGAGCGATAGTATCCAAATGGATGCATTCGCCAGACGAGGGGAAAACCCGCGATGGCAGGTTTTACGCTATTGGTGTATCGATTAGGTCTGTTCGTAGGCTCTTCCCTGCTCGTCCTTTTGGCCGTGATCCAGAAGACGGCGCTCGGCACCAGTTCCAAACTGCCCACCCGCCCCGATCATTTTCGATGGCAACATCTACGGACCAAGGCTCAAACTTGGTTTACGCGGATGTTCGCCGTGAGCCGGCTCATCCTGTCAGGTCTTGCGCTTCTGATCGGCGTGCTGGTCTGGCCAGCAACGGCTTTCGCCGCACCGTCGGTGTCCATCAGCGTCAGCCCGGCCTCGATGAGTGAGGACAGCGCAGGCAATTTGGTTTACACGGTCACGCGCAGCCAGAACCTGTCGTCATCCACGATCGTCAATCTCGGTTACACGGGCAGCGCGGATGCCAGCGACTATACCGGTGAGACCTTGACCGTGACCATTCCGTCCGGCTCGACCAGCGGCATCGTGGAGATAAACCCGTCTGCCGATGTCACCGTGGAGGCGGACGAGACTGTAATCGTTAGCATACAGAGCGGCTCAGGCTATACCATCGGTGTGCCTTCCTCTGCCACGGGCACCATCCTGAACGACGACCTTGGGGTTCTGACGATCAACGACGTCACCTTTCCCGAGGGTGGCTCCGGAACTCAAGCGATATCGTTCACAATATCGCTCAGCCAGCCTGCCGGACCCGGTGGTGTAACGTTCGACATCGCAACCGCCAATGGCACATCGACGGCAGGCGAGGACTATCAAGCGAAAAGCATCGTGGGCGCCACCATCGCGCCAGGGGAGAGCACTTATTTCTTCTCTGTTAATGTCTACGGTGATACGTCCAACGAACCCAATGAGTGGTTTTTCGTCAACATCACCAACGTAACAAACGCTATCTTGGGCGATGGCCAGGGCGTGGGCACCATCGTCAACGACGACCCCGTACCCACGGTCACCCTGGCTCCTGCCAGCCTTTCCGCAACAACAGTCGGAGCGTCCTATAGTGAAACCCTGACCGCCAGCGGCGGGACGGGTCCATACACCTATGCCGCCACCGCCGGCGTCTTGCCTGACGGCCTGACGTTGACTTCTTCAGGCGTGCTTTCCGGAACGCCAACGGATGAGGGCACGTTCAATTTCACCATCAGCGCCACCGACAGCAGCGGCGGAACCGGGCCATACAGCGGAAGCAGGGCCTATACGCTTACCGTTGCCGCGCCCGTCATCGCATTGAGCCCCGCCACGCTGCCACCCGCCACCCAGGGCGTCCCCTACGCCCAGACCATAACCGCCAGCGGCGGCACCGCGCCTTATACTTACTCGACTACCGCCGGTGCCTTGCCTTCAGGAATCAACCTGAGCAGCTCTGGTGTGCTCTCCGGCTCGCCGACGGTAAACGGAACATTCAACTTCACCGTCACCGCCACCGACAGCAGCACTGGCAGCGGCCCCTACAGCGACAGCCAGGCCTATTCGTTTCAGATAAGCGCCGTTGCTCCGCCGGTGGTCGGTTCCGTGAGTGTTCCCGCCAACGGATATTATCGCGCGGGGGAGGTTCTTTCCTTCACTGTCAACTTCAATGAAACCGTTCTGGTCGACACATCTGGCGGTTCACCGGGTCTTCCCGTGGTGATCGGCGCCGCAACGGTCGATGCCGGCTATGTGTCCGGAAGCGGATCGAATGCGCTTGTCTTCCAATATGCCGTCAATCCGGGCGATCTGGACCTGAACGGCATTCAGGTCGGCAGTGCCATCGGTCTCAACGGCGGCATAATTACAAACGCCTTCAGCACGCCTGCCGACCCGGCTCTCAACGGCGTAGGCAGCACCACCGGTGTCCTCGTTGACACAATAGCGCCAACGGTAACCTCCAGCGCGGTGAGCGGCAGTCCGGCGCCGGATGCGGTCGCCATTGATTTCCTGGTGACATTCTCGAAGCCGGTGAATGGCGTCGACTCATCGGATTTCGTCCTGACGACCACGGGGAGCGCCATGGGCGCGATCTCTGGCGTCGCCACCTCGGACAACGTTACATATACGGTCAGCGTCACCGGTATTTCCGGAACCGGCTCGTTGCGGCTCGATGTTCTGGCGGACGGGTCGATCACCGATACACCCGGCAATCCGCTGGCCGCAGCCTACGCCGCCGGAACGCCCTGGGTGCGCAGCGGATCCTCCAACGCGTCGCTGACCGGCCTTGCGCCGAGCGCCGGCGCCCTCGATCCCGCTTTCGATCCGGCCACGTTCGACTATGCCGTTGCGGTCGCCAATTCCGTTACCAACCTCACCCTAACGCCGACCGCCGACAACGCCAATGCGACGATCACCGTCAACGGCACGACGGTTGCATCCGGCAGCACCAGCCAGCCGCTCGCCCTCGCAGTCGGAGCAACGGCGATCCCTGTGGTGGTCACGGCACAGGACGGCACAACCACACGCACCTATACGGTCACGGTCACGCGGGCGTCTTCTGCCCCGACCGTGATGTCCCGCACCGTCGCGATCAACGCGGGCCAGACGGCGTCCGTCGAACTCACGGACGGCGCGACCGGAGGTCCGTTTACCAGCGCGGCGATGATCGACATATCCGACAGCAGCGCCGGTTCCGCCCATATCGAACAGAACGGGCAGAGTTTCCTGCTCGTCTTCGCTTCCAGCCCGACCTTTTCAGGGGGCGCAGACATCCGGTTCACGCTTTCAAGCGTTCATGGCACTTCGGCTCCCGGAACAATCTCCTTCACCGTTCTTGCACGGCCCGACCCCACGCTGGATGCCGAAGTCCTTGGGTTGCTGAGGGCTCAGACCGATACCGCAAAGCGCTTCGCGCGGGTGCAGACAGGCAATTTCAACGGCCGGCTCGAGCAGTTGCACGACGAGGGCGACCGTCGCAGAAACAGCCTGAACGTGCGGTTGGGCTATAATGAAAACGGGCAGCGCGGCGACCAAGCGGCCCATGCACTGAACGAGGCAGGAGCCGATGTGCCCGGTCTTCTCGGCTATGCTTCGCAATCTTCCGGCGGGTCTGGCAATGGGGCGCTGGCCAAGGGCCAGTCGAACGGACCGGGCGCTTCGGATGGCCGTGGCATGGATCTCGGACCCTATGCAATCTGGACTGGCGGCTTCGTCGATTTCAGCCAAAGCGACAAGGGCGGCATTGATCTCGACGGCACGCTCGTTGGGGTGAGCGCCGGCATCGATTACCGCTTTTCCGACAGGTTCATCGCCGGGTTCGGCGTCGGGTTCGGCCGTGATCATACCGATATCGGCGGAAACGGCACCGAAAATACGGGGCTCGCCTACAGCGCCGCACTCTATGGAAGCTACAAGCCCGCCAACAATTTTTTCATCGACGGACTCATCGGTGCAAGCTGGCTCGACTTCGACAGCCATCGCTATGTCACCGCCACCGGCGATTTCGCCACCGGCAGCAGGTCAGGGCAACAGGTCTTCGGATCGTTGAGCGCAGCTTACGAGTTACGCGACGAAACATGGCTCCTTTCGCCCTACGGCCGCATCGAGATGTCCCGGACATGGCTCGACGGCTTCGCTGAGGAAGGCGGAGGCGCTTTCGGCCTACGCTACGGAGACCAGACCATCGACACGGTTTCCGGCGTGATCGGTCTTCGTGCAGAATATGCGTTCAAAAGGAGCTGGGGCACGCTGACACCAGGAGCGCGGGTCGAATACACTCACGACTTCGCCGGGTCGAGCCGGGCGCACCTGGGCTATATCGACCTGGCTCACCTGCCCTACAGGCTCGACGTCGAAGCCTCCAACAGGAGTTACGTGACGCTGGGCCTGTCACTCGATGCGGAGCTTCCGCAGGCGTGGACGCTTGGCTTCGACTATCGAACCGCCTTCGGAAATGCGCGCCAGGATCACACGTTCGGGCTGAAAGTCGGCAAACGGTTCTAACCACCTTCAAGATTGGAGTCTTGAATGGATCGATCCGCTCTCCTGCCAGCGTCAGGCTCCCGTCCTCCGGCGGATGCCGCACGCCCGGACTACGATTTCGATCGGAAAGTGGTGTGGCGGCATCCCTGCTCAATTCTGGGGCATGCCCCACGCCGTTTGCCTGTGCTTGCGATTTCCGCCCGGCCTTCGAATGTTGACGGCGCGTAGGGTCTGAGCTGCTCCCCGATTTTCGGAGCATTCTGATCTGGAATTTTCCAATTATGATCCCTGCTCTGGGAGAAGGAGAGTTCCATGAAGAAGTCGAAGTTTTAGGAGGCGCTGATCGCTTTCATTCTGCGTCAGGCGGATGAAGGCGCTTCGGTCGCGGAGGTGTGCCGAAAGGCGGGCATCAGTGACGCGACCTTCTACAACTGGCGCAAGCGTTATGGCGGGTTGACGCCGTCGGAGGTCAAACGCCTGGGGCAGCTTTAGGATGAGAACAACCGGGTGAGGAAGATCGTCGCCGACCTGACACCCGACAAGGCCATAAGGCCGCGCTCAGGGAACGCGGCCTTCTTTAAATTTCCTCAGCAGGTATCACCAACTGGGGATCACAGCGCCCTTGAACTCTTCGGCGATGAAGGCCTTCACGTCGTCATTGTGGTAGGAAGCGATCAGCGTCTTCAGCCACTCGGTATCCTGGTCTTCCAGGCGAACGGCGATGACGTTCACGTAGGGAGCCTTCTCGCCTTCCAGCGCAATCGAGTCCGTCTTCGGGTTCATCCCGGCTTCGATGGCGTAGTTGGTGTTGATGGCAGACGCGTCGACATCATCGAGAGAGCGCGGCAATTGGGCGGCGTCCAGTTCGATGATTTGGATGTTCTTGGGGTTTTCGGTCACGTCGGCAATGGTGACCTTAACGCCCTTGGCCTCGTCGACCTTGATGAGCCCCTTGTCCGCGAGCAGCAACAGCGCGCGTCCACCGTTCGTCGGGTCGTTCGGAATGGCGACGGAAGCGCCGTCCTCGAGTTCGTCGAGGCTCTTCACCTTCTTGGAATAGATGCCCATCGGGAAATTGACGTTCGAGGCGACGCTGACGATGCCGAAGCCGCGATCAGTGACCTGATTGTCGAGATAGGGCTGGTGCTGGAAGGAATTGGCGTGGAGGTCGCCATCGGCCAGGGCCTGGTTCGGCACGACATAGTCGGAAAATTCGAGGATCTCGATGTTCAGACCCTTGGTCGCGGCGATTTCCTTGACCTTCTCCATGATCTGGGCATGCGGGCCGGGGGTGACGCCGACCTTGATGTCCTCTGCAAGCGCTGAGCCGGCGGCAAAGACAGTGAGCGCAGCCGCAAGTATGATCTTCTTCATGGTTCTTTCCTTCTCAAAGTACACGAAATTCAGTTTTTGCGGGTCCGCTTGTCGAAGTGGCGGGCGAGCATGTCGCCTGCGCTCTGGATCGCCTGGACGACCACGATCAGCACGACCACGACAGCAAGCATGACTTCCGGCATGAAGCGCTGGTAACCGTAGCGGATGCCGAGGTCACCGAGACCACCACCGCCAACCGCACCGACCATGGCGGAATAGCCCACAAGGCTTACGAGCGTCAGCGTAAGGCCGAGGATAATTCCCGGACGGGCTTCCGCCAAAAGGACCTTTGTGACGATCTGGAACGGCGTCGCGCCCATGGCCCTTGCCGCCTCGATCAAACCCTTGTCGACTTCGCGGATCGAGGTTTCGATCAGCCGCGCGACGAAGGGAATGGTCGCGATCGTCAGCGGCACGATTGCTGCGGCGGTTCCGATCGAGGTCCCGGCGATCAGTCGCGTGAAGGGAATGATCGCCACAACGAGAATAATGAACGGCGTGGACCGTGCAGCGTTGACGATCGCGCCGACGATCTTGTTGACGGTCGGCGCAGGGAACAATTCGCCCTTCCCGCTGGTCGCGAGGAAGATGCCGATCGGCAGGCCAATGAGCGAACCGATGAAACCCGCAGCAGCCACCATGTACATGGTCTGCAGGAAAGCCTTCCAGAGAAGGGAAACGAGCATGTCAGGCGCCATAGCCGAGCACCTCCGTGTAAAGTCCGGTCTGCCGATAGAAGTCGTCGGCCCTTCTGAGCGTATCCGGATCGGCGGGATAGGAAACGACAAGAGATCCGTAGGGCTCACCGGCGATCTCGTCGATCGCGCCGGCCAGGATGTTCACGTCCGGTCCGATCTCGGCCACCAGACGCGCGGTCAGCGGCTGGAAGGCCGTGTCCCCGAAGAAGACCAGCCGCACCAGCGCACGCGCACCTTCAGCCGGCGCCTGCTTCAGATCGGCGCTGATCCATTCCGGCAGCTTGGCGCCGATCACAGCCGACAGGAGCGAACGGGTGGTCTCGTGTTTGGGCGCGGTGAACACGTCGAATGTGCTGCCATTTTCGACAATCTTGCCCTTGTCGATTACCGCGACCTGCGAGGCAATCGTCTTCACCACCTCCATCTCATGTGTGATGAGGAGAACGGTGAGGCCGAGGTCACGATTGATTGTCTTGAGGAGCTCGAGGATCGACTGCGTCGTCTCCGGGTCGAGAGCTGATGTTGCCTCATCCGACAGCAGGAGCTTCGGTTCCGTCGCGAGCGCCCGGGCAATTCCGATACGCTGTTTCTGCCCACCGGAAAGTTCTGCCGGATAGCGGTTGGATTTGTCACCAAGACCGACGAGGTCGAGGAGCGGTGCGACGCGATTGCGGATCGTCTTGCGGTCCATCCCCGCGATCTCGAGCGGCAGCGACACATTGTCGAAGGCGGTACGCGACGAGAGAAGATTGAAGTGCTGGAAGATCATTCCAACCTGGCGGCGCAGGTCGCGCAGGCCCGTTTCGGGAAGATCGCCCACGTCGACGCCGTCAACGACGACCCGTCCCGAAGTCGTTTTCTCCAGACCATTGACCAGCCGGATAAGCGTCGACTTGCCAGCACCCGACCTGCCGATGATGCCGGTGATCGCGCCACGGGGGGCAACCATGTTCACGCCGTCAAGCGCGGTGAATTCGGGCTGGTTCCCCGTTCCGCCGAAGCGCTTGATGACGTTCTCGAACGTGACCATGGGAACGGCAACCGGAGTCTGAGGGGAGGCGACGCGGTTCATCGGAGGCCTCGCAGGGAAGCTTCACGGGGTGTGAGCGGGTAGGTCATTTAATTCTCTGTGGTGAATGCCGCACATGCGGAGACGACGCACAAGCGCCGGTAAGTCAGCTCAAAGTCCACATTCGGACGGTTTGGCACCGCATTAGCATCTTTACATTCACCTGATCAAACCCTTGCCTGCTGCGGCATGACAACTTGCCCCGTGCTTATCGCACCGCATACCGGGGAGGCCTAGGAATGGAATTCCAGTTGTCGTGAGAAAAGAGGAATAACCGTGCCGCAGTATCAGGCCACGAGGTCCAACTTCGGTGGCGAGAAGACCTCGGGGGCGAACCGCCGAAAGGGTAGCACTGCCCAACGGCGCCATCCAGACATGACAACACCGCATTAAGAACACGGGAGGCATCGCTAAACACGCAGGTGAAAGCCGACAAACTCCGCTGTCTTCAGGCGCAAACCACGCAGCCGGCACTCTTTTCGCGAGGGTAGTTGTAAGAATTCACTTTCGACGTCGTGTAACCTGCAACGACAAGCGCTTCAGCAAGCTTCATTGCCGCCGTCACACCATCGATCACGGGCACGCCCGATACCTCCGTCAATCGGTCACAAAGCGTGCTCATGCCAGCACAGCCCAGGATAACCGCTTCGGCACCATCCTCCAGGGTGGATCGCTCAATCTCCCGGAGGAGCAGCGCTTCTGCCTCAACCGGACTTTCCTCCAGGCTCAGGACCGGCAAGTTTATGGATCGCACCTTGCGGCAATGGCGATCAGCACCGTATGCGCTGACCAGCTCCTCAATAATGGGTACTGAGCGCGGCAAAGTGGTAATGACCGAGAAGCGCCTGCTGATGGTCATCGCAACCTGCACCGCAGCCTGACAGATGCCCAGGACCGGGCCTCGCGCAACTTCACGGGCTGCATGCAGGCCCGGATCGTCGAAACAGGCGATTATGTAGGCATCCACCCCCAAAGCCTCGCCCCTGATAATTTCGGACAGCAGACCGGGAACGGCCATGGCCTCGTCGGCGCCGCCCTCGATGCTCAATGGCGTATCGAGCGGGTTGACGGCGGAAACCTGCGTATCCGCATTCTTGACGACCAGCGCGCGCTCCAGAGCCTGTCTGGTCATCGACGCCGTGGAGTTTGGATTGATGATGCGAATATGCATTACGGCAACCTTCGGAAGGGATTAATCGCAAGGCGGTTTTGAAAAGTCGTCAATGTCTGGCGCCTTCAAAACGAACTGACGATCGGAAACGATGTAATTATCGGCATGGAGGCGGGCGATGGGTTGATATCGTTCCGGGTCCACATAGCGGCTTTCGGCGTCGAGACAGTCCTGGCGCACATGCATGTGAACAACCTCGCCCAGAACGAGCGTACGCCGGGGATAGTCGATCAGACGCTCCACCCGGCATTCGAAAACGCACGGCGCCTCCTGCGCGTAGCTCGCCTCCACCTTGCGGCATTCAACCGGCGTAAGCCCGGAGACCTCCAGCTCATCCACCCCGCTTTCAAAGCCCAGGCCACAGACCAGCATCTGCCGGGAAATGGCCATATCCACCATATTGACAGCAAAAGCGCCGGTGCGGCGGATGTTGACCATCGTGTCCTTCTCCGCCCCGCCAAGGCGCGGCTGAATGCCCAGCACGACAATGGCCGGATCGTGCGAGAAGACATTGAAGAAGCTCATGGGAGCGGCATTGTTCCGCCCCGTTTCAGAGCGGGTCGAGACCAGCGCGATAGGACGCGGACCAATGAAATTCGTCAGCAGCCGGTAACGGCTCTGCGGCTCCAACTGCTCGAAATCAAATTCCATACCGCTCTCGATGGGTGTCATTATAATATACAATATCATCCAACATTGTTGACAATATTGCAATGAAAAACACGCTCACAAGTTGACTTTTTGCTCCGCATCACGCTTGTCTACCCGCACAATGGAGGGAGCGGCATGAGTGAGCAGACTGGAGTATCGACGCATCAGATCGTTGAAAGAATCTGGCTGTCGATCGCCGAGCGCAGACTGCGGCCCGGCGTTCAGTTGAAAGAAGGTCAACTGGCTTCGATCTTCAGCGTAAGCCGTGCCCGCATTCGCCAGGCGTTGACGCTTCTGGAGCGTGACGGGCTTGTGACGATCATCCCCAACCGGGGGGCGTTCGTCTACAAACCGACCGTAGACGAAGCCAAAGACGTCTTCTTCATACGCCGCACCGTCGAGCACCGGATCGTCGAACGGCTTTGCAGCCACATCAGCAAGGCCGACACCAAGCGCCTGCGCGACCACGTCGCCCTGGAGCGCGAAGCGAATGCAAAGGACCAGACGACGGATATCATCAAACTGTCTGGCGGCTTTCACTTGCTGCTTGCCGAAATCACCGGCTCCGACTTTCTCTTCACGACCATGCGGGACCTCATTGCTCGGTCCTCGCTGATAACCGCCGTCTACCGCAACACCTCCCGTTTCAATTGCGGCCCGGACGAACATATCGAGATCGTGAAGGCCATTTCAAAAGGTGACACCCGCAAGGCCTCGGACCTGATGGGGCATCATCTGGAACACGTCGAATCCGAACTCGACCTGACTGAGATCCGCGACCTGTCACACGATCTGAAAGCTGCCCTTTCATAATTCACCGCACGGATCGCCCTGCTCCCGCGGACCGCGCAGCAGGGGCTTCCCCTCTACTCCTCAACATCGACCATATGGCAGGCTATGCGCGCTCCGCTCGAAGAGGTCCTGATCTTCGGGGCCTCGCTTGAGCACCGGGCGGTCGCAAGCGGGCAGCGCGGGTGAAACGTGCAGCCGGACGGCGGGTTGAGAGGGCTTGGCACCTCGCCATTGGCCGGCTCGCGATCCCGGTTCGGGGTTCGCACGTTCGGGATCGTCTGCAACAGAAGCTGCGTGTAGGGATGCAGGGGACGCGCGAAAATTTCTTCCGTATCGCCCTCCTCCACGATGCGCCCCAGATACATCACGGCCACCCGGTCGGACATATGATGGACCACACTCATATCGTGGCTGATGAACAGGTAAGTCAGCCCCAGCCGATCCTGCAACTCGCGCATCAGGTTCAGAACCTGCGCCTGCACCGAAACATCGAGTGCCGATGTCGGCTCGTCGCAGACCAAAAATTCGGGCTCACTTGCAAGCGCACGTGCAATGGAGATGCGCTGCCGCTGGCCGCCGGAAAACTCATGCGGGTACTTTTCGCCATCCGACGGTGAAAGACCGACAATCCGCAGGAGTTCCTCAACACGCTCGGTGATTTCCGCAGCGCCGGTGCGCAGCTTCAGTTCCCGCAACGGCTCCGCAATGATGTTCTTCACCGACCAGCGTGGATTGAGCGAGGCGTAGGGATCCTGAAAGATCATCTGCGCTCTGAGGGTCTTTCCATCGCGCCCATTGGCAAAGTTCAGATCGCCGGCGCTCGGTCTGTAAAGACCGGTGACCAGACGGGCGACCGTCGACTTTCCGCACCCGCTTTCGCCGACAATCGCAAGGCAGCCGCCGGCGGGCACACTGAAACTCACATCATCGACCGCCTGTAGCAATTGCCGTGGCTTGCGCTCCACAACCCGGTTGAGCCAGGGAGCCGAAACATCGAAGGTTTTGGTCAGCCGCGAGACCGTCAGTGCGGCCGTTTCGCCCGTTTGCATCGTCATGCGGTTCCTCCCGCGTTGAGCCAGCAGGCGCTTGCGCCTTCGCCTGCAAAAGTGAGTTCGGGCCGTTCCTTCAGGCAACGCGGGCCGGCATGGCTGCAGCGCGGGCTGAAGGCACAGCCGATCGGGATCGCATCCAGACGCGGCATGGAGCCGTCGATCTGGCTCAGTTTCTCCACGCGACCGTCAAGAGAGGGGATCGACGCCATCAGGCCCTGCGTATAAGGGTGACGCGGAGCGTGGAGCACCTGCTCCACCGGGCCAAGCTCGATGAGACGCCCGGCATACATGACCGCAACACGGTCTGCCGCCTCGGCGATGACGCCCATATCATGGGTCACGAGCATCACGGCCGTCTGCTTCTCCTTGCAGAGCTTGCGCAGAAGGGAAATCACCTGCGCCTGGATGGAAACATCGAGCGCCGTCGTCGGCTCATCGGCAATCACCAGCTTCGGCGACGCCGCCAATGCAAGCGCAATAACGACACGCTGCCGCATGCCCCCGGAGAACTGATGCGGATACTGCTTGACCCGCTCTTCCGGTGAGGGGATGCCGACATCCCGCAGAAGCTGGATTGCCCGCAGTTTCGCCTCACGCTTCGAAACAGGCAGATGCTGGCGGATCGTTTCCCCCAGTTGCGCGCCAACGGTGAACAGCGGGTTGAGCGAGGTCAGGGGATCCTGGAAGATCGCACCGATTTCACGGCCGCGTATCTGCTCCATCGCCTGGTCGTTCAACTGATCAATGCGCCGTCCTGAGAGCCAGATTTCCCCGCCGGAAATATGACCGGGACGTTCCAGCAGCCCCTGGATCGCCAGGCCCGTCATGGACTTGCCGGCACCCGATTCACCGACCACGCCCAATATCTCACCCGCCTTGATGGAAAGCGAAACGTCCGACAATGCGGTTACGCTTCCCCGGCGGCCAGGAAACTCGACCCGCAACTCGCGAACATCGATGACTGGTTTGTCCGCTTCACCCATGATCTTCCACCTCTATCGGATAGCTAGGGGGAAATATCTCGGAGACCGCTGGATGCCCCCAGCTTCGCTCCGGATATTTGGCGATGAGCCCGTCGTACTGCGCCTGCGCGCGGGCGCGCGCCGCCTGCATGTCGATCCCGGCAACGGCGCGGTTCCACATGGAGACACGCCCGTCCACGAAGACCGCCTGCGTGACCTTGCCCGAACCGCCGGTCACAAGGGTTGTGATCGGGTCGACCGAGGGCGCCATGGCCGTGTCGTCAAGCCGGAAGACGGCGATATCCGCGCACGCGCCGGCCGAGAGATGCCCGATGTCGTCGCGGCCAAGCGCTTTTGCACCGCCGAGTGTCGCAGCGTCGAAAAGGTCCGCGCAGCGCACCCGATCAGGCGCACCGTCACTCATTCGGCAGGTGATGAGGCCGACCAGGAGATTCATCAGCATGTCGGGCGGGGCAGTGTCGGTTCCCATGGCGATGTTGATGCCGCGCGCGCGGCACTTCGAGAATGAGTTGAGCGCGCCACCGCTGCGGCCGGAAACCAGCGGGCAATGGACGATGGAAACGCCGTTGTCCGTGTAGAGCGCCAGATCCTCATCGGTGGCGTTTGTGGCATGCGGTGCGATCATTCTTTCACTCAAGAGACCGGCCTTCGCCAGCCAGACCGGCGCCGTGCTGCCATGCAGCGCCCGCACCGTGTCGACCTCCATCGTGCCCTGCGCCATGTGCAGGCGGAGCCGGCAATCCAGATCGCGTGCGGCAGCATCCGTCCGCTTCAACAGGTCGAGTGTGCAGGTTTCCACGCGATCAGGCGCAAGCATGCCGCGAACCAGATCGCCATGACGCCCGTTCTGGCGTTCGATATAGGCGATTGCGTCGCGCAGTCCCTGAAAGCCGCGCTCCTCGTCGAAGACGGGAACGATCTTGTCCGGG
The DNA here is from genome assembly GCF_050877045.1 of Nitratireductor sp. PBL-C9. Lineage (NCBI taxonomy): Bacteria > Pseudomonadati > Pseudomonadota > Alphaproteobacteria > Hyphomicrobiales > Phyllobacteriaceae > Nitratireductor > Nitratireductor sp. PBL-C9. The sequence continues at coordinate 644,989 of NZ_JBPAXW010000001.1, forward strand.
CTTTCAAGAACCATGCCGCCGGAGCGATAGGCGGGGCTCAGATAGACGCGCATGCCAAGATCGCCGGCGGCGTCTGCAGCGGCATCGAACTCGGCGACGGTCTCGCCCCATTCACGGTAGAAGAGCGAGGCGATGGGTGCAGCCGTGGTTATGCCGTTCTGGAGAAGCTGCCCGAATGCAAAGCGCTTCTGAAACGCCAGCTCTTCGGCTGAGTACATCTCATAAGGCCCGGCTTCCACATAGGACCGCGGCCAGACGCGGCCCTTTGCCCAGCCGGGATGATGATCGATGCCCAGGATCGTCGTGTCGAGATCCGAAAGCGCATCGAGATCGATGAAACCAGGGCTGATGAGCGCCTCGCCGAAATCAATCCGGCGGGCGACCGTGCCGGGAAAGCCATGCCCGACAAACAGTATCTTGCCGCCTTCGATCACCACTTCGCCATCGCGCAGAAGACGGTGGCTACCATCCCTGTGCCCGACGACCCACCGCGCGGTGAGAAGCGTTGGACCTTCCGGCCGGTGGCCCAATGGCAAATTCTGGGGCAGACCTTCAGGCCGTTCTTGAGACGTGGGGCTCATCAAGGCATCTCCACCAGCGCTTTACCATCACGCGCGGTTACCCGACCGCCTTTCACCACCATCGGGCGCGGCGCGGTTTCCACCACCGCATGAGCGAGCGTTTCGCCGGCAACGAGCGTGAAATCCGCAGCGCAGCCTTCGGCAAGGCCATACCCTTCGATGCCCATCACATCGGCCCCGCCCTGCGAGACGATGTGCAGTACATGCTCCAGTTCAATGTCGGAGCGCACGCCGTTTTTCATGCCGATCACCCGCGCGCGGTCCATCATGTCGGGTTGCCCCCATGGCCCCCAGGTGTCGCGAATGCCATCGCAACCGGCGGCAACGCGCACCCCGGCCGCCTTGAGCTGACGAATTGAGGGCACCGTGGCCGATGGCGCGCCGGTGGTGACGATGGCGACATCGAGCGCTGCGATCTCCTCTATCAGGCGGCCGACGCGCAGATGATCGTTCATGCCCAGCGCGAAGGCGTGGCTGATCGCAACCTGGCCTTCCATGCCGTTGGCGCGTACCCGTTCGAAAATAAGCTCCATGGTGAAAGCGCCGAGCTCACCGGCTTCGTGCAGATGGATGTCGATTGGCACCCCATGTCTGACGGCGAGTGCGAAAAGAAGATCAAGCTGCCCTTTCGGGTCGCGGTCGATGCCGCAGGGATCGATCCCGCCCAGCACTTCGCAACCCTGCTTCAGGGCTTCGTCGAGCAGTTCGGCCGTTCCCGGCATGACCATGAGCCCCGATTGCGGGAAAGCGACCACTTCGATGTCAATCACGCCGCGGAGCTTCTCACGGGTCTCCCAGATGCCCTCGACCAGAGACAGGCCATGGGTTGGGTCAATATCCACATGGCTACGGATGTGCGTGCTGCCGTGCGCGACAAGGCCAATTGCATGGCGCATTGACTGGCGATGGGGATCGATGCCGATTTCCTTGCGGTTTTCCCGCTCGAAATCGATGCGCTCGCGCAGGATGGCGGCGCGGTTGTTGACGTGCCAGGGCATGCCCCATGTGGTCTTGTCCAGATGGGTGTGCGCATCGATCAGTCCCGGAATGACGATGGCGCCGCCACCCTCTTCTACAGGCATCCCGGCCACAGGCTCGAACTGGCCGAAACCGGCGATCCTGCCGTTCTCGATGAGGATGTCGCACGCTTCGTCACCCAGCGGGCGAACATTGCGAAGGAGAAGGTTGGTCATGGATGCTACCTGAGTTTTGGATTGAGGGCGTCACGGAGCCAGTCGCCGAGCACGTTGACCGAGACGACCAGAAGACAGAGCTGGACCACGGGGAACAGCACGATCCACCAGGAACCGGAGAACAGGTACTGGTTGCCGATACGGATCAGTGTGCCCAGCGAAGGCTGACTGGGTGGCATGCCGATGCCGAGGAAAGAAAGAGTCGCTTCGGTCAGGATCGCCATGCCGAAGTTAAGCGTCGCCGCGACCAGGATGGGGGTAAGTGTGTTGGGCAGGATGTGTTTGACCATGATGCGGCGGGCGGGAACACCGATCAGCCTGGCCGCCTGCACATAATCCTTGCCCGCCTCGACGATGGCCTGAGCGCGCGCCGTGCGCGCATACTGTACCCAGGCGGACAGTGCGATTGCGAAGATGAGCACCGCAGACGCGCCGATCTCGCGCAGAGAAAGCGGCAACATCTGCCGGATCACGGCCGAGACAAGAATGGCGACCAGGATTGTGGGCAGCGAAAGCGTTATGTCGCCGAACCGCATCAGCAGATTGTCGATGAAGCCACCGAAATAGCCGGAAATCAGACCAGCGCTCATTCCGATCAGGAGCGACAGCGCAACGGAGCCGACGCCGATGATGATCGAGATGCGCGTTCCGTAAAGGATCGCCGAGAGCATGTCGCGCCCCTGCGTATCCGTTCCGAGAAGGTAGGGCCACTCGCTGCCCGCCTCCCAGATCGGCGGAAGCTCTGCTTTCCACATGTCGAGCTGGGCGCCATCATAGGGGTTCTGCGGCGCGATGAGCGGCGCGAAAACGGCCGTCAGCACAAGGATCGCCAGAAGCGCGGCGCTGACCATAGCCGCCTTGCTGTGAGTGAAGGACCACCAGACCGCGCTGTCACGCATGCGCGAGAACAATGAGCGTCGCGCTGTCTTAACCGGCGCCACTGGTTTCGATACTTCGGAAATCTGCTGTGTGGACATCGAACTCATCTCTTCGTTCGTTCACTGCGCGGTGCGCAGGCGTGGGTCGATTACCGCATAGGCAATGTCCACTGCGGTGTTCAGGAGGACAAAGATGAAGGCGATGATGCACAGATACGCGGCCATCACGGGGATATCGAGGAATGTCACCGCCTGGATGAACAAGAGCCCCATTCCCGGCCACTGGAAGACAGTCTCGGTGATGAGCGCGAAAGCGATCAGCGAACCGATGTTCATGGCCGTCATCGTCACCACTGGCATCAGGCAATTGCGCAGCGCGTGGCGAAAATAGATGCGCCAGCGTGGAATGCCGCGGGCGCGGGCGAATTTGACATAGTCGGAGCGCAGCACTTCCAGCATTTCGGCGCGCACGAGGCGCATCACCAGTGTGACCTGATAAAGCGAAAGGGAAAGCGCCGGCAGCAACAGCGCGGCACGGCCCGAAGGCGTGAGCAGGCCCGTGGACCACCACCCGATCTGCACAACCTCGCCGCGCCCGAAGGCGGGCAGCCAGCCAAGAACGACCGAGAACACCAGGATCAGGACGATGCCAACCACGAAGCTTGGCAACGACACCCCGATGATGGACACGAACTGCAAACTCTCCGAATACCATTGCCCGCGTTTGATCGCCGTCAAAACGCCAAGGGGTATGCCCACGAGCAGGGAAATCAGCGTCGCAAGAAAAACGAGTTCGAGCGTGGCCGGAAAGCGTTCGGCAATGAGCTTCAGGACATCCTGCCCGTTTCGGTAGGAAATGCCGAAATTGCCCTGTGCCGCGTTGACCACAAAGCGTGTGTATTGCGTCAGGACGCCGTCGTTGAGGCCAAGCCGCTCGCGCAGTTCGTCCCGGTCGGCCTGGGTCATCTGTTCGTTGGCCATCATCTCGACCGGGTCGCCCGCCAGCCGGAAGATGAGGAAGGCGAGCATGGCGACGGCAAGCATGACCATGATGGCGTTGGCCGTGCGCTTGATGATAAAAACCAGCATTCAGGTAACCTTTGGCTAGATCGCGGCCCGGAGGCTTGCTCCGGGCCAGCTGTCGTGGCTGTTACTCGGAGACGTGCGTCAGCCAGTGGCGGACCTTGTTGTCCGCAGCCTGCGCGATCTTATCGATCTTCTTGTCCATCACCCACGCCATGGGCTGCTGGTGCAGCGGGAGCATAACGATCTCTTCCTTGACCAATTCAAGCGCGCGGGTCTGTAGATCAAGCCGCTTTTCCCGATCCATTTCAGTCGATGCCTGTTCGATCAGATCATCGATTTCCGGGTAGCTCCAGCCGCCCCAGTTGAAAACGCCGGCGGTGTCAGACCTGGACTTGATCATCTGAACGAGGATCGAATAGCTGTCCAGCATCGGCTCATTGGCCCAGCCGATCAGATAGACATCAGCCTTGCCGCCGGTGCGCTTCGGCGCCTGAGCGGCGGTCGGTGCGATGTCGAGCTGAGGCTTGAACCCGCCACGGCTGAGCATGTTGACAATGCCCTGGCAAAGCTCTTCCTCGTTCACGTAGGCGTCGGTCGTGCAAACCAGCGTGAACGGGTAATCGGCTGCACCGGCCTCCTGCAGGAGCCTGCGGGATTGCTCTGGATCATACAGGTAGGGCGTGTCCAGTTCAGTGGAGTAACCAGGAATGTCCGGCGCTACGATCGTTCCGGCAGTCCGCGACTTGCCGCGCATGATGCGCTGCTGGATGAGTTTCGGGTCAAGCGCGTGGGCGAACGCCTGGCGCACGCGCAGGTCGTTGAACTTGTTCTCCGAACCATTGTCCAGGGTCGGCTTGCGGTTGAAGCCGAGCATGACCGTGCGAAGGTTTGTGCGCTCCATGACCTTCAGTTCGGGCTGCGCGGAAAGGCGCGGCACATCCTGCGCCGGCGCTTCCTCGCTGAAGTCGATCTCGCCGGAGAGAAGTGCAGCCACGCGGGTCGCGGCAGAGGTGATCGGCACGAACTCGATGCGATCGATGTTGTGGGCCGCCTCATCCCACCAGTTTTCGTTCACGAGAAGGACCGTTTTGCTATCCGGAACACGGCTTTCCAGCCTGAAGGGACCGGTGCCGTTGGTATGATAAGTGGCGTAGCCCTCGATCTGTGCGCCGACATCCGTTGGCTTTTCGGAATCGTTGTCGACCAGCCAGCCCGCATCGAAGATGTGAATGTTTGTCAGGTCGTTGAGCAGGAGCGGATACGGGCCGGTCATTTCAATATCGACCGTGTAGTCGTCCACCTTTTTCGACGACTTATAGGCTGGCAGGTTTCCGCGCAGCGGCGAAACCGGATCACTGACACGCTTCAGCGAGGCCAGAACGTCGTCGGCCGTGAATTCAGCGCCATCGTGAAATGTCACGCCCTCGCGCAGATGAAAACGCCAAACCGTGTCCGAAACCTGCTCCCAGGACGCGGCCAGTGCGGGCTCGATCTGAAGATCGGCGTCGTAGCGAACCAGCCCCTCGTATACGTGATTGAGAAAGGAAAGCGTGTAGCTGTCGCCATAGGAATATGGGTCCAGCGAATAGATATCCCGCGCGGCGCCCCATTTCAGGGTCTCCGCCGACGCCACTCCGGTCAAGGCTCCGCTCAAGCCCAGGGCAATGGTCGCCGCCACTCCGATTTGCTTCAACATTGGTTTGTTCCACTCCTAGAGAGTTGCGCCTCCTTGACGGAGGTCTGCTTCGCTTCAACCCACCGGAAATCGTGGCCAACCACGAGGGATGCGTCTCACGATTGCGAAAGCGCAAACCGGCAGGACAGGAATTTCAGGAAGCGAATGCCGCGCATGCGACCGGTTGAACGCCCCGGCAGTCCAGAAAACCCCACTTGGGGGGCCTCTTCTGCGGCCGCCACGTTACTCTCCCGTCTGAACGCATTGCCTCCCGTCAGACCCATAGGCATTATGGAGGAGGCCAGAATTGTGTCAACTATATTGTCTACAATTTTTCCCGAATCCAAGATTGAAAATGTCGACAAACATGCAACCAAACCCTCGAAGCCGGGCGGCACAGCGCAAGAAGAAGGGCGCTTCATCGGAGAGATGAAACGCCCTTTTTTGCGTATAGTGCCTGGGGCAGTTACTCGGCCATGCGTGTCAGCCAATGGCGCGCTTTGTTGTCGGCCCGGAAGTCGACGTCCTGCACCGTGTCCATCATGGCCCAGGCGATGGGCTGCTGATGAAGCGGTATGAGAAGAGTATCATCCTTTGCGATCTTCAAAGCTGCCTCTTCCAAGGCGAGACGCTTCTCATTGTCCGGTTCCTGTGCCGCCTTACCGACCAGCTCGTCGATCTCGGGATAGCTCCAGCCACCGTAGTTAGACACGCCGGTCGACTCGCTACGCGTGGAAAGAATCTGAGAAAGCAAGGAGTAGGCATCCAGCGTCGGCTCGTTTGCCCAACTCATATTGAACATGTCCGCCTTGCCGTTGGTTCTTTTGGGAGACTGCACCGCACGCGGCCCCATATCAATGGTCGGCTTGAACCCCACGCGCTCCAGCATATTCGCGATGCCGGTGCAGAATTCCTCTTCGTTGATGCTCTCATCGTTCATGCACATATAGTTGAACGACAGTCCTTCCTGCCCCGCTTCGGCAAGAAGCGCCTTCGCCTTTTCCGGGTCTGCCGGCTCGTAAACATCGAGCGCCTTGGCATAGCCAGCGACCTCCGGTGCGATCAGGGAGCCGGAAGGACGCGCCAGCTTTCGCATCACCTTGGCATTAATCAGGTCACGATCGATTGCCGCTTCCACAGCCTGACGGACGCGGATGTCGTTGAACGGGTTCGGGCGGCCATCTTCCAGCGTTTCGCGGCGGTTGAACCCGACAAAAACGGTGCGCAGCTCGGTTCGCTTGTTAACCTGAATGTCCGGCGCAGCCTCAAGACGCGGCAGATCCTGGATTGGTGCGGAATCGACCAGATCGACCTCACCCGAAAGGAGCGCGGCAACACGGGTGGCCGGCGATGCAATGGGCATGAACTCGATGCGGTCGAGATTGTGCTTCTTCTCATCCCACCACTGATCGTTGACGACCAGGATCGTCTGGCTGTCCGGCACCCGGCTTTCCAGTTTGAACGGCCCCGTGCCATTTGTGTTGTGCGTGGCATAACCTTCGACATTGGATGCGAGGTTCGTGGGCTTTTCGCTATTGTGCTCCTTCAGCCATTCGCCACTGAACATGAAGATGTTCGTCATGTCGTTCAGGAACAGGGATGTCGGCGCAGAGACTTCGATATCAACCGTGTAATCGTCGACTTTCTTGATGCCAGCATAAAGCGGGATGTTGCCGCGCAGGGGCGATTCCGGATCGCTCACGCGCTTGAGCGAAGCGATCACATCATCCGCATTGAACGCGTCTCCGTCATGGAATTTCACACCTTCGCGGAGCGTGAAGCGCCAGTATTTATCGTCAATGAGCTCCCACTTGGTCGCAAGTGCCGGCTCGATCTGGAAGTCCGGACCATAGCGGACCAGCCCTTCATAAATGTGATTGAGGAATGCAAGGTTCGATGTCGACGCCACCGAGACGGGGTCGAGCGAATAGATGTCGGCGCGGCTGCCCCATTTAAGGGTTGCCGCACCGGCGGGCAGCGCAAGCGCCGTCGCCATCAAGGCCGATAGGATTGTTCGTTTGAAGCGCATGCTGATGCCTCCCGCTTGGTCGCTTTCAGGAACGAGTTGATGGAACACTCACGGCCAAAACAGCAATTGTCAATTATATTGTCGGCAATTATTGTAAAAAATGTCAGCCAATGCGTCGGGTAGATTGCCGCGCAACCAAGCCGGGAGTGAGATATGAGTGAGCTTCTTCTACTGCACGGGACAATCGTCACCGTCGACGGAACCCGCCGCATCATCGAGGATGGCGGCCTCGCCATTGTTGACGACAGGATCGTCGACATCGGCGCCGCCGACGAGCTGGCGCAGCGCCACGAAGGCAAGAAGGTGCTGGACTGCAAGGACAAGATGCTGATCCCCGGCCTGATCGACGCGCATGGCCACGCCGGCCATGCGCTGATCCGCAGCATCGGCGCCGACACCAACGCCTTGTGGATGCGCATCGTCACACCTGCCTATTATCATTATGTGACACGCGACTACTGGTATGCGGACGGGCTCGTTTCCGGGCTTGAGCGACTGCGCGCCGGCGTGACGACAGGAGCGAGCATCATCACCTCCATGCCGCGCAGCGACGATCCGGCCTTCGCCATCAATCATGCGCGCGCCTATGATGAAATCGGCCTTCGGGAGATCGTTTGTGTCGGCCCGGCGGGATTGCCCTGGCCGCAAACCGTTACGCGCTGGGAGAGCGGCCAGCCGGAACGACGCCAGATCTCCTTTGAGGAAATGATCGAAGGAGCCGAGGCCGTCATCGACGCAGTCAATGGCAGCGGAGACGGTCGCATCAACGTCTTTCTCACGCCATTCACGATCGTGCCCTCGGTCGAGCCCTCCAACGCATCGTCCCCCGACATGGCTGTCAACCTGACGGCGGATGACCGCATGCAAGCGCGACGCGTTCGCGAAACAGCCCGGAAATGGGGCGTTCGCATTCATTCAGACGCTTTCGCAGGGCAAATACGGATGGCGTTTCAAGACAAGGAGAACGCGCTTCTGGGACCAGACGTCCACCTGCAGCACTGCTGGGGTATTTCGCATGAAGAGATCGACATTCTGGCGGAGACGGGAACCTTCGTCACCCACGCACCGCCCGGACGCTCCACCCCGATCATGGACATGATGGCGCGCGGGGTGCCGGTCGCAATCACCTCGGACGGCGCAGCGCCCAGCCGCCATTTCGATATGTTCCAGGTGGCGCGCATTGCGCAGCAGACCCAGCACATATTGCATAATCACGACCGCTATCTGCTGCCACCCGGCAAATTGTTCGAGATGATTACCATCGATGCCGCGCGCGCCATCGGCATGGATCATGAAATTGGCTCGCTGGAGATCGGCAAGAAAGCCGATATTGCCGTGATCGACATGCGCAAGCCGCATCTCACACCCAACTGGATGCCCGTCCACAGACTGGCTCATCAGGTTCTGGGCAGTGATGTGGACACGGTGATCGTGGATGGAAAAGTGCTCATGGAAGGTGGCCGCGTTCTGACGGCAGATGTGCAGTCGGCGCTCGATGAAGGCGAAAAGGAAGCCCGCGCACTGGTCGAGCGGGCGGGACTGCAAGACCACATGCACGAGCCCGGCTGGGGCAAGCTGCATCGAACATTCGAGAAACCTGTGATAGCCCCGGTTCCACCGCAGTACGATTAGTAGGGTGACTCTGGTGCATAGATCCATTTTAAGGATCCATCGATGTGCGATGACATCATGTCAGGTAATGGGCGTGTGAATGCAGTTGGAATTGTGATGCTGTTTTCAATTGCCGAGTGATCAGCACCACATGGGTGGCCCAGTTTGATTGTTCGTGCATGACCGGTCTTTGGTTCATCGGGACATAGGTTTCCTGCGCCGACGGCCGGCATCACTCGCCCTATCCGCTTCTCGTTCACCGGATGACCTTCGTTCTTCCGGTGCAAAATCGTCTGCGCACATCGAAAAACGGCGTCTCCAGAAACTGTTGATCGGTCTGACGCATCAGGGCGAGGTTCATCTCGCCCTTCAACGCTTCAAGAGCGACTGTCGCCGTAAATTCCGGCGAGCGCTGCTTGCGTTTCTGCATCTCTGATCTCCTGTTCTCGAAGACCAGCAGACAACAAATCGCAGCTTACGTCAGTGTCCGCGTTCCGGGGAGCAGGTCAGTTTACAATGCCCCCGTTTAGCTTGCCCCCAGACCATGTGTGCCGTGCTCCAGGGTAGCGATGATGCCGCGCAGCTCCGCCAGCCCCTTCAGGCGACCGATTGCCGGGTACCCCGGCTGGGAGCGGCGTCCGAGATCGTCGAGAATGTCCTGCCCGTGATCAGGCCGGAACGGAATAGACACATCCGCGCGCCCCACGGCCCGGCGGCGCGCTTCTTCCTGCACCACGGCAGCGACAAGATCGACCATGTCCGTGCACCCGCCAAGATGTTCGGCCTCATGGAATGAACAGGCGACCTGGTCGCTCTCACGCTGCACATTGCGCAGATGCAGGAAGTGCACCCGCTCGCCGAGCCGGCGCATCATGCCGGGCAGGTCGTTATCTGGTCTGACACCGAGCGAACCAGAGCAAAGGGTGATGCCGTTTTCCGGTACATCCACCGCATCCATCATCGCCTTGTAATCAGCTTCCGTCGACATGATGCGCGGCAGGCCGAGCAGAGGGAACGGCGGATCGTCCGGATGACAGCACATGCGGATACCCAACTCCTGCGCCAGCGGCACGACTTCTTCCAGAAATGCAATGAAATTGCCGCGAAGCTCATCCGGCGAGATCGTTCCGTATTCGTCGAGGTGCGCCTGGAGACCGTCCAGCGTCAAACTCTCCGTTGCGCCGGGAAGACCCGAAATCACATTGCGAGTCAGCTCTTCCCGCCGCTTCGCGCCCATACCGGAAAAGCGCTCTGCCGCAGCGGCGACCACGTCTTCCGGAAAGTCTTCAACCGCCCCCGGGCGCCTCAGGATGTGGATGTCGAAAGCCGCGAAATCCACGATGTCGAAACGCATGCAGGTGCCGCCATGAGACACCCGGTAGGCGAGATCGGTGCGCGTCCAGTCAAGGATCGGCATGAAATTGTAGCAGACGATCTCGATGCCGGCCCCGGCCAGATGGCGCAGGCTCTGCCTGTAGTTCTCGATATGCTGGCGCCAGTCGCCCTTCTGCTTCTTGATGGCCTCGGAGACCGGCAGACTTTCCACGACCTCCCAGGATAGGCCGGACGGAGAGCCGTCACGGCGCGTTCCGATCTCCCCCTGCCGCGCGGCGATGGCCTCGGGGGTCCAGACGTCACCGGTCGGCACCTGATGGAGCGCGGAAACCACGCCCTCCACCCCGGCCTGTAGCATGTCGTCCGTCGAAACCAGATCATTCGGCCCGAACCATCGCCATGTCTGTCGCATACTATCCTCGTCACCCTGTCGCAGCGCCAGTGGAGCGCCGCATGCAAATGCTGGACCGCTTCATCGTTTCACGCATGCGGTGAAGCGATCCAGGAGTTCTTGTTCACGCAATTCCCGCCGGAAAACCGATCAATGCTCGGGAAGAGCTCTAGAGAAACCACCGCCGCGCATTGCGGTAACAGATGTCTTCAATGATCCCCGCGGCGAGGTCATGGTCCGGGGGCATGGCCCCCTCTTCCATCCAGCCGCCCACCATGCGGCAGACAAGCCGCCGGTAGTATTCGTGCCGTGGAAAAGACAGGAAGGAGCGGCTGTCTGTCAGCATTCCGACAAAACGCGACAGAAGGCCCATCTGTGCGAGCTGCGTCAGCTGATGCTCCATGCCGTCCAGCTGATCGTTGAACCACCAGGCCGCGCCCGCCTGCACCTTGCCCGCCGTGCTGCCGTCCTGAAAATTGCCGGCAGTCGCGGCGATCATCGCGTTTTTCGTGGGGTCGAGGCAGTAGAGGATGGTGCGCGGCAGCTCATCCGTCCGGTCGAGCCGGTCAAGAAACGCGTTGAGAGCGCCAGCAACGGCCAGATCGTTCATGGAATCGCCGCCCGAATCCGCCCCCAGCGCGTCGAACAGACGCGTGCGCGTGTTGCGCAACGGTCCGATGTGGAGCTGCATCACAAGGTCGTGCTTCGCATAGGCACGGCCAAGCTCAACGAGCAGCGCGGTCTGGAAATCGGCAATCTCATCCTCATCCAGGGTTCCGCCATCCAGGCGCTTCCGCAGGATGGCGTCGAGACGTGCGGCCGTCGCGTACTGTCCGGCCCGCAAAACCTCAAGCCCGTGATCGCTCGCGCGGCAACCAAGCGCCACGAAACGCGTGAGCCGATTGTTCAGCGCGCCCACGAGATCGTCAAAGCGCCTTACCGGCGTCCCGCTCACGGTGGCCAGCTTTTCGACATAGGTCGCAAAGCCTTCCGCCTCGATCTTGATTGCCCTGTCGGGACGAAAGCTCGGAACCACCTTGAAAGGCAATCCCGCGTCGAGCATCGCCTCGTGATGTTCCAGCGTGTCGGTCGGGTCGTCGGTGGTGCCGACCAGTTCGACCTTCATCCGCTCCAGAAGACCGCGCGCCGAAAACGCGGGCCTCGAAAGCTGCGCATTGGCCGCTTCCCAGCATGCATCTGCAGTGGCGGGCGAAAACACCGTGCCCTCAAGGCCGAAATAGCGCCAGAGCTCCAGGTGCGACCAGTGGTACATCGGGTTGCCGATGCATTGCGGCATGGTTTCGGCGAACGCATCAAACTTTGCGCGCCATCCGGCCTTGCCCGTGATGCGCTCTTCCTCAATGCCCGCCCAGCGCATGAGCCGCCACTTGTAGTGGTCATGTCCGAGCCAGAGCTCGCCGATATTGTCCCAGGTGCGGTTCTCCGCAATCTCCTGCGGCGGCAGATGATTGTGATAGTCGATGATCGGAAGATCCGCCGCCACTTCGTGATAAAGCCGCCGCGCCGGCTCGTTCGGCAGCAGGAAGTCCGGTCCGAGAAAAGGCTGCATTTTTCTACCCGTTTTACCCGTTGGCCAGATCGTGTCTGTCGCACGCCGCGCCGATGGCAGCGCGGACACCTGTTCCGCGAAGGGCGCGGTACGCTTCATGGATCGCCTGTCTGAAACGTGGATCTTTCTCCAGTGGCTGCGGGAAAACCGCCTCCACGCCGAGAAGAGCGTCGACATAGGCCGCGCCGTCTTCGCCGCCAGCGATTTCCAGGAGACGCCCGGCAAGCGGATCTGAAAGCGACAGCGCTTCGCCCGTTTCGCTTTTGCCGCGCAGATAGGCCATCCAGCCGGCAACGCCGAGCGCCGACAGAGGCCATGGCGCGCCTGTTTGCAGGTGCGCGGCGATGGGCGCGAGAAGACGCTGCGGCAGCTTTTGGCTGCCGTCCATCGCGATCTGCTGCGTGCGATGGCCAAGGCGCGAATTGGAGAAACGCTGCATCAACGCCTTCGCATAAGCGTCAAGATCTACATCGGCAGGCACCGACAGGGTCGGTGCCTGCTCCTGCAGCATCAGCATCTGCGCAGAACGGCCGAACACGGGGTCCGCCATGCAGTCGGCCACGGTCTCGTGCCCGGCAAGCGCACCGAGATAAGCGAGAAAGGAATGGCTGCCGTTGAGCATGCGCAGCTTCATTTCCTCATAGGGCCGCACATCCTCGACCAGCATCGCACCGGCCGCAGCAAAATCGGGATGGGCGGCAGAAAAACTGTTTTCAATCACCCACTGGCGGAAGGGCTCGCAAACGATGCCCATCGCGTTCTCATCCCCGGCAGCTTTCGTCACCAGTTCCCGCCCCGCAGCGTCGAGCGCCGGCACGATGCGATCCACCATGGTGGAGGGGAAGGCGACATTGCCGACGATCCAGTCCGCCAGATCGTTCTCGACCGCCCCGGCGTAGGCAATGACGGCTGCGCGCAGGGCCGTCCCGTTTTCCGGAAGGTTATCGCAAGCCATCAGAGTCAGCCCGCCGGCTCCTGCCTCGCGCCTGCGCCGCAGACCCTCCACCAGAACACCAATTGCCGAACGCGGGGCGCGCGCATTCTCCAGATCGACGCTGATGGCTGGATTGCTCCGGTCAAGCTGTCCGTTGCGCAGGCAATAGCCCTTCTCGGTGATGGTGAGCGTCACCAGGCAGAGCGCCGCGCTGGCCATCAGGTCCGGCACCGCGTCTACACCGTCGCGCTGCGGGTTCAACGTACCCACGACACAACCGATGGTGCGTGCGCGCATAGCTGTGTCATCGGCCTCGATAACCAGATATTCGCGGCCCTGCGCGTCGAGTTCGCTGAGTTCGTCGGCACCGGAATTGAGACGCGCGACCACCGCGCCGAAGTCACCGCCCGCCGTGTCCAGCGCGTCATCGAGATAGCGCAGCGTGTGCGCCCGCGAGAACGCGCCAAAGCCGATATGAAGCACACGCGGCTTCAGCTTCGAACGGTCGTAGGCGTAGCGTTCACGAACGATTTCGGCCATGCGTCAGTCTTTCTCCAGATAGTCGCCCGGGGCGAACGGTCTGCCATTGACCGCAAGCGGGCGCGTCTCGCCCGCGGGCAATGTTATGCGCAGCCTGTCATAATGGGGCTCGAAAGCACCTTCGCTGCTTATGGAAAGCGCGATCTGCGCCCCGGTGCATTTCAGCCGGTAGGTGCTGATACGGAAGGCGTTTTGCGCCGCGTCGATGCCAATACCGTCATCCTCATATTCGCAGCTTTCGCCTTCCCCCTCGCCCCTCGACGGAAAAACAGCCAGCGTTCGCGCCGTGTCGCTGGCGGCGTCGGCGCGGTCGACGGCATCGCCGAGCGGAAGAACGCATCCGGCGCGCACGAAGAGCGGCATGCTTTCCAGTGTTACGGGAATGGTGATTTCCTGCCCGCCCGCATGCCAGTTTCCGGTCCAGAAATCCCACCAGCCAGCGCCATTGTCCGGCAGGTAGATGCAGCGTTCGCAAGCGCCCGGCTCTACCACGCCTGCAACGAGAAGATCGCGTCCGAGCATGAAATCGGACGTCTCCTCGAAGCAGCGTGCATCGTGTTCATGGTCGAGAAAGGTTGGTCGAACGATCGGTTCGCGCAATGCCACCGCCGCACGCAACAGCGTGTAAAGATAAGGCAAAAGCCGATAACGAAAACGGATCGCCGCGCGAATGAGCGGTGTAACCTCAGGGTACATCCACGGCTCGTTGACGGTGCCATCGTCATTCCACGAATGGATCGTGAAACGCGGATGGAAGATGCCGTTCTGGACCCAGCGCACGAACAGTTCGGGTTCGGGCCGCGGGCCGGCAAAACCGCCCACATCGTGACCGATATTGTAGAACCCGCTAAGGCTCATGCCGAGTCCCATGGAGATGTTGTAGCGCAGCGTCTCCCAGGATGTGTAATTGTCGCCCGACCAGGTCTGCGCGTAACGCTGCAGGCCCGGCGCGCCGGCCCGGCAAATAAGATAGGGGCGCTCGTGCGGCCTGTGTTCAAGCTGGGCCTCGAAAGAAGCGCGCGTCATCAGAAGTGAAAAGAGCGGGCGGATCAGACCGACCGGTATCGGTTCGCCAAAACCGTGGCAGCGCGCTTCATCGTCCCAGATTTCGTATTCGTTGTTGTCGTTCCAGGTGCATTCGATGCCCTGGTCGAGCAGTTTTGTGGTAACGTTTTCCTTCCACCAGTCGATGGTCGCCGGGTTGGTGAAATCGAGATGCGAGCCCTCGTCGTCCCAGAAGCTGGAGCGCTCCGGCGCATCGCTTTCGCTGTCGCGGATGAACAGTCCGCGGGCGGCGACATCCTCGTAAAGCGGGTGATCCTGAAGAAGACACGGCTTGATGTTGGCCGCCAAGTGCATGCCCGCATCGCGGAAATGTTTCGAAAGCCGTTTCGGCTCGGGCACGCGGTCATGATTCCAGTTGAACACGTAGCGCTTGTGACCAATGGCCGTGTAGCCGGATGACATCTGGAAACTATCGCAGGGGATCGCGTGTTCAGCGCACAGGTCCACGAACCCCTGAAGCTGCTCCTGCGCATTCCCGGCATCCGTATAGGACATGGTCGACCCGGAATAGCCAAGCGTCCAGCGCGGCGGAAACGCCGTGCCACCGGTCAGCCAGTTCTGCATCTTGACCACGTCGAGGACGGTCGGTGCCCAGCTAAAATAGAAATCCAGATCGCCATCAAGAGCGCGGTAGGCGCGGAAGCGACCATGGTAATTGTCGTACTCATTGCCAATGTCGAACCAGCTGCCCGCCAGATTGTCATAGAACAGACCGTAGGAACCGGCCTCCGGCGTGCGTGTCACTGTAAAGGGCAGAACCTTGTAAAGCGGATCCGTGCTCTTGGCATCATAGCCCATGGCGTCGAGATTGCGCATCTCGAAACGGCGTCCATTGCGCTTCAGGTCACCCGCCTTCTCGCCGAGGCCGTAGACGAGATCTTCCGGCCGGTAGGCCAGGAAATGCGCGTTGCGACTGTCACGCACACCGGCCATGTAGGCGCTGGTGGCGCGATCGGCAGCAAGCGGGCGATAACCGCCCGCCCCGTCGCTCGCCTCCCACTTCAGCGCCAGCGGCCGGCGAATGGTCAGGCGCACTTGCGGCGTGGTGAGAACCAGACTTGTTCCGCGCTCCTCGAAAACGAAGCCCGGACAAGTGAAACCGGAGAGATCATCGCGTCTGCGCCCTTCCCACGGGGCCTTGCCCCCGGGCGCGATGCTCCAGCTCCGGTCGAGCCGCCAGACGCCATCGCGCTTGAGCGAAATCCTGAACAGCGCCTCTTCCAGCACATCGACCCTGAAGTGATGCCGGCCATCGACAAGAAGCGTCAGGCCGGTTTCACTCCGTTCGATGAAGGACCAGTTTTTCAGCGTCTTCATCTTTGCGAGCTCAATAATTCAGAAGCAGACGCGGCAGCCACAGGCTGAGCGCGGGAATGTAGGTAACGGCAAGCAGCAGGGCGAAAAGCACGGCATAGAAGGGCAGAAGAGGCCGCAGCACCGAGGCGATCGACGTCTTGCCGACGGAGCAGCCGACGAAAAGCGCCGAACCGACCGGCGGCGTACAGATGCCGATGCACAGGTTGAAGGTCATCATCACACCGAAATGCACCGGGTCCATGCCGAGATCCTTCACCACCGGCAGGAAGATCGGCGTGAAGATCAACAGTGCCGGCGTCATGTCCATGAAGGTTCCGATGACGAGCAGAGCCAGGTTGATGATGAGCAGAATGACGATCGGGTTCTCCGACAGCGCCAGAAGCGCATCCGAGATCATGTAGGGAATGTCGGCAAAGGCCATGGCCTTGGACATGGCAATCGACGCGCCAATCATCAAAAGGACGATTGAGGTGGTGACGGCCGCCTCGATGAGCACGGACGGCAGGTCGCGAATGGTGATTTCGCGATACCAGAACAGCGCCAGGAACAGCGTGTAGACGACCGCGATGGCGGACGCTTCCGTGGCGGTGAAGATGCCGGCGATGATGCCGCCCATGACGATCACGATAAGGCCGAGCGGCGGCAGCGCGCGCAGCCCCGTATCGACGACTTCGCGCCAGGACGACCGCTCGGCCACCGGATACCCCCGCCGCTTGGCGATGATGCCGGCAACCAGCATCAGGGAAAGGCCCATCAGAATGCCGGGCACATAGCCGGCCACGAAAAGAGCGGCGATCGACGTGCCGCCGGTGATCAGCGAATAGACGATGAAGGTCGCGCTTGGCGGAATCAGAAGGCCGGTCGGGCAGGAGGCGATGTTCACCGCCGCCGAAAACGACTTGTCATAACCCTCCTTCTCCTGCAGCGGCGCCATGACGCCGCCCACGGCGGCAGCCGACGCGACGGCGGAGCCGGAGATCGAACCGAACATCATGTTGGCCAGAACATTGCAGTGTGCCAGCGCGCCGGGCAGCCGCCCGCCCAGCACCTTGGCGAAATCAATGAGCCGCATGGCAATGCCGCCGCGATTCATGATGTGACCCGCCAGGATAAAGAAGGGAATGGCCAGAAGCGTGAAACTGTCGAGACCCGAGGCGATCTGCTGGGCGACGATGAAGACCGACTGGTTGAAGGTCATGAACGTCATGAACGTCACCACAGACGCAAGGCCGATGGCAAAGGCAATGGGCACGCCCAGCACCATGAAGAAGGCGAAGGAACCGAACAGGACGATGGCGTTGAAATAGTCTTCCATGATCGTCTCCTAGTCGCCCATCAGCGGGGCAACGTCGTGCCCCATCAGGATGTCGCGCGCCGACAGCCCGCAATAGAACAGCATGACCAGGCCGGAGAACGGTATGGCGCCATAGACGTAGCCCATCTGCACCCGCAGCACCGGCGAAACCTGCCCCGTCTGCAGCACACCCAGGAGAAGCTGCCCGCCGCCATAGACCATGACCAGCCCCGCGAAGGCGGCAACCATGCCGACGATCACCAGGCGCAGGTTGCGCTCCGCAGCGCCCTTCAGACTGAGCGGCAGAAGGTCGATGGCGAGATGCCGTTTCAGGCCAAGCGTGTAAGCCCCGCCGATCAGCGCCAGCCACATGAACAGAAACCGCGCCAGTTCGTCGGTCACCGTGCTTGGTGTACCGAACACGTAGCGGCTGACCACCTGCCAGACCACACAGACGACCAGAACGGCAAAGATGATGCCGATGATCGCGCGCAGCGATGCGTCGATGACACGGTGCATCCGTTCCAGGCCACCAGTCCTGGCCGGCCTTCCAGCGGACTCGTTCATGAATCCTCCCCGACAGTTTCGGCGCCTCGGCGGCGCATTTCCGGTCAGGATTCCCTGTTTTGCAAAATTGGTCAACCAAATTTCAGTTATGGATTGACTTTTGGTCGCCCAATTTGGAAAGTTTGCGACCAGGGAGAACTATTGGCGCACCATTTTGCCGGCTGCTCCCTTGCGTACCTAATTTCAACAGGGAGGGTTTCCTCGATGAAGAAGATGTCCGCTATCGGCGCGCTTGCTGGTGCAATCGCCATGCTCATGGCCGGGACCGCTTATGCCAAGACGCTCAAGCTCAACCACAACAACCCGGACGACCATCCGCTCCACAAGAGCATGGAGTTCATGGGCGACCGGGTCGAAGAACTGACCGACGGCGAGATCAAGATCCGGGTCTACGCCAACGCCCAGCTCGGCACCCAGCGCGAATCCATGGAGCTCGTGCAGAACGGCCAGCTCGACATGGCCAAGTCCAATGCCAGCGAGCTCGAGGCTTTCGAGGACTCCTACAGCGCACTGAACCTGCCCTACATCTTCAAGGACGAAGACCATCTCTTCGACGTTCTGCTCGGCGAGATCGGCGACGAGGTTTTGATGGCGTCGCGCGACAAGGGTTTCATCGGCCTGACCTACTACACCGAGGGCGCGCGCTCCTTCTACGCCAACAAGCCGGTCAAGACGCCGGCCGACCTGAAGGGAATGAAGGTTCGCGTCCAGCCGAGCCCGTCGGCGATCCGCATGGTCGAGCTCCTTGGCGGCAACCCGACCCCGATCAGCTGGGGCGAGCTCTATAGCGCGCTGCAGCAGGGCGTCGTCGACGGCGCGGAAAACAACCCGACCGCGCTCACGAGCGCCCGGCACGGCGAAGTCTCCAAGCACTTCTCCTTCGACGAGCACACCATGATCCCGTCGATTGTCGTGATCTCCACCAAGGTCTGGGACGAACTGAGCGACGAGCAGCAGAAGGCGCTCAAGCAGGCTGCGACCGAATCCGCCCAGTTCCACCGCGAACAGTGGAACAAGGCCAGCGAAGCCTCCATCGAGCAGGCCAAGAAGGAGCTCAATGTCGAGTTCCACGAGGTCGACAAGGCTGCCTTCGCAGAAGCCGTCGCGCCGATGCACGAGGAAACCGCCGCGAAGTCCCAGAAGGTCTCCGACCTGATCGACCGCATCAAGGCTGCCGGCGAATAAGCCACACCCGACCGACGGAGAAAAGACGTGCTCGAGCGATCTCACCTGGCCGAAAACGCGCTGACAGCGCTGCATGACGAGGACTATGACGTCCCCTTCAATACGCAATCGCTGAACAACACCACCATGATCTTCACCGGTGGGCGGCAGGCGCGCTCGCTCGACGGCGCGTATAATTTCTGCGTCGATCTCCTCGACACGGGGCTGCGGCAGAAATGGTTTTCCATGCTGCCGCAACCCCAGGAGGAAAAAACCGAGCCCTGGGATTACGATCCCTATGAGGGCGAGACGGTTCCGGTTCCCTCATGCTGGGCAATGCTCAAGGAGAAGTGGTACTTCTTTGAGGGCAGCGCCTGGTACACGCGCCCGCTCGACATGGAAGAGCTGAGCGCCGATCGCCGTTACTTCCTGCGCGTCGGCGCGGCACAATACGATTGCAAGGTGTTCCTCAACGGCGAATTCCTCGGCAATCATTACGGTGGATCGACACCCTTTTTCCTTGAACTGACCGATCATCTGCGCGAAGGCCGCAACTGGCTGATGTTCTGCGTCAACAACACCCGTACGCTGGACCGCGTACCGATGCGCAACACCGACTGGTTCAACTATGGCGGCATCTACCGCGAAGTGGAGCTCTACGAAACGCCGAAGACCGTCATTCGCGACCTGTTCGTGCGCCTTGCCGGCGACGCGGGTTACGAACGCATCGAGGTGTCGGGCGACGTCGATGGCAACGCCCAAAGCGCGCGGCTGACCATTCCCGCACTCGGCATTGATGCGACCCTGCCAATTCAGGATAGCCGTTTCCACGCGCTTCTCGACGCCCGACCGGAACTCTGGTCACCCGCCTCGCCCCGTCTCTACGATGTCACGCTGGAAGCGGGCGGTGACCTCGTCCAGGACCGTGTGGGCTTCCGGCGCATCGAGCGCAGCGGAACCGACATCCTGCTCAACGGAAAGCCGGTTTTCCTGCGCGGCATCTCCGTACACGAAGATGATCTGAAGCACGGCAAGGTGACGGGTGAGGACGACCTGCGCCGCCGTTTCGAACATGCGCGTGAACTGGGCTGCAACTATCTGCGCCTTGCGCATTATCCCCATCACGAGCGCGCGGCACAGATGGCCGACGAGCTCGGCTTCATGCTCTGGGAGGAAATCCCTGTCTACTGGGCAATCGATTTCGAGAACCCGGCAACCTTCAAGGATGCGCAGAACCAACTTCTCGAACTGATCAAGCGCGACCGCAACCGCGCCAGCGTGATCATCTGGTCGGTCGGCAATGAGAACCCCGACACCGATGCACGGCTGTCCTTCATGCGCCGGCTCGCCGAGACCGCCAAGGAGGCAGATCCGACGCGCCTCACTTCCGCGGCCTGCCTCATCAATCACGCCAGGCGCAAGATCGAGGATCGCCTCGCCGACCACATCGACGTGATCGGCATCAACGAATATTACGGCTGGTACGATGAGAACATCGACGACCTGGAAGTGATCGGCCGCAACTCCGCGCCCGACCGTCCGGTTGTCATTTCCGAGACAGGCGCCGATGCTGCCATCGGCGAAGGGGCGCCGAAGAAGGGCTTCTTCAGCGAAAGCTACATGGCTGACGTCTATCGCGACCAGATCGCGATGCTGCGTCGCCTTCCCTATGTGAAGGGCATATCCCCGTGGATACTCTATGATTTCCGCATTGAGCGCCGGCAGAATATCTATCAGGCTGGCTTCAACCGGAAAGGGCTGATCCACGCGGACAAGGAAACGCGCAAGGAGGCGTTTTCCATTCTGGCGGCCTGGTATCATGAGCTGGCAGCCGGAGAACGCGAGGAGGACTAGAAATGGCTGCAACGGCCAAACGACGCTATCAGGATGTGGCCGAAGCACTGAAGCAGGACATCGTCGCGCGCGGCTGTGCGGTGGGCGACCGCCTGCGGACGGAACGCCAGATTTCCGAAGACATGGGCGTCAGCCGTTCCGTCGTCCGCGAAGCCGTCATCATGCTGGAGATCGAAGGGCTGGTGGAGGTACGCAAGGGCTCCGGCATCTATCTGGCGCGCCTGCCCCATGCGTGCCCTAATGAAACGGCGGTCGACTTTGGCCCCTTTGAACTGCTGCAAGCCCGCCAGCTATTGGAAAGCAGCATCGCAGCGCTTGCCGCCGTCACCGTCACCAAGGCGGACATCATGCAGATGCGTCAGGCGCTCGCTTTAGAGAACAAGGCCATTGAAGCTGGCGACGACGATTATTCTGGTGATGAACTTTTTCATCGACTGATTGCCGAAGCTACCCAGAACGCCGTTCTCGTCGACATGGTCGAGGAGCTGTGGCGCAAACGCGCGCAAAGCCGGATGTGGGCGCGGCTGCACAATCGAATTTTCGATAAGACCTACCGTTCCAACTGGCTGTCGGATCACCACGCGATCCTGAATGCCCTGCAGATGAAGGACGCCCCGGCGGCGCGTCAGGCAATGTGGCAGCATCTGGAGAACGTCCGCCTCACTCTTATGGCGCTCTCTGACGTCGATGATCCGGAATTCGACGGCTATCTCTTCTCCTCAGAGGCCATCGCTCCGGCCTAGGGCCAGACTGCGCTGCAACTCAACGAGTACGGGTGAATTGTTTCACCCTCTTCTTTCGGTTGCGCGGTTCGTAGGAAAGTGATCTCACTCCACATTTGCATGACTGCGGTTCTCGGCTCGCGGTGATGGTGAACCGCTGCGGGTTTGCCGGAGGCTGATTTCGGTTGGTTACGCGTCAATTTTGAATAGATGGAGTGGTTGCCGACGGTTCTGGCGGCGGCCTTTCCCGCCAAATCACCCGCAGCAGTGAAACAGACAAGGCCGTCCGCGTGAAACCTTAAATCGACTCTGCGTTCATCGAAGATGCTCTAGTTGTGAGCGTTGTTGAGTGTCGGATCCAGTCGATCCCGCAGCCAGTCGCCTGCAAGGCTGATCGACAGCGTTGTCAGGAAAATCACCACGCCCGCAGGCACACCTACCCACCAGGCCGAAGCCAGGTAGGTGCGTCCGTCCCCTAGCGCCAGCCCGAGGCTCGTCTGCGGCGGCTGGATCCCAAGCCCCAGGAAACTCAGCGATGTCTCCAGAAGGATCAAATCGGGAAAATTGAGGGTCACCTGAACGATCAGGATGGACAGGATGTTCGGCAGGATATGGCGTAAATAAATCTGCACCGGCGGGATTCCGAGGGTGCGGATGGCGAACGCATAACTTTGGCTGTTTGCCTGCAGAACCAGCCCGCGGGTGACACGCGCATATGTTTCCCAGCCATGCAGCCCCACAATGAGGATGAACAGTTCGATCGAGTTTCCGAAGAAAGCCAGAATGGCCAGGACGATTATCAGGAAAGGCATGGCCGCCTGCAGGTCGACCAGGGTCATGATCGCTTCTTCAACCCAGCCACGGAAATGTGCAGCGACAATGCCAATTACCGTGCCAACCGTTGCGCCGATCAGGGAGCCCGCGAGCGCGATGATCACGCTCATCCGAGTGCCGTAAAGCAGTCGGCTGAGGACATCGCGGCCGAGGTTGTCGGTACCCAGTAGATGAGCGGCATCGCCACCTGCGAAGACGGGGGGCTTGAGGCGGGAAAGCAGGCTCTGCTCGGTGTAGGAATATGGCGCGAGGAGGTCAGCAAAAATGGCTACGAACACCACCAGCGCCAGCCAGATGAAAGAGAGCTGAACCATGGGACCGGGAGCAGTTGCGGAACGTTTCGCACGGGCCCTTCGCCGCCAGAAGACGTCAGGACGTTCTGGAGTGAGGGAGAGATCTGGAGTGCTCATCCTGCGTCCTTTCCTGCGGTCGCGATGCGTGGATCGAGCCACCGATAGGCCAGATCCACCAGATAGTTGGCCGTGACCATCGTGAAGGCGATCAGGATGACGATGGTCTGGACCACAGCCAGATCGCGCTGCCCGACCGCAGTCACAAGCAATTGCCCGATGCCCGGCCATGCAAAGACGGTCTCGACAACCACCGTGCCGGAGATGAGTCCCCCCATACGCAGGCCCAGAACTGTGATGACTGGGATCGCTGCATTCGGCACCGCATCGCGCAGAACCCGTGTCCGCACCGGTACGCCCTTGGCGCGGGCGGTTCTAATGTAAGGCTGGCTGAGCACTTCCAGCATGGATGACCGCGTGAAGCGCGCGATCGCTCCTGCCCCTCCAACGGCCAGCGTCAACGCCGGCATGACCAGGTGGGCCGGCGTTCCCATGCCGGCGCTGGGCAGGATCCGCCAAGTCATGGCGAATAGCAGGATCATCAGGATGCCCAGAAAGAAGCTCGGCATTGAATGGCCGAAGATGGAAAAGCTGATGACGGCATGATCCACTGTACTGCCGCGTTTGAGCGCAGCAATAACGCCGGCCACCATGCCGAAGACGGTGGACAGGGCGAAGCTGACCAGCCCCAGCAGCAGTGTTGCAGGAACACGGCTCATGACTGTGTCCAGTGCTGGCTGCTGATCCCGGAATGAGTAGCCGAATTCACCCTGTGTCAGTCCCTGCAGATAGCGCAGATATTGCACTGGCAGTGGCAGGTCCAGCCCGTAGACGTGCCGGTAGTGTTCCAGCACATCCGGCGGTGTGTCATCGGGCAGCATTAGGCGCATCGGGTCGCCCGCGAACCGCAGGATTAGGAAGACGAAGGTGACGGCCAGAAAAAGCGTCAAAATCCCGCGCAGTAATTTCAGAGTGACGAAGCCGAAGGTCATTCGCTTGCGCCCTTCGTTTGATCTAGCAAATTGCGGCACGCAGCCGGGTCGTTGACGAGGAAGCCGGATGCACCCATTTCGGCCAGCCCGAGAAGGTTTGATGCATCGTGATCTCCGACCTGGCGTCCGTTAGTTCTACCTGTGGTGATCCAGACTGCGTGCTCCGCCTGTACATGTTGGCGCAGTCTTTCGGGAGCTGACAGGGCGTAGTCTTCCCACATTCTGAGGACGGTTCCGCTTTCGGCGAAGAAAGCTTCCTGTTCCTCCATGTCCACCAGCAGACCGAGCACGTCTCCGCGCCAGCCGAGTGCTCGGAGCCGAACCAGGCTGTCGACATGGTGCACACCAAATATCAGCGCTTTGCGGCCACTGGCGAGTGACGCCTCGACCAGCAGCGCCAGTGCCTCGGGGCGTTCATCCTTTATGTCGTAGAGCAACGCCTGATCGGTCGGTACAGTGGCAAAGAGCTCGGCAAGTGCCGGTGCAGCCGGTTCACCCTCGGCAAGCAACTCCTGAAGCTCGGAGAAAGTTGTCTGTGCGACAATTGCAGGCTGTCCGGCCACACGGGTCAGATCTGCATCATGGCTGATGACGATGCGATGATCTTTGGTAATGCGGGTATCGGCTTCGATAATGTCGGCGCCCGCGGTCACGGCTCCACGCCATGAAGAAGGAGAGTTTTCACGGTAATGGCTCGAGGCCCCACGGTGAGCAATCAGAAGGGGTCGGTCGATCATTGTTACAGTCTTTCCATGGCGCGGGGTTTTGCGACCGGGGTCTGTTCATTGCCTTGAGCGCGGGCAATGTGGCGGGGTGCACGCTGAGTTTCATCACGTGCGCGCCTTGCGGCAGGGGTCGCAGCTGGCACGGCCGCCAGCAAGGCCCGGGTGTAGTCGTGTTGAGGTGTGGTGAAGACTTGATTGGCTGAGCCGCTTTCAACGACCTTGCCCCTGCGCATGACCGCGATTCGGTCGGAGATGTGCCGCACCACGCCGAGATCGTGAGAAATGAACAGGTAGCTTATTCCGAACCGCTGTCGCAGATCTCCAAGTAAATTGATGATCTGTGCCTGCACCGAGACGTCGAGTGCGCTGACCGCTTCATCGCAGACCACCAGCCTTGGTTCGAGAGACAATGCGCGCGCGATTACGGCGCGCTGCTGCTGACCGCCGGAGAGCTGGTGCACGAACCGCTCTCCCAGCCCGTCGAGTCCTGTCAGATGCAGATACTCCTCCACCCTGTCGCGCCGCAGTCTCCGATTGCCTGACACGGGCAGCCCATGAGCTGCCATGGCCTCGTCGATCTGCGCTGCGATTGACATGCGCGGGTCCAGCGCGCGCGAGGGATTTTGCCAGATCATCTGGATACACGCCCGCTCCCGGCGCCATGCAGCTGTGCCAATGCGGGGCCCCCGGGCTCCATCGATCAGGACCTCTCCGCTGGTGGGTGGTTCAATACGGGCGGCGATCCGGCCGAGGGTCGATTTGCCGGACCCACTTTCGCCAACGATGCCCAGTACTTCACCGGGTGCGAGGTTCAGGCTGACATCATCAACCGCGCGCACTGCAGGACGGCGGCTGAGGAAGCCCCCGCCGTAGACACGGCTAATCCCTGTCAGCGTCAGGATATCTCCGCTCATCGGTCATCCCCGGGGTAGTGGCATGCGACACTGTGGCCCTCGTCTCGGGCCGTCAGAGCGGGCATCTCAACACAGGTCGTTGTGGCCTGTGGACAACGCGGCCCGAAGGCGCAGCCTTGTGGACGTGCGGTCGGGTTGGGCACAACGCCTTCGATGGCGGCCAGACGTCCGGTGTTGTGGGTGCCCGCGTGCAGGCGACAGGCCATCAAGCCTCGGGTGTAGGGATGCGAGGGAGCGTCGAAGAGGGTGTCAGCGGTCGCCAGTTCGACGATCCGACCAGAATACATGACCGCGACACGGTCGGCGATTTCTGCCACCACCCCCAGATCATGCGTGACGAAGATCATGGCAGCACCGGTTTCCGCCTGCAGCCTGCGCAGCAGTTTCAGGATCTGCGCCTGGGTTGTTACGTCGAGCGCCGTAGTGGCTTCGTCGGCGATTATCAGCTGGGGTTTGCAGGCCAGCGCCATGGCAATCATGATCCGCTGGTTCATACCGCCGGACAGCTCATGCGGGTATGCACGCAGACGCGCGCGTGGGTCTGGAATGCCGACCATCTCGAAAAGCTCTGTCGTTCGGTCGCGAGCCGCGCGGGACGTAAGCCCTTCGTGAAGGGACAACACCTCGGCAACCTGATCGCCGACCCTGCGAACCGGGTTCAAGGCAGCGGTGGCATCCTGAAAGATCATCGAAACCTCGCGCCCCCTTAGGCGCAGAAGAGCTGTTTCAGACAGACCGGAAAGCTCCTCACCAGCAAACATCACTCGCCCGGCCTTGCGCTTCACCGGCGCGGACAGCAAACCCATTGTCGCCAGGCAGGTAAGGGACTTTCCGCAGCCGCTTTCGCCGACAAGGCAAAGGGTTTCTCCCGGAGCCAGGTCGAAGGAGACATCCAGCACCAGATCAGAGTGTTCCGTGCCGACGCAAAGCCCATCGACCCGGAGCAACGGCTCAGATCGCGAAGCCATTGCTCCGGCAGGAGCGCAGGCCATCGATGCGCGCCGGCTGTTTCCGGCGCGCATCATGTTTTCCATCAGAGTCACTGAGTAGCGGCCTGATCTTCGAAATTGTAATTTCGCAGGTCAAGATAGAAGTGCGAATAGGGGCGCCACTCGAGCGATGAACGCACGCCATACGTTTCCAGCGGCTGGTAAAGGATAGTCCCCGGAGCTTCGTCTTCCCAGATGTCGAGCATTTTCTGGAAAACCACTTTGCGTTCCGCCAGATCAGATGTCACGTCCAGCTCTGCACCGAGCACATTGAAGTTCTCTGGCGTCCACTCATTCTTCCGCTGAACACCCTGATGGGGGCCCCAGAGGTTCCACAGGCCACCGGCGGGATCGGGGAAGCGGGTGGTATTGGACCAGGTCCGTACCATGCGCTCGTTCTCAGGCACGCCCATGACGTCCTCGACGAGGTTCAGCTTGCCGTTGATGCCGACGGCCTTCCACATCTCCATGATCGCTTCTGCGGCGGGCACGGTATTGACGTAGTAGTTGGGGTTGGTGCTGTAGTAGATGGTCTCGCCGTTATAACCGGCTTCGGCCAGCAATTCCTTCGCGCGTTCGGGATCATAGGTGAGACCTTCGCGGTTCGGCTCGAACAGTGCGCCATATTCCTTGTACTGGTGCGACAGCGGCACGACGGTCTTGCCTGCCCAAAGGGCCTGCACCAGAAGGTCACGGTCAATGGCCAGATTCATTGCCTGGCGGATACGCTTGTCGGCGATCACCGGGTTCTTGGTGTTGTAGACGAGGACGTGGGAGTTCGACAGCACCACCGAGCGCGCTTCGACATTGTCGTAGCTGTCGATCTGGGCGATCTGATCCGGGCCGATGGTCGTGACGATGTCGAAGTCACCGGCGACGAGACCGGCGATGCGCGCAGCTTCTTCGGGCACCTTCACGAAAGTAAGAGACGCCGCCTTGGGCTTGCCACCGAAATAATCGTCGAAGGCCACGAGGCGGATCGACTGGTCTGGCTTGTATTCGTCCAGCATGAAAGGACCGGCGCCGACAGGAAACTGAGGATAGCTGTCGCCGGCATTTTTCAGCCAGTCGCTCTTGTTGACGACCCATGCAGTCCAGGAGGCCAGGCGCTGTTCAAAGATGGCGTCAGGCACTTTCAGGGTGAAGGTCACTTCGAGCGGGCCGGTTGCCTCGACGCTCTCAATGTTGCCGAAATAGCCGCGGCCATTGGCCATTATCGCCTCCGGGCCGGACAGGCGTTCGGCGGAGAAGGTGAAGGCGACGTCTTCGGCGGTCATTGTCTCGCCGTTGTGGAACTTGACGCCTTCGCGCAGCTTCAAGGCGAGCGTGCGGTCATCGGTCCATTCCCAGCTTTCAGCGAGCGCGGGAACCAGTTGCGAGCCCGAGCCATCTTCTGCCGACAGGAAATCACGGCGGATCACGGTGTCGAAGATGTCATAAGTTATGCGGGTGCCGATATTGGAGAGTTCCTTGGCGGGCTCAAGGGTCGGCGGGAGATCCGGAACAGCGACGACGATGTCGGGGCGATCGCTGGCGGTTGCAGCGGACGCGCCGAGCACTGCAGTCAGGCCGAAGGCGACGCCTGCAATGGCGGACAGAATTTTCAATGGATTTCTCCGGGTGAGATGTTCACATGGCTCGCGCTGGGCAAGCAGAACCTCCCCCTAGAAACGGGACATGACACCTGCGTGACGACTGCCTAACAACCCCGTGACAATTTTGTCGGCTTCGTATTCCCAAGAGCGCTTCTTCCCAAGAGCGCTTCATGTTGAATGAATGCAATCTCATACAATCGATGCATTGCAGCTTGGTCGAGTGTGCGACGGCGATGTCACGTTAACGAGATCGGGACGCGATCGGATTTGTGGCGCTGTTTTTAGCGGCCGTTGCTTACAGCGTTCCATTCTGCCATGGCGCGCAGGCGATGACTGCGAATGCTGTGAGCGGAGCGCTGTGAGCGGGGCGGGGGGTGTCAAATTGTTGCCCGGGGTCGAAGGAAGCTGGGCCTCCGCCTGTCACGCGGCCATGCCGTTCGTGCAATCGTTCCAGCGCTCGAATGCGGCGGCGAGGGCGGAACAGGTTGGCGGTTTCATCGTGGACGGAGAGGAACCTTTGCGCCTGCCTTGCCGATTTGAACCGGCCCTGGATCTTCTCGCGTTTCCGGGTGGGCCGGTGCGATTCCTCAATACCTTTGTTCAGTTCCTTGTGTGCCAGGTGGTCCACGTTCAGCCCAAGCTTCCGCAGGGCCGCGCCGTTGCTGCGCAGTTTGTCCGTCACGATGACACGGGGCCCGCCTCAGTGGGTGATCAGCCGTGAAATAAAGCGCTTCGCGGCCCGTGCATTGCGCCGCGACTGCACGAAGATGTCGAGAACTTCACCGTTGCTGTCCACGGCGCGCCACAGCCAGTGCCGCACGCCATTGATCATGATCACCTTTTCGTCCAGGTGCCATTTGTCGGTGGGCCGCCAGCGCGCAGCCCGGACCCGTTTCGCAATCTGCGGTGCGAATTTTCCCACCCACGCCCGGATCGTCTCATAGCTCAACACGATGCCCCGCTAGGCCAGCAGGTCCTCGACGTCACGCAAGCTGAGCGAGAAGCGGTGATACGCCCAGACCGTGTACGAAATGATGGAGCGCGGAAAGCGGTGACCTTTCAGGCGCGGTGCGGACACCTGACTGATCATCGCCCGGAGCTACCCGGCTGCCCTCCAAAGGTCAACAACTTGACGATCCCCTGTTCAGGGAATGGCAGGAACGGCGCATCGACGTCCGGCGCTTTTGACGACCAATCAAACACAAAACCGCCGCACCTGTCGCTTCTTCACCATGTCCGATAATCTTGCATTATCGGACGTCCGCGTGCTAGATGGCGAAATGGCCTCTGAGATCGAGCAGAATACCAAAAACCGGCACTTAGCCCCGTCTGCGACGCGAGAGAGCACGTCGCAAAACGACGAATCTCGCACTCAGAATGCCATAACAACGTTAAAATGCGACCAACCAGCGCCAGAAAATCCTGACCTGCCGGACATTGTCGACATCGTGCTGGCCATGGATGAGCCGGAGGCCCCCTCCCCCGTTCTGCCCGCCGAAACGGATCCACTCGTCGAAACGGCGCGCAGTTACGCGCGCGCGGCCCGCTCGGAAGCCACACAGCGCGCCTACGCTGCCGATTGGCGTCACTTCGCGTCCTGGTGCCGGCGCGCAGGCTTCTCGCCCTTACCGGCCAATCCAGAGACCGTGGGGCTATACCTGTCCGCCTGCGCTTCATCCTCACCGCGGCCAACCGTTTCGACGTTGGAGCGGCGGCTTTCAGGGCTCTCTCAGGCGTTCTCACAACGTGGGGACCGTCTCGACCGCAAGGATCCGCACATTGCAGAAGTCTTTGCCGGCATTCGCCGCAAACACGGCCGCCCGCCGGTTCAGAAGGAAGCGCTTTTGGCCGACGACATTCTGGCAATGCTCGAAACCCTGCCCCACGATCTGCGAGGACTGCGCGACAGGGCGGTGCTGCTGGTCGGCTTTGCCGGCGGATTGCGCCGCTCCGAGATCGTTGGCCTCGATGCCGGTGTCGACCAGACGGAAGATGGCTGTGGTTGGGTCGAGATGTTCGAAAACGGCGCGCTTCTCACGCTGCGCGGCAAAACCGGATGGCGTGAAGTGGAGATCGGGCGCGGCTCGGCAGACCGTTCCTGCCCCGTGGAAGCGCTGAAAATCTGGATGCGGCTCGGGCGCGTGGCCCATGGCCCGCTGTTTCGCAGAATTCGCGGTGAGAAATCGGTTCAGGAAAGCCGTCTCAGCGACAAACATGTCGCCAGACTGGTCAAAAAGACCGCGCTCGACGCCGGTTTGCGTCCGGAATTGCCTGAAAAGGAGCGTGAAAAGCTGTTTTCCGGCCATTCCCTGCGCGCCGGGCTTGCCTCTTCAGCCGAGGTGGACGAACGCTTCGTTCAAAAGCAGCTGGGCCATGCAAGCGCTGAAATGACCCGCCACTATCAGCGTCGCCGCGATCGTTTCCGGGTCAATCTCACCAAGGCGAGTGGTCTCTAGAGCAGCTCCAGAATCGGTTTCTGCGTCCCGCACTCCATAGAAACAACGGGATTGAGCGCTCTCGATACCGCGCATTCGCCCTCGATCTTCAGGGCATGAACGATAAGCGATGTGAATCGGTCACCGCTGATCGATTCAGCAAATGCGTTGGACGCAGCCGGTTTTTCCGGGCCAGCTATAGGCATGGCTACCAACCCACATCTCTGCTGTCTGAAACGCATCGATCCCGCACGCAACATGGCGCGCTATTACACGCTTTCCGTTGAGCCCACACTGTTTGGCGACGCTGCTCTTGTGCGCCAGTGGGGCCGGATCGGCACGCGCGGGCAGTTCAAGATCAACCTCTTCGACACGACGGGGGCTGCGGAGACAGCCCTCCAGCGCCTGCGCAAAATCAAGGAAAAGCGCGGATATCATCCCGAAATGAGCTGAAACGAGCCATTTTCAGGTGAAAATACCGAGAAAACCGAAAAAAGGATCTAAAGCCAGGAAGCCGCGTCATTTGGCAGTCTGTGCTCGGGATCCGTCACGGAAAGACCGGGCCCTTTCTCTCCATTCCAGCTCCACAGCGCGACGCAGCTTCCGCCGGGCGACATGAAGGATGGATAGATCACGCCGTGATAGCCTTGCAGAAGCAGTTTTTCGCGCAGGAGATGGGTTTCGGGCAGCTTTCCGGCATCCACATCCGCCCGCCACTCGCACTGATGCAAAGCTGGCGATTGCCCGACTACCTCAAGCCCCTCTTCGCTCGTCAGATCCGCAAGGCGCGCTTTTGAAAGCGTCAGCTGGGCGATCAGTGCGGGGTGCTGCACAAATCCCTGATTATATTCAGCCCAGGCCGTGGAAAGCTCCCGCGCCGCGTAGATCGTGGCTGCTCCAACCGGGTTCCAGCGTCCGCCAAAGCGTGCGGCCCCCTCCCCTGAAAGCGGCGCATGCGCCCAGCGCGGCACATAAGCCCGCCAAAGGGTCTCATTGCGCAATTCTTCAGGCATAGACGCCGGCACGCACCGCTTCGAGATAGGTCAAAACCTTGTCGGCCTTCCCCTCCCCTACCAGATCATAGGCGGTTTTTCCCGCCCAGCCGGGAATGGGCTGATGCTTGAACCAGATCACGGCCCGGTGCTCATCTCCGGCCATTTCCGTCGCCATTGCCAGAATGCGCACAACAGGGCTCAGCGCCTGATCAACCTTTCTCTGGCCGGATTTGGCCGTCAGCGTGTTGCGGGCAACGCCAATCAGCCGTGCGAGCTCCACCATTGTCACGCCCAGAAGTTCAGAAACCCGCCGGGCGGATAGAAACGGTGCGCGCTCGTCAGCGAAATGGGCCGCTGCGAAATCGAGTTCTGCCGCAGTCATGCTCTTTGACCTCCTGAATCAACGCGAAATGAGCACATAATGATCACTACCCGATTAATCTATGCCCAGAATATGTTCATTTCAAGCTTACGCTCTCCTTGCGCCTATAAGGGCTCTCTGGCGGGCCGAAACGAGCGCATTGAGCATCGGCTTGACGGAGAACGAGCCGCCATGGGCCCTTTCGGTCAACCGCCGGAGATAGGCGCCGGGCGACCGGATGGCCTCGGCCCGCTCCAGCATGGCTGCAATGGTGATTGCCGCGTTGATTTCGCCCATCTCTGTCCGCGCTTTCGCCCAGGCGTCCGGTGGAATTCCCAGCATGGAACGCACCGTTTCGGCGGCTTTCATGAGATCTCGCCAGTTTGTGAGGCCACCGGGCGCATAATCGCGCATTTGCGGACAGGCTGAGGTCACAATTTCCAGCCGCATCGTTGCGGTTCTGCCAGTATTTTCGCTTGCAGAAGCCTGTTTTGTCGGTCGTGGGGCTCTTTCCAGCCTTCCGGAAGGGTTTTTCCGGTGTGCTTTGGCAAGGGCTACGCTTTCATGAGCTTTTTGCGGCGTTTCCGCTTTGATGTCGTCTACGTCTATTTCAAAATTAGAGTCTGAGTCTGAATTATGAATATGGCGCTCATTTTGGGACTCATTGGCGCTCACTTTTGTGATTTCATTAACCATGCGCTCTGGATTTTGAGCCTCCAGCTCTTCGTCGCAAAGGTTATCGAGATATGCGTTTTCGATTGCGTCGCGCAGTTCCACGAGCGCGTCTCGGCGTGCTTTGAGCGTTTTCCAATCGGTGTTGCGGCCCAATCTTCCAGAAAGCGCCTCGAGACGCTCTGCAAAGGCTGCAAAACGCTCTCCCCTGCCCTCCTGGGCGGTTGCGTGAACAATGGCCGCAATATCCCTCAGATGGATCGTTACTTCGCTCCTGAGGGCTCTCAGGGCCTTAGCAAGCCGCCGTGCTTCTGCTGCGTAAGCCTCGATTTCGCCCGCACGCATGACCAGAGGGGCTAGATCAAAGCCGAAAGCTTCCTCGATCTGGCCTTCTTCACCACGGCGCGCAAAACGTTTTCCATTGGCGCTGTCGCGGCGCAGAATGAGCCCGGCCTTCACCAGCGCGGCCAGATGCCGACGCAGTGTTGCGGGCGCCATGCCACGGGCGCGAATGGAGAGTTCGGCATTGGACGGGAACACGACAAGCTCCCCGCCGGGATCCAGCATGCGTTCACTGTTGAAGCTCACAAGCGCCTCCAGAACCACAATCGTCCTGTCGGAGAGGCCAAGCGCCGGTCGTGCTTCGGTTACAGCCCGCAGCAAATGCCATTTATCCACGGTATTTTCAGAACAGGCACGTGCATCGCCCGAGCGCGTGTTCAGGGCCTTGCGGGCACGCCGAACCTGCTCACTGACTATGATTTGGGCACGCGCCATCCCTTTCCCGCCGAATGGCGAGATTGCAAATCTATCCGTCATTGTCTCACCTTGCATTAGGCAAGAAAAAGACGCTCACCGAGTGACCCGGTGCTTGACTTTGAACGCTGGAAGTGATTCTTTCAGATTGCTACATCGAAAGGGGCTTCCGGAATTTAAACGTTCTGGGGGCCTTTTTCTTGCGCGATTTTCCTCTCGCTCTACCTCTTCACTCTTCGTCTGACCGGCGTTTCCGCCGGATTTGTTTCACCGCATCTCGCGGCTGATGAACCTAGTTGCCGTCCGCCCGCTCTTTTTCAAAACGTTCGGACAGTTCGGGCAGAAGCCCGGCCACATAGTCTGCAAAGCCCGGCCGCGTCTTCTCGTCGAAATCGAGCCTGGGTTTGCTTCCCGGCGTCACCTTTGCAAGCAGACGGCCTTTCCTGTCTTCCACAGAGCGCGTTTTCTCAGCCTTCTTGGCTTTTGCCGAGGCCCTCTTGGCGAGGCGTTCGTAGAGCCTGCGGAACCGCTCGTCTGAATCGGCGGCACGGAACGCGACGGACTGAATCTCGTCCTGTGCGAGGGCCACAGCTGCTTCACGCTTCAGATACTCTGCCAGCGCCATCCAGCGCGGGCGTCCGGCTTTCGGGGCAGGGCCAATCGCTGCTGCAATGTCTGCCGGTACGGCTTCAGCCACCTGCAGAAGCCGCGTCATCTCCGCCTTGTGCAGCGACAGTGCGCGCTGAACGACACTGCGGTCGAAACCATGGCGCATCAACGCATCGGCAAAGAAGGCGCGCTCGATGAAGGAGAGATTGCGACGCTCGGTGTTTTCCTTGCCCTGGGCAAGCACAAGATCGTCATCGCTCAGGGTCCGGACAATCGCCTGAACCGGCCTCTTGAGGCGGTTCGCGGCACGCACACGGCGATGACCATAGGCCACCTGAAAGCGGCCATTCTCCGTCGGATGGGGGCGCAGAAGAACAGGCACCTGCTGGCCATTCTCGCGTACGCTGTCCACCAGCGCAGAGAAATCTTCGTCGCCGTCATCTTCGAGGCTCAGGCGGTCGCGCACGATCGATGGGTCGATCAGGTGCGGCTCCACTTCGATCACGCGTTCGCCTTTGGCGAGGCTCTCGCGAATGGCCCGCGCATCTTCCACTTCACGTGTCATGGATGAGAGCGAGAGCCCCATCGCCTTGACCGCGCCGGAGGAACTGCGTGCAGGCGCATCTGTGCCAGACGGAGCAAGCTTTGCTGCAAGTCTGGCTTCCGGCGCGGACTGTGTGGGATTTGACTGCGCGGAATTCGACTGGGCCGGTTTTGCCTGAGCAGGCTGCGGCTTATGGGAAGGCGAGGGGGCTTCGCCCTCACCTGCACCACCGAACAGCGCCTTCAGATGGTCCTTGCGCTTGCTCATGCCCCGTCTCCTGTCGCGTTACGACCCCAGGCGTTCTCGACCAGCGCTTCGACCTCGGCGTTGACAGATGTCAACGCTTCCATCGCGCGGTCGTAGGTCGAGCGTGTGAAGTTGTCCCGGCCCACTTCATAGAGTGTCTGCTTGGTCAGGCCCGCATCGGAAATCGCGGTCGACTTGACCATGGGCGCCGTCAGAACGCGTTCGCCAAACTGCGACCGCAGGAAGCCGACAATCTGCGTCTGGGGACCATCATTCGGCTCGTAGCGCGTCACGAGGTAGCGCAGGAAATCGAAGTTCAGCGAACCGCCCGCCTCGCGCACAACCGACAGAAGATCGGCCGTCATGTAGAGGAACTGGCTCATTGAGGCGACGTCCAGCATCTGCGGGTGCACGGTCACGATGACCGAGGTGGACGCGCACAGTGCGGAGAGCGTCAGGAAGCCGAGCTGCGGCGGACAGTCGATGATGACCACATCGTAATCATCGGCAACCGTGGCAAGTGCGGCCTGAATGCGCGCGAAGAAGAATTCGTCCGCACCGTCACCCGCCTGGCGCTCGGCCAGCATGCGCGGTGTCGTGTGCTCGAACTCGTGCAGTTCGAGATTGCCCGGCACCAGATCGAGCCCGTCGAAATAGGTCTTGCGGATGATCTGCGAAAGCGGCCTGCGCTCTTCGTCATATCGGATCGCGCCATAGAGCGTGTCATTGCCGGAAAGATCGATTTCGGGCTGATAGCCGAAGAGGGCGGAGAGAGACGCCTGCGGATCGAGATCCACCGCCAGCACACGATAGCCCGACAGAGCCAGATGCTGCGCCATGTGCGCACTGGTCGTCGTCTTGCCGGAGCCACCCTTGAAGTTGGTCACCGAGATGACCTGCAGATGCTCGTGCTCTGGGTCGCGCCACTTCACATAGGAACGCGCCTTGGCGAGGTTGCCCTTCGCCTTTGCCTGCGCCGCAAGATGCTGCCGGAGCGCGTTGATGTCTGAAAGGGAATAGTAGCGGCGTCCGCCGGACCCGGTCTCCGGCTGCGGACCTTCGCCGGCAATGGAGAGCTGACGCAGATATCCATCGGAGACGCCGATCAGACGTGCCGCTTCACCGCTTGAGAATGTGCGGAGCGTCTTCTGGGCTGCCGGCGGATAAAGACGGTCGCGCATGACGCGCAGCTGTTCGGAAAGCCGCGCAGCGTCCGCCGCGATGGCCTGGTCAGCCGCCAGAACCGGCTGCGCGTCCGCGCCCTCCATCGCTACTTCAGCAACCTTGTCCAACTCCCGCTCTCCTTCATGGTCAATGGCCATGTCCATGCCGTGCCGCTCCTCGTCATCCAATCAAGTCGGCGCTGGTTGACAGGTGTCAACGCAACGCATCCCCTAGGCGGGCGCAGCGCGAATTGCCTTAACGTCACCACCCTCAAAAGGGCGCATGACGGAATAATATTGCGCAACGTAACCCGATTCGGAGCCATTCGGCGAGTGGCCTACGCTTGAGGGTATAGATACGCTTAAAATGCAAACGCGCTGAGGCAGGTTTGAAATCGGAAGTAACCGCTACTAACAGGTACGCATCGCGGTTACGCCAATCTCTCACATTCGCCGCCAGTTCCGTAACTAATGCCACGAGGCAGGCGGCCATCGTCAAGAAGTTTTTGGTTAACAAGACGTTAACGGAACATGTTCTGTGATGGAAGTGAGCCGAATAATCCAGCCGTTACCGTGACTTAAGTCACTCGGCGGATCAGATCGCATCGAAAACAAATCGACAGGGCCGGCTGGAAGTAGACCAAAACGCCGCCCGGGCCGCTGAAAAGGCACACATTTTCTTAACCGCGGCTCGCGCGCGGACAGAATCGGAGCGCTGCGCGCGCCGCTAAAAGATCTGGCAGGGGAGGGGAGGGCGTCAAAACCTGTTAATGACGCCTGCGGCCTCTCCGGCAAGCGGT
Source organism: Nitratireductor sp. PBL-C9 (assembly GCF_050877045.1). Lineage (NCBI taxonomy): Bacteria > Pseudomonadati > Pseudomonadota > Alphaproteobacteria > Hyphomicrobiales > Phyllobacteriaceae > Nitratireductor > Nitratireductor sp. PBL-C9. Next base: position 681,715 of record NZ_JBPAXW010000001.1, read on the forward strand.
GCGAAACGCCGACAGAAGCTCTCCGCATCCCATTCGCTGAGCGAGCCGGCAATGTGGATGGCCCCCAGCGGTCGTCCCTCCGGAGAGAGCAGCGCCGTGGCGATCGCGATCTCGCCCTGGAGCACTTCTTCGAGCGCCAGCGCATATCCATTCTCGCGCGCTTCCTGAACCTTGGCCCGGATGGCCTGAGGGTCGGTGATCGTCTTTGGCGTGATCTCGCGGCGCTCGGAGCGCTCGATGATTTCGTCCACTTCGTCGTCGCTCATATGCGCCATCATGGCGCGCCCGCCAGAGGTGCAGTAGATCGGCACGCTTTGCCCGACCAGCGTTGCGAAGAACGTTTCGCGCTTGCTTTGAAGGCGTGCAGCATAGATGAGCCGCAATCCGTCGCGCAGGCTGAGATCCACGCGCTCGCGCACATTGCGTCGCAGCTCCATCAGAACCGGGGAGGCCCGCGCCACCAGAGGGTTCAGCCGCAGATAGTCGCGTGTATGATCGAGAATGCGAATGCCCGGCACATAACCGCGGTCGTCTGCGTCGCGCTGCACATAGCCAAGCTGGCGCAGCGTGTGCACCACGCGCTGCGCGGCGCTCTTGCCCATGCCGCCGGCAGCCGCAATCTCGTTCAGCGTCAGCGGTTTGCTCGCATCGTGAAAGGTCGAAAGCACCTGCATGGCGCGCGCAATCGCCTGCACGAAAAGGGGATCGTTCTCATCGATGCTTGTGCTCGGCGGGACACCGTATTCGCCCTTCTGAATGTAACGCACGCAGACTTCCAATCCCGCCAGAATTCGTTTGACACCCAATCCGCTGTACATCTATCGTTATATCGATACGAAAGTATCGTACAGCGATACTTGGTCCTTCACCCTATCACGCATTTTACGGGCGTCGACCCGAAAATGCGGTCTTGCAAAAGCGGGGCTTGTGAATGCGGCGTTGCATATTGATCGGCAGTCTCTTGCGGGGAGGCGTCTTATGAAAAGGCGCGTTGCACTCGCCGGTTTCCTTCACGAAACAAACACTTTCGCACCATCTCCCGCGACCTATGCGCATTTCGAGCAGGGCGGCGGCTATCTGCCCCTGTCGCGCGGAAACGAGATCATCGAGCGCTCGCCGGGCGTCAATCTGGGCATATCCGGCGCGGTTGCGCATGCGCAGAAAGCCGGCTGGGAAATCGTTCCGGTTCTGTGGACCGGCGCCATCCCGTCGGCTCATGTCACGCGGGACGCCTATGAGCGCATCGCCGGTGAAATCGTGGACGGGATCGCTGCGGCCGGTCCGTTGGACGGCGTCTGCCTCGACCTGCATGGCGCGATGGTCGCCGAACATCTCGATGACGGGGAAGGCGAACTGATCGCCCGTGTGCGCGCGGTCGTCGGTCCCGACGTGCCGATTGCCGTGAGCCTTGATCTGCATGGCAACACGACGCAGCTCATGGTCGATGAAGCCGATCTGCTCGTCGCCTTCCGCACCTACCCGCATGTGGACATGGCCGAGACCGGCCGGCGCGCCGCCGAGGGCCTCGACAGGCTGATGGCGCGGGGCCGCTCCTTCGCCCATGCCTTCCGGCGGCTTCCCTATCTCACCTCCATTCCCTGGCAGTGCACTTTCATCGAACCGGCGAAAAGCCTCTATGAAGAGGTCGCCGCGCTGGAGACGGGGCCGGTTGCAAGCGTGTCCTACTGGATGGGCTTTCCCGCAGCCGATATCGAGGCGTGCGGCCAGACCGTTCTCGCCTATGCAGAAACCCAGGACGCGGCCGACCGCGCGGCGGACCAGCTCTATGCGCGCATCATGGAAGCGGAGGAGGCTTTCGCCGGCCGCGCCTGGGGCCCTGATGAAGGCGTGCGAGAAGCCATGCGCATTGCCGAAGGGGCGAGCCGCCCGGTGGTCATTGCCGACACGCAGGACAATCCCGGCGCCGGCGGCGATTCCAACACGACCGGCATGCTCCGCGCGCTTTTGAGAAACGGCGCGCGCCGCGCCGCCATCGGCATGATCATCGATCCGCTTGCGGCCCTTGCCGCCCACGCGGCAGGGGAGGGGGCCGAGATCACCATTCCGCTGGGCGGCCAGTCCGGCGTTCCGGGCGACGCGCCCTTCACCGGCACGTTCCGCGTGGAAAAGCTCTCCAATGGCGATCTTCATGCGACCGGCCCCTATTACGGCGGCACGCATATGAATGTCGGCCCGTCCGCCTGCCTGTCGATCGACGGTGTGAAGATCGTCGTCGCCACGCACAAGGCGCAGATGGCCGATCTCGCCATGTATCGTTTCGTCGGCATCGAGCCGACGGAGATGGCCATTCTGGTCAACAAGAGTTCGGTGCATTTCCGCGCCGATTTCGATCCCGTCGCCGAGACCGTTCTGGTCTGCACGGCGCCGGGGCCCATGCCGCTCGACCCGGCGGACCTGCCGTGGACGAAACTGGCGGATGGAATGCGCCTGTCGCCCCGGGGGCCGGTTTTCCGCCGCTCACAGAGCGAACCGCTCATGATGGAGGGCTGACAGGAGAAAAGCGCGGCGGGAGAACCGCGTTTGAGACGTCACGACGAACACAATTTCACTTTCCAAAGAAAAAGAGGGAACTCATGTCGCGTCTTCAGGATAGAATTCACCACTTAAAGAGCCATGTGCGCGGTGCGTCGCTCGGCCTTGCCGCCGGCGCAGCGCTGATCGCGGGCATCGGGGCGGCCACGCCGGCCCTTGCGCAGGACAACACGATCACGGCCGTCATGCATTCGGGCCTGCGCGTGCTCGACCCGATCATCACCACCGCCCACATCACCCGAAACCATGGCTACATGGTCTATGACGTGCTGGTGGCCGTTGACGAGAACTTCGCCCCGCAGCCGCAGATGGCCGACTGGACGATCTCCGATGACAATCTCACCTACACGTTCACGCTGCGCGACGGTCTGAAGTTCCATGACGGCGCGCCGGTCACCGCAGCCGATGCCGTTGCCTCGCTCCAGCGCTGGGGCAAGCGCGATTCCGGCGGCCAGCTCATCTTCGATGTGACCGAAAGCCTTGAAGCCACAGACGACAAGACCATCGTCTGGAAGCTGAAGAGCGCGTTCCCGGCGCTGCTCGACACGGTCGGCAAGCAGTCCGCCGTGCCGCCCTTCATCATGCCGGCGCGTGTGGCCAGCGGCTCCGCCGACGAGGCCATCACCGACTACACCGGCTCCGGGCCGTTTGTCTTCGTTGCCGACGAGTACCAGCCCGGCGTTTCGGTCACCTATCGCAAGTTCGAGGATTATGTCCCGCGCGATGGCGCAGCGAGCTGGATGGCCGGCGGCAAGAACGTGAAGGTCGATGAGGTGAAGTGGGTCACCATGCCCGATGCCCAGACCGCCATCAATGCGCTCATGTCGGGTGAAATCGACTATATCGAGCAGGTGCAGATCGACCTTCTGCCGCTGCTTGAGGCGAGCGAGGATATCACGGTCGAGACCCGCGACGACCTGGGTTACCAGACCATCGGCCGCATGAACTTCAAGCATCCGCCCTTCGACAATGTGAAGATCCGCCAGGCCGCGCAGATGGCGCTCAGCCAGGAAGCGGTTCTCGCAACGCTGATCGGCAATCCGGACTACTACAAGGTCTGCGGCGCGATCTTCGGCTGCGGCACGCCGCTGGGCGATGAATCCGGCTCCGACACGCTCACCTCCGGCGGCGACATCGAAGGCGCGAAGAAGCTCCTCGAAGAGGCCGGCTATGACGGCACGCCCATCGTGCTGATGCAGCCGACCGATGTGGTCAGCCTCACCGCCCAGCCGGTGGTGGCCGCACAGGCCATGCGCGAGGCCGGCTTCAATGTCGACATGCAGGCGATGGACTGGCAGACGCTCGTCACCCGCCGCGCCAGTCAGGCCAAGCCCGCCGAAGGCGGCTGGAACATCTTCTTCACCAACTGGATGGTGCCGGAGATCAACTCGCCGCTCATCAGCCCCATGCTGAACGGCCGCGGAGACGCCGCCTGGTTCGGCTGGCCCGAGGATGAGAAGATCGAGGAGCTGCGCGCAGCCTTCATCGCCGCCGATACGCCTGAAAAGCAGAAGGAAGTCGCCGTCGACATCCAGAAGCACACGCTGGACAATGTTCTGTATGTCCCGCTTGGCCAATATGTCATGCCGCAGGCGCGCACCAACAAGCTGACCGGCATGATCCCGTCTCCCGTTCCGGTGTTCTGGAACATCGAGAAAGCGGACTGACCGCGTGAACTCCTGCCCCGCCGGTTGTCTGGCGGGGTCATTCACGGGGCATTCGGGCCATGCGCCCGGCGCGATTCCCTTTCGCTCCCTGATCGGGATCGCGCGCCCCGCTTTTTTGCAAGGCGGCAGCCTTTCGCACGTCACAGGTCAAAGGACGTCACGTTCCGATGCTAGGCTATATTCTCCGGCGCGTTCTGGCCGTCATTCCGGTCATGGTCATCGTCGCCATATTCGTTTTTCTGCTGCTCCGGCTGACGCCGGGCGATCCGGCCGCCATCATCGCCGGCGACATGGCGACGCCCGAACAGCTTGAGCGCATCCGCACCTCGCTTGGCCTGTCCGATCCGCTGCACGAACAGTTCATCACCTGGGTCGGCCTTCTCATGCAGGGCGAGCTCGGCACATCGCTGATTTCCAGCACACCGGTCACCCAGATGATCGGCCAGCGCATCTGGCCAACGGTGAATATCGCTGTCCTGACCATTCTGCTTTCCGTCCTGATCGCCGTTCCCATGGGCGTGCTCGCCGCCTGGCGTCATCGCACCTGGGTCGACTACGCGGTCATGACCTTTTCGGTTCTGGGCTTTTCGATCCCGGTTTTCGTCATCGGCTACATCTTCATCAAGATCTTCTCGATCGAGCTGCGCTGGTTCCCCGTTCAGGGCTATGTCGCGCCAACGGAGGATTTCGGAAAGTTCCTGTCCCGCGCCATTCTGCCCTGTCTCACGCTCGCCACCATCTATGTGGCGCTTATCGCGCGCATGACCCGCGCCTCCATGCTTGAGGTTCTGGGCGAAGACTATATCCGCACCGCGCGCGCCAAGGGCGTGAAGGAAACCGTGGTCCTGTTCCGCCACGCGCTGTCCAATGCCGCCGTGCCGATCATGACGATCATCGGCACCGGCTTTGCGCTTCTGATTGGCGGCGTGGTGGTCACCGAAAGCGTGTTCAACATTCCCGGCATCGGACGCCTGACGGTCGATGCCATTCTGGCGCGCGACTATCCGGTCATTCAGGGCATGATCCTACTGACGAGCGGTCTCTACGTTCTGATCAACCTGCTCATCGATCTCTCCTACACCTTCTTCGATCCGAGGATCCGCTACTGATGGTCGCTTCCCCGCAACCCGCATCCCGCATGCAATGGCTGTTCGGCGCGATGGCGCTGCCGCGCGGCTGGCGTCTCGGCGCCGGGCCGGTCATCGCCGCCATCGTGCTCTTCATCATCGTCATGCTGGCGCTTTTGGCCCCGCTCATCGTGCCGCACGATCCCATGGCCATCGATGCGCTCCAGCGGCTCAAAGGGCCGAGCGAGACCTATCCGCTTGGTACCGATGCCTATGGGCGCGACGTGCTTTCGCGCGTCATCACCGGAGGCCGCGTGTCGCTCTTCATCGGCATATCGGCTGCGGTCGTCAGTGTGCTCATCGGTCTTTTGATCGGTCTTGTCTCGGGCTTCTTCCGCACGGCGGACGCCATCATCATGCGCATCATGGACAGCCTGATGGCCATTCCCTCCATTCTGCTCGCCATTGCGCTGGTCGCGCTCAACGGGCCAAGCATCTGGTCGGTGATGGGAGCCATCACCATTCCCGAGATACCGCGTGTCGTGCGGCTGGTGCGTTCGGTGGTTCTGTCGGCGCGTGAAGAACCCTATGTGGAAGCCGCCATCGCACTCGGCTCCTCCATGCCGAAAATCCTCTGGCAGCATCTCATGCCCAACACGCTCGCGCCGCTCATCGTGCAGGGCACCTATATCTGCGCATCGGCGATCCTCACCGAAGCGATCCTGTCCTTCCTGGGTGCCGGTGTTTCAACCGAAATTCCCACCTGGGGCAACATCATGGCCGAGGGCCGTGTCTACTTCCAGCTCAAGCCGTCGCTCATCTTCTGGCCGGGGCTGATGCTCTCGCTGTGCATCCTGTCGATCAACCTTCTGGGCGACACCGCACGCGACATGCTGGATCCGCGTCTCAAGAAGCGGGAGGGGTGACCATGAAATTCAAGACCCGCAATTTCGATGACATGCCGAACGTTCTGGAAATCGAGGAACTGACGGTCCGCCTTGCCGGAAACGAAACGGCGGCCCCGGTTCTCGACCATGTGTCGCTGAAAATCCGGCAGGGCGAGACGGTCTGTCTTGTCGGGGAGTCCGGTTCGGGAAAATCGGTCACCTCGCTCTCCGTCATGGGGCTTCTGCCCAAGGGCGCGCTTGCAGCCACCGGCGGGCGGATCGGGCTTGAAGGCAAGAACCTGCTCGATCTTGGCCCGCAGGCGATGCGCGACATGCGCGCGCAGAAGATCTCGATGATCTTTCAGGAGCCCATGACTGCGCTTAACCCGGTTATCCGGGTTGGCGACCAGATCGAGGAAGTGCTCAACACGCACACCAGGCTCTCCGCGAAGGAGAAGAAGGCGCGTGTGCTCGACATCATGAACCAGGTGCATCTGCCCGATGTCGAACGCATCTACCGGTCCTATCCGCACCAGCTTTCCGGCGGCCAGCGCCAGCGCATCATGATCGCCATGGCGCTGATCCTCGAGCCGCAGCTTCTGATCGCCGACGAGCCGACCACCGCGCTCGACGTGACGACGCAGCAGCAGATCCTGACCCTCATCGCCGAGCTTCAGGAAAAGCACGGCACCGCCGTTCTCTTCATCACGCATGATATGGGCGTGGTGGCCGAGATTGCCGACACCGTTCACGTGATGAAGCTTGGCAAGATCGTGGAACAGGCCCCGGTCGAGCAATTGCTGCGCCACCCGCAGGAGGAATACACGCGCGAGCTTCTTCAGGCCGTGCCGAGCCTCACCCCGCGCGCCGCGCGCGATGCGCCCGGCGGGGAGGCGGTTCTGTCGGTAAGCGGGCTGCAGAAGGTTTATGGCGCGCATGGCGTGTTCAAACGGAGCGAACCCACAAAAGCGGCCACCGATGTGAACTTCGCCATTCCGCGCGGGCGCACGCTCGGTATTGTCGGCGAAAGCGGCTCGGGCAAATCCACCGTCGCGCGCTGCATCATGCGGCTGATCGATCCGACGGAGGGCGAGATCCGCGTTGCCGACCATGAGATCGCCACGCTTTCACGCCGTGCGCTTCAGCCGCTGCGCCGTCACATCCAGATCGTCTTTCAGGATCCCTTCCGCTCGCTGAACCCGCGATGGACCATCGGGCGCAGCCTCGTCGAGGGACCGCTCAATATGGGAACGGAGCGCAAGGCAGCACTTTCGCGGGCGCGTGAACTCCTGAAACTCGTTGGTCTGCCCGATGACGCCATCGACCGCTATCCGCACCAGTTTTCCGGCGGGCAGCGCCAGCGCGTCGCCATCGCGCGCGCCATTGCCATGGAGCCGGATGTGCTGGTGGCCGATGAAGCGGTCTCGGCGCTCGACGTCTCCGTTCAGGCGCAGGTGCTCGACCTTCTGGACGAGCTTCAGCAGAAACTTGGCATCGCCATTCTTTTCATCACCCATGATCTGCGTGTCGCCGCGCAGATCTGCGACGAGGTGGTTGTAATGCAGCATGGGCGGGTCGTTGAACATGACAGCGCCGCCAATGTGCTTTCCGCCCCCAGACACGCCTACACCCGCGCGCTGATCGAGGCAGCACCCGGGCGTCAGTGGGATTTCGCCAATTTCAGAGAATTGCAGACCGTTTGACGTGAAAAGCGTCAGTTTGGAGAAAAAATGCCCGTTTTGCCGAAAATCGCTGATTACTCAGATGAGCTGACGGAGATCCGCCGCGACTTCCACCAGCACCCCGAAATCGGCTTCGAGGAAGTCCGCACATCCGGCATAGTTGCGGAGCTTTTGAAGAAGTGGGGCGTGGACGAAGTTCACACCGGGCTCGGCAAGACCGGGGTTATCGGCGTCATCAAGGGCAAGAAGGAAGGCGACCGCACCATTGGCCTGCGTGCCGACATGGATGCGCTTCCCATGGATGAGCTGACCAATCTTCCCTACGCCTCGAAAAACCCCGGCGCGTTTCATGGCTGCGGGCATGACAGCCACACCACCATGCTTTTGGGCGCGGCGCGCTATCTGGCCGAAACGCGCGACTTTGCCGGCCGTGCGATCATGATCTTCCAGCCGGCGGAGGAGGGGCTTGGCGGTGCGCGCGCCATGCTGGCCGACGGGCTGTTCGACAAGTTCCCCTGCGACGAAGTCTATGGCATGCACAACAACCCGCTCGCGGAGCCGAACAAATTCGGCGTCAAGCCGGGGCCGGCGATGGCGGGCGCGACCTTTTTCGACATCACCATCAACGGCGTCGGCAGCCATGGCGCGATGCCCCATCATGCACGCGATCCCATCGTCATTGCCACGGCGCTGGTGCAGAGCCTGCAATCCATCGTCAGCCGCAATGTGCAGCCGACGCAGCCCGCCGTGCTCTCGGTTACCCAGATCCATTCCGGATCGGCTTATAATGTGGTGCCGGACAAGGCGGTGATCTCGGGCACCATCCGCTATTTCTCCGACGAGGTGCGCGACCTGACCCATGAGCGGGTGGAAAAGCTCTGCGCCGGTTTTGCCACAAGCTACGACGTGGAAATCGTTCCGGACCTGCGCCCCGTCTTCGATGTTCTGATGAACGACGCCGACCTTTCCGAAGCCTATCGGGAAGCGGCGGCCGAGATTGTCGGCCAGGACAACGCGACCATCACCAGGGAGCTGGTCACGGGCAGCGAGGATTTCGCCGACATGCTGAAAGCGGTTCCCGGGGCCTATTGCACGCTTGGCCACAAGGGCTCGATCCCCGTTCACAATCCGGGTTTCATTCTCGATGACGGGATTCTGCCCGTGGGTGCGAGCATCATGGCCCGCATCGTCGAAAAGCGCCTTCCGCTCTGAGCCAGCCATATGAGCGTTTTCGCTGAAATGCGAAAACGCTCCAACCCATTGTTTTTGCGCAATTCCGAACGAAATCCGGTTTCCACTTTTCCCGTAATTGCTCCAGTTCAGGATACAGACCATGAATTTCAAGAACCTGCCATTCGACACGGACACCATGCTGGTCGGGCTCAAACCCTGGATCCTCTGCGAGAGCCCGACATTCGACGCGGCTGCGGTGGACCGCATGATGGACCTCGCCGCCTATGAGCTTGCCGCTGTGGGCGCGGAGATCGAGCGCATTCCCGGCCGCATGGGTTTTGGCGGTTCGGTGCGCGCGCGCTTTCCGCACCGGGACTTCGGCAAGCCTGGCATTCTGATCTCCGGCCATCTCGACACGGTTCATCCCATCGGCACGCTGGAGAAGAACCCCTGGCGCATCGAGGATGGCCGCTGCTACGGCCCCGGCATTCAGGACATGAAGGGCGGCAACTATGTGAGCATCGAGGCGATCCGCCAGCTCATTCTCGCCGGCATCGAAACCCCGTTGCCGATCACGGTGCTGTTCACGCCCGACGAAGAGGTGGGCACGCCTTCGACACGCGAGCTGATCGAGATGGAGGCGCGCAAGAACAGGATCGTTCTGGTGCCCGAACCCGCGCGCGAGGATGGCGGGGCCGTGACCGGCCGCTACGCCATCGCCCGCTACAATGTGAAAACGTCGGGCCGCCCGAGCCATGCCGGCTGGGCGCTCAAGGATGGCCGCTCGGCCATCGCCGCCATGGCGCGCAAGATACTCGAAATCGAGAGCATGACCGGCGACGACTGCACCTTCTCGGTGGGCGTGGTTCATGCGGGCCAGTGGGTCAATTGCGTCTCGTCCTTCTGCGATGCGGAAGTGCTTTCCATGGCCAAGCGCCAGGCCGATCTCGACCGCGGCATCGAGCGCATGCTCGCGCTTTCGGGCGAGGAGAACGATGTGGTGATCGAGGTGACGCGCGGCGTGACCCGCCCCGTCTGGGAGCCGGACGCCGGAACCATGGCCGTCTACGACGTCGCGCGCGGCGTTGCCGATGAGATCGGCTTCGACCTGACCCATGCCAGCGCCGGCGGCGGCTCTGATGGCAATTTCACCGGCGCGCTCGGCATACCGACGCTCGATTCCATCGGCGTGCGCGGCGCGGGCCTGCACACGCTTGGCGAACACATCCAGATCGACAGCCTTGTCGAACGCGCACAGCTGATGGCGGGACTTCTGACGCGGCTGAAATGACGGGGACGGCGCGGCGCTCAGAAATCGAGCGCTGCGCCGTCCACCACCTCTTTCATCACGAAGAAGGTGCGGGTCTGGCGGACGCCGGGCAGCGCGATCAGCTGGCTGCCGTGCAGCCGGTTGAAATCGGCCATGTCGCGCACTCTTATCTTGAGGAAGTAGTCAAAATCCCCGGCGACCAGATGGCAGTCGAGGATGAAGGGCAGTTCGCGGATGGCGGCTTCAAACGCGGAGAAGCTCTCCGGCGTTGAACGGTCGAGCACCACACCGACCATGACCAGCGCGCCGCGCCCGACATGCCCGGGCGCGATTGAGGCGTGGACGCCGCGAACATAGCCATCCCTGAACAGCCGCTCGGTGCGGCGATGGCAGGTGGCCGCGCTGACCCCAACGCGCTTTGCCAGATCGGCATTGCTCAACCGCCCGTCTCGCTGAAGATGGCGCAGAATGCGCATGTCGGTGCGGTCCAACTCTGTGCCCATGGAAGGTTCTTGCATATCTCCTCCGCAATTTTTGCGGCTTGAAGCATAAGGTGGAACTTCTGCCGCTTTCCTGCTTCAAACTTCATGAAACTATGGAAGCACCTTTCTTCGGTTTTTGGCTAGCCTTTCCGCAACGATCCAACTTCTGGAAAGGTCTGCCATGCTGGAAAAATTCGAGCGCTACCCGCTCACCTTCGGTCCCACCCATATCGAAAAACTGGAACGTCTCTCGGCGCATCTGGGCGGCGGGGTTGCGCTTTATGCAAAACGGGAGGACTGCAATTCGGGCCTCGCCTTCGGCGGCAACAAGCTGCGGAAGCTGGAATACATAGTGCCCGACGCCATCGCCTCTGGCGCGGACACGCTGGTTTCCATCGGCGGTGTGCAGTCGAACCACACGCGCATGGTTGCCGCCACGGCTGCACGGATCGGCTTCAAGTGCCGGCTGGTGCAGGAAAGCTGGGTGCCGCACGAAGACGCCGTCTACGACCGCGTGGGCAACATTCTCTTAAGCCGCGTGATGGGCGCGGATGTGCAGATGGTGGATGAGGGGTTCGACATCGGCATCCGGCAAAGCTGGGAAGACGCCCTGAAGGACGTGGAGGCAAAGGGCGGCAGGCCCTATCCGATCCCCGCCGGCGCATCGGTGCACAAATATGGCGGGCTTGGCTATGTGGGCTTTGCCGAAGAGGTGCGCGCGCAGGAGGCCGAACTCGGCTTCACCTTCGACTATATTGTCGTGTGCACGGTGACGGGCTCCACCCATGCCGGCATGCTGGTGGGGTTTGCCGCCGATGGCCGCGCCCGCAATGTGATCGGCATCGACGCCTCGGGCACACCGGACCAGACGCGCGCCCAGGTGCTGGAGATTGCGCGCAACACGGCGAAGCTGGTGGAACTCGGCCGTGAGATCGAAGATGACGATCTGGTTCTGGTGGAGGACTATGCGTATCCCGCCTATGGCGTGCCTTCGGAAGAAACGAAGGAGGCGATCCGCCTCTGCGCGCGGCTGGAGGGCATGATCACCGATCCGGTCTATGAGGGCAAATCCATGCAGGGCATGATCGACCTCGTGAAGAAGGGCTACTTTCCCGAAGGCTCGAAAGTGCTTTACGCGCATCTGGGCGGCGTGCCGGCCATCAATGGCTACAGCTACGCCTTCCGCAACGGATAAGCATCTTAAACGATCCGCGCTTCGGTTTCCGGGTCGAACAGCAGCGCCTTGTCGAGATTGAAGGCGAGGCGGGCTGTCTGCCCGGCCGAAATGGGTGCGTCGGCGCGAAGCCGCGCGACGATCTCACGACCACCGAGCCGCGTGACGGCGAATGTGTCGGAGCCGGCCGGCTCGATCACCTCGATGTCGCAGTCGAGTTCGCTCACATGGCGCGCATTGCGGTCGGCGCTGTCCGGATCGGTCAGCGCTTCGGGCCGGATGCCGAACACCACGTTCTGACCGTCGCGCCCGGCAAGCGCGCCATTGGCGCCGGCGAAGGGCAGGGCAAGTGGCTCGCCCTCGTCGCGCTCCATCATGATGGCCACATCTCCGCCGCTGGCCTTCACCTTTGCGGGGATGAGGTTCATGGAAGGCGAGCCCATGAAATCGGCGACGAAGAGGTTGTTGGGCGTGTTGTAGATTTCAGCCGGCGTGCCGAATTGCTGCAGAACGCCGTCCTTGAGCACGGCGATTTTGGTGGCCAGCGTCATCGCCTCGATCTGGTCATGCGTGACATAGACGATGGTGGTGCCCATGCGCTGATGCAGGCGCTTGATCTCGGTGCGCATGTCGACCCGGAGCTTGGCGTCGAGATTGGAAAGCGGCTCATCGAACAGGAACACCATCGGATCGCGCACCAGCGCGCGGCCCATGGCGACACGCTGGCGCTGGCCGCCTGAAAGCTGGCTCGGCTTGCGGTTGAGCAGCGCGCCGATCTGCAGCGTCTCGGCCACTTTGGCGATGGCCGCATCGCGCTCCGCCTTGGGGACGCCGCGGATTTCCATGCCAAAGCCGATGTTTTCGGCCACCGTCATGTTGGGGTAGAGCGCGTAGGACTGGAACACCATGGCGATGTCGCGCTGCGAGGGGTGCAGGTCGTTGACCACCTTGCCATTGATGCTGATCGAACCGCTGGTGATGGGTTCGAGCCCGGCAATGGTGTTGAGCAGGGTGGACTTGCCGCAGCCGGACGGGCCGACGAGAACCAGAAACCCGCCTTCCTCGATCTCCAGATCGATGCCCTTGAGCACATCGACCTTGCCGAAGGATTTCCTGAGATTGTCGATCTTGAGAAAGGCCATGGCTTATCCTTTGACGGCGCCGGCCATGAGGCCGCGCACGAAATAGCGTCCGGAGACAATGTAGACGACGAGCGTGGGGAGTGCGGCGAGGATCGCGCCGGCGAAATGGACGTTGTACTCCTTCACGCCGCCCGACGAGGACACCAGATTGTTGAGCGCCACCGTCATCGGCTGGGAGTCGAAATCGCCAAACGACACGCCAAACAGGAAGTCGTTCCAGATGTTCGTGAACTGCCAGATCACCGTGACGACGATGATCGGCGCGGAGGACGGCAGGAGAATGCGCCGGAAGATCTGGAAGAAGCCAGCGCCGTCGATCTGCGCCGCGCGTACCAGCTCGGTGGGGAAGGCGGCGTAGTAGTTGCGGAAGAAGAGCGTGGTGAAGCCCAGCCCGTAGACCACGTGGATGAGAACCAGCCCCTGCGTCGTGCCGGCAATGCCCAGCATGCCCAGAATGCGCGCTGCGGGAATGAGCGCGATCTGGAAGGGGATGAAGCAGGACAGAAGGATGAGCCCGAAGACGATGTCGTCACCCCGGAAACGCCATTTGGTGAGCACATAACCGTTGAGCGCGCCCAGAACAGTGGAGATGGCCACCGCCGGCACCACCATCAGGATGGAGTTGAAGAAATAGGGTTTCAGCCCGGTCGGCTGCACGCCTATCTGCGCGCTCGACCAGGCTTTGGCCCATGGCTCGAGCGTAAAGACGTCCGGCAGCGCAAGCATGTTGCCCTGACGGATCTCGTCCAGCGGCTTCACCGAATTGACCAGCATCACGTAGAGCGGCAGGAGATAATAGACCGCGAAGACGATCAGCACGGTGTAGAGCAGGGCGCGGGCAAGCCTGTTGCCGCTGACGCCAACGGTTTTCCCGGTGCTCATCTCTGCCTCCCCGGTTTCAGCTCGGAATAGAGATAGGGAATGATGATCGAGAAGATCATCACCAGCATGATGATGGCTGACGACGCGCCAATGCCCATCTGGTTGCGGGTGAAGGTGTAGGAATACATGAAGGTTGCCGGCAGTTCGGTCGCCTGACCGGGGCCGCCGCCTGTGAGCGCCACGACCAGATCGTAGGACTTGATCGCCAGATGCGCGAGCACCACGAAGGCGGAAAGAAAGACGGGGCGCATCATGGGGATGATGATGCGGCGATAGATGGTGACGTTCGACGCGCCGTCCATCTGAGCGGCCTTGATGATCTCGCTGTCGACGCCGCGCAGGCCCGCAAGGAACATGGCCATGACAAAACCGGAGGATTGCCAGACAGCGGCGATCACCACCGTGTAGATGGCCAGTGTCCGGTCCTTGATCCAGGCGAACTCGAAACTCGCCCAGCCCCATTGATGCATGGTGTTCTCAAGACCGATGCCCGGATCGAGAAACCATTTCCAGGCCGTGCCGGTGACGATGAAGGACAGCGCCATCGGATAGAGATAGATGGGACGCAGGAAGCCTTCGCCGCGGATCTTCTGGTCGAGCAGGATCGCCAGGAACAGACCGAGCACCGAGCAGATCACTATATAAAGAGTGCCGAAGATCGCCAGATTGGTGAGCGCCCGCCACCAGTGGCGTAAGTTCCATAATTTCTCGTAGTTTTCGAAACCGACAAAGCCGTAGGACGGCAGCATGCGCGAGTCGGTCATCGACAGGTAGAAGGTGTAGAGAATGAAGGCGTAGACGAAGATCAGGATCAGCGCCATGCTCGGGCTGAGCACCAGGCGCGGAATGATCTCCTGCAGGCGATTGCGGTTCATGCGGGGCTTCCCGTTGAACGGTGCGGCGCGGCAGCCGGATCAGCCAGGCGGAGCGAAGACCCCGCCTGACGATGCGTTTGCACTGGCCTGTTTTACTGTGCGGCAGCGACGGCGTTCTGAAGCTCTTCGACTGCTTCTTCCGACGTGAGGTCACCGTTGAAGTGCTGCGTGACCACATCGTTCACCGCGTTCTTCACCGCAGCCGGCGCGCCGTGACCATGGGCCATGGAGCCGAACAGCGAACCGCTGGCATTGGCTTCCGCAAGATCGGCCATGCCCTTCTTGCCGCAATCGTCAAAGGCCTCGTTGGGCACGTCGGTGCGTGCGGGAACCGAGCCCTTCACCACATTGAAGGCGGACTGGAATTCCGGGTTCATGACGGAAGACGCCATCATCTTCTGGGCCTTCTGCTTGTCTTCACCCACCTGGAACATGACGAACTGGTCGGAGTTGAAGGTCACGGAACCCTGCGTGCCCGGGAAGCGGATGCAGACGAAGTCCTCGCCCGGCTTCTTGCCAGCCTTGAGGAATTCGCCCTTGGCCCAGTCGCCCATCATCTGCATGCCGCCGGTGCCCTCGATCACCATGGCGGAGGCCAGGTTCCAGTCGCGACCGGAGAAATTGTCGTCCACATAGGTGCGCAGCGTGGCCATGCGGTCGAAGGCTTCCTTCATCTTGTCGGAGCCAAGCGCCTCGGGATCAAGATCGTTGAGGGCAGACTTGTAGAAGTCGTTGCCCAGAGAAAGCACCACCGCCTCGAACACCGTGGCGTCCTGCCAGGGCTGACCGCCATGGGCGAGCGGGGTGATGCCGTTCTCCTTCATCTTGTCGAGCACGGCGACGAGCTCTTCCCAGGTTTCCGGGGCCTTGCCGCCGGCAGCATCGAGCGCGGCCTTGTTGATCCACACCCAGTTGGTGGAATGGACGTTGACCGGCGAGGCAATCCAGTTGCCATCATATTTGGAGAAATTCTGAAGGGCGGCGGGAACCACTTCGGCCCAACCCTCTTCTTCGGCGACGTCGTTGAGATTGCCGACCACGCCCTGTTCGGCCCAGTCGAGAATGTCGAAACCGAGCATCTGCACGGCAGTCGGTGCGTTGCCGGCGGTCACGCGGGCGCGCAGGGCGGTCATCGCGGCTTCACCGCCGCCGCCGGCCACCGGCATGTCCTGCCAGGTCACGCCCTTGGATTCCAGATCTTCCTTGAGCACGTTCAACGCGGCTGCCTCGCCACCCGAAGTCCACCAGTGCAGAACCTCGACATTGTCTTCGGCCATGGCACTGCCAGCGGTGAGGGAAAGAACGGCTGCTCCCGCCGCAAGCGCGGCGAATTTGCGAATGATCATGATACTCCTCCCAATGGGATCGCTTGCTCCTCTGCGATCTATATATTTATAACGTTATAAATCCGGGGAAGGTCAATCAGTTTCTTGTCTGATTGGCGGAAGGAGGTAGAACGTTGAAACTCAAAACGAAATCACAACAGGCAGGTCGCGCCTCGAGCGCAAATGATCCGATTTATATCGATTGAAATGAACAAAATCAGAAATTCAGACGCGTCCGGGGGCTGGATGACGTCTGCCGGCGGAGCCTGACATGGCGCGCCGATCCGACCGACCGACGCTGCGCACCATCGCAGAGATTACCGGGCTTGCCGTCACCACGGTTTCGCGGGCGCTGCTCGACGCGCCGCAGATTGCGCTTGAGACGCGCCAGCGTGTTCAGCGCGTGGCGCGCGAGATCGGCTATCAGCCAGACCGCGCGGCACGCCATCTGCGCACGGGCCGCACCAATGTCATCAGCTTCGTGCTCGACCCGCATGACGAGCTGCTTGGCTTCTCCACTTCCATGATCAGCGGTCTCACACGCGCCCTGCGCGATACGCAGTATCACCTGGTCATCACGCCGCATTTCGCCGAAGCGCCCACGCTCGATCCGATCGAATACATCCTGCGCAACCGCACGGCGGATGGCGTCGTCTTCTCGCGTACCGAACCGGATGACCCGCGCGTAAAGCTGCTGGTCGAAAACGATTTTCCGTTCGTCTCCCATGGGCGCACCGATCTTGGGATCGAGCACGCCTTCGTCGATTACGACAATGCGGGCTTTGCCCGCATGGCGGTGGAGCGTCTTGTCGCGAAGGGCAGGCGACGCCTCGCGCTGATCCTGCCGCCGCAGCGCTTCACCTTTCACCGATATCTGCGCGACGGCTTTCTTGCCGCCGCTGCCGAAAACGGCGTCGAATGGGAGCTGCCCGCCGAGATCAATCTCGACAGCAGTGCGGCCGATCTCTACGCGTGGCTGGGTTGGCGGCTTGAACAGCCCGCTCCGCCTGACGGTGTGGTGTGCGCGGGCGAGGTCTCGGCGCTCTCCATCATGGCGGCGCTGAGCGACCGGGGGCTGAAGGTGGGCGAGGACTTCGACCTCGTCGTCAAGCAGACCTCGCAGCTCTATGACGAGGTGCGTCCGCGCGTGGATGCCGTCTATGAGGACATTGCAGAGGCGGGCGAATTGCTGGGGCGGTTGCTCGTCCGGCGCATTGCTGGCGAGCCGGTCAGCGCCTTGCAACATCTGCAGGAGCCGATCCCGCGTTTTGCAGACCGCAGCCATGGCACGCGCGCGGCGGTGGGAGCGCGGCAAAGCGCCTGACGAAACTGAAAACGACTCAGGCTGGCTGTGGCGTCTGGCCGTCGAGCATGCCGCGCAGGGCGGCGACCGTTTCGGAAATTTCCTGATTGTTCACCACGTTGATGGAAAGCAGCTCCATCGCCCGCACGCCATGCACGACGAGAAGGGTGATGACGGCCAGCGCGGGGTCGCTTGCCGTGGCGCGCATCTGGTCCAGAATCTCACGCTCATAGGCCTGCACCGGTTTTAGAAAATCCGGGTTCTCGGCAAGGGCGGCCAGCAGGCCGGAGGGCGGCGGCTGGCACTTCTTGCGGTCATCGACAAAGAGATCGAGATAGGCATGGACGCCGCCATTGGCGCCGCCTTCGTGATGCTTCTGGCGCTCCTGAAAGCGCTCATATTCTTCGGAAACGAACTCTTCCACCATGGCTTCGAACAGCTTCGCCTTGCTGGAAAAATGATAGAGCAGGCCGCCCTTGGAAACGCCTGCCCGCGCTGCGACCGCGTCGAGCGACATGTTCCCGGCGCCGGCCTCACGGACAATTTCCGCCGCCGCCGCCAGGATCTTTTCCCGCGCCCCTGAGCCTGTTCTGGCCACAACAATTATCCTGTGTCTTGACAATACCGTCCAGACGGTACAGTAAATGCGCCGCAGTTTGCAAGCCAGGATCGTGACCATCCCCACTTGTGGGTGAACAGCAACGTCGCTATCTCCGCCATTCTTATGTAAGCGAACCATTATTTTTCAGATACGCCTTCGGGGGCCGACGACATGATCAAGCGTCTTCTTATTGCCATTGTCCTGCTTGCGGTTCTCGCAGGCGGAATAGTCGGCTTCAACATGTTCCGAGATCAGGCGATCGAGCAGTTCTTCGCGAACATGCCCGTTCCCACCGTGACGGTTTCCACCGTCGAAGCGGAAGAGGCCAGATGGACGCCCAGCATTGAAGCCATTGGCACGGTTAATGCCAATCAGGGTGTAGACCTGACCGTAGAGACCACGGGCATCGTCACCGACATTCTCTTCGAGGCAAACCAGCAGGTGGAGAAGGACCAGATCCTTCTGCAGCTCGAGGACAATGTGCAGCAGGCCGACTTAAGCGCCTCGCGCACACAGGCCGCCCTCGACAAGCAGGCGCTCGACCGCGCCCGCGAACTGCGCAGCCGTGGTGTCAGCTCCGGCGCTTCGCTGGACAATGCCGAAGCCGCCGCCCAGGCATCCGCCGCACAGGTGGAGAAGGCAGAAGCCGTGGTGCAGCAGCGCCAGCTTCGCGCGCCTTTCAGCGGCACGATCGGCATCCCGCGCGTTGATCGCGGTCAGTATCTTTCGCCGGGCACGATTGTCGCCACGCTGCAGGACACCGAGACCATGCGCGCCGACTTCACCGTTCCCGAGCAGCGCCTTGGCCTTCTGAAGATCGGTCAGCCGGTTCGCCTGTGGCTGAACTCCGGCAATGACGTGTTTGAAGGCACGATCACCGGTATCGATCCCAAGGTTGACCCGTCGAGCCGCCTCGTTTCGGTGCGCGCCCGCATCGACAACACCGCTGGCAAGCTCACCCCCGGCCAGTTCGTTCAGGTTGGCGTGATCCTGCCGGAAGAAGACGGCGTCATTTCGCTGCCGCAGACGGCCGTCGTCACCAGCCTCTACGGCGATTACGTGTACGCGGTTCGCAAGCCGAAGGACGCCGGGGAAGGCGACGAAGAGAAACTGGAGACCCGCCAGGTCTTCGTCAAGGTTGGCCGTCGCTCCGGCGACCGTATCGAGATCAGCTCCGGCGTCGAGCCGGGCGACATCATCGTGACCGCAGGCCAGAACCGTCTCTCCAACGGAACGCCGGTGAAGATCGACAACCAGATCAACCCTGGCGCCCCTGGCACCCCTGGCGCTCAGAACGCCGCGACCGAAGACACCAACGCCGAAGACAGCAAGGCTGAAGAGGCAGCGGACAAATGAGTTTTTCTGACATCTTCATACGCCGACCGGTCCTTTCGACCGTTCTCGGCCTCATGATCCTGCTGCTTGGCTTCCAGGGCCTGTTCAATCTCCAGGTGCGTCAGTACCCGGAGGTTGAGGAGACGGTTATCACCGTCACCACGATTTATCCCGGCGCGAGCGCCGATCTGATTCAGGGCTTCATCACGGCCCCGATCGCGCGTGCGGTCGCGACGACCGAGAATGTTGACTATGTCACCTCTCAGAGCCGTCCGTCCGCCAGCACGATCAGCGTGAAGATGCGCCTCGGATCGGATCCGGACGTCGCGCTGACCGAGGTCATGTCCAAGGTGCAGGAGGTGCGCAGCGATCTGCCGCCGGACGCCAAGGACCCGACCATCGTCAAGGGAACGGGCATGCAGTTCGCCACCATGTATCTGGCGATGCAGAACCCGAACATGACGAGCGAGCAGCTCACCGAATATATTGAACGCGTCATCCGTCCGCGCATGTCCACGATCCCCGGCGTCGCCGAGGTTCAGGTCATGGGTGCGGCGGAATACTCGATGCGCGTGTGGATCGATCCCGTGCGCCTTGCGGCGCGCAAGCTGACGGCGGCTGAAGTGCTGGCCGGCATTCGCGCGTCGAACTTCCTTGCCGCTCCCGGCAAGACGGAGAATGACTACGTCTCCTACGCCATCCAGATGGAATCCACGCTTCAGACGCCGGAAGCCTTTGGCGCGATGCCGCTCAAGGCCGTCGGTGACGAGGTGGTTCGCCTGCGTGATGTTGCGGATGTGGAGCTGGCAGCCGAAAGCACCGACACGCGCGTGAACTTCAACGGGCAGCCGGGCACCTTTATCGGCGTCTTCCCGTCGCCGAGCGCAAACCCGCTCGACGTGTCGGCAGCGGTGCTCACCGAACTGCCGTCCATTCAGGACAGCCTGCCCGAGGGCATGACCATTGAAGTTCTCTATGATGCGACCGATTCCATCAGCGCGTCCATCGAGGAAGTGTTCAAGACGATCATGGAAGCGGTGCTGATCGTTATCGTCATCGTTCTTCTGTTCCTCGGCTCGTTCCGCTCCGTTCTCATGCCGATCATCACGATCCCGCTTTCGCTGATCGGCGTGTGTTTCGTGCTGTTCGCGCTCGGTTACTCGATCAACCTTCTGTCGCTGCTGGCCATGGTTCTGGCCATCGGTCTGGTGGTGGATGACGCCATCGTCGTGGTGGAGAACATCCACCGTCACATCGAGGAGGGGCTTTCGCCCCGCCGCGCTGCCTTTGTCGGCATGAAGGAGATCACCGGCCCGGTCATCGCCATGACCATCACGCTGGCAGCCGTGTTCGCACCGCTCACCTTCATCGGCGGTCTGACCGGCTCGCTGTTCCGCGAATTCGCCATGACGCTGGCGGGCGCGGTGGTGATCTCGGGGATCGTCGCGCTGACGATCACGCCGATGATGTCGGCGCGCATTTTGAAGCGCGGCAACCACAGCCGCTTCCAGAAGATCGTCGACAGCACGTTTGACCGGCTGGCGAACTTCTATGAGAGGATCGTCAAGGGGTCGCTCAACTATCGCCCGATCACCGTTCTGGTGGTGCTGGTTCTCGTCGGGCTCAGCGGGTTCATGTTCATGAACACGTCCAGCGAACTTGCGCCGGAAGAAGATGAAGGCGCTCTGTTCTCGCTGGTCACCGCGCCTCCTTACGCGACGAGCGATTACACCACGCTCTACACCGACCAGATGCGTGAGCTGACCAAGGATCTGCCCGAACTCAAGGCCAACTTCTCGATTGTCGGCATTGGCGGACAGACCAATTCGGGCATCGCGCTCTGGGCGTTCAAGGACTGGGCCGACCGTGAACGGTCGCAGAAGGAAATCCAGCAGGATATCCAGCAGCGGCTTTCCGGCATCGCCGGCGTTCAGGCTCTGGTCTTCGCGCCGCCTTCGCTTCCCGGCGCGGGTGGTGGCCTGCCTATCTCGCTCGTCATCCAGTCGACCGACGACTCGTCCCGCGTCTACGAAGTTGCCGAGAAGATCAAGGCGGAAGCCGAGGCTTCGGGCCGCTTCATCGTCGTGCAGAACTCGCTCGCCTACGATGCGCAGCAGGTTGTCGTGACGGTGGACCGTGATCGCGCGGCCGCGCTCAACCTTCCGGTGAGCGACATCGGCAGCACGCTCAGCCTGCTTGTCGGCAGCGGATCGGTCGCGCAGTTCGACCGCGATTCCAACAGCTACGACATCATCATGCAGGTGCCGCAGGAATACCGGAACAATCCCGAGCGTCTAGGCGACTTCTTCGTGCGCAGCGCAACGGGCGAAATGGTTCCGCTCTCGGCGGTGATCACCGTGTCGACCGATGTGGCGGCTGCGGCCATCGAGCAGTTCAACCAGCTCAACTCCGCGACGATTTCGGCGCTTCCGGTGCCGGGCGTTTCGACGGGTGACGGACTGGCCGTGATCGAAGACATTGCCCGGAGCACCATTCCGGACGGCTTCTTCATCGAATATTCCGGCCAGTCGCGCCTGGAGGTGGAGCAGGGCAACACGATCGTGATCGCCTTCTCGCTCGCCATCGTGGTGATCTATCTGGTGCTTGCGGCGCAGTTTGAGAGCTTCCGCGATCCGCTCATCATCCTGATGACCGTGCCGCTGTCGATCTTCGGCGCGCTCCTGCCGCTCAACCTCGGCCTTTCGACGTTGAACATCTACACGCAGGTGGGCCTCATCACGCTGATCGGCCTCATCACCAAGCACGGCATTCTGATGGTGGAGTTCGCCAACCAGCAGCGTGAAGAGCACGGCATGTCGCGCCATGAGGCGATCATCGCCTCGGCCAAGGTGCGTCTGCGCCCGATCCTGATGACCACCGCCGCCATGGCGCTGGGCGTCGTGCCGCTCATCCTCGCGGATGGTGCGGGTGCCGCGGCGCGTTACTCGATGGGTCTGGTCATCTTCACCGGCCTGATCATCGGCACCATGTTCACGCTGTTCGTGGTTCCGATGTTCTACACCTACATTTCGAAGGCGCAGCTGGTTCAGGAAGAAGATGATCATCCAGACCAGCAAATACAGCCCGCTCCGGCGGGCCACTAGAACGCCATTCCAAACAAAAAGATTTGCCCCGCTTCGGCGGGGCTTTTCTTTGGTTGCATCAGAAGACTCATTTTTTGTTTTTCCCGGCAATCCGAATTGATTGGCCGGGTGCGGCGTCTTCTTTCTTCTCGCCACATTCTTCATGAGGGTGGCAGCCGGGATGAACCCGGGGTCGGGCCATGCATGGTCCCTCGTGGAGGGACACCCGAAAGGAAGGAGTTCCAGTATGATTCTTCGCACCAGGCTGCGCACTGCCGCCACCGCAATCGCCTTTACCGCCAGTGCGGCCGTGTTCTCACCGGCCATGGCGCAGGATGCGGTTCCGTCACCTTCGCCGGCTCCGCAGGCGCAGACGCAGTCGTTCGACGATCAGAAGCTGCAGGCCTTCACGGTCGCGTTTCTCGCCGTCAGCGACGTGAAGGAGCAATACACCAAGCGTTTCCAGGGCGCGTCTTCCGACAATGACAAGCAGCAGGTTCAGGCGGAAGCCACACAGCAGATGGAGCAGGCCGTGGAGAAGACCGACGGCATCTCGGTCGATGAGTACAACCAGATCATCCAGTCCGCACAGACGGATGAGGCGCTGGCCCAGAAGCTGAACGGAATGATCGGCGAGACGGCCAAGGCCCGCAACTGATCGCATTCCATGAAAGGAGAGGGCGCTTTCAGGCGCCCTTTTCTATCTCATGGAACAAGGCGACGACTTCGTCGCGGGCGACCGCGATGTGATATCGAAGGGCCTCGCGCAGCTCTTCTCCGTCGCGCTTCTTGAGCGCTTCCATGATTGGCTCATGCGTTTCAGCCATGCGCTGCGGATCGTCATAGAGCTTGCCGATCAGCGTGATGCCGGCGCGCATTTCCATCGCCAGTTCGTCATAGACTTTCAAAAGGCGCGCATTGCCGCCGGCCTTGCAGAGCATGCGGTGAAAGGTGAAATCCTCGAACATCTGCGTTTCGAGTGAGGCCTGGCTCCCCTTCTGGTTCTGGTAGAGCAGGCTGAGCTGCGCTTCCAGACCGGCGATATCGGCTTCGGTGGCGCGTTCCACGGCGAGACAGCCGGCATGAAGCTCCAGACCGATTCTCAACTCATAGATGTCGCGCATCTCGGTGGCGTTGAAGGTGCGGACGAAGAAGCCGCGCCTTGGAGAGAAGGTGACGAGCCCCTGGCTTTCCAGTAGCCGGGCGGCTTCACGCACCGGCGCGCGGCTGGTGCCAAACTCCCGCGATAACTGCAATTCGGTCAGGCGTTCGCCCGGCTTCAACTGGCCGGCGACAATCGCCGCAGTGATCTGCCGGGCGATCTGTGTCACCAGATCTGTCGTTGAAACTTCCGAGAACAAGCTCACGCATACCGTCCGTGCATCTGGTTAGGCCACCCTGCCAATTGCCACCAGGGCGGGTAGCCGCGGCTGGGAGTATGGCACCATCAATGACGATTGTCGACAATTGACACTTACCCCTGCCTGTGTTTGCCTAGACGCTTCTTGCGCGGCTCTGAGGGGAGCCCGTTGGCAAGACAAGGCGCCGGCAGGGCCAAAGCCCGCAGGCGCACAGAAAGCAGGGAGAACTGGATGAGCGCACAGCCGCAGCTTGTCGCCGATACCGACATTCAACAGCCGCAAGAGCGAATCGAGCTGGCCGCCGCCTATCGGCTGGTCGCGCACTACAATCTTGACGACAGCATTTTCACGCACATTTCGGCGCGCGCGCCGGAAAATGAAGGCGAGCACGCCTTTCTGATCAATCCGTTTGGCCTGCGCTTTGACGAGGTGACGGCTTCCAATCTCGTTACCGTCGACATCAATGGCGACATTCTGCGCGACAGCTATGGCGCGGGCATCAACAAGGCCGGCTTCACCATTCACAGCGCCGTTCACGCCGCGCGCCCCGACGTGCACTGCGTTCTGCACACGCACACGGTCGCGGGCGTTGCGATCTCCTCCATGGAAGAGGGCATCCTGCCGCTGAACCAGTGGTCGCTGCAGTTCCACAACCGCATCGCCTTCCACGACTATGAGGGCATTGCGCTGGATCTGGACGAGCGCGAACGGCTCGTTGCCGATCTCGGTGACCGCAATGCGATGATCCTGCGCAATCACGGTTTGCTCACCTGCGGCCGCACGGTGGGCGAGGCGTTTGCGCTGATGTTCAACATGGAGCGCGCCTGCCGCGCCCAGCTTGCGATCATGTCTTCCGGCGGCAAGCCGGTGCGGGTGAATGAGGAACTCGCCGAAAAGACCGCCCGTCAATACGAAGGGTGGGACAAGCACCACGCCGGCAACAAGCCGGACCCGCAATGGGAGGCGTTCCAGCGCCTTGCCATCAAGCACTATCCCGACCTCGTTACCTGAGGCCAATCCATTTTCCGGTGCGGGCAAAGGAGAACGCCCGGCGCCAGTCAGCAAGAAGGGGAACAATAGCCATGCTGAAACGACTGACCCTACTCGCCGCCGCCTTCATGGTTACAACCGCGCTGCACGCCGAGCCCGTTACGGGTGGGCGCGCCAATGTGGTGATCCAGCCCGAACCGCCGAGCCTGATGCTGGGCCTCGTGCAGAACGGCCCGACCCAGATGGTCGCCGGCCAGATCTATGAAGGCCTTCTGCGCTATGACGAAAAGCTGCAGCCCATGCCGCAGCTCGCCAAGTCCTGGGAAGTTTCCGAGGACGGCCTGACCTACACGTTCAACCTGCATGACAACGTCAAATGGCATGACGGTGAACCTTTCACCTCTGCTGACGTCGTGTTCTCCGCCGATGTGTTCCTGCGCGAAACCCATGCGCGCCTGCGCACCTCGCTGGAGCATGTGGAATCCATCACCGCGCCCGACGACACCACTGTCGTCTTCAAGCTGAAGCAGCCTTTCGGTCCCTTCCTCGGCATTTTCGAGGCCGGCACCATGCCGATGGTTCCCAAGCACATCTATGAAGGCACGGAGTACAAGAGCAACCCGGCCAACAACACGCCGATCGGCACCGGTCCGTTCAAGTTCGCGGAATGGGAGAAGGGTTCGCACATCCTGCTCACCAAGTTCGAGGACTATTACGAGGACGGCAAGCCGTATCTCGACGAGATCTACTGGCATGTGATCCCGGATGCAGCCTCGCGCGCCGTTGCCTACGAAACCGGTGTGGTCGACATCCTGCCCGGCGGCTCGGTCGAGAATTTCGACGTGCAGCGCATCGCCGACATGGAGAACACCTGCATCACCGACAAGGGCTGGGAGTATTTCGGTCCGCTGTCGTGGATGTGGCTGAACAACCGCGAAGGCCCGACCGCCGACAAGCGCTTCCGCCAGGCCGTCATGTACGCCATGGACCGCAATTTCGCGCGTGATGCGCTTTGGAACGGTCTCGGCAAGGTTTCGACCGGTCCGGTCTCCTCGTCCACGCGCTTCTACACCGATGACGTGAACCAGTACGACTACGATCCGGAGAAGGCCAAGGCCCTGCTCGAAGAGATGGGTTATGACGGCGAGACCGTGCGTCTCCTGCCGCTGCCTTATGGCGAGACCTGGCAGCGCTGGGCCGAAGCCGTGAAGCAGAACCTCGGCGAGGTCGGCATCGATGTCGAGATCGTCTCCACCGATGTGGCCGGCTGGAACCAGAAGCTGGCCGAGTGGGACTATGACATGGCCTTCACCTATCTCTACCAGTACGGTGATCCGGCACTTGGCGTCGCCCGCAGCTACATTTCCACGAACATCGCGAAGGGTTCGCAGTGGAACAATGTCGAGGGCTACGAAAACACGGAGGTCGACGATCTCTTCGCCAAGGCTGCGGTGGCCGTGACAGCCGAAGAGCGCCAGAAGCTCTACGACGAGGTTCAGCAGAAACTGGTGGACGATGTGCCGGTGGCCTGGCTCCTCGAGCTCGGTTTCCCGACCATCTATCGCTGTAATGTGAAGGATCTCGTCACCACCGCCATTGGCGTGAATGACGGCTTCAAGGACACCTATATCGAAAAATAGGCCGTCACCCTGATCCGGATGCGCGGGCCAGACCGTCCGCGCATCCCTGCCTTGATTCTGATCCTGCAGGGGCTCGATGCTACGCTTCATACTCATGCGCCTGGGCAAGGCGGCGATCATCCTGATCGCCATCCTGACGCTCAATTTCTTCCTGATCCACGCCGCCCCCGGCGATCCGGCCGCCGTCATGGCGGGCGAAGCGGGTGCTGCCGACGCCAAGTTCATCGCCCAGCTGCGTGAACAGTTCGGCCTCGACAAACCACTGCTTACCCAGCTCGGGATTTACCTGAAGGGCGTGCTGCAGTTCGATCTCGGCTATTCCTACCGGCAGCAGATGCCTGTCGCAGACCTGATCCTCGACCGTCTGCCCGCCACACTGCTTCTGACGATGACGGCCTTCGTCATCTCGCTGGTGCTCGGCACCGCAGCCGGCGTTCTCGCCTCGGCGCGTGTCGGCAAATGGTCGGACACGGCCATCTCCACACTGGCGCTGCTCTTCTACGCGACCCCGCTCTACTGGGCCGCGCTGATGGCGGTGCTTCTGTTCTCCGTCTATTTCAACTGGCTTCCGGGCTTCGGCTACGAAACGGTCGGCGCGAACTACACCGGCTTCCGCCGTGCGCTCGACATCGGCCAGCACCTGATCCTGCCTGCCACCACGCTCGGCCTGTTCTTCATGGCGGTCTATATGCGCATGACGCGCGCCTCCATGCTGGAGGTCAGCCAGCTCGACTTTGTGAAGACGGCGCGCGCCAAGGGCCTGAAATCCGGCATCATCCAGCGCCGCCACATCTTCCGCAACGCCATGCTGCCGGTGGTGACGCTTGCGGGCCTCCAGGCCGGCCAGCTCGTCGGCGGCGCGGTTCTGACCGAAACCGTTTTCGCGTGGCCGGGCATCGGACGCCTGATGTTCGAGGCGCTCGCCCAGCGCGACTACAATCTGCTTCTTGGCGTGTTCTTCGTGTCCGCCGCCATGGTGCTCGTGTTCAACCTCATCACCGACATTCTCTATCGGTTCGTTGACCCAAGAATCCGGGTGGCATGATGGCTGATTTCTGGAAACGTTTCTCACGCAATCGCGGCGCCGTGATCGGCCTTGCGATCCTCGCCATCGTCGTTCTCGTGGCGATCCTTGCGCCGCTCCTGTTCCCGCAGTCGCCCTGGCGCATGGTGCAGCGGCCCTTCCTGCCGCCCTTCGCCATGGACCAGTATCCGCTGGGCACCGATGCGCTCGGCCGCAATGTCATTTCGGGCCTTGCCTATGGTGCACAGGTTTCGCTTCTGGTCGGCCTCGTCTCGACAGTGGCTGCCCTTCTGATCGGCATTCCGATCGGGGCGCTCGCCGGCTATTTCGGCGGCTGGGCGGATGATGCGCTGATGCGCTTCACCGAGTTCTTCCAGACCGTGCCGAGCTTCGCTCTGGCCATCGTTCTGGTCGCCATTTTCGAACCGTCGATCCAGTCGATCATCGCCGCCATCGCCATTGTGAGCTGGCCGCCGGTCGCCCGTCTTGTGCGCGGCGAGGTGCTGTCGCTGCGCTCACGCGAATATGTGGAAGCGGCGATCCTTTCCGGCCAGACGAGCCTGACGATCATTCTGCGGCAGGTTCTGCCCAACACGATCTCGCCCATCATCGTGCTTGCATCGCTGATGGTGGCAACCGCGATCCTGCTGGAATCCTCGCTGTCCTTCCTCGGGCTCGGTGATCCGAACCTGATGTCCTGGGGCTACATGATCGGCGCTGCGCGCACGGTCATCCGCCAGGCCTGGTGGCTCTCCTTCTTCCCCGGCGTTGCCATCCTGCTCACCGTTCTGGCGCTCAACCTGATCGGTGAGGGCCTGAATGACGCGCTCAATCCCCGCCTTGCGCGGCGTGGCAAATAGGAGGGCGCGATGAAAGACCCAGTGCTCAGCATCAAGAACCTCAAGATCGCGCTGCCGGAAGGCGCCGACCGCGACTTCGCCGTCGATGATGTGACCTATGATCTGTTTCCCGGCGAAATCCTCTGCATTGTCGGTGAATCGGGTTCCGGCAAATCCATGTCGGCCAATGCCGCGATGGGCCTGCTGCCCGATCTGGTGCGGCCGGTCGGCGGCGAGATCATCTTCGACGGCACGGATGTTCTGAAACTCTCCGAAGCCGAGATGATGGATTTGCGCGGCAAGAAGATCGCCATGATCTTTCAGGAGCCCATGTCGGCCCTCAACCCGCTGATGCGGGTGGAAGATCAGATCGCGGAAGTGTTCGAGGCGCATGGTCTGCTTACGCCGAAGGAACGCGCTGCCCGCGCCATCGAACTTCTGACGGAAGTGGGCATTCCCGATCCGCAGAAGGCCGCGCGCGCCTATCCGTTCCAGCTTTCGGGCGGCCAGCGCCAGCGCGTCATGATCGCCATGGCGCTTGCGCTCGAACCGCGCATCCTGATCGCCGACGAGCCGACCACTGCCCTCGACGTGACGACGCAGGCGCAGATCCTTGAGCTGATCCGCAATCTGCAGGAAAAGCACGGCATGGCGGTGATGTTCATCACCCATGATTTTGGCGTGGTGGCCGAAATCGCCGACCGCGTGGCCGTGATGCAGTATGGCAAGATCGTCGAGGCGGGAACCGCTGACGCGGTGCTGGACAATCCGCAGCACGAATATACGCAGAAGCTGATCGCTGCGATCCCGAAACTTGCGGCCGAAGAGACCGAAGCGCCGGTGGGCAAGACGCCGATCCTTGAGGTGGAGGGGCTCAACAAGACCTATGTGACCGGTGGCGGCCTGTTCTTCTCCAAGCCGCGCGTCGTGCATGCGGTCAACGATGTGAACCTCACGCTCTGCGAAGGTGAAACGCTCGGCATCGTGGGTGAATCCGGTTCTGGCAAGTCCAGTGTCGGGCGCTGTCTGGTGCGACTGATGCAGCCGGATTCCGGCACGGTGAAGCTTGCCGGTCATGATATGGCGCAGCTTTCCGGCGATGCGCTGCGCGAGGCGCGCAAGTCGATCCAGATGATTTTCCAGGATCCCTACGCCTCGCTGAACCCGCGTTCCAAGGTGGGGCGCATCATCGCCGAGGGGCCGATGGCGCACGGGGTTTCCAAACAGGAAGCCTATGCCCGCGCGGTCAAGCTTCTGGAACTGGTGGATCTCGATGCGCTTGCCATCGACCGCTATCCGCACGAGTTTTCAGGCGGCCAGCGCCAGCGCATCGGCATCGCCCGCGCGCTGGCACTGGAGCCGCGCGTCATCATCGCCGACGAAGCGGTTTCCGCGCTCGACGTGTCGATCCAGGCGCAGGTGCTCGATCTTCTGGCCGATCTGAAGGAGCGGCTGAACCTGGCTCTTATCTTCATCACCCACGATCTGCGGGTCGCCGCACAGATCTGCGACCGCATCGCGGTGATGCAGAAGGGCAAGGTGGTGGAGATGGGACCGGCGCACGCCATCTTCAACAATCCGCAGAGCGACTACACCCGGACCCTGATCGAGGCCATTCCCGGCCGCGAGAAGGAGCTGGCGGCAGCGGGGTAGGCCCGGTGACGATAGAAGCTCACTTCAGCGCGGCGCGTGCCCATTCCCTCGCCCTTCGACAAGCTCAGGATGAGGGAAGGGGCATGGATAGGCTGGTGCCTATGACAGGGGATTGCACAACGCTTGCGTTTCCAACACCAGCCCTGAGCCGGTTCTCACCAACACCAACACCAACACCAACACCAGCGCTCAGCCAGCTATCACCGCCACCAGCCCTCATCCTGAGCCTGTCGAAGGGCGAGGGCGGGATGACGTGCATAGGCCGAGGTTCTGCTGATGCACGACCTGTAACGGTGGGAGAAGCAGCGCGCACCATCTCCCACCATCCTCAATACTAATCTGCAGGAACCACCAACGTGGACGAACAACTGGCACAGAAGATCCTCGCCGCAGTCGAGGAAGGTTTTGAAGAGCAGATCGGCTTTACGGAAGACCTGATCCGTTTCCCCTCGCTGCGCGGCAAGGAAAAGCCCGCTCAGGAATTCGTGCACAAGGCGCTCGAAGCGCGCGGCTACGCGGTTGAGACCTTTCACATCGATGAAGACAAGATCAGGGATCATCCCGGTTTCTCGCCCGTGGCCGTCGATTACTCCGATGCGGTCAATGTGATCGCCACGCATGCGCCGCGCGTCGAGAAGGGCCGTTCGCTGATCCTCAACGGCCATATGGACGTTGTGCCGGAAGGTCCGCACGACATGTGGGAGGTTTCGCCGCCCTATGAGCCGAAGCGCGTGGGCGACTGGCTCTATGGGCGCGGCGGCGGCGACATGAAGGCCGGCATCGCGGCGAATATTTTCGCGCTCGACGCACTGCGTCGCATCGGCCTGCAGCCGGCGGCGAAAGTGCATGTGCAGAGCGTCGTTGAGGAGGAGTGCACCGGCAATGGCGCGCTCGCCTGTCTGGTGGAAGGCTATACGGCGGACGCCGCCATCATTCCCGAGCCGGAAGACGAAATGCTGGTGCGGGCCAACACCGGCGTTCTGTGGTTCGAGGTGAATGTGTCGGGCCATCCGGTGCATGTGCGCGAGGCCGGCACGGGCGCGAACGCCATCGAAGCGAGCTACCGCGTCATCGAGAGCCTGAAACGCCTGACCGAGGAATGGAACGCCGAAAAGGTGAACTATCCCTATTTCGAGGAACTCGATCACCCGATCAACTTCAATGTCGGAAAGATCGAGGGCGGCGACTGGGCGTCCACCGTTGCCGCATGGTGCAGGATTTCCTGCCGCATTGCCATCTATCCCGGCGACGACCCGAAGGACCGGGCAGCGCAGATCGAGGCGCATCTGGCGCGTGAGCTGGCCGATGATCCGTTTCTGGGCAACCGCCCGCCGGAGGTGATCTGGAACGGGTTCTTCGCGCGCGGTTACGTTCTGGAAGAAGGAACCGAGGCCGAGCAGGCGCTGGCCGAAGCCCACCGCAAGGCCACGTCGAGCGAACTGAAAAGCTTCGTCACGCCAGGCTATCTCGATGCGCGGGTCTTCGTGATCTATGCCGGCATGCCGTGCCTCGTCTATGGCCCGATCACGGAGAACATTCACGGTTTCGACGAGCGCGTCAGCCTGTCCTCCATCAAGCGCGTGACGGGCGCGATCGCACTCTTCATCGCCGACTGGTGCGGGGTTGAACCGATCGAGGGAGAGGCCGGCAATGGCTGAGCAGGACGTGATCGAGGGCGTCTTTCTCAGTGCCGCATACGATCTTCGGGAGATTTTCGCCGAGGCGCTGGCGCCCCATGCAGACACGATCCGGCTGCGCCATCCCCATGAGATCGACGATCCCGAAACGATCCGGTTCGCGCTGTGCTGGCGTCCTGCGGACGACGCCTTCCTGCCCTATCCAAATCTGCGGCTGGCAAGTTCCATCGCCGCCGGTGTCGACAGCATCATCAGCTGCCCGAGCCTGCCAGCCGATGCGCTGGTGACGCGTGTGCGCGACGAGGATCAGGGCGATGTCATGGCCGGTTTCGCGGCATGGCACGTGGTCTGGCATCACCGCAACATGCGCCATCACATTGTACATGAAGCGAAGCATGAATGGGCGCGGCTGATTTCGGCAAGGATGAAGCCGCCACGCGAAACGCCCGTCGGCATTCTGGGTTTCGGCCTGATGGGCCGCGCCATCGCGCGCGCGGTGACAGCGATGGGTTTTCCGGTAGTCGCGGCCGTGCGCAACGCACCGCGCGACGCCATGCCGGGTGTGCGTTTCGAAAGCGGGGAGGGGGCTGCCGAGCGGGTTGCCGAGCAGGCCGCCATCCTCATCAACGTGCTGCCTTTGACCGCGCAGACGCGCGGCCTTCTCGATCTCGATTTCTTCAATCGCATGCCCGTGGGCGCGGCGCTGATCCAGCTTGGGCGCGGGGAACATCTGATCGAGGCCGATCTTCTGAAGGCGCTCGACAGCGGACGCCTTTCCTCCGCCTCGCTCGACGTTTTCGACATCGAGCCGCTGCCGGCGGAGCATCCCTTCTGGGCGGATGAGCGCATTCTCGTCACGCCCCATCAGGCAAGCGACTGCTCACCCCGGCGCATGGCGGAACAACTCGCCCGCGCAGCGAGGGACGTGGTGGCAGGACGGATACCGGAAACGGTGGTCGACAGAGCCAACGGATATTGAAGGATGACAATGAAAGCCATTTTCGACGAACGTCAGCTGTTACATACGCCCGCCCGCTATTTCCGGCGCGGGGCCTACATGCCGCATCCCGAGCAGGCCGAACGCGCCATCCTCATCCGCGACATGCTCAGGCGCAACGCCTTCCCAATCGAGACCCCGCGCGATTTCGGCGAGGATCCGATCAAGGCCGTGCACGATCCCGATTACGTGGATTTCTGGAAGGACGCCTATGAGCGCTGGCGCGCCGAAGCGCCGGATCAGGAGCCGATCCCGAACTGTCATCCCGGCCCGCGCCGGGGGCGTCCGTCATCCTCCGTTTTCGGTCAGCTCGGCTGGTGGGCGACCGACACGTCGGTGCCATTGACGGAAGGCACGTGGAACGCGGTCTACTGGTCGGCGCAGACAGCGCTTGAAACCGCCGAACGGGTGAAGGAAGGCGCGCGCATGGTCTATGGCCTGTGCCGCCCGCCGGGCCACCACGCGCTTTCCAACGCCTCGAACGGCTTTTGCCTGTTCAACAATGCGGCCATTGCCGCGCAGAGCCTGCGCTCGCGTTTCGGCAAGGTGGCGGTGCTCGACATCGATACCCACACCGGCAATGGCACGCTCGACATCTTCTATGATCGCGGTGACGTTTTCGTCTGTTCGCTGCACACGGACCCGGATCTCTACCCGACCTATTATCTGGGTTATGAGGATGAGCGTGGCGAGGGCGAAGGCGAGGGGGCGACGCTCAATCTTTGCCTGAAACCCGGCTCCGACACCGAGACGATCCTGACGCGCTTCCGCGAAGGGCTCGCGGCGCTCAGGGATTTCGGCACGGAAGCGCTGGTGGTTTCGCTCGGCCTCGACATGGCGGAAGACGATCCACTGTCGGAGGTGAAACTTACAGGCGAAGGGTTCGCGACCATGGCGCGCGAGATCGTCGGGCTCGGCCTGCCGACTGCGCTGATCCAGGAGGGCGGTTATCTCGGCCCGTCATTGTCGAAAAATGCGGAAATCTTCCTCACCGCCAGCCGTGACGCGCTGGCGAGCGCGGCGGACTGACAACGGACATGCCATCACCCCGGATTTCAAACGGGGTGATGGCGCGATGCTCGATCTGCTCTCGTATTTGTGCGGATTTCAGCTGAAAGCGAAACGCGCTATCCGCGAAGCGCCTTCACCAGACGCGCCGAACGGCGCAGCGCAGTGAGGGCCGCGCCGATGGCCACGATCCAGAGCGCCACGGTCAACACTTCACTGCGCCCGTTCCAGAGCGGCTCGAAGAGCGACAGCACGGCCGCCGCCGTGATGGTCGCCATGCGGTGCGGCTTGGCCATCGGGCCGGAAAAGTCTGCCTGCTGGCCGCAGGCGCGACCGAGCTCGCGCACATAAGCCGTCAGGACGGCAAAACCCGCCGCCGCCCAGCCAAGTGCTGGCAGGCCAAGGCCATAACCGACACCGATGAGGATCGCGATATCGGCGACCCGGTCGGGAAACTCGTTCCAGAAAGCGCCGTCCGGCGCGCTTTTGCCCGCCTCGACCGCAACCATGCCATCGAACAGATTGCACAGGAGGCGGAACTGCACGAACAGCCCGCCCAGAATGAGAAGCACTGCCCGGATCACGCCATCGGCAGATCCCGCCTGCCAAAGGGCGAGACCGGCGAGGGCTGCAAAGCCCATGCTCGCCATGGAAATCTGGTTTGGCGTGATGGCTGTGGCGGCCAGCCAGCGCGTGATGCTGTGCGCCCAGCCGGTGTCGCGGCTGGCCAGCGGACGTCGGTTCTCAGTATCGCTCACGGTCGGGCGCTCCATAGGGTGTAGGTGTAAAGGGCGGCATAGGATGTGGCGACCGTCAGCGGCAGGGCGACCGTCGCAAGGATTTCGGGCGTGCCCGCTGCCGCGTGGATCGCGGACAGAAGCGTTGCGGAAACGAGACAGGCGATGAGCGGCGGCAGAACCAGCGCGCCAAGGCCGGAAAAGCGACTGGTCAGCCACTCCACGATGCGCTTCAGGAACAGTGTGATGCAGGCGGACAAAAGCCCCTGCACCATGCCCGCCACCAGCGGACGCGGCATTGCGTGCCCCCGGTTGGCGAACACGGCCCAGCTTCCCATGGCGAGAAACGCGAACGCCATGTGAACGGCGCTCGATCTCGCCAGTCGGGCAAGCGCAGGGCTCATGTGAGCGACCACCAGTAGCGCACCAGGTGGAAGAAGATCGGGGCCGAGAAGATGACCGAATCCAGCCGGTCGATGAAACCGCCATGCCCGGCGATCAGATGCCCCCAGTCCTTCACGCCGCGATCACGCTTGATGGCAGACATGACGAGCCCGCCGAAAAAGCCCAGAAGCACGATGACGAAGGACAGAAGCCCGGCCTGAACCGGGGTGAAGGGCGTCATCCAGAACAGCCCCGCGCCCACCAGCGTTGCACTGAGCGCGCCACCGATCAAACCTTCCAGTGTCTTGGAGGGCGAGAGGTTGGGCGCGATCTTCGTGCGCCCGAGCAGCTTGCCCCAGACATATTGCAGGACGTCGCTCGACTGCACGACCACCACGAGGAAGGCGATCAGAAGCAAATTGCGTCCCTCATAGCCGGGGATATCCAGCGTGAGGAGCGCGGGCACGTGGGACACACAGAAGACGCAGATCATCAGCGCCCATTGCACCTCCGCCACCCGGACGAGGAAATGATCCGTATCGCCGCGCACCGCCGAGACAATGGGCAGAAGAAGGAACGCATAGACCGGCACCAGGATCGAATAGAGGCCGTACCAGTCGATATAGATGAGATAATATTGCAGCGGCAGAAAGATGAAGAAGGCCGAGGCGAGCGCCCAGTGGTCGCCGCGCCGCGTGTTGGTCAGCGTTACGAATTCGCGCAGTGCGGCGAATGATGCAAAAGCGAACAGCAGGATCGCGCCAACCCGGCCGAACATCAGCGCGCCGCCCATGAGGATGATCATCACCCACCAGGCGTTCACCCGGTCGTTGAGGTTTTCGATGGCCGTGTTGGTGCCATCGGGCGAGAATTTGCGCTGAAGCACATAGCCCACCAGCGATGCCGCAATCAGCACGCCGGCCAATCCGCCGAGCAGTTTCAAAAGGTCGATCTGATGTTCACTCATCACGCGTCACCTTCCGAAGCTGCCGAGAGGAAAAGAAGCGCATCGCGCGCCCGGGTGAGGAAAGCCTCTTTCGTTTCGTCATCGCCGACCCGCATGGCTTCACCGAACGTGACCGTGCAGATGAGCGGTACGGGCACGAATTCGCCCTTGGGCATGACGCGGTTCAGATTGTCGATCCACACCGGAACGAAATCCACGTCTGGCCGCGTCTTGGCCAGATGGTAGATGCCGCTCTTGAAAGAGAGCAGCGGCGCGTCGGTCTCGTTGCGCGTGCCTTCGGGAAAGATGATGAGGGAGGCCCCGCCATCCAGCGCATCGGCCATTTGCCCGATGGGGTCGCTTGCGCGCGTGTCCCGGTTTCTGTCGATCAGAACCGCATTGAACACGTCACGGCCGATGAAGCGCCTGACGGGTGATTTCAGCCAGTAATCGGCGCCGGCGACGGGCCGGGTCTGCCGGCGCATGCGCGGCGGCAACACCGTCCATAGCAGGATGAAATCGCCATGGCTCACATGATTGGCGAAATAGACGCGCTGACGGGGAACCGGCTCGATGCCCTGCCAGTCGGCGCGTACAGCGGTGATGAAACGTGCAAACAGCGTGATCGCGCCTGCCGCCACCCGCGACAAAAATGCCATTGTGTCCCCTGGAGCTTTGCGTGGAAACCAGATTCAGACGCTGTATAGAACGGTTGCAGCGTGCGGCCAAATAATAACGGCGATTGAAAACAGCATGAATTCTCCATGCCCGAAAAGGCATGGATGTAATGGAGCCTGACACGTTAACAGCGCCACGGGTCGTGCTCGACTGTCCCGTGGCGGTGCAGAGCGGGCATTTTCATTTCCTGTACTGTCATCGCCTCCGCTCAGGTTGAAGGGCGGGCCATGCGGGGCTTATTGGCACATAAGCTAGTTTTCCTATTTTGAAATCGTCGTTGCACCCGGCCTTGCTAACCACGACGTCTTCGCTTGCAGATTGAGAAGGTGTTTACACGGCGTGTCGCCGTTTACATGCGCAAGTATGTGGATCGTTATAGCTCGCTGTGATGGCACTGGAGGAGGCCAGCAGGTTTTCCAGACCGTGCGCGAGCCGGGAAAGAGGCAGCGTTACAACGCCCGCACAATAACCCCTGTGGTTTCACGATGACGGATGGCTGTCCGTCAGCCCGGTCGTCAGATTCAGTCAGTATTGGTCAGAATTGGTAGGTGGAATCTGACCTGAAACACTCTGTATTGAAAGTGATATCGGCTGGAACACGTGTCTTCCGGGAGGATATTGAGGCATGACGGATCGGATGGTTGGTTTCTGTGCGACGGAAACCGGGAGGGGTAGCAGGACCTTATCCAAGCGTGTCCGGCTCTCCCGCGCGCTGTACGCGTCGCTCATGCTGACCACGGCGCTCGTTCCCGCCACCGCCATGGCCGATGACGTTTTGCCCACCGGGGGACAGTTTACGACCGGCAACGGGACAATATCGGCAAACGGCCCGCGGTTGGATATCCGCCAGACGACCGAAACCGGCGTCGTGAACTGGAGCGGCTTTTCTGTAGGATCGGGCAATCAGGTTCATTTCGACAACGGCAACGGCGCGACGCTCAATCGCGTCACCGGCAATGTTTCAAGCCAGATCGACGGCAGCCTCACCGCGACCGGCAGCGTGTTCCTCATCAATCCAGCCGGTGTGGTGGTCGGCAGTGGCGGTCTGGTCGCTACGGGAGGTTCGTTTGTCGCCTCCACGCATGACGTGACCGACAGTGATTTCCTCAATGGCGGCGGGATGACCTTCTCCGGCAACAGCACCGCCGAGGTGACGAATGCCGGCACGATCCGCTCTGCACAGGGCGACATCGCCCTGATTGCCCGGCGGGTGGAGAATACCGGCACACTGGAAGCCCCCAACGGCACCGCCGCGCTTGGCGCAGGCTACAAGGTGCTGATGAAAGATGCCGCCGATACGGACGGGCTCCTCTCCGTGGAACTTGGTGGCCCGGACACAGAAGCGGTGAATTCCGGCACGATTGCTGCCGCGAATGCCGAGATCCGCGCCAATGGCGGCAATGTCTATGCACTGGCCGGCAACACGGACGATGTCATCAAGGCGACGGGCGTCACCAGTTCCGGCGGCCGCATTTTTCTGACCGCCGGGGCCACGGGCAAGGTAAGGGCCAGCGGTCGCCTCAAGGCACGCAGGATGGCGGCGAACGTGCCCATTCCGACACCGCGTCCGGCGCGCGAGGGCGGAACGATCACCGTCACCGGCGGGGACATCACGGTCACCGGAACCTTTGACGCCTCCGCTGAAAGCGATGGCGACAGGGGTGGCGAGATCATGATCTTCGCCGAAAAGGACACAACCGTCTCCGGCGCGCTCAGCGCGCGGGGCGGGACCGGCGGCACGGGTGGCTTTATCGAGACTTCGGGCAGGAAGACCGTCGACTTCAACGGCGTCTCGATCGACACATCCGCTGCGGGCGGTACGACGGGCAACTGGCTGATCGACCCGGAAGACATCATCATCACTTACGGGCCGGCGCAGACGATTCAGAACGCCCTCGCAAACTCGAACGTCACGCTGCAAACGACGGCGACGACCGCAAACGGCCCCGTGGCCGGCACCCCTGGCGCCGGCGACATTATCGTGAACAATGGCCTGGCCTGGAGCAGCACAAACACGCTGACGCTGGACGCCTACAACGATATCGAGATGAACGCTGGCGTGTTGGCGCCGAATGGCGGCCTGACGCTGATCGCAAAAGGTCAGGGCGGACCCGATAGCGTCGGCACGATCCACACCCATTCCAACTATGCCCTTGTCGATGTCGGGACCTTCACCCTTCAGCGCGGCTATTGGGGGCAGGTCGGGGCTGCCCTGCCATCATTCAAGGCGGGCGACTTCCGGGTTGATGAGTATGCTGGGCAGTTTGTGCGGGCGCGCGGCGGGGACGGGACCGCAGCAAACCCGTATCAGCTCTCCGATATCTACGGGCTTCAGGGAATCACAGACAGGGATCGTCGAGCAGGGGTGTTTGCTCAACTCAGTTATCAGCTCGTCAGTGACATCGATGCGTCGCCAGTGTCGGGGTGGAACAGCGGCGCAGGGTTCAGGCCCGTCAGACTGGCAGGCAATCTGGACGGCCAGGGCCATACGATCGACGGGCTGTTTATAAACCGGCCCTCAGGTCACAATGTTGCACTCATTTCTTATTGGGGGGGGGCCGTTCCGTCGGAGCCGGAAATCAAGGACCTCAACGTCACCAATGCCAGCGTGACCGG
This sequence comes from Nitratireductor sp. PBL-C9, assembly GCF_050877045.1. Lineage (NCBI taxonomy): Bacteria > Pseudomonadati > Pseudomonadota > Alphaproteobacteria > Hyphomicrobiales > Phyllobacteriaceae > Nitratireductor > Nitratireductor sp. PBL-C9. The sequence goes on from NZ_JBPAXW010000001.1 coordinate 720,726, forward strand.
AGGTTCCCAGACAGCGATCCTGGTCGGTGAGAACAGCGGCGGGGCCATCGGTCATCACATGTCGAATGTCACTGTCAGCGGTACGGTTGAGACAGAAACGTGGGGCGCAGGCGTCGTAGGCCGGTTTCATGGAAACCTCGACAGATCGACGATGACCAATGTGCATGCGGATGTTTCTGTCACGGAAAACGGCACGGGCAGCGCCGTCGGTGGCCTGGTGAGCATTGTGACTGAGGGGCTGACCATATCGAATTCCAGCTCGACTGGAACAATAACCGGATCGCGTTCTGGCGGACTCGTTGGAACCGCCAATGACAACAGCAACAGGGTCGAAAATTCCTACTCGACCGCGACGGTTGTTGCGTCAGGCAACTTCCGTGTGGCTGGAGGTCTTGTCGGGGGCTCCGAGGACCTCACGATTGAGAACAGCTATTTTTCCGGACAGGTGCTCGGCATCAATGGTGCTTCTGCGGGTGGTCTCATTGGCGAGGCCGACCGGTACACGACCATTATGAACTCCTTTGTCACGGGGCGCGTGGCGACCGATGGCTATGCGGGCGCACTTATTGGTACGCTCCGGAATAACAATGTATCCATGACCAACGCGGCCTGGGACATTGGCACGACCGGACAGAGCGACGCGATCGGATATACGGCGTTCTATACTCCGACAGTTACCAACACCGGCAGCCGGACCACCGCGCAGATGCAGGGCTCGCTCGACTTCGGGCTTGGCTTCAGCCTGAACAACACCATCTGGGCCACTGGCAACGACCTCTACCCCTATTTCGGCTGGCAATATGCTTCGACGCCGGTTGCCGTTTCGGGCACGGCCTATGCTGACAGCGGCAGCACACCGCTTTCCGGGGCTGATGTCAGCGGCATTTCCGGCGGCAGCCTGTTTGGCTCTGCCGTTACCGGCGCCAATGGCTACTACTATATCCTGACCGATGCGGGATCGCTCGACGCTGCCGGCGTTCTCACCTATCTCGATGGCGAGAGCACGCAAAGCGCAACCTATTCCGACCGCATGACTGCCAGCGGGGTCTCCGGCGCGGACATCTGGGGCAACACGTTCCGGGTCGAGACGGACGCCGCGGCGCTTACGGATGTTTCCACGAACCTGCAGACCACGCTGGGTTCGTTCAGCGACAGCGATCTGGATTTCATAACCAATCTTCCGGGCAGCGTTCTGAGATCGGACAACAATGGCAAGAGCCTTGATATTGTTCTGGACGCCGGATCTGACTTTTCACTCAACATGAGTATGCACGCAGGGGGCGGGCTGACCGCTTCAACCGGCGGCACATTCTCTGTCGACAAGAGTTCCGTGTTTGTCGGGGCCGTCAATGGCGACCTGACGGTAAACGGGGACCTTGCCTGGGCGAGTTCCAATGAACTCACTCTCTACAGTCATGCCAGCAACACTTCGATCACGGTCAACGGATCGGTGACGGCCGCCAGTGGCAGGCTGCGCGTTGACCGGACAGGCACCGCAACCAACATCGCCGCCATGGTGACCGGCGACATTTATGTCGACCGGTTCCAGTCTGACGCCAGTTGGACGCAGGTCGGCAGCACACTTCCGGGTTTCCACGCCAATGATTTCAACATAGCGGGCGGCGAGTTCCTTCGTGCGCTCGGGGGCGATGGGTCATCTGCAACGCCCTATCAGATCGCGGATGTCTATGGATTGCAGGGCGTGGGATCGAGCGGTCTTCTCGGCAGCGCCTTTGTCCTTGCCAACGATATCGATGCATCGGGTACGGCAGGCTGGAATGGCGGTGCAGGCTTCGACCCGATCGGCGTCTACGGCGCCGAATTCAGCGGCAGTCTCGACGGACAGGGGCATGCGATCAGCGGTCTGACCATCGACCGCGCAGCCGACGACTATGTCGGCCTGTTCGGCTATGCCGCTGCCGGTTCGTCCCTGTCGGATCTCATCCTGTCCGGCGGAAGCGTCTCCGGCAATGGTCATGTTGGCGCACTGGCTGGATACGCCGGATCCACCATCGGTGATGTGCAGACCTCGACGGACGTTTCCGGCACAGCCCACAGCATCGGCGGTCTGGTCGGCACGCTGGATGGGACGGTCGCCCGATCCTCCGCCACCGGTGCGGTGACCGGCATTGGCGGCGTCAGCGATATCGGGGGGCTGGTTGGTGTCACCTATAGCGGATCGACGATCCATCAGTCCTACGCCACCGGCAATGTGACTGTCGGCGGCGCGATCAACCTGAACTTCAACTTTGGCGGTCTGGTCGGGTACAATACGGGCTCCATCACGCAATCCTTCGCTACCGGCAATGTGACGGCAGGCGGCAACGGGGCCGGTGGCCTGGCCGGCGTGAATGACGGGTCGATCACGGATTCCTATGCGACGGGCGCCGTGTCGGCTGCCGCGTTCGCGGGCGGCCTTCTGGGGCAACTGGCTACATCCGGATCGGTTGCAAGAGCCTATGCCACAGGCTCCGCCTCTGCCGGCGACGGCAATGAGGGCGGCATTGCAGGGCTCGTTGATACCGGCGCTTCCTTCAGTGCGACTTTATGGGACACCGATGCGTCTGGCCTGACGGATGCTGTCGGCTTCTCGTATGATCCCACGGTTCCCGGCGTGACCGGCCTTACAGGCGCGCAGATGACGCAGCTCTCGACCTTCACCGCTTATGGCTTCAACATTGATGATGAGGGCGGGACAGGCGCGGTCTGGCGCATCTACGATGGGTATACGACCCCGCTCCTGCGCGGTTTCATGACCGGTCTCAGCGTGACGGGCGGCAGCGTCAGCAAGGTTTATGACGGCAGCGCAGCAAGTCCCGATGTGGGAACGCTCGTTTATGGCGGCCCCTATGACGGCTCCCGGATTTTCGGCACGGCCAGCTATCTTGCAGCCAACGCAGATGCGGGCACCTATACGGGCGGCAACCTGACCCTGGCGGGGCTTTATTCCGGCCAGTTTGGCTATGATCTGACGCTTGCATCGGGTTCTCTCGCCATCACGCCCGCCACCCTGTGGGTGACGGCAAATGCGGCGAGCATGACCTATGGCGACGGTGCGCCGACCCTTGGCTATTCCCACAGCGGACTGGTCGGCGGCGACAACACATCGGTATTCACCGGAGCGCTGTCCAGTGGCGCGACCTCCACCAGCAATGTGGGCGCCTATGGGATCACGCAGGGGTCGTTATCGGCTGGCGGCAACTATCAGATCGCCTTCACCGGCGCTGACGTGACCGTCAACAGGCGCGCAGTCACGGTGCGGGCGGACGATCTGCAGCGCGACATTGACGAAGCCAATCCCGCGCTGACCTACGCCATCGTTTCCGGATCGCTGGTCAATGGCGACCAGATGAGCGGCAGCCTGTCCACGACGGCGAACCTGAACTCCCCGGTCGGCGCATACGCCATTGGTCAGGGCTCACTGGCGCTCTCGCCCAATTACGAACTGACCTATCTCGGCGGCATTCTCACCGTCCTCGACGGGTCGAATATCCCGACACCCGATATCCAGCCTCAGGCATATGAGTCTTCACCGCCTCTGCTGATCGAAGCAGGAGATGGAGAGACCGAGACCTGCGAACCGGTGGCTGTCAGCGAAAGCGGCCCGCTGGCCGTTTACCCCTGTAACCGATCTTACGGCGCATGGCTGAGCGCTGCGGTGGAATGATGATGACATCAGAGTTTTCGATCCGTCAGCATCTGCTGACGCTGCCCATCGCACTGAGCGCTGGCATTCTCCTCTTTCAACCCGTTGCCTTTGCGCAGTCCGCCCTTGAGCGCAACCTGCCGCAGGTTGCGCCGGGTGAGCCGGTTTCTCTCGGCGTTGATGAACAGGAGTTCGGTGCGACAGATACGACGCCGCTCGGGGTTGATCTGGCCGGCGTTTATCTGATCGGAGAAGATGATGCGGCTGCCGCTGCACCGCCGAAAGGCGTCGGGGGAAAAATCGAGATCATCGACTGGCAGGCCGCTGAGACTGCACTGGGCGCGTTCATCGGTGAGCCGCTGACGCTGGCGCTGGCGGGCAGGATCCAGGCCGCAATCGCCCGCGTCTACAGGGATGCCGGTTACCCGTTTGTCTCCGTCACCCTGCCGCCGCAGGAAATCACCAGCGGTGTGCTGCAGGTCCGTGTCATAGAGTTTCGCACCGGTGAAGTGACGGTCGAAGGCGTTGCCGCCGGCGAAGCCGAGGGCATTCGGAAGGGATTGCGCGCAGCGCGCGGAGAGAAAATCGATGCACGGGCGCTGGAAGAGGATCTGAACTGGCTGAACCGCACTCCATACCGGCGCGCCGAAGGGGTGTTTCGGCCCGGCGAGGACACCGCGCTCAGCAATCTTGACGTCATGATCCGGACGCAGCGGCCCTGGCAGGTCTTTGCCGGCTGGTCGAATTCCGGCTCAAGCGACACCGGGCGGGACCGCTATTTCCTTGGTGGTTCTGCGCGTCTGCCCCTGCCGGGCGCACCCTGGATTTCCTATCAGATGACGGCAAGCGACGACATCTGGAGCGACCCGGGGATCATCATTCCGCGGGAGGGTGATTATCCGGGTTACATCAGTCATGCGGGCAGATTGACCATCCCGACCTTCGCCCGCCAAAGTCTGGAAATCGCCCCGGCCCTGGTTGCGAGCAGCGACCGGCCGAACCGCTTTTTCACCATTGAGAACACCACGTTCGAACTGCCGGTGATCTATCGGTCGGCGGTCTCCAACATCCTGCCGGGACGCTATTGGGGCGATATCTATGGCGGTGTTGAGTTCAAGCGTCTCGAACGCCGTACATTGTTCAACGGCGTGTCGGTGGCAGAGGGAAGTGCGGAGCTTTTCCAGCTGGTGCTGGGCTGGAGCGGGGATTTCGAAGACCGCTGGGGCAAAACGGTCGTCGATGTGCGCGTGAAAGCCAATCCGGGCGGTGTGCTTCACGGCAATGACATGGCCAGCTGGTACCCATTTTCCAATGGCCGCATCGATGACCTTCGATACGCCTACCTGGCCATGGATCTCACCCGCGCCACACCACTGCCGGCGCAGCTCTCCTGGATTTCCTCACTCTCGGGAACCCTTGCCGGCGAGGCGCTGCCGGATACCGAGCGCGTCTCTCTTGGCGGGCGCTATGCGGTGCGCGGTTACAATTACGATGATGTGAGCGTGGACAGCGGCATCATCTGGCGCAACGAACTGCGTTTGCCGAACATCTCGCTGCTGGGAGACCGGGTCGGGGGCGACTGGCTTCCGCCCGTTCAGGACAGCCTGTCCCCCTACTTCTTCGCCGATCTCGGCTTCGGGGGCGATCACAGCACGGACCGGAGCACAACGCTGGGCGGGCTTGGAGTGGGGTTCGATTACAGTGTCGGCGAAACCTTCTCAGCCAGTTTCATAGCCGGCGTTGCTCTCAGTGACGGTGGAAACACGCAGGCCGGTGACTGGAACCTGCAGGGTTCCATAACGGCGCGTTTCTAGCTGTCTGGACCGACGCCGTCCCATGCGCGCCGGCTCATGGCATTGACGATTCGGATGTTCCTTCAGGCCGTGAGACGGCTGCTGTCGCCAAGTGATGGCGGCTGTTCCCCGTCGCCCTGCGCGGCTGCAATGCCATCCACAATTAAATAAATGCAATTGTCGTGGCTGCCAGGCGCGTTGTCTGAATACCCTGCCAATTGATGCACACTGCCGCGGTGACACGCGAAAGCAGTGTGCTTCCGCGCGCCGCATCCGCGACAAAAACGCCGCATCGAATGCCTCTTTCGCTATGCCAAAAACGAAGGTAAATGAAAGCAATATGAAAATTCTGTGTCCGACAGGTATAGACATATTGTTCTTCAGGTGTTGTCATCCAACGGTAACAATAGCTGGTCAAGAGAGATCGGTTTCAAAATCGGCGACCAGCTCTACAGGGAGATAAGAGATGAAATTTCGCGCAATGCTTTCCGCCGCGACTGCTTTAACGGTGGCGCTGCCGGCAATGGTCGGCGTCGCACAGGCCGAAGCAACCCAGATCCAGTTCTGGCATGCTTTCACCGGTCGTCTCGGTGAACTTCTGGACAAGCAGGTAGCGGACTTCAACGCCAGCCAGGACCAGTATGAAGTCGTTGCCACGCTCAAGGGCAACTATTCGGAAGCTCTGAACGCAGGCATTGCCGCTTTCCGCGCCGGCGAACAGCCGCACATCCTGCAGGTGTTCGAAGTCGGCACCGCGACGATGATGGCTGCCAAGGGCGCGATCAAGCCGGTCTACGAAGTGATGGCGGAAGCCGAAGCCGATTTCGACCCGAGCGCGTATCTCGCGCCGGTTGCCGGCTACTACACGAACACCGACGGCGAGATGCTGTCGCTGCCCTACAACTCCTCCACGCCCGTTCTCTACATCAACAAGAACGCGCTTGAGGCTGCCGGTCTCGACCCCGAGACCAAGCCGGCTACCTGGTCGGAAGTCGAGGAAATCCTCGTCAAGCTGAAGGAATCGGGCTCCGAGTGCCCGCTCACGACGGCATGGCAGTCCTGGATTCATCTTGAGAACCTGAGCGCCTACCACAATGTGCCGTTTGCCACGGAAGCCAATGGCTTTGCCGGCACCAACACCGAGCTCGCCTTCAATGGCGACCTGCAGGTGAAGCACATCGACAAGATGGGCGCATGGGCGAAAGACGGCCTGTTCAGCTATTCCGGCCGCCGCAATGAGGGCGGTGCGCGCTTCCGTTCGGGCGAGTGCGCCATGTTTACCGAATCCTCCGCTGGCTATGCCGGTGTGAAGGCCGAGGCCGACTTCCCGTTCACCGTGACGAACCTGCCTTACTGGGCGGATGCGGAAGGCGCGCCCTTCAACACGATCATCGGCGGCGCATCGCTGTGGGTCATGTCGGGCCATGAGGGCGAGGAATATGCCGGCGTTGCCGACTTCCTGAACTACCTCTCCAGCGCCGAAGTGCAGGCTCAGTGGCACCAGGACACCGGCTATCTGCCGATCACCACCGCCGCTTACGAGCTGACCAAGGAGCAGGGCTTCTACGACGAGAACCCCGGCACCGACATCGCCATTCTGCAGATGACCGGCAAGGCCCCGACGGACAACTCCAAGGGCATCCGTCTCGGCAATTTCGATCAGGTCCGCGCCATCATCGACGAGGAACTGGAAGCCGTATGGCAGGGTGAGAAAGACGCCAAGACCGCACTCGACGAAGCTGTGAACCGCGGCAACCAGCTGCTGCGCCGCTTCGAGCAGTCGACGCGCTAATCTTGTAAAATTGCGGGGCCGGCACAACAGCTGCCGGCCCCGTATCATTTGGTCGGCCCATGGAAAAACGCGTTACCTTCGACAATCGATTATTGCCATACCTGCTGCTCGCGCCGCAGCTTCTGGTGACCATTGTCTTTTTCTTCTGGCCTGCCGCACAGGCCCTCTACCAGTCGCTGCTTCTGCCTGATCCGTTCGGTCTGGGCGCGCAGTTCGTCTGGTTCTCGAACTTCCAATATCTCTTCAGCGACCCGTATTATCTCAAGTCGTTCATCACGACGGCGGTCTTCACCTTCTTCGTGACGGTGGTTTCCATGTCGGTCGCGCTGCTTTTCGCCGTTATGGCCGATCAGGTCATAAAAGGCGCGGGGACCTACAAGACGCTGTTGATCTGGCCCTATGCCGTCGCGCCTGCCGTTGCCGGCGTGATGTGGCTGTTCATGTTCCAGCCCTCCATCGGCGTCATCGCCTTTTATATGAAGGCCATCGGCATCGACTGGAACCCGGTTCTCAATGGCGGTCAGGCCATGTCGCTTGTCATCCTCGCTGCCGCGTGGAAGCAGATCAGCTACAATTTCCTGTTTTTCCTGGCCGGTCTGCAGGCCATTCCGAAGAGCCTGATCGAGGCTGCCGCCATCGACGGCGCGGGCAAGTGGCACCGCTTCCGCACGATCATCTTCCCGCTTCTGTCGCCCACCACCTTCTTCCTGCTGGTGGTCAACATCGTCTATGCCTTCTTCGAGACGTTCGGCATCATTCACACGATGACCGCAGGCGGCCCCGGTCAGTCGACCACCATTCTCGTCTACAAGGTCTACTCCGACGGTTTCGTCGGGCAGGACCTCGGCTCCTCCGCCGCCCAGTCCGTCATCCTGATGGTTGTCGTGGGCATTCTGACCGTCATCCAGTTCCGCTTCATCGAGCGGCGCGTGCATTACTGAGGAGGGCGGATCATGGTCGAAAAACGGGGTTTTGGAACCATTCTGATGCATGCGGTGCTGATCATCGGCATCGCCATCGTCTGCTTCCCGATCTATCTCACCTTCGTCGGCTCGACGCTGACGCATTTTGATATCATCCGCCCGCCCATGCCATTGCTGCCCGGGCCGCATCTCATCGACAATTACAGCGAGGCGCTGGCTTCGGGCGTGACCGCGCCTGTCGGGCGCATGCTGTTCAACTCGTTCATCATGGCCATGGGCATTGCGATCGGCAAAATCGCGATCTCCATCCTGTCGGCCTATGCAATCGTCTATTTCCGCTTCCCCTTCCGCATGCTCGCCTTCTGGGCGATCTTCATGACGCTTATGCTGCCGGTGGAAGTGCGTATCGTGCCGACCTATGAGGTCGTGGCCTCGCTTGGCCTGCTCAATTCCTATACCGGCCTGATCCTGCCGCTCATCGCCTCGGCAACCGCCACCTTCCTCTTCCGCCAGTTCTTCATGACCGTGCCGGACGAGCTGGTGGAGGCTGCGCGCGTCGATGGCGCGGGGCCGCTGCGCTTCTTCAAGGACATCCTGCTGCCGCTCTCGGTGACCAACATCGCAGCGCTGTTCGTGATCCTCTTCATCTACGGTTGGAACCAGTTCCTCTGGCCATTGCTCATCACCACAAAGCCGGAGATGAACACCATCGTGATGGGTCTGAAGCAGATGATGCCGACCGCCGATGACTACGGCAACTGGCCCGTGACTATGGCAGCCGCCATGCTGGCCGTTCTGCCGCCGGTGGCTGTGGTGATCTTCATGCAGCGCCTGTTCGTCAAAGGCCTCGTCGAGACAGAAAAATAGAAGGACCGAAATCGGCATGGCGACGATTTCCATTCGCGATATCCGCAAATCCTACGCAAAGACCGAGGTCATTCACGGCGTAAGCCTCGATGTGGCCGATGGCGAGTTCATCGTCATTGTCGGCCCCTCCGGTTGCGGCAAGTCCACGCTTCTGCGCATGGTCGCAGGCCTCGAGCGCATCACCAGCGGCACGATGGAAATCGACGGCCGGGTGGTCAACGATCTGGAACCGCGCGAGCGCGACATCGCCATGGTGTTCCAGAACTACGCGCTCTATCCGCATATGAGCGTGTTCGACAACATGGCCTATGGCCTCAAGATTGCCGGCAAGACGAAGGACGAGATCCGCCAGCGCGTCGACAAGGCCGCCACCATGCTGCAGCTCGAGCCCTATCTCGACCGCAAGCCGCGCGCCCTTTCCGGCGGTCAGCGCCAGCGCGTCGCCATGGGCCGTGCGCTCGTGCGCAATCCCGCCGTCTTCCTGTTCGACGAGCCGCTTTCCAACCTCGATGCCAAGCTGCGTGTGCAGATGCGTCTCGAGATCAAGCAGATGCAGCGCTCGGTGGGCACCACCGCGCTCTACGTGACGCATGATCAGGTGGAAGCCATGACGCTGGCCGATCGGCTGGTGGTCATGAATGGCGGCATTGCCGAGCAGATCGACACGCCGATGAATGTCTATGAACGTCCGGCCACGCGCTTTGTCGCCGGCTTCATCGGTTCGCCGGCCATGAACATTCTGCAGGGCAGCGTCTCGGGCTCGGATTTTGAGCTGGAAGGCGGGGGCAAGCTGGCGCTCGACGCCCAGCCCGCAGAAGCTGGCCGGCCGCTTCTCTTCGGCGTGCGCCCGGAGCATCTGCAGCTTGTTTCGGCGGATGAGGCCACGCTCAACCTGTCGGTCACCGCAGTGGAAACGCTTGGTGCGGACACGCTTGCTCACGGCAAACTGTCCGGCGCAAATGGCGCGGGCGGCGAGCTGATCGCCCGGCTGTCCGGCAGCGCGCAGGTCGCTCCCGGCGACACGCTGCCGCTTGCCATCCAGAAGGGCATGACGCATCTCTTCGATGCCGAGACCGGCAAGCGCCTCTGACAAAAAGCGCCGCCGGGCGAAAGGCCCGACGGCGCTTGAAAAAATTAGCGCAAGTTTCTGAAAATCAGGTGCAAAGCGGGTTCGGCATGTAACCGACAAAGCCGGTGATCTTCCAGCGCCCGTCGATCTTCGAGCAGAAATAGAGCGTTTGCCAGTTCAGCCGGTCGACGGTGCCGTCGGCCTTGGCAACCATGCCGTTGAATTTCTTGTGCAGGACCGCGCGGTCGCCATCGATGTCGATGTCGCGCATATTGGTAACGCGGAACAGGGCTTCGCGCAGCGGCTCGGCAAACGCAGTGGCCGCCGTCTCCTTGCCCTGACGCAGCCACTCGTCGCGATAGGTCTCGACGTTGGGAAACTGAAGCCGCCAGGAATCCGCATCGCTCAAAAAATGCGCGTGCATGCCAAAGAAGCGGTCTTCGGCAAAATCCCCTTCCACCATCGACCAGTCCTGCGAGAGGAACGCGTCGATGTCGCGCCGCACCAGCATCTCCCATAAGTAATGACGGTCGGCGTCGCCTTCGGGAAAGGGATTCTTGTCGTAGTTCATCAGCTCCTCCGTCTTGATGATGGGGTTTGGGGGCAGGATCTAGAGCGTCCCCACTTTTCCTGGAATTGCTCTAGGTCAGGCGGCCACGCGCAGCGACCGGAACGGTCTCGGTGACGGTGTCGCCATCGGCAAGGTTCACCGCGTCATAGAGGTTGGACACCGGGCAGACATGGTTGGGAATGATGCGCACTTTCTCGCCGATTTCAGGTTTTTTGGCAGAGCCTGAAAGATCGATGACGCCGTGCTCCTCGCTGAGCCCGGTAATCACCGCATCGGGATATTCCACGATGTGACCATGGCCGGGCACGGGCGCGAGGTCGGCGGCGAGCGCCTTGGAGCCCGCATCGATGACCGCGCGGTTCTCCGTCGGGCGGCTCACCACCGTGGCAAGCACCGTAAACGCGCAGTCTTCCAGCGTGCCATGGCCGAAAGCCACCTGCATCCGGTCTGAATAGATATAGGTTCCGGGCCTGTGCTCGGTCGCGCTCTTCACGCTTCCCGCCTCGTAGAAATCGGGCGAGCCGCCACTGGAAACCGTGTTCGCCCTGAGGCCGTTTTTCTCAAGTGCGGCGATGGCCTCGCTCAGCCATTCTTCCACCTCGGCGAGTTTCCCGCGCGGCGGATAGGTCATCAAGCCTTCGAAGCGCAGGCCAGGTGCTGCGTCGATTTCTTTCGCGAGCGTCACGACCTCTTCCATCGTCTGCACGCCGCAGCGCCCCGCGCCCGTATCGCACTCGATGAGAACCGGAAGGGGATGATCGGGATCGGTGAAATGCGCGGCATAGCCTGCCACCGTCACCGCACTGTCGGCGGTGATCGAGATGGTGATGCGCCGGTGCAGCGCCAGAAGCCGGTCGAGCTTGCCCGCGCCCAGAATGTTGTAGGGGATGAAGATGTCGGTAATCCCGGCATCGGCCATCACTTCGGCCTCACCGATTTTCTGGCAGGTGATGCCCACTGCGCCCAGGTCGCATTGAAGCTTTGCGAACATGGGCAGTTTGTGCGTCTTGATGTGCGGGCGTAGCTTCAGACCATGTTCGTCGGCATAGGCCTGGGCACGAACAAGGTTGGCTTTCGCCCTGGCGCGGTCGATGACCACCGCCGGCGTTTCCAGGTCGAGAATGCGCACGGCATCAGTCTCCAATGGGCAGTTCGGGATCGCGGATATTCTGGCTGGCAAGGCTATGGCGCACGCGGCGCAGCGGTTCAAGCACCTTCTTGCCGAGCGTCAGGGCCGTCGCCATGGCGATGATGTCGACGCTCGCCAGCAGCGCATACCGCATGGAGGAAGGTTTGTAGAGATTGCCGTCTTCCTTGAAGGTCAGCGGCAGAAGCGCGTCGCCGGCCTCGGCCAGCGGCGTGTTGGGCGTCGTCACCACGTAAGCCCGCGCGCCATACTGGCGGGCGATGGTCACCGCATCCATGACGGAGGGCGCCTGGCCCGAAACGGAAAACCCGATCACCACCGCTTTCGGCTCCAGAACGGAAGCGCTCATGCGCTGCAATTGCGGATCGGTGTGGGCGGTGACGTGCAGGCCAAGGCGAAAGAGCCGGTTCTGCAATTCCACGGCGGCAAAGGACGAGCTGCCGCCAGTGCCATAGATCAGGATTTGGCTTGCCCGGCTGATGCTGCGGGCCATCGGCTCCAGATCGATATCGGCCAGCGCCATCGACATGAGGTCGAGCGCGGCATGTGCGCCGGTCGCCACCTTTGCGACCACCTGACCGGAAAGCGGCAGCTCCTCCACCGGCGCGCTCGGCTCGCGCAGATAGGCCCCGCCAATGGCGAGCGCCTGCGCAAGGTGAAAACGCATGTCGCGCGTGCCGGGGAAACCGAGCGCCCGCGCCAGCCGCGTGATGGTCGGTTCGCTCACGCCCGCCCGTTCGGCGATCTGCGCAATCGGCGCGTGCGCCGCGAAATGCGGATCGGCCAGAATGCTCTCGACCAGACGAATTTCCGCGCCGCGCCCCCGCTCCAGCCGGTCCTGCAGCCGGGCGATGATATCGACCGTTCGTTCCGTATCGTTGGGGGCGCGTTCGTCCATTCTCAGGCTGCCTTCAGTCGCTGGCCATTGTCGTGGTCGAACAGATGCACGTGCTCGACGGGCACCGCAAGCCGCAATTCCTCACCGGGCCGCGGCAGATCGCGGTCGCGCAGGACGACGCGCACATCCTCGCCCGCAATCGTTCCGAACACATGGATTTCCGGTCCTGTCGGCTCCACCACCGCCACTTTGAGCGCCAGCGGTCCCTGCGGGTCACGCACATAGGATTCAGGCCGGATGCCGATCGTGACCGGGCGTCCGTCGCCCGCGCCGGCGGCGATGGGCAGTTTGCTGCCATCGCCCAGAACGGCAACCGGCGCGCCATCGGCGCTTTCCGTCCGCGCCTGAAGGAAGCTCATGGCAGGCGAGCCGATGAAGCCGGCGACAAAGGTGTTTGCGGGGTTGTCATAGAGCTCCAGCGGCGTGCCCACCTGCTCGATATTGCCGCCATTCATGACAACGATCCGGTCGGCCATTGTCATGGCTTCGATCTGGTCGTGGGTCACATAGACGATGGTGGTGCCGAGCTTCTGATGCAGCGCCTTGATCTCGGTGCGCATCTGGATGCGCAGCTTGGCGTCGAGATTGGATAAGGGCTCGTCGAACAGGAATACTTTCGGATCGCGCACGATGGCGCGGCCCATGGCGACGCGCTGGCGCTGACCGCCGGAAAGCTGTCCCGGCTTGCGATCCAGATAGTCGCCAAGATTGAGAATTTCAGCCGCCTTCTTGATGCGGCGCTCCGTTTCGTCCTTGGGCTCGCCGCGCACGCGCGGACCGAAGCTGATATTGTCGCGCACGCTCATATGCGGAAAGAGCGCATAGGACTGGAACACCATGGAGGTGTCCCGCTTCTGTGGCGGGATATCGTTGGCGCGCGCGCCGCCGATCATGAGGTCGCCGGCGCTGATCGCTTCCAGCCCCGCAATCATGCGCAGAAGCGTGGACTTGCCGCAGCCGGACGGCCCGACCAGAACGACAAACTCGCCATCGTCGATGGCCAGAGACAGTTTCTCGATGACTGTCAGAGAGCCGTAGCGTTTGCAGATATCCGTCAGTTTCAACTCAGCCATGAAGGGGCTCCTTAGCCGGCGATCTGTTCGAGAAAGGGCAGGTTTCCGGCGGAAATGCCTGCATCCACGGGAAGCACCGTGCCGGTGATGCCGCTTGAAAGCGGGGAGGCGAGGAAAGCGGCGGCGCGCGCCACCTCCGCAGGCTCCACCATGCGGCGCAGCGGATAAAGCGCTCCGACCTTGCCGAGAATCTCCGGGTCGCGCTCGATGCGATGATCCCACGCCATGGTGCGAACGGAACCAGGCGTGATCGCATTGGCGCGGATGCCGTGCCGGCCTTCTTCCGTGGCGACCGCGCGCATCCAGGCGATCAGCCCCGCCTTGGCAGCCGCATAGGCGGGGTTGCCGTAATGGGAGAGCGCGTTGATCGATGAGATGAAGACGAAGGCCGCGCCGCCTTCGCGCTGGCGGAGGGCCGGCAGAAACGCCTGCGAAAGACGCGCCGCACTGCGCAGATTGAGGTTCAGCTCATGGGTCAGCGCTTCGGGCGTGACGTCATCCAGCGTTTCGGCGCGTGTCCACCCGGCATTGGAGATGATGGCGGAAGGGACCCCGTTTTCGCAGATCCGTTTTGCAGCCGCCTCGACCGCTTTATCGTCCAGCAGGTCGAAACGCTGCGCCTCTGCGACGCCGGCGAAGGATAAATCGGCCTCATCCAGATCGCACGCGACGACTGAAGCCCCGAAACCCGACAGAACCTCCACCATGGCCCGGCCAATGCCACCGGCCGCGCCCGTTACGACGATTCTCTGGCCACCAAGATCGATCATTGCACTCCCATTCATTCGCTCGTTTCGTCCGCCGCTTTTGTGCTCGTGTTTTTCGTTTCACAGGCAGACGGGGCGTCGGCAGTTACACCAGCCGACATCTAAAGCTTGCCGAAAAATCGTAATTTAGCAACACGATTGTGCGATTTTCCTTGCCAGAAGCGAATTTCTGTAAAAAAATTACATAAAAGATTGCCGCTCACGCCGAGAAGGCAACCGGGAAAACAGGTCGGCCGCCGCCTCCCGAACGGGAGATGGAACAGGAACCCAAGAGAGGAACAGGGAGACAGACATGAAAAGGACTGCACTCAGGACAGCCGTTGCCGGCGCTGCTTTGTTAGCCGCGATGGGATGGACGCATGCAGAGACTGTGCGCGTGACCGTTGCGGAATACAGCTCGAAAACCGGCCCGTATTTCGAGGAAGCCGCAAAAGCCTTTGAGGAAGCCAATCCGGGCTCCGAAATCCAGGTCGAAGTGGTGCCGTGGGATGTGCTTCTGCAAAAGCTGACCACCGATATTTCCGGCGGCGCCAATGCCGATCTCTCGATCATCGGCACGCGCTGGCTGATCGACTTCGTGGATCAGGGCATTGCCGCACCGCTCGATGATTACATGACTCAGGACTTCAAAGATCGCTTCTTCCCGGTCTTCCTTGAGCCTTCGGTGATGCAGGAAAAGACCTATGGGCTGCCGGTCGCCGCATCGGCCCGCGCCATGTATTACAACAAGGACCTGTTCGAGCAGGCCGGCATTACCGAAGTTCCCGACACGTGGGATGAGCTTGCCGAGGCAGCCAGGAAGATCGGCGCGCTGGGCGATGATATTGCCGGCTTCGGACTTCAGGGCAAGGAAATCGAGACGGACGTCTATTTCTACTATGCGTTCTGGGCCTATGGCGGCGAGCTGGTGGAAGAAGACGGCACGTCCGGCCTCGACACCGATGCCGGCTACAAGGCGGCGGAGATGTACAAGTCGCTGATCGATTCCGGCGCAACGCAGCCGGGCGTCACCTCCTACAATCGTGAGGACGTGCAGAACCTGTTCAAGCAGGGCAAGGTCGGCATGATGATCACCGCGCCGTTCCTTTCCAACCAGATCAAGGAAGAAGCGCCGGATCTCAAATATGGCGTGGCGGCCATTCCGGCCGGTCCCGAGGGTGACCGTGGCACCTATGGCGTGACCGATTCCATCATCATGTTCGAGAATTCCGAGAACAAGGATCTGGCCTGGAAGTTCCTCGATCAGCTGTTCACCACCGAATGGCGCGCCAAGTTCACCTCCGGCGAGGGCTTCCTGCCGGTCAATCCGGAAGTCGCGGCGCAGCCGGCCTTTGCCGACAATGCCGATCTGAAGGAGTTCACCGCGCTTCTGCCGGACGCCCGCTTTGCACCGGTCATCGCCGGCTGGGAGGAGATCGCGGCAACCACGTCAGATGCGGTCCAGACCATCTATCTGGGCAATGGCGAGGCCAAGGCCACGCTTGATGCCGCTGCCGGCGAGATCAACAGCATTCTCGGCAACTGATCACGGCCTGACCGAACCGGCATGCGCGGCCCAGCGCCGCGCATGCCGACTTCCAAGTTTCATCCGGCGATGAGCCGGCAAAACGTGACGGGACCATGATCCGCTCGCCTCTGACCAATCCCTATCTGCTGATCCTGCCGGGGTTCCTGCTCGCCGCGTTCATCATCCTGTGGCCGCTCTACCAGCTCGGCACGATTTCGCTCAATGACGTCAATCGTTTCGGCCAGTTGCGCGGTTTCAACGGTGTCGAAAATTACGTGGCGGTCTTCACCGATCCTGATTTTCTGGGCGCGCTGTGGCGCACCTTCATCTGGACCGGCGCCATCGTCATCGGCACGCTCGTCGTTTCCGTGCCCGTCGCCATGATCCTCAATGAGGATTTTTATGGCCGCGCGATTGCGCGCGTCATCATCATGCTGCCCTGGGCCGTGTCGCTGACCATGACCGCCATTGTCTGGCGCTGGGCGCTGAACGGCGAAAGCGGCATGCTCAATTCCGGCCTTCATGGCCTCGGTCTCATCGACCAGAACATCCAGTGGCTCGCCCGCGCCTCCACCGCCTTTCCGGTGCAGATCATGATCGGCATTCTGGTCACGGTGCCCTTCACCACGACGATCTTTCTCGGAGGACTCTCCTCCATTCCCGACGATCTTTATGAGGCGGCGAAGCTTGAGGGCGCGTCGCGCTGGCAGACATTCCGCGAGATCACCCTGCCGCTGATGAAGCCGTTCCTGAACATCTCCATCGTGCTGAACATGATCTATGTGTTCAACTCGTTCCCGATCATCTGGGCCACCACGCAGGGCGGTCCTGCGAACTCCACCGATATTCTCGTCACCTATCTCTACAAGCTGGGCTTCCGCTTCGGGAAACTCGGCGAGGCCTCGGCCCTTTCGGTGATGATGTTCGTGCTGCTGCTTGCCTTCACCGTTCTCTATGTCTCGCTGGCCATGCGGAGGGAACGCACATGAGCCCGAAGCTGAAAAAATCCCTCCTCTACTGGGCGCTGCTCTCGCCGCTCATCGTGCTGATCCTGTTCCCGTTCGCCGTGATGTTCATCACCGCGATCAAGCCGGCAAATGAAGTGCTTTCGCCCACCTGGTGGCCGCGCGAGCCGGCATGGCGCAACTTTATCGACATGTGGGCCGTCACCAATTTCGGCAATGCGCTGTGGAACTCGGTCTATGTGTCGGTTCTGTCGACCGTGCTGGCGCTCGCCGTCTCCATTCCCGCAGCCTATGCGATGAGCCGTTTCCGTTTCGCGGGACAGGGCTTCTTCCGCCAGTTCCTTCTGGTCACGCAGATGCTGTCGCCCATCGTGCTGGTGATCGGCCTGTTCCGACTGGTCGTGTGGCTCGGCCTGCTCGACAATGTGAATTCCATCGTCTTCGTCTATGGCGCGTTCAACGTCGCCTTCACGGTGTGGATGCTGCAGAGCTATTTCTCCACCATCCCGAAGGATCTGGAGGAAGCCGCCTGGATCGAGGGCGCGAGCCCGGCAAAGGCGCTGGTTATGGTGTTCCTGCCGCTTGCCCTTCCGGCCATGACGGTTACCGCCATCTTCTCCTTCATCAATGCCTGGAACGAGTTCGTGATCGCACTCACCATGCTGCGACGGCAGGAGAGCTACACGCTGCCGATCCAGATCTTCTCGCTGGTTGCCGGCCGCTACACGGTCGAATGGCACCATGTCATGGCGGCCACGTTCGTCGCCACAATTCCCGTCGCCATCATCTTTGCCTGGTTGCAGCGCTATCTCGTGCGCGGCCTCGCGATCGGCGCGGTGAAATAGGTCTCAAAACGGAGTTTATCGATGACCAAGCAGTGCTTTGGCACATCCCATGTGCCGCTTTCCCCCGCCGTTCGCGCCGGCGACTTCGTCTACATTTCGGGCCAGGTGCCCGTGGGTGAGGATGGCGTTGTCGTTCAGGGCGGCATCACCGAGCAGACCCAGCAGGTGATGGCCAACGTCAAGGCCGCGCTGGCGCTCGCCGGCTGCTCGCTGGACGATGTGGTCAAGACGACCGTGTGGCTGGAAGACGCGCGCGATTTCGGCCCCTTCAACGCCGTCTATGGAAAGCACTTCCCCAAGGATCCGCCGGCGCGCACCACCGTTGAATCGCGGCTGATGCTCGACATCAAGATCGAGGTCGAGGCCGTCGCCTACAAGCCGCTCTGATCCAGACAAACCGGAATCTCATCGCATGCGTGTCTTCACGGCGTCGCTCGCCACCGAAACCAACACCTTTTCGCCCATCCCCACGGATCGCGGGGATTTCGAGATGGCTTTCTACGCCAAACCCGGCGACCATCCCGAAACCCCGACGCTCTGCTCCGCGCCGATTCCGGTTCTGCGGCGGCGGGCGAAGGAGGAGGGTTTCACCCTGATCGAGGGCACCGCCACCTGGGCGGAACCGGGCGGTTATGTCCGTCTCGATGTCTATGAGGCGCTGCGCGATGAGATTCTCGATCAGCTCCGGGCCGCCATGCCGGTGGACTGCGTGGTGCTCGGCCTGCACGGGGCCATGGTGGCGCGCGGGCTCGACGACTGCGAGGGCGATCTGCTCGCCCGTGTGCGCGAGATCGTCGGCCCCAATGTGATCGTTGCCGCCGAACTCGACCCGCACAGCCATCTGACGGCGAAGCGCGTTGCGGCGGCGGACATTCTCGCCGCCTTTCTGGAGTTTCCGCATACGGATTTTCTCGAGCGCGCCGAGCATGTGGTGGATCTGGCGCTGCGCGCCACGCGCGGCGAAATCCGCCCCGTGATCTCCACCTTCGACTGCCGCATGGTCGACGTCTTTCCCACGAGCCGCGAGCCCATGCGCTCCTTCGTGGACCGCATGAAGGCGCTGCAGGGCAGGGGGGACGTTCTTTCGGTCTCGCTGATCCATGGCTTCATGGGCGGCGACGTGCCCGAGCTTGGCACCCAGGTCATGGTCGTCACCGATAATGCGCCGGAGGCCGGTGACGCACTGGCCGAAGAACTGGGGCTGGAGGTGCGCGGCATGCGTGGCATGACCGCGATGAACAGCCTCTCCATCGAAGACGCCATCGCGAAAGCCGGTGCCGGCGGCAGGAGCGGAAAACCCGTCGTGATCGCGGATATGTGGGACAATCCCGGTGGCGGAACCGCAGGCGACAACACCGCGCTTTTGCATGCGCTTGTTGAAAGCGGCATCACGCGCGCGGGTGTCGCGACCATCTGGGATCCGCAGGCCGTCGGCTTTGCCCATGGCGCGGGCGAGGGCACCATTCTCGACATGCGCATCGGCGGCAAGGCGAATGCGGCCAGTGGCACGCCATTCGACGGCACATTCGAAATCCGCAGGCTGGCGGAAGAAGGGTGGCAGACCTTCGGCACCAGCCGCGTCACGCTTGGCCCGGCGGCTGTGGTGCGGCTTGTCGGCACCGAGATCGACATCGTGCTCAACACCAACCGCACCCAGACCTTCGAGCCGGATATCTTTTCCAATCTCGGGGTCGATCCGCTGGAAAAGCAGGTGCTTCTCATCAAGTCGACCAACCACTTCCATGCGGGTTTTGCGCCCATCGCGGAAGAGATCATCTACGCGGCGGTGGAAGGGTGCTATCCGAACAATCCGAAGACGGCGGGATACACCAAACTCGCCCGCCCAATCTGGCCGATAGACGAGAACGCATTCCAGTAGAAAACCTGCGCTCAAATGCGGCCTGTTTGACCAATCGCAAAGTGTGTCTCCATGTCGACGGCTAGAAGGAGCCGTCGATATCAAGCGTTCGAAGCCGAACCCAGGAGACCATTCATGAAAGCGATCAAAACCGCCGCCGTGGCACTTGTTGCCGGCCTTGCCCTTGGCATCGTCTCAACGCCCGGCTTCGCCGCCGAGTTTGAGATCAGGATGCTCAACAAGGGCGAGAAGGGCGTGATGGTTTTCGAGCCGGATTTCGTTCGCGCGCAGCCCGGCGACACGATCAATTTCGTCTCGGTCGATCCCGGCCACAATGCCGAGACCATCAAGGGCATGGTTCCTGAGGGCGCCGAAACATTCCGCAGCAAGGTCAGCAAGGATTTCTCGGTGACGCTGACGGAAGAAGGCATTTACGGCGTCAAATGCACCCCGCATTACGGCATGGGGATGGTCGCCCTGGTGGTGGTCGGCGAGCCGGGAAATGCCGATGCTGCGGCGAAGGTCAAGCACCCCGGCAAGGCGAAGAAGCACTTTGCCGAACTGTTTGAAGCGCTGCCGGAAAAACTCGCCGCCAACTGATCCGGGCAGGGCTATGCCGGGCGGGTTTCCTGCCCGGCTTTAATTCAGGGCCGGGGCCGCGGGAGGCTCCAGCGCAAGGCCCAGAAGCCCGGCAAGCGCGGAACGCTCGGCCACGAGATCGGCAAGCGAATAGCGGTCGAACACCGCCAGATATGCATCCAGCGCTTCGGCCACGACGCCCCTCAGGCGACAGGCCGGGTTAAGTGCGCAGCGCGTCGCGCCACCGCCCATGCAGGCGACCAGCGCGAAACTTTCCTCCATCTCCCGCACGACCGCACCAAGGGTGATTTCCTCCGGCGCACGCGCCAGCGCGATGCCACCGGAGCGGCCGCGCTCCGTGGTCACCACACCCATCTGCGAAAGCCGACGCGCGACTTTCAGCAGATGGTTGCGCGACAGATCATAGGCATTCGCCACCTCGCTCACCGTGCAACCGGCATCGCCCCGCAGCGCCAGATAAATCAGCATCCTGAGCGCATAATCCGTCTGCTGCGTCATACGCATGGCGTCACCCCTGCGCTGCGCCGGAAACCCTGTGGGAGCGCACCAGACCGAACAGGGCGCAAAGCGATGCGCCAAGCAGGATGAGCGCTTTAAGGCCCTCGCCGGAAGCGTAGATGAAGTGGTGCATGGAGGCCGGCAGCGGCGAACCGGCGATAACGGCCGCCATGCGCGCGTCAAGCACGGGCAGAAGCCAGAATGATTGCACGGCGAGGATCACCACCAGAAGCGCCGTCGCCAGAAGAAGCACGCGTCGCCGATAAACGAACACCGTCGCCATCATCAGCAGGACGGCCAGCGCCCATTCAACGCGCGAAAAGGCTGCGAAGGTGACATTGCCGATCTCCAGCGCGACAGGCAGCGACATCGAGCCCGCCTGAAATTTCACCGGTGTGGCCAAAAAGGAAACGCCGCACACCATGCCCAGCCAGATGAGGGCGATGAAGCCATAGGCGGCGAGCGCTGCGGGGCTGGTTTCGTTCTCACGCATTGCCTGCACTCCTCGCACGCGCCGCATCCGGTCCGAGCGCTGCAGGCAGGCGGAAGAACATGGCCAGCCGCAGGCTCCTTGCAATGCGCTCGGCCCGCTCGACGAAGACCGCCGCGGTGCCCGGCGCGCACAGATCTGCAACCGTCTGCCGGAAGATGCCGAGCCAGATGTCGAAGTCGGATTCCTCGACGGTGGTGAGCTTCACATGCGCAGGCACGGGTCGGCCGTGATAGCTGCCATCCTTCAGGATCACGGCGCACCAGAAGTCCGTCATCTTTTCCAGATGCGGTTCCCAGTCGTCCTTGATCTCTCCGGCGAAAATCGGGCCGAGACGCGCATCGCTGCGAACACGGCGATAGAATTCCCGCACCAGACGGCCGATGAAAGCGCGGTCCACCGCCGGGTCTTTCAGGGCCTCGTCAGGCTGCGGCCTTGGGCGCGCCGACAATGCATCGCTCATGGCATGCTCCTAAAGTGATATATTCTACGCCACTTTTATCATGAAGGCGCGTCCACTCAACAGACGCGATGTCGCAGCGCCGATCTGCCTGGCAGGCGAGGGGGCGGCGGTCTCAGCCATGGGTTGTGCAGCGCCTCTCATTTAATCTTGACAAAGATACTCATATTAATGATGATTGGGAACGAAAACAGCGGATCACTCGTGATGCAGTATCGTCTCCTTTCGCCAGAAAGCCTGATACCAACCGAAGACGTCGACCCCGACCGGGTTGCCGGGCTTCAGGACGCTATTTTGCGCCATGGCTTCTGGACCGTGCCCATCGCGGTCGAGAGGAGCGCCCTGTTCGTGATGGATGGCCATCATCGTCTCGCCGTCGCCCAGCGCCTGCGTCTTGCCGTCGTTCCGGTCGTGTTGCGCGACTATTGCGATGTGAAGGTGGAGAGCTGGCGGCCGGGCATGACGATAACGCCAGCGCGCATCTTTGCGATGGCGCGCAGCGGCCGCAAATTCCCGAGCAAGACCACGCGGCATCTATTCGTAGAGGAACTGCCCGACTGCGCGCTGCCGCTTGGCCATTTGCGTCACCCGGGCATCGCGCCGCGTTTCTTCGGGCCAGCGCCCGAGGCGCGCCCGTGACGTTTCATGGCCACAAGCCCAATGCCGGGCTCTCCCCCGTCTTAAGTCCGGAAATCGCAAGATTTCTGGCCGAAGAAAACACGCTTCTAATGGAGTGGATCGACCGGCACGGCTCCCCGCTCAACCTGATCTGGCCCGGACAGCTGGCGAAGAATCTTGCCGCGATGGAGGCGGTTTTCGCGCAGTGTCGCGTCGCCCATGCGGTCTATTATGGCGCCAAGGTCAACAAATCACCGGGCCTCATGGCCACGGCATTGAAAGCCGGTGCCGGGATTGACGTGTCGAGCCTCTATGAGCTTCAGGACGCCCTGCATCTCGGAGCCGATGGGGGAAAGCTCG
Source organism: Nitratireductor sp. PBL-C9 (assembly GCF_050877045.1). NCBI lineage: Bacteria > Pseudomonadati > Pseudomonadota > Alphaproteobacteria > Hyphomicrobiales > Phyllobacteriaceae > Nitratireductor > Nitratireductor sp. PBL-C9. The sequence goes on from NZ_JBPAXW010000001.1 coordinate 743,473, forward strand.
TGGCAACGGGACCGGCAAAATCCCGGGCGTTTCACGAAGCCCTGATCGATTGTCAGGCCCTGATTTCGGTCGATTCACCGGAAGAACTCGACGATCTGATCGCCCGCCTTCCAGACCGGACGAGCGCGCAGCCGGTGCTTATGCGCCTGCAGCCTGCCGGTCATGAAAAGAGCCGTTTCGGCATGCCCGCACCGCGCCTGCGCGCCTGCTTTGCGCGCATTGCCGCCGAAAAGAGACTGCGCTTCGATGGGCTGCACTTTCATATAAGTGGTTATGCCTGGGAAGAGCGCGCAGAAGCATTGCGTGAAGCCGCTCCGCTGATCGCTGAAGCCCGCGCCATGGGGTTCGCCCCGCGCATGATCGACATTGGCGGCGGATTGCCGGCGCAATATGTCGATCCGCACGCCTATCGCGCGCATTTGCAGGCGCAGAGGCCTGACGATTATCGAACCGGAAGAGTGCCATCCGCGTTCTATCCCTATGGGGGCGCGCTTTCCGCCGCCGACTGGCTGCGCCATCTGCTCGACGCTCCCATGGGTGATGGCCACAGCGTTGCGGATTATCTGAAGCGCGAAGCGCTGACGCTCGGGCTGGAGCCGGGGCGCGCGCTCGCCGATCAGACGGCGCTGACGCTCTTTCGGATACTGCGGGTCAAGGCGCTCACGGCCAGAGACCATGTGATCTTTGTCGAAGGCAGCAGTTTCAGCGCCTGCGAGACGTGGTTTTCGTCCGAATTTCTGGTCGATCCGGTCCTTTTGCCGACGGGTCGCTCCGCACGCTTACTCAGGCCCGTTCGTGCCTACATCGCAGGCCACAGCTGCCTGGATGAAGACGTGCTTTGCAACCGTTGGCTCACCTTTCCGGTTGCTCCACGCGCCGGAGACATTCTGGTCTGCGCCAACACTGGCGGCTACCAGATGGACCTCCTCGAAAACGAATTTCATCGCCACCCGATGCCGGGCCGCCTTCGCGTGGTTCAGGACTCAAATGGGCAGCCAGCTCTTGTTCCTGACTCACTGACGAGAGGCGCACATGCTTTGCAGCACCATTGGCCAGTTGATCGGTTACACGCCGGTCATGACGATCCCTGTGCCGAATAGCGACGCTACGCTGGCACTCAAAATCGAGAAGAACAATCCAGGCGGTTCGATGAAAGACCGCATGGCGCGCAGCATGGTCATTGCCGCGCTTGAAGACGGAAGGCTTTCCCCCGGCGGGACGATTGTCGAATCCTCTTCCGGCAATACCGGCATAGGCCTGGCGCTTGCCGCGCAGGAATTCGGCCTGCGCTTTATCGCCGTGGTCGACCACCATGCAGCACCCGACAAGATCCGCACCATGCGGGCGCTCGGCGCGGAGATCCGCTTTGTCGAAGGCGATTTTCGCGAAGACGAGGTTGCGGTGGTGGAGCGGCAGCGGCTTGCCGCACAGCTTGGCGCGCAGCTACCCGGCGCGCTCTTCATGAACCAGTCCGACAATCCGGCGAACCCGGATGGCTATGCCGGCTTTGTCGATGAACTGCTCGTTCAGTTTCCCAGAGGGATCGACGCCTTTGTGGGTTGTGTCGGCACCGGCGGCTCCATGACCGGCATCGCCCGGCGTCTGAAGCGGCACAACCCGCGCATTCGCACGATCGCGGTGGAGCCTGCCGGCTCCATCGTCTTCGGCAAGCCGGGGCATGCCTATTATCAGTCTGGCACGGGAACCCCGGCCGGCGACGAAGTGGGCAAAGTGCTCGATTACACCTGCATCGATGAAGGCGTACAGGTTACCGACACGCAGGCGTTTGAAACCGCGCGCCATGTCGCCCGCCATCATGGTCTTCTGGTCGGGGGCTCCACGGGCGGAACCATCTACAAGGCGCTGGAATTCATCGCGTCGGGCCATCTTTCGGGCACGGTTGTCACCGTGGTGGCCGATGGCGGCGAGAAATATCTGGGCTCCATCTTCGATGATGACTGGATGCACAAACGCAACCTGCTCGACCCCGCGATTGGCGAGCAGCTCGAATTCTGGCTCTCCGGCATGGCGTGCGCGGCATGAAGGTCACGATCTGCGGCGCGGGCCGCACCGGACATCTCAACGCAGTGCTTTACAGGCAGCAGCCGAATGTCAGCGTTTCCGTCTTCACCCGGAACGCCGAACTGGCTGAACTTTGGGCCTCTGGCGAGAGCCAGTGGGAGGCGCACACCGCTGACGGCGGTGTGCTCTCGGCGCGGCCAGACTATGTGGGCGCGGATGCCGAGCGGGCGCTCTCCCAGACGGATCTCGTCGTGGTGACCCAGCCCGCACAGGCGCGCGCCGGGCTTCTTGAACAGCTTGCGCCGCACCTTCCGCAGGAGAGGCGCGTCTTTCTCGGCGCGATCCCCGGCTTTTGCGGGTTCGACTGGCTGGCCGCCGAAATTCTTGCTGGACACGACAATGTCGTGATCTGGGGCATGAAGGATGTGCCCCACACGGCGTTCGACCTGACGCCCGGAAAGCGCGTGCGCATGGGCGGTGCAAAGGCGCAGCTTTATGCAGCGCTTCACCGCCGCGAGGATGACGCCCACGGTGCGGAACTGGCTGGCCTGCTTGCCACGCTGTTTGCGGCCCCGGTGACGATGCTGCGCGACTATCTGGAAATCACGCTCACCCCCGGCAATGCACTCATGCACCCGGCCGTGCTCTATGGCCTGATCGGCCCGGACGGGCCATGGCAGGGCAGAGCGTTCGACGCACCCGTCTGCTGGTGGAGCGATTGTCCGCAAAAGGGCGCGGATCTCCTTGAGGCGTGTGATGCGGAAAATCAGGCGATCCGCCATGCGGCAGAGGCGAAGCTCGGCATCGATCTCAGCAGCGTGAAGCCGCTCCGGCAGGAGCTGATCGAAGCCTATGGCGACTAGATCGGGGATGCCCGAAGCCTCTATTCGCTCCTGCGCACGAACCGCGCCTATGCCGGTATCAAAGCCCCCATGACGCCTGATCCGCAGGGGCGGGGGCTGGTGATTGACCGCGAAAGCCGCGCCTTCCACGAGGACATCGGTTTCGGGCAGGCCCTGCTGGTTGAGATGGCGAAACGGCTCGGCGTGGCGGTTCCCAACATCGCGAAAACCTATCGCTGGGCCTGTGATTATCACGGCGGGTTGGCCGAAACCGCGCCGGCCTATCTGCCCCGCAACTGGTCGGAGGCTGCGTGATGGATGACATTCGCCTTTACACCGCCGCCAGTCTCGATGAAGCGCCTTTGCGGGAAAACGCAGTGCAGAACGCACTGCGAAGGCTCATCCGCTGCCTGTTCGCCGAAGGCCTGCTCGATCCGGCGGCCCTGCAATGGGCCGGGGACAGAAATGAGGCGGAACTTCCGCTCTGGCCATCGCGCCGGGTTCTCCATTTCGCTGACCTGCGTCGTGCGCCCGCAGGCACACTGCGGAATTTCGGACCGATGGAGCTTGTGGATGCGGCAGGCGTTCGCGCCCGCATCGAGCATCCCGTCACGCTGGTGCGGGCGATTGCCCCGAGCCTTGCCATGTCGCCCGCGGCCAATGGCATCACACATCTCCTGCGCGACATCGAAAACAGCATGGCAAACGACATTCTGGCGCGTCGCTACCGCGCGGATTGGAGCGCGGGGCTGCGACGCCGGATCGATGATGGGAAGGCCCCCGGCCTCCTTGCCTATCTGCAGGAGACCCTGCCGCCCCATCTGGCGGCGATGTTCCTCGATCAATGGGGCGCGCTTGAAGGGCACCCCTTCTATCCAACGTGGAAGGCGCGCCCGGGCCTCTCGGCAGAAGACGTGGAAGCGTTCTCGCCCGAGTTCGGCGCGCGGGTGCCGGTGCGCATTGCCGCGCTGCGCAGGGACTGGGCCCATGTCGAGAGAATGCCTCATGTGGCCGATTATTCCGACTGGTTCGCGCAGAATTTCCCCGATTGCTGGCGGGACTGGTTGCACCGGTTGGAGGCGTGCGGCCAGGTGGTGACGGAGTGGATACCGCTGCCGATCCATGCCTGGCATCTGACGCATTTCGTGCGCCACGAATTTGCAGACGAGATCGCCCGTGGCGTGCTCGACCCGGAAGGCCCCGACTTGGTGATGCTGCCTTCCATGTCGTTCCGCACCATGTTGCCGGAGACGCAAACCCCGCGCCCCTTCATCAAATTGCCGGTCGCGATCTGGATGACCAGCGAGCAGCGCACCCTGCAGGCCAAGTCCATCCATATGGGGCCGCGCCTCAGCACGATGATCCGCGATATCCTGATGCGCGAGGGGGAGGCGCTAACCGACAGGCTCGACATTTTCACTGAGGAGCTGGGCGCGATCCTCCGCGATCCCGAAACGGGCGATGAGCATCCCGGCCGCTTTCTCTCGGTTGTCTATCGCAACACCGATGTGCTGAAGCTTGCCGACGGTCAGATCGCGGTCGCCGTTGCCGCCCTTCTTGCCGAAAGCCCGCTCGATGGCCGGCCTCTCATCTGCGAGCTGATCGCCCGGGGAGACGAGGGCGGCGAGGGCGATGCGGCGGTGGAAGCCTTCTTCCGCTCCTATGCACGCACCATCATCGAGCCCGTGCTCACCATGTATCTGCTCTATGGCATCGCCTTCGAGGCGCATCAGCAGAACAGCACCACCCTGTTCGATGCGGCGGGCAGACCACGAAAACTGCTGATCCGCGATTTCGGTGATGGCCGCAGCTTCGCACCGCTTTTCGAGGAACGCGGCTTCCGGCTGAAACCCTTTGTGCGGGAGGGCATTCTGCCCACCACGTTCGACGAGGATATCGGCCCGGTGCGGTCCTTCCTCATCGATGCCTGCTTCGTCTGCCATCTGCACGAGATCGCGCTCACCCTCACCGATCACTATGAGCTCCGCGACACGGGCCTGTGGCGCATTCTCAGAGAAGAAACGGAAAGCGTTTTCGACGCTTTGCGCCCGCGCATGCTGAGCGACGCCTTCTGGCAGCGGGAGCGAACGGCGTTTCTCGAAGAGCCCTGGCCGACGCGATCCGTTCTGCGCATGCATCTGGAGCGATACCGCGACTACCGCGCCGAGCACACGCTGCCCAACCCGCTGGCGGAGGCGCAATGACGCTCACGGCAACGGTCATTCGCGGCTTTGGGCCGGTCTTTGTTCTGCTCTTTGCGCTGCAATTCGTTTCCATGGGCGCGATGGAGATGAGCGGGCCGTTCTGGCCGCTGCACATCGAGGCGCTGAGCGCTTCTGAAAACGCCTTCGCCCTTGCCGGCATCGGCGTCTACGTGCTCCCCATGCTCGGCATATCGCTGACCAGCGCTTTCTGGGGGCGGATGGGAGACCGCTACGGCAACCGGCTGATGATGGTGCGCGCGCTTGCGGGGCTGGCCGTCACGCAATTGCTGGTGGCCTTCGCAACCGATGTGTGGACCATCATGGCCCTGCGCTTTCTGCAGGGGGGATGCGCGGGCTATATCGCCCCGGCGCAGGCATATGGGGTTCAGGTCACCGGGGGCAGGGACCGCACAAGCCTGTTCGCCTGGCTCCAGGTGGCCACCAATGTGGGCTCGCTCGGCGGCGCGTTTCTGGGCGGGCTGATCCTCGATGCCTATCCCTTCGCCGTGATCAACCTCACCGCTGGCGCGGTCTGCGCCCTCTGCGCCCTTGTCGCCTGGCTAAGCCTGCCGACACCGCAGGGCGAAGCGCCCGCCGTGGGCGCGGGCAGGGTGCAGGCGCGGCCGGCCGAGGCGCCTGTCACCGCGCTCTTTGTTTTGATGAGCACGCTCATTGCCAGCCGCATGGTGCTTCAGGTTCCGTTTGCGCTTTACATGACGCAGGTCTTCGGCGCGGCCCACTGGGTTGCCGGCTTCAGCTACGGCCTGCTGGCTCTCGGTTTCGTGCTTGCCGCGCCGCTGTGGGCGCGGTTCCTCGAAGAGCGGCCCAACGCCTTTGTGCTGGGCTGGAGCGTGCTGATCTCGACCGCGTGCCTGCTCGTCACGCATCTCGCCGGGGCCACCAGCTCCGTTGCGACATTCACCATGCTCTATTTCCTCTGGGGTGTGCTTCTGGGCGGCACCACGCCCGTTCTGCTCTCGCTTGTCTCGGCAGCCACGCCGGGCGACCGGCAGGGGCGGGCGCTTGGCCTCGCGCAAAGCTGGCAGCAGGGCGCATCCGTGATCGGCATCACCGCCGGCGTCATCGCAACGCGGCTCTTGGGACTGGAAGCCGCGTTCCCACTCGTCTCATCCCTCTACGCCCTCTCCACCTGCATCGCGCTCGGCACATGGCTGAGGGAGCGACACTCAAACAAACAGGAGATTTCAAATGACTGAAAGACGAACCCTGCTTGGCTCCATCGCCATGGCAGTTCTGCTGACCCTGACCGTGCCATCAGGGTTGGCTCTTGCCAATGACAAGCCGGCGGCTCAGGCGCAGGCACCGCTTGTCGTGACCGATATTGCAGGCCGCGAGGTCACCGTTCAGGCGCCCGTTCAGCGGATCTTGCTGGGCGAGGGCAGACAGCTTTACCTCATTGCATCGCTCGCCCCGGAAAACCCGCTTTCGCGCATCGTTGCCTGGCGCAACGACTTGATCGAGGCGGACCCCGCCACCTATGCGCAATATCTGATGGCGTTTCCCGAGCTTGCGGACCTCACCACGTTCAAGGGGCAGGAAGACAGTCTGATCGACATCGAGTCGGCCATTATCCAGAAGCCCGATGTGGTTCTGCTCAATCTCGAGGCCATGCGCGCCAATGAGGACGCCGAATATGTCGAGAAGCTCGCCGCGCTCGATATTCCGGTTCTCTATGTGGATTTCCGGCACATGCCGCTCGAAAACACCGATCCGACAATCCGCCTTCTCGGCAAGATCATGGGCCGCGAGGACAGGGCCGAGGAAATCGTCGCCTTTCGGCGCAAGGCAATGGCCGAGGTGACCGATGTCATCGCCGCGCAGAGGCCTGAACGGCCGAACGTGTTCATCGAGCGCATCGGCGGTTATTCGGAGGAATGCTGCCTCACATTCGGGCCGGAGAACTTTGGCAAATATGTCGAGCTCGCCGGCGGCCACAATATAGGTAGCGATTTCCTGCCCGCGACCTTCGGCCAGCTCAACCCGGAGCAGGTGATCGTCTCCAATCCGGAGCATGTGGTCGTTACCAGCGCGGACTGGGAAGCCTATGTTCCAGGCGGACGCTGGATACCGGTCGGTCCGGGCGAAGACACCGAAAACGCGCGCGAAAAGCTGGACTGGTACACGACGCGCAATGCCTATGCCGGCACCGAGGCGCAGGAAAAGCAGAATTTCCACGGCATCTGGCACCAGTTCTACAACAGCCCCTATGATTTCGTGGCCGTGCAGCAGATGGCGAAATGGTTCCATCCCGAGCTCTTTGCCGATCTGGACCCGGACGAGACATTTGCGGACTATCACCGCCGCTTCCTGCCCGTGGACTATCTGCCGGGCTACGCCGTGAGCCTGTCCGACAATCCGTCATGACCGGCATTCGCAGTGAAACAGCGCCCCTTTCGGGGCGCACCTCCTATCAGGCGCTGACCCTGCGGCGAAAGCTCGTTCTCGCCGCTCTCTCCGTCGCTCTCGTTCTGGCGCTGATCGGCGACATCGCCACCGGACCTGCAAGCTACGGCCTTTGGGATGTGGCGCGCACGCTGATCGCGCCGGCCGAGGCCGATGCGCAGATGCGGGTCATCGTCTGGTCCATCCGCACGCCGGCCGCCTTAATGGCCATCGTCGTGGGCATGGCGCTCGCCATTGGCGGGGCGCAGATGCAGACCATTTTGAACAACCCGCTGGCGAGCCCCTTCACGCTGGGCATTTCAGCCGGCGCGAGCTTCGGCGCGGCGCTGGCCATCGCCTTCGGTGTCGCCCTCATTCCGGCAGCGGGCGAATATGTGGTCGCGGTCAACGCTTTCGTGGTCGCCATGGCGACGGCCTGTCTCATCCACATGGCGAGCATCAGGCGCGGGGCGTCCATCCAGACCATCGTTCTGTTCGGCATCGCGCTTGTCTTCAGCTTCAACACCGCGCTGGCCATCACCCAGTATTTCGCCAATCAGGAGGCGGTTGCTGCCATCGTGTTCTGGACCATGGGGAGCCTCGCCAAGGCCACATGGCCGAAATTCTTCATGACCGCGTTTGCCGTGGCCATCACGCTGCCCATCTTCCTGCGCCGCCGCTGGCAGCTTTCCGCGCTGCGGCTGGGCGAGGCGAGGGCGGCCAGCTTCGGCATACCGGTGCGCCGCCTGCGGCTTGAAACGCTGATCCTCGTGTCGCTTCTCTCGGCCATTCCGGTGGCCTTTGTGGGCACGATCGGCTTCGTCGGGCTCGTTGGCCCGCATATCGCGCGCATGATGGTGGGCGAGGACCAGCGTTTTCTCCTGCCGGCAAGCGCGCTGACCGGCGCGCTGATCATGTCGCTGAGTTCGATCCTGGCAAAGGTCGCCGTGCCCGGCGTCGTGCTGCCCATCGGCATCGTGACCGCGGCCGTCGGCCTGCCGGTCTTCCTCTATCTGATCCTCAAGAACGGGAGAGAGATATGGTAGTTTTGAGCACGGATCGCCTCGGCGTCCGCTTCGGGTCGCGCGATGTGCTGCGCGACATCACGCTGCCGCCCTGCGACGGCGGCAAGGTGGTTGCCATTGTCGGCCCCAACGCGGCGGGCAAGTCGACCCTCTTCCGCCGCATCGCCGCCCTTCTGCCGGGGCCGGGCTCCTTCAGCATCAGAAATGTGCGCGATCCCGCCCGGGCCATCGCCTACATGCCGCAGGACCAGAGCGGCAGTGCGGTTCTGACCGTCTTCGAGGCCGTTCTTCTGGCCCGCAAGCAGGTGAGCGGCTGGCGGCTGCGAAACGGTGACCTGATGGCGGTCGACCAGACGCTTCAAACGCTTGGCATCGACCATCTCGCCGACGAGGTGTTGTCGGAACTGAGTGGCGGGCAGCGCCAGCTTGTCGGGCTTGCCCAGTGCCTCGTGCGCGATCCGCAGGTGCTGCTTCTGGACGAGCCGACCAGCGCGCTCGACATGAACCGCCAGCTGGAAGCCCTGAGCTGTGTGCGCGGGCTGGCGCGCGAAAAGGACATGCTCGTCCTGATCGCGCTGCACGACCTCAACCTGGCGCTGAAATTCGCCGACGAGGTGGCGATTCTGTCAAACGGAACGCTTCATGCTTTTGGGCCGGCGGCCAATGTACTGACCCCCGACAACCTCGCCACCAGCTTCCGCGTGCGCGCCCGCGTCGAGCCCTGCTCACGGGGCGAACCGCATCTCATCGTGGATGAGGCGATCTGAGGGAGCCATTCGACGTTCAGTCTTGCGCGACCCGCCCGGAAATGCTTCGAACCGGCTGCAATCTATAACTGTTGTGGCTGAGTGCATCATGGCTTGCCTGATCGGCGCCTGCGCACATCGCGGCCGATTTCGGGAGCGGCAACATGCAGGACCCATTCAGGCGCGCCACGCTGGGGGCGGGCGTCTTCTACCGCGATCCGACCGCCGCGCTGGACTGGCTCGAACGGGCATTCGGTTTTGAGCGTCATACCGTGGTGCGGGACAGGGACGGTGAACTCGTTCACTCCGAAATGCGCATCGGGGATGCCTGTATCATCGTCGATTCCGAATGGTCTTCCCATGTCGCCAGCCCGGCCTCGGTGGGTGCGAAGAACACGCAGGCTCTCTACATCAAGCTCAAGGGCGGGCTCGACGATCATTGCGAGCACGCCCGACAGGCCGGCGCAGAGATCTTGCAGGAGCCGGAAGACCAGATCTACGGCGACCGCACCTATCGCGCACGCGATCCCGAGGGACATGTCTGGACATTCATCCAGCCTGTCCGATCCGTTTCGCGCGAGGAGGTTCAGAACCTGACAGGCTGGTCCATTGAGGGCTGGCACGGGGAGTAGGTGTGTGATGGGAGTAGTGAAGCCAGAGCGATGGCGGAGAGTGAAACGCCGGCGGCTGCATGCTTGTTACGGAGTTGTGTAGTTCGTCCCTGAGGAACCGGAAGTTTGTCATGAGCCGGAGAACTCCACGCTAGCATGGTTCCTTACGCGAATTTGCTCACCGTAAATCAACGCGCTGGCGCCTGCCTGCATCCTCTTGAAATCGATGGTGAGACGGAGCCGCTTGTTTGAAGATTGCAACAAGTGTAGCCTTTTGGGGTGCCAATGGGTGGATTTTTGTGAGGTACACGATGGTTCGGAATATGCTTGTCGTTGCAGCAGCCGCCTTTGCCATAGCTGGCTGCACCACCACAGAGCGGGACGTTGGCGTGGGAGCCACAGCAGGTGCTGTTGTCGGCGGATTGGCCGACGGTGGTCGAGGAGCGCTTATTGGCGCCGGCGCAGGGGCGTTGGGCGGTCTTCTCGTTCGAAACCTTCGCAATGGATATTGCGAGTATCGCGGTCGCGACGGTCGGATCTACAGGGCCCGGTGCCGTAAGTAGTTCCCGATCCGATTTTACAGGATTTCGACGTGGCGGAATTAGACGTCCGACAGAATTTTCTGTCGGACGCGCCGCAATCCCCGAGGCATCGACAATCGTTCGTGCCCAGGGAACTTCATTGTTCGGCCCGGTGACGCTTTCGCTGGGCCTTAGACAGTTATGAATTGACGCACTTCATTTTCGTGATCTTTTGCGGCGATGTTCGGCGTTGCCGTTTTCTCACCGCAGGCTGATCTCTGCTGGTTTCGCACCATTTTTCTGTCCTTAGTCCTCTGGCTTTTACTTTGACAGCCTGATTGTCTCCTTCTGGAGAAGGACAGGTGGCTGCTCCATCTCTGTCATCCCATGAGTACTGGCGGCTGCCCGAAAGCTGGCGTTCCGAGCGTAGACGGCAACCGGAGAACCCCATTCCTTGTCGTAATAGTCGAGGAACTCCGGCGCCGCACCTGACCAGCTACAGCGTGGTTCACCATCGGCTCATGTGAAGAGCTTTGGCATCGTTCAGGCTTTCAAGAAGTCAAGCGCGGGTGTTGTCTTCTTGACGTCGACTTCGGTGATCTCGGCAACGACGACATTGTGCTCTACGAACGGATCGGTATTGATACGCCTCTCGATCTCTTCGCGGCTTTCTCCTGTCGCCAGAATCGCGCCGCCGCCTTCCGGTGTCAGGGAGCCCACACATTGAAAGATGCCGTCGCCGAAACCCTGAGCGATCCATTCGTTGTGGGCCGGCATGAAATCCGAGGCGGCTGATTTGTTTTCGGAGAAGCGGAGATAGATGATGAACACTGTTGTCTAGTCTTTCGTTGAGGTTTGAACGGGAAGTCGGTCAAGCCACGCCTCCAGCGCGGAGACTTCCGCCCTGAGGAATGCCTCATCCTTGAGGGCGGAGACCATCACTGCGATGCCTTGCGAGCGGGCGAGAACATGCAACGCCAGAGCATCGGCATCATCCTTATGCCCGAGCGCCCTGAACTGATCCGCAAGCCAGTCGCGAAACAGGCCGAAAATCTCTGCGGCGCGCGATTCTGCGATGTGATCCAGCTTGGCCAACTCGGTCGTTAGCGTCCCGACCGGGCATCCGAATGCCATGATCTTGGTCCGATTGGTGATGAGGATACGGATGAAAGACCGTATTCGGTCTTTCGGTGCGGCGTCCGTTTCCCAGGCCTCGAGCAGTGTCTGTGTTGCTGCCAGGCGACGGTCAATGACCGCGTCGAGAATATCGTCCTTGGACTTGAAGTGGTGGTAGAAATTGCCGCGGGAGATGCCGACCGCTCCCGCAATGTCCGCAAAGGATGTCGCCTCGAAACCTGCCTCGTAGAAGAGGGCATCGGCCTTTTCTTCGATACGTTTGCGAGTGGCTGATGGTGACATGGAGGCCCCTGAAGAGTCGCTATAGCCAAGATTAGGACAAACGTCCTAATCTGTCAAACGTGAACTCCGAAAGCGGCCGTCGTGCATCGCGCAGCATTCGGTAGCATGGGCTCAGAGCGGTCGCTGGGCCGTACACCAGCAATCCGAATGGCTGCTGTCACAATGGCGGGTTGGAGCCCGGAGTGCGTGATGCTGCGCAGCCGCTGAATGTCGGCTTTCTTCAAGACCGCCGTCCCATCGCGGCCTATCGTTGTGGTCGCATTGTTGGAGACACCTCACATGATCTTTCGCTACACGATTCTCTACGTGGATGACGTCTCGTCGTCGCTCGACTTCTTCGTAAAGGCTTTTGGGTTCGAACGCGGCTTCCTTCACGAAAGCGGCGATTACGGCGAGCTGCTAACAGGGGAAACCAAACTGGCTTTCTCCTCAAGAACCCTCATGCGTCAGTTGGACAAGGACCCGGCGCTGCCGAGACCGGACGCCCCGACGTTCGAGATCGCATTCGAGACGGAGGATGTGGCTGGCACCCTGCAAAGGGCGCTCGACGCGGGGGCCACGCTCATTCAGGACGCGCGCGATGAACCATGGGGGCAGACAACGTCATACGTGGCGGACCCGAATGGGTATCTGATCGAAATCTGCACAGCAGTACAGTTGCCGGGTTGAGGCCATGATGGAGGAGTCAGAGAAAGCCAAAATTGTCGCTCAGTTGAAAGCTGTTGTCGCAACGGTCGAGCCGGAGGCGGCCTTTATCGCGAAATATGGGGGAACCATGGTCGAGAGCGTTCCCGGGCAGCCCAAATCGCAGTTCTGCGGGATTTTCGCCTACAAGGACCACGTTTCCCTAGAGTTCACCAACGGCGCGCAGCTGGCTGATCCGGAAAAGGTGCTAGAAGGCGGCGGAAAGCACCGGCGTCACATCAAGCTCGCCAGCCTCGCCGACATCGTGGACAAGCGATGCGGGCATTTCCTACGTCAGGCCCGCGATCTCCAAGCCGATTTCCAATGACCAGTTGCCAAGCCCGGGTTGCGCCAGATCGGCAATGGCAGCAGGGTTCCGGCGGAGTTGGACGGGCGTCCAGCCGAACCACCGCACGAACTCTCGCGTCATGTGGGCCTGGTCGCTATAGCCGTAGTGTGCCGCGATCTCGGCAAGCGGAACACGACATGGCAGGGCCTGAACCGCCCGCCGGGCCCGACCCAGCTGACGCCAGAAGGCCGGGGTTGGAAGCGACAGGTGCCTGAACCGACGTTGCAGGGTTCTTTCCGATACGCCCTGTTGCCGGGCCAGGCGATGAACGCTGTTGCCCGGCAAGCAAAGGGCATCGATGATTTCCGAAATCTCTTGGTCATGCCGCGTGAGGGCTTCGATCTCTGTATCAAGGTTCGACACGTCACGGTCCGCGATCTCGAATTCGGCAAGGTCTAGCGTGGTGCCAGGCCGCAGCCGATATCCAGTCAGGCAGGTTCCTGCGTCGAGCCTGACCAACCTTGGCGCGAAGTCCCAGTCAGTGACTTGAAGAACCTCGCTTCCCGCCCTGCCGCAGGACAAGACAAGCAGATCGACACAACCATCTGGAAGAACCACCGAGACTTCGTTGGCCCCGACTGCGTAGGTCCAGCGATGAACGCAGGGGGGGGTAGCTTGGGTCAATGCGGGCATGACAGTCAAAGTAAACGAATAGCTGCCGCTGATCCAGAGCGAAGCAACGGCTGGTTCGTCCGCATGACAGTCATTGGGGGCTGCTGGCAGGTGGCTTTGTCACGAATGCCGGCTATTTGACCTCGCGGAAAAACGTTGAACGATGCCGGTCGAGTTTCGCGGCGTTGTGGTCAACGCTAATGCCGGCCATCCGCCAGCGGGCAATCTTGCGGCGGTCATCCAAATCGAGTTGGGAGTAGGTGCGCTTCATGGTGTTTCCTTGCATACGATAACCGATTGATATCGCTGCAAAGTCGCACTTCAAGATAGAACGCACCGGTTATAGTTTCTTGTCAAAGCTGAATAGGGGCGGGACATGTCTGGCCGGATAGAAATGCGACACTCGTGAACTGCCGCTTGCTCGGACGGTCAGCCCCCTGACGGGCTGGCTGGTCAGGGTTGCAAAGCCCGACAGGGGGCGGATGAGGGGCGACCCTTTGGCTTTAGCTCTGACAGCGCTAAAACAATCAAACATGGATTTTGCCAACGGCAGCTTAGCACCCGTTTCGGTCGTTCGGGGTTGTGTGCTTGAATGGCAACTTTGAGCCCGGAGTGGTCATTTGCACAGGACCGTCGCAGGTCAATCAAAGTCCGACATCTTCAACGCTCCTTGTCTAAGTAAGTGCTGGATGACGTAGGAGACGGAAAGGGCATCATCCAATGCATCGTGGCCACGTAGCGGCGGGCATTCAAGTTGATAATAGCTGGCAAGTCGATTGCTCGGCGTTTTCTTCATATCCTCGTATGGCATTCCGGCCCTGAGAAGAATTTGACAGGCGTTACCAAACTGCGTTGCAGGAATAGGAGGCACCAGGCCTTCGACAAAGCAGCTGATCGCAACCATGTTGAATTCGTCCTTTCCCCAAGACCAGAGCTTTTTCCCGGAGGCAAACTCCCTGGTTTTCTCAAGGGCTTGCTCCAGAGAAGTTCCTTCCCGCTCAATGTCGTCTTCCGCAATGCCTGTCAGTTTCGTGAAGAAAGGATCAAGCACGTAGCGGTCTCCTTGGCGGCTTCGTGGTATCACATGGAGACGCAGCGTATCTAAGATGGGGAAGTCGGCTTCCAGCCCGATCTTCACGATCCCGATCTGCGCAACGACAGGGTCGGGATCATACGGCCCACACCAGAACCGGGACGGCGAACCTTCTGCGGTGAGAAATTCGCAATCAAAAACCAAGGTATGTCTCAAGCAGCCATCCTCCTAGCAATCAGGGGAAATCCTGTTCTCTGGCGGCGGTGCCGGCAACGGCAGCCAGGTCCGCATAGCAGACATTGGTGCAGCCTATCTTTAATGGCAGCAATCCAACTCCGCATTCGATCACTCCGCTGCGTCCATCCGTTCAATCGCTTTCTTGCTTTTGGCATTGACCTCCGGATCACTCACAAAATCCGTCCGCCGTCCCGGCTTTGTCCCGCGCTTCTGGTATCCGTTGGCTGTGCTGCCGTCCCGAATGCCGAACATATGATCCTTCTGGCCGGTGCGCCGTGGAGCGCTCTTGCTGCGCTGCTGTTGCCGCTTGGCCTGCGTCTCGGCGACTACCGCCAAAATGTCGTCCAGGCGCTTGTTCTCCACGACTTGCGACCTATGAACCGATCGCAGCGTATCGAAAGTTCTGTAGGGCAGGGTGATGCCTTCATGCATGATCTCAAGCCTGCCATCGGGATAGTCGCAAACGATAACCTTCTGCCCGGCAAGCTTCTTCGTATGGGTGGTCGGATCGAGGATGAAGATCACCTTGTCGTAGCGCAAGGTGAGGGATTGTGAGAGTGTGCGGACTTCCTTGCGGCACATGGCTCCGTCCAGATTCTCATGCTCGGCAAGAACACGGTGCATGTTCTTCGGATTGCGCGGCTCCTTGCCGAACCGCCGATTGAAATCCGCCATGAATGCAGGCGCAAAAGCATTTGCGTCGTCAAGCGTGCTGATGCCACGCAACCGCAACTCCTTGACCAATCGATCCTGCAATGTCCTGTTCGCCCGTTCGACGCGGCCTTTGGCTTGCGGCGTGTTCGCGCAGATGATGTCGATGTTGAGCTCGTAAAGTGCGCGGCCGAATTGCGTCAGACCGCTGGTTCGGTCCTTCTCGGATGCGTGCGTGGAGCGGAAAACGCCATGCTTGTCGCTGTAAAAGGCAATCGGTTTGCCCCATTCTTCCAGATAGGTCTTCGTCGCCTGAAGATAATCGAACGTGTTCTCGGACGGTGCAAAGCGCAGGTGAAGCAGCTTGCCGGTCGCATCATCAATATAGACGAGCAGGGCGCATTTTGGCCCCCGGTTCTCGAACCACCAGTGGTGCGATCCATCGATCTGAACCAGTTCGCTCAAACAATCACGCCGAGCGCGCGGCTGGTAGATGCGCTGCTTGCGTTCGCGCCGTGAGGTCCAGATTCCGGCGCCCGTCATCCATTGCCGCAGGGTCTCTTTGCCAACGGCAATCCGATGCAGCTCAATCAGCTTCTCGCGCGCCAGCGTGGGGCCAAAATCGTGATAGCGCTCGCGTATCAGATCAAGCACAGCGTTGCGGAACTCATCGCTATGACGCCGGTTGCTGGGCCGACCGCGCTTCCTCGAAACAAGACCAATAGCACCATCACGATCATAAGCCTGCAACAAGCGATGCATATGGCTTCGGCTCAGGGACAGCATCTCTGCTGCCTGAACGACACTCAACCTTCGATCCTTGATCTTTTGAACAGCTTCCAGCCGGTTCAGTTCTTTTTGCGACATGGTCATCAAACAAGACATGGCGGCTCCATCAGCATGTGGCCTCAGAGCACAGTCTTCCTTCCAGCGTTGAACTTGACCAGCTAGAAGGGCGAAAACTGTCGCATCTCTAACGGGCCCAACTGTCGCATTACTAAATGGCTGCTATATCAAATGATCGCATAACATACATTATGGAACCAATCTAACCCTCCGAGCGCTCCGGTGGTGCGATGAGTGAACCGGCGGTGTAGACGAGGATCGAAAGTCCCACCGCGCCCAGCGCCGCGATGCCGAGGAAGATGATCACATCTATCGGCCCGCCGAGATCCGACAGGCTGGATTTCGTCACCCACAGCACCAGCGCCACCGCCGCCACCGCGCCGAACGGCATGGAAAGCTGCGCCCACAGGAACTTCTTCATGGAAACCGAGCGGTCGCGGATCAGCACATAGATATAGGCCAGCGTGATCACCACGGCCGCCACAACCAGAAACCAGAACAGACCGCGTCCGAACATTTCTTCGAACACCGCGATCATCGTGCCAAATGTAAGGTCTTTCATGATCCTGTCCTCTCAGGCTTCGCCGCGCAGCATCGCGTTGTAGGTCGGCTTGAGCGCCAGCTCCTTCATCAGCCAGCTGATCCATAATTCTTCCAGCGGCGCGATGATGCCCGGGAAGGATGGAACGAGATTGTTCTGATAGTCGAACTCGACCAGCATCGCCCGGCCCACGCGGGTGATCATCGGGCATGAGGTGTAACCATTGTAGCTTGCCGTGCCTTCGTTCCCCGCAATGGCCGCGACCAGATGATCCTCGACCACCGGCACCTGCCATTTCACGCTGGCTGCGGTCTTTCCCTTGGGCACGCCGGCCACATCGCCCAGCGCGAAAACATCGGGATAGCGCAGGTGGCGCAGCGTCTGCATGTCCACCTCGACCCAGCCCTGATCGGTCCATTTGTCCGCCCAGGAAAGGCCCGACTGGCGCACCACATCGGGCGCGCGCTGCGGCGGGATCACGTGGAGATAGTCGTAACCAAGCTCCTTCTCGCCCTCCGGCGTGTCGAAGGTGGCGATCCGGCGGCCGGCGTCCACACGCTTCAGCACATGCGAGAGCGCCGGCGCGATGCCGCGATCCTGAAACAGCATGCGCACCTTTTCGGCCACGATGGGCACACCGAATAGCGCCTGCGAATTGTTGGCGTAGATGATCTCCGTCTTGCCGGCATTGCCGTTGGTTCTGGCAATGTCGTCGATGAGGAAGGTGTGCTTGAGCGGCGCGCCCGCGCATTTCATTTCGGTGGCGGGCCGTGTGAACACGCCGACACCGCCCTCCTCGGTGAATTTCGAGGCCGCAGCCCAGGTCCGCGCGGCATAGTCCGGTCCCGCATAAAGCGCGCCGATGCCGTTTTCGCCGACCATGTCGAGCGAGAACCCCTCGATGGCGTCGTGATCCAGAACCAGGCCCGGTGCCACAACGAGGAAATCATAGCGGACCGTCTGGCCGCCGCTGGTCGTGACCGTGCGGGCTTCCGGGTCGATTTCCGTGGCGGCCTCGGCAATCCAGTCGATGCCGTCCGGCAGCCAGTGCGCCGTCGAGGAGACGACGTAATCTGCCGGTTTCAGCCCGGCTGCAACGAGGGAGAGCCCCGGCTGATAAAGATGCCGCTCGCTTGGATCGACGATGGTGATCTTCGCGCCATCGAGCCTGCGCACCAGGCGGTTGGCGAGCGATGTGCCAGCGGCCCCTGCCCCGATGATCACGATGGAAGCGGATGTTTTCACGGTCTGGGCCGGCGCGGTGTGGGCGGATGCGCCAAGAAGGGCGCCGGCGGCGGAAAGAGTGATGAACTGGCGTCTGTTCAAGGTCAGAGCCTCCCTGCTTGTCGTGGCCTGCGGGATACTTCATCCGGAGCCACATTCATTGCGATGGATAAGACAATAGACGGCTATTTTCCTTGATTAAGATCAAGCGGGGTGATGCAATACTGTCGACGCGCAGATCTTGCATCCTGTCGACAGGAATGGAATGCCCTTGATCTGCATCAACGACTTTCAGTCGGTTTCGGCTGAAGGTCAGAGGCAATGGCAGCAGCAGGAAACAGGCTCGATGATCATTCGCTCCCTGACAGAAGAAGAATGCGTCGCGGTGCTGGATCGCAACCGGCTCGGCCGGCTTGCCTGCGCCCGGGATGGCGAGCCCTATCTGGCGACGATCCACTATGTGCATGCGCAGGGCAGCCTTTATGCCTTCTCGCTTCCCGGTCGCAAGATCGATTTCATGCGCGCCAATCCGCGTGTTTCGATGCTGATTGAGGAGAAGGACGAGAAGGGCTGGCGCAGCGTGGTCGTTAATGGCCGTTTCGAGGAACTGCCAAACGAGATCGGCCACAAGAAGCAGCGTGAGCAGGCGTGGCAATTGCTGAGCCAGCACGAAAACTGGTGGCTGCCTGGCGGTCTGAAGCCGGTTCTTCCCGTCACGACGAAACAGCCGCACCTGTTCTTCCGCATTGGGGTCGAGGAAATGTCGGGCCGGCTGGCCGACCGTGAGGCGGAGTAGAGCCATGGCGCAGCCTTCCGCCTTGATCCAGAACAAGGCGGAAGGGCCGGACAGGGACCATACTTGATTGCATTCAACGGTTTTGGGAGAGCGACGATGTCTTACAAGACAATACTCTGTGTGATCTCTGCCAGTCAGGGCGACAATGACCTGAAGCAGGCGCTGACGCTTTGCGAGCAGAACGAGTCTCATCTGGCCGTTCAGGTGCTCGGCATCGCCGCTCCACCGCCGGTTGGCACCTATGCCGCCACCGTTTCGGAAACCTGGGCCGTCGAGCGCCAGGCAGATATCGAGCGCCTCAGCCAGCGGGTGAAAGAGGTCAATGATATCATCGCCAGGGCGCAGGTTTCGGCGGATGTCGACAGTGTTTTCGTGGAGCGGACCGTGGTGGACGATGTGGTCGGCCGCCGGGCGCGCTATGCGGATCTCGCCGTCATTGGAGCGGATCTCAGAAACAACGAGGATCTGCGCGGCCCGGTGCTGAACGGCCTGTTCTTCCATGCCCAGATTCCCGCCATGATCTTCCCGGACGACAGGCCCATGGCGCTCGTCGCGAGCAACATCATGATTGCCTGGGATTGCCGTCTGGAGGCATCGCGGGCCGTGCATGAGGCAAGGCCCCTGCTCGCGGCTGCCGGCAATGTCCATGTGGTGATGATCGACCCCGAGGCCGGCGAGCGCGCGGATGGCGAAGAACCGGGCGCGGATCTTGCGACTTATCTGGCCCGCCTGGGTGCGAAAGTGACCGTGGAGCGCGTCACCAGTTCCGGCCGCAGCGTCGCCGAAACGCTTCAGCGGCGCGCGCAGGACATGCAGGCCGATCTTGTGGTCATGGGCGCTTACGGGCATTCGCGGCTGCGCGAACGCATTTTCGGCGGCGTCACGCGGTCGATGGTCGAAGAACCGGCAGTGCCGGTCTTCATGGCGCGCTGAGCGCGGGGCACGCTGAATGGGGGCACGCTGAACGAGAGGCGCGCCAAACCGACGAAAGGGAAACGTCTGCAATGTCGATCACACCCGAACAGTGCCGCGCGGCGCGGGCCATGACCCGCGTTTCCAGAGAGGTGCTGGCCAATGCCGCGAATGTGCCGATCTTCGTGATCGAGCAATATGAGCAGATGCTGTCGGAACCGGATGATGCGCAGCTTGAAAGCATCGAGACGGCGCTTGAGACGCTTGGCGCGGAGTTCATCGATGAAGACAGATATGGCGGCGCAGGTGTGCGCCTTCGGTTCGATGCGACCCTTTCCAGAAGCATGTCCGACTGGGAAAGCGAAGGCGGCCGCGCCGCCGACAATGACGTGCCCTGAGGGCCTTCTTCAGGAGAGAACGCCCTGCTCGCGCAGCATACCGATCTCGGCGCGGATCGTGTCGATGAAGGCGTTTTCGATGCGGCTCAGCGGGCGGTCTTCGTGATGGAAGATCGCCATTTCCCATGGGATGGAGGGCTTTAGCGGCCGCTCGATCACATCGTCGCCCGAAGGCAGAAGACTGCTGAACGGATCGACGATGGCAATGCCGACGCCACGCCGCACGAGGCCGTGCACCGCGCGCAGAGTGCGCGCCTCCGCCGCGATCTGGCGCTGCGCGCCGGCGGTCTGCATCATGTAGTCGACGCGGGTGCGCAGCGGGCTGCCGATCGCCAGCTCCACAAACACTTCGCGCCGCAAATCTTCAATCTGCACCACATCCCTGCCCGCCAGCCTGTGCCCTTTCGGGATCAGGCAGCGCGCCTCGCAGGCCCCCAGGTTAATCAGGCTCGCGCCATAGGGGCTCGCATCCAGCGTGATGCCGACGCCCAGATCGCAGCTTCCCTCGTTGAACATGCGCAGAAGCTCTTCAAGGCCCGTATCGACGATCTTCACCGCCACGTCCGGATGCGTCTGCTTGAAGCGCGCGACGACATCCAGCAGGAACGTGTCCACATAGATCGGCTGTGCAGCCACCACGATGCGCCCCACCTGCCGGTTGGCGATGGCGCGCGCTTCGCGCTCAAGCTCCTGAAACGCGGTCAGTGAACGCGAGACATTTGTGTGGAACAGGATCGCCTCATGGGTCGGCATGAGCTGGTTGCGTTTGCGCACGAACAGGGGAAAGCCAATCGTCTCCTCCAACTGGCCGAGAAGGCGGCTCACCATGGGCTGGCTGATCTTCAGCGCCGCTGCCGCGCGCGTCGCGGAACCATGGCTCATGAAGGCGTCGAACGCCTCGAGCTGCTTCAGGTTCATCTGCGCATCCTCAATAGTCACTATTAATAATAGTAATACTAACAGGCATAATTTGCGAAATAAAGCATACTGTGCAAAAAAAGCGTGCGCTCGGTCCATCCGGGCGAATGGCTTCACTCTCCCAGGGAGGACCCTGCATGAAATCTGTACTGAAAAACATTGTGGCTGCTGCCGCTCTCGTTCTCGCAGCCGGCACGGCGCACGCGGGCGATTATCCGGAAAAGGCCGTGACCATCGTTGCGCCTTATGGCGCAGGCGGCGCTTCGGACATGGCGGCGCGCGCATTGGCCGAGACCGCCCGTGATTATCTCGGCGACCAGCCGGTTGTCGTGGTCAACAAGCCGGGCAATGGCGGCATGATCGGCGCTCGTTTCGTTTCCGAGATCGAGCCGGACGGTTACACGCTTCTTCTCGCCCGCGTCGGCATGGCGCTCTACCCGGCGGTTCAGGAAAGCTCCCCGGTCGGTTGGGATGGCTACACCTTCCTCGGTTCGCTCGAAGCAACCCCGATGATCCTCGCCGTGGCGGAAAACTCCCCCTACAAGTCGGCTGAAGAGCTCATCGCGGCGATGAAGGCCGAGCCGGGCGCCCTCACCTATGGCGCATCCGGCGCGACCGCCATTGACGGCTTCACCGTTCAGGCGCTGCTGGCCGACAATGAACTCGACCCGCTGACGGCAGCGACCCTCGTGCCCTACAAGGGCGGCGGCGCTCTCGCGACCGCGCTTCTGGGCGGCCATGTGGATTTCCTCGCCATCGCGGCCGGTTCGCTGATGCCGCACATCGAGTCCGGCAAGATGCGCGCTCTGATGGTCTACGCACCGTCGCGCATGGACACGCTGCCTGACGTCCCGACCGCAGCCGAGCTCGGCTTCGACAAGGCTGGCCAGATCACCGGCTGGAGCGCACTCTACGGCCCGAAGGATCTGCCGGAAGAGGTCGTGACCCGCTGGCAGGAAACCCTCAACAAGGTTGGCGAGGACGAGACCTGGCTTGAGCTGGCCAAGCGCCGCGGCTCCATCTCCACGGCTGGCAAGGAAGACATGCCTGCCTATGCCAAGTCGCAGTACGAGCTGTTCAACGGGCTCGCCCGCGAGTTCGGCTACATTCAGTAAGCCAACTTAAGAACCAGGAGGACGCGGCATGCTGAACAAGGGAATGCTCCGGGGCTTTTTGATCGCCCTTTTCTTCGGCGTGGTGCTTTTTGCACTGATCCCGATCCACGTGCCGCGTCCTTCCTTCATTCCAGGCTTCGCGCCCCCGCCAGACATGTGGCCGCGCACCGTCTCGATTCTGGGCCTCGCGCTCGGCATTCTGGCGATGGTGCTTGTAGCTCTCAGCGGCGGGCGCGCAGCTCCGGAAGAGGCGGAATATTCGCCTGCCTCGCCTGCGGAATGGCGCAACCGGCTGATCCGGCTCGCGCTGGCGCTCGCCGCATTTGCAGGCTTCGTCTTTCTTGCGCCGCGCCTCGGTTTTCTGCCGTCATCGATGCTGCTGGCGCTCGCTGCCTTCATTCTCGCCGGAGCTTCGTCGCGCTGGGTCGCAGTGCTTGCGCTGGCCGTCCTGCTGCCGCTCGGCCTGCAGCTCTTCTTCGGTAATGTAACGCACACGCCCTTCCCTCAGGGGAGCTGGGGCATCTTCCCCACCTTCAACTGAGAACGCCACCAGGACCGCTCAACACATGTGGAACGATCTTCTTTTCGCATTCGAATCCGTCGCCACGCTGGCCAATGTGCTGGCCATGGGCGCGGGCATCCTGGCCGGTGTGATCATCGGCGCCATTCCGGGCATGACCGGCACCATGGCGGTGACGCTCGCCCTGCCCTTCACCTTCTATCTGTCGCCCGTCACCAGCATTCTTTTGCTCGTTGCGCTCTACAAGGGCAGCACCTATGGCGCGTCGATCTCGGCGATCCTCATCAAGACGCCGGGCACGGCGTCCGCCGCCTGTACGGTGCTTGATGGCTGGCCGCTGGCCCAGAAGGGCAAGGCCGGCAAGGCGCTCAACATGGCGCTCATCTCGTCCTGTATCGGCGATTTCCTGTCCAACATTTCGCTGATCTTCCTCGCGGCCCCGCTGGCGCTTCTGGCGCTGCGCGTTGGTCCGCCGGAATATTTCATGCTGATGGCCTTCGCGCTGACCATGGTCGCCTCCATTTCCGGCGGCTCGCTGCTGCTCGGCGTCGTGTCGGCCTGTTTCGGTCTGCTTCTGGCAACCGTCGGCGAGGACATGTACGGCTCGTTCCGCTTCGCCATGACCGAGGACATGAAGGGTGGCCTTTCCGTGGCACCCGTTCTGATCGGTCTGTTCGCCCTGCCCGAGCTTCTGCGTCTCATCGTTTTCCGCGAGGAAAACCATGGCCAGGCCATGAAACTTGGCGACAACCGGCTGACGCTGGCGGAATTCCGCGGCTCGGTGAAATCCATCATCCGCGGCAGCTTCATCGGTGTGATCATGGGCGCCATTCCGGGCATCGGGCCGTCGGCCGCCGCCTTCTTCTCCTATGGTGAGGCGCGTCGCTCCTCCCCCAACAGCGAGAATTTCGGCAAGGGCGAGCTGGAGGGCATCGCGGCTTCTGAATCGGCCAACAATGGCTGCTGCGGCGCGACCATGATCCCGCTTCTGGCGCTCGGCGTTCCCGGAGACGTGATCACCGGCGTCATGCTCGGCGCGTTCATGATCCAGGGCCTCACGCCCGGCCCGCTTCTGTTCCAGAACAATCTGAACGAGGTCTACATGCTGTTCATCGGCATGATGTTCTCCTCGGTCCTGCTGTTCGGCGCGGGCAAGCTGACGGTGCGCTTCTTCTCGCACATCGCGTCGATCCCGCAGGTGCTTCTGACGCCTGTGGTCCTGATGCTGTGCGTCTATGGCATCTATTCGATTTCCAGCAACATGTTCGACGTCACCGTCCTGCTCATCATGGGCGTTGTCGGCTTCATCATGCTGCTTTTGAACATCCCCCCGGCGCCGTTCCTGATCGCCTTCATTCTGGGGCCGATGTTCGAGGACAATCTGCGCCGCGCGCTGGCCATTTCGCGCGGTGACCCGTCCGTCTTCTTCCAGTCCGCCATTTCCTGGATTTTCGCAGGTCTGATCGTGTTCTTCGTCGGCCTGACGATCCGCCGGGAGTGGCAAAAATACCGAGAGAACCGTGCTGCACAGAATGCCTGAGGCCGAAAAGTCCACCATGTCACTGCTTGAGAATGCCAAGAGCCACCTGAAGGATCTGGTCGCCTTCGATACGACGAGCCGCTACTCGAACCGGCCGCTCATCGACCACATGGCGGCGTTCCTGCGGGAATACGGCATCGAGCCGGTCATACTGCTGGACGAGACGGGCGAGAAGGCAAACCTGATCGCCCGCATCGGCCCTGCAGACGTTCCCGGCGTCGTGCTGTCCGGCCACACCGATGTGGTGCCGGCGCTGGAAAAGGGCTGGACTTCCGGTCCGTTCGACCTGACCGAGCGCGACGGAAAGCTCTATGGCCGCGGAAGCTGCGACATGAAGGGCTTCGCCGCCTGTGTCATGGCGATGGTGCCGCAGCTGGCAGCCGCGAAGCTGGAAAGGCCCGTCTGGCTCTGCTTCTCCCATGACGAGGAAGTGGGCTGCCTCGGTGCGCCGGCCATCGCCGAATGGCTGGCCGCGCTCGACGTTCCGCCCATGCTGGCGATCATCGGCGAGCCGACCGACATGACGCTGGTGACCGGTCAGAAGGGCAAGATCGCCATGCGCTGCCATGTGCATGGCACGTCCGGCCACTCCTCCTTCGCGCCTGATCACGTCAACGCCATCGACTATGCGGCGCGCATCGTTTCGATGATCGCCGAACGCGGCGAGCAGATCGGCGAGGAAGGCCCCTTCGACCGCGATTTCACGGTGCCGCATTCGACCATGCTGGCGACCATGATTTCCGGCGGCGTCGCCACCAATGTGACGCCGGATCTGTGCAGCTTCAACTTCGAGATTCGCAGCCTGCCGACCCATGATGCGCGGGCCGAACTGGAATCTCTGAAAAAGCGCGCAAACGAAGAAATTTTGCCGAAAATGCAGGCGAAATGCGCCGAAACCGGCATCGAATGGGAAGAAATTTTCGCCTATCCGGCGATGGGCGACAGCACGTCGACCGACGGCTTCGCCTTCTTCCGCGACATCATGCCGGAGTGGTCGGGCAAGGTGTCCTACGGTTCGGAAGGCGGTGTGTTCGAGACCATCGGCGGCATCCCTTCGGTGATTGTCGGCCCCGGCTCGATTCGCCAGGCGCACAAGCCCGACGAATTCGTTGCAATCGAACAGCTGGACCTTTGCCTCGATTTTCTCGGCAAGGTCGCCTGGAAGGTCACCGAACCGGCCTGACCTAAGCATTCCGGCCCGGCCGCTCATCGCGGCCGGGCCTCCCCTGACGCGGAGTTCTGCACAACCGCGTCAGCCTGCTTGACAAGCAGCACCGCCTTCGCCCACCCTAAAGCCTCACCTGGGGGGTCCCGCCAAGGGGCTGAGATTCTGCTGGCATGGTTTTCCATGCAGCGCAGTGACCCGATGAACCTGATCCAGTTCATACTGGCGTAGGGATGGTGCACGCTTGGCGGGTCACAGGCTTATCGCGGCCGAAAACCGTTTCCGTACAGGAACGTCACAGCTCTTCCTCCTCTCGGCACGAACTGGGTCTCCATTGCTGAACGAGCAGAGGAGGCTCTGAACCCATGGACGCATTTGCCCCGACCGTAACCACCGGCCCGTTGCCGGCGTCGCGCAAGGTCTACAAACCCGGAACGCTTCACCCCGAGATTCGCGTGCCCATGCGCGAAATCGCGGTGCACCCGAGCGCCGGCGAACCGCCGGTGACCGTCTACGATTCCTCCGGCCCATACTCTGATCCCGACATGCTGATCGAGATCGACAGGGGCCTGCCGCGCATCCGCGAAGCCTGGGTAAAGGCGCGCGGCGACGTGGAAGCCTATGAGGGACGCCACGTCAAACCGGAAGACAATGGTTTTGCCACCGGCGACCGGCTGACGCCGGAATTTCCCATTCGCCATCAGCCGCTGAAAGCGAAGGACGGCACGGCCGTCACGCAGCTCGCCTATGCGCGCGCCGGCATCATCACGCCGGAGATGGAATTCATCGCCATCCGCGAAAACCTCGGACGCGCGCAGGCCAAGGCCGCGCTTGCCCGCGACGGCGAGAGTTTTGGTGCATCGATCCCCGATTTCGTGACGCCGGAATTCGTGCGTGACGAGGTGGCGCGCGGCCGGGCCGTGATCCCCTGCAACATCAACCACCCGGAAGCCGAGCCGATGATCATCGGCCGCAACTTCCTTGTGAAGATCAACGCCAATATCGGCAATTCCGCCGTCACCTCCTCCATGGCAGAGGAAGTGGAAAAGATGGTGTGGGCGACGCGCTGGGGCGGCGATACGGTGATGGACCTGTCGACCG
This sequence comes from Nitratireductor sp. PBL-C9, assembly GCF_050877045.1. Lineage (NCBI taxonomy): Bacteria > Pseudomonadati > Pseudomonadota > Alphaproteobacteria > Hyphomicrobiales > Phyllobacteriaceae > Nitratireductor > Nitratireductor sp. PBL-C9. Next base: position 769,908 of record NZ_JBPAXW010000001.1, read on the forward strand.
GCCGCAACATTCACAACATCCGCGAATGGATCATCCGCAATTCGCCCGTGCCGATCGGCACCGTGCCGATCTATCAGGCGCTGGAAAAGGTGAACGGCATTGCCGAAGACCTGAACTGGGAGGTGTTCCGCGACACGCTGATCGAACAGGCTGAACAGGGCGTCGACTATTTCACCATCCATGCGGGTGTGCGCCTGCACTACATTCCGCTGACGGTCGACCGTGTCACGGGCATCGTTTCGCGCGGCGGCTCGATCATGGCCAAGTGGTGCCTGCACCATCACAAGGAGAGCTTTCTCTACCAGAACTTTGCGGAAATCTGCGACATCTGCCGCGCCTATGACGTGTCGTTCTCGCTGGGCGACGGCCTGCGGCCCGGCTCCATCGCCGACGCCAATGACGCAGCCCAGTTTGCCGAGCTGGAAACGCTGGGCGAACTGACGAAGATCGCCTGGGAGAAGGACTGCCAGGTCATCATCGAAGGCCCCGGTCATGTGCCCATGCACAAGATCAAGGAAAACATGGACAAGCAGCTCGAGGTCTGTGGCGAGGCCCCGTTCTATACGCTTGGGCCGCTCACCACGGACATTGCGCCGGGCTATGACCACATCACGAGCGGCATCGGCGCGGCGATGATCGGCTGGTATGGCACGGCCATGCTCTGCTACGTCACGCCGAAAGAGCATCTGGGCCTGCCTGACCGCGATGACGTGAAGACAGGCGTCATCACCTACAAGATCGCGGCGCATGCGGCGGACCTCGCCAAGGGGCATCCGGCGGCGAAGATCCGCGATGATGCGCTTTCGCGGGCGCGCTTCGAGTTCCGCTGGGAGGATCAGTTCAACCTCTCGCTGGACCCGGAAACGGCGCGTAATTTCCATGATCAGACCCTGCCGAAGGAAGCGCACAAGGTGGCGCATTTCTGCTCCATGTGCGGCCCGAAATTCTGCTCCATGCGCATTTCCCACGACATCCGCGCCGAGGCGCAGAAGGAGGGGATGGCGAAGATGGCGGAGAAGTTCCGCGAGGGCGGCGATCTCTACATGCCGCTCGACCAGGTGGCGGCGGAGAACGGGGACTGACCCATGCATGTCCTCATTCGCGGGGCCGGCATTGCCGGCCTCACGCTGGCCCATGAGCTTGTCCGGGCGGGCGCGCAGGTGACTGTCTGCGACGTTCGCACCGGATCGGCGGGCAGCGCCTCATGGCTTGCCGGCGGGATGCTTGCGCCCTGGTGCGAGCGTGAAAGCGCGGAACAGCCGGTTCTGACACTGGGACGCCTTGCGGCGGACTGGTGGGACACGGCGCTGCCCGGCCATGTGTTGCGCAATGGAACGCTGGTGGTCGCGCCTGCGCGCGATGCAGCAGAACTCAACCGCTTCGCCACCCGCACGGGCGGCCATGATTGGCTGGATGGCGACGGCGTGGCGGCACTGGAGCCCGATCTCGCCGGACGGTTTCGGCGTGGGCTTTTCTTCCGGGACGAAGCGCATCTCGACCCGCGCCGGGCGATGACGGCGCTGATCGCCGGGTTGAAAGCGGCAGGTGTACGCTTCGCTTACGGTAATGATACGCCGGTTGAGGCGGACAGGATTGCCGATTGCACCGGCATGGCGGCCGCTGACGACGGGTTGCGCGGGGTGCGCGGCGAAATGCTTCTGCTGCGCACGAAAGAGATCAGCCTTTCACGCCCGGTGCGTCTGCTTCATCCGCGCATTCCGGTCTATATCGTGCCGCGTGAAGGGCATCACTTCATGGTCGGCGCGACGATGATCGAAAGCGATGATGACGGGCCGATCAGCGCCCGCTCGACAATGGAACTCCTGAACGCGGCCTACAGCCTGCACCCGGCCTTTGCGGAAGCGAAGATCGTGGAGACGGGCGCCGGCGTGCGCCCGGCCTATGCCGACAATCTGCCGCGGGTGAAGCAGACCCGGGAGGGGATCAGCGTGAACGGCTTTTATCGCCATGGCTTTCTGCTCTCGCCCGCAATGGCGCAGGAGGCGGCGGCCCTGATCCTGAAAGAACGCGTGGAGGCTCTGAATGAAGCTCACGGTTAATGGCGAGGAGCAGCGCGTGAAGGCAACGACGCTTGCCGCCCTTCTCGACGAACTCGACTATGCGCCCGACTTTCTCGCCACGGCGCGTAATGGCGAACTGGTGCCGGCGGGAGAGCGCGTTCTCTGCACACTCGATGAAGGCGACCGGATCGAAATCCTCTCGCCCATGCAGGGAGGCTGACATGCTGACGCTCTACGGCGAAACACTGACATCGCGGCTTCTGCTGGGCACTGCGCAATACCCCTCCCCCGCCATCATGGCCGAGGCGGTGCGGGCTTCGGCCTGCGATATCGTGACCGTTTCGCTGCGACGCGAGACGGCGGGAAACCGCACGGGCGGGCAGTTCTGGGAGCTGATCCGGGAACTGGGCGTGCGGGTTCTGCCCAACACGGCCGGATGCCACTCGGTGAAGGAAGCGGTGACCACGGCGCAGATGGCACGCGAGCTTTTCGGCACGGACTGGATCAAGCTCGAAGTGATCGGCCACCATGACACGCTTCAGCCGGACGTGTTTGGCCTCGTGGAAGCCGCGCGCATCCTGAGTGCCGAGGGTTTCCGGGTGTTTCCCTACACGACCGACGATCTGGTGGTGGCCGAACGGCTTCTTGAGGCGGGATGCGAGGTTCTGATGCCTTGGTGCGCGCCCATCGGCTCGGCGCGCGGGCCTGTGAACGTGGACGGATTGCGGGCGATCCGGGCGCATTTCCCCGACATTCCGCTGATCGTGGATGCGGGACTTGGACGCCCCTCGCATGCGGGCATGGTGATGGAGCTTGGTTTCGACGCGGTTCTTCTGAACACGGCCGTTGCAAAGGCCGGCGATCCGGCAGCGATGGCGGCAGCCTTTGCCGGGGCGGTCGAGGCCGGCCACGTGGCCTTTCGCGCCGGGCCGCTGGAGCCGCGCGACATGGCCGTTCCCTCAACCCCGATTATTGGCAAGGCCGTTTTCGAATGAAGCTTGATCCCTTTTATCTCATCGTTGACAGCGCGGCGTGGATTGCCCGGCTTGCGCCTCTGGGCGTGAAGCTGGTGCAGTTGCGCATCAAGGAGATGGATGAGCAAAACCTCAAGGCCGAGATCGCCGAGGCAAAGCGCATCTGCGCCGGTCACGACTGCCAGCTGATCGTCAACGACCACTGGCGGCTTGCCATCGAGACGGGCTGCGACTTCATCCATCTGGGACAGGAAGATCTGGCGGAAGCCGATCTTGGCGCGATCCGCGCGGCGGGGATGAAGCTTGGCATCAGCACCCATGATGGAGCGGAACTGCGCACGGCGCTCGCCGAAAAACCGGAATATGTGGCGCTCGGCCCGGTCTATCCAACGATCCTGAAGAAGATGAAATGGGCGCCGCAGGGGCTCGACCGGCTGGCCGACTGGCGAAAGCGTGTCGGCGATGTGCCGCTGGTGGCGATTGGCGGGCTGAACCCGGAGCGGTTGCCCGGCGTGTTTGAAGCGGGTGCGGACAGCGCCGCCGTGGTGACGGACATAACGCTGAACCCCGATCCGGAAGCGCGCACCCGCGAATGGCTTGCGGCGACGGAGAAATGGCGATGAGTGCGGCGCATGTGCTGGTGGTCGCCGGCTCGGATTCCTCCGGCGGGGCCGGTATTGCGCGCGACATCGAGACGATTTCGGCGTTCGGCGTGAAGACATGCCTTGCCGTGACGGCAGTGACCGTGCAGACGCATGAGGCGGTGAGCCGCGTCGACCTCTGCGCCCCTGAGATGGTGGAAGCGCAGATGTTTGCCGCCCTTTCGGCCAACCGGGTGACGGCGATCAAGATCGGCATGCTGGGAGCCGGTGAGACGGTGGAGCGCGTCGCGGCCATTCTGCGCGCAAATGCCGACATTCCGGTGGTGCTCGATCCGGTGATCGCTTCGTCTTCCGGGCGGGCGCTGCTTGCCGAAGACGCGATTGAAACCATGCGCGAAAAGCTGATGCCGCTGTGCAGCCTTGTTACGCCAAACCTGCCGGAACTGGCGATTTTGACGCGAGAGGAAGAAGCGGAATGCGAGGCTAACCGGCATGCCCAGGCAGGCCGGATGCTTGCCGGGGGCGTGCGCGCGCTGCTGGTGAAGGGCGGACATGCGCGTGGTGTTCGCGCGGTTGACACGCTCTTTCGGGCGGACGGGCCACCGCTTCATTTTGACGGACCGCGCCTGCCCGGCGCAATGCGCGGCACCGGCTGCATGCTGGCGAGCGCCGTCGCGGCTGGCCTTGCCCGGGGCGATGCACTTGAGGCAAGCGTGCGGACGGCCAAAACCCATCTTTCCGAACGCTGGCTGGCTGCCTGAGGCAGGCTGCACCCGGCTGTCACTCAGCGTCAGCCTTGGTGAGACACTAAAACCATTTCAATCCTCGTTCGATGGCGTATAAAACGCCCCGCGCCTGCGGGCGCTTTTCCTTTCAGATCACAAGTTCAGGCAAAGCCATGACCGAGAAGACGTTTCACATCAATCTTACCTGCGAAGATCGCCCCGGCATCGTGGCGGCAGTGACGACGGAACTCGCCGGTCTGGGTGCGAACATCGCTGAATCCAACCAGTTCTGGGATCGCCAGAGCAACCGCTTCTTCATGCGCATTGCCGCGACCGCGCCCGAGGGCGTGGAACGCGACGGGCTGATGCGCGCGCTGGAGCCGGCCATTGCGCGCTTCGACATGAAGACCGCGATGAGCGACACGACGCGGCGGCCGAAGATCATCATCATGGTGTCGAAGTTCGATCACGCGCTGCTGCACCTGCTCTACCAGATCCGTGTCGGCTGGCTGGACGCCGAGGTGGTGGCCATCGTTTCGAACCATGAGGATTCACGCCGCACGGCGGAGATGGAGGGCATCCCCTATCACTGCTGGAAGGTGAACAAGGAGAACAAGCAGGAGCAGGAAGCAAAGCTGCTTGAGCTGTTCAAGGAGACGGGCGCGGATCTCGTCATCCTCGCGCGCTATATGCAGGTGCTTTCGAACGAGCTCTCGAACCGTCTCTACGGCAAAGTGATCAACATTCACCATTCGTTTTTGCCGAGCTTCAAGGGCGCGAAGCCCTATCATCAGGCGCATGAGCGCGGCGTGAAGCTGATCGGCGCGACGGCGCATTATGTGACGCCGGATCTCGATGAGGGGCCGATCATCGAGCAGGAAACCGAGCGTGTGACGCATGCCATGACGGCAGAGGATTTCGTTGCCACCGGCCGCGACATCGAAAGCCGGGTTCTGGCCCGCGCCGTGAAGCTGCACCTGGAAAACCGGGTGATGATGAACGGGCACAAGACGGTCGTCTTCGGGTGACACCTGTCAACAGAGTGTCGTGAAGGGCGCTCTGGTGTTTTGATCCCGTTCTCCGGTTTTCGTCATGCCCGGCCTTGAGCCGGGTATCCATGCCGTCGTCGGCGCAAATGATTGCGGTTCTGGCATGGATCCTCGGGTCAGGCCCGAGGATGACGAGGTGTGGAGGTGGGCTGGGGGTGTTCAGCTCGCGGTAGCGCTGTTTTGCCTCTGCGCGCGGAAAGTGCGTAGGAAGGCGGGGGCTGGCATGCGCAGGATGTCGCCGATCACGCTGAGGGTTGGGCGTCCCGCTTTGCTCTCCGGTTTTCGTCATGCCCGGCCCTGAGCCGGGTATCCATGCCGTCGTCTGTGAAAATGATTGCGGTTCTGGCGTGGCTCCTCGGGTCGGGCCCGAGGATGACGAGGTGTGGAGGTGGGCTGGAGCTGGTTCAGCCCGCCGCAGCGCGGTTTCGCCTGCGGGCGCGGAAGGCGAGCAGGAAGGCGAGGCCCAGCATGCTTGCGGTGATGGCGTAGAGTGTCAGCGCGATGGGGCTTGAGACCAGAATCTGGAAGTCGCCATTCGAGATGGAGAGTGCGCGGCGCAGATTGTTTTCCATGTCCGCACCCAGAAGCAGCCCCAGAATGACCGGCACCAGCGAGATGCCCAGCATGCGCAGGATGTAGCCGATCACGCCGAACCCCACCATGACGAACAGGTCGAAGGTGGAATGGCTGATCGAGTAGACGCCCAGGAAGCTGACCATCACGACGAAGGGCATCAGCACCCATTGCGGCATGGAAAGCATGCGCGTGAACAGGCCGATCATCGGGATGTTCATGATGAGCAGCGCGACATTGGCCAGGTAGAGCGCGGCGATGAGGCCCCAGACCAGTTCCGGCTGCCGGTCGAAGAGCAGCGGGCCGGGCTGGATGTTGAGCGAGATGAGCAGCGCCAGCATGACGGCGGTGGTGCCGCTGCCGGGCACGCCGAGCGTGAGCATGGGGATGAGCGCGCCGCCGGACGCGGCGTTGTTGCCGGCCTCGGGCGCAGCGATGCCGCGCGGATCGCCCTGCCCGAATTTGCCGTCCTTGGCGCTCCAGCGCTGTTCGGCGATGTAAGACATGAACGCGCCGAGTGATGCGCCGGCGCCCGGCAGGATGCCGCAGACAAAGCCGATGACCGAGCCGCGCAGATTGGCCCAGCCGCCGGACATCATGTCCTTGAAGCGCGGCAGCGCACGGCCAAGCGGGACCATTTTGGTTTCGCCCTGATGCACCCGCTCCAGATAGACCAGCACTTCGGAGATGGCGAACAGGCCGACAATGGCGACGATGGGGTCGAACCCGTCATAGAGATGGAACGAACCGGCGGTGTAGCGCGCGGTGCCCGTGGCCGGGTCGAGACCGACCGTCGCGATCATCAGGCCGATGAAGGCCGCGAGCAGCGTCTTGAACGGATTGACCGAGGTGATGCCGCCAATGGTGGCGAACGCCATGACATAGAGCGCGAAATAGTCGGCGGGGCCGAAATAGATGGCGGCCTTGGCCAGAAGCGGCGCAAACAGGGTGAGGCCGATGGTGGCGAAGGTCGCGCCGATGAAGGAGGCGACGGCGGAGATGGCGAGCGCTTCCGACGCCTTGCCGGCGCGCGCCATGGGGTAGCCGTCGAGCGTTGTCATGATCGCCGGTTCATCGCCGGGGATGTTGAGCATGATCGACGAAATGCGCCCGCCATACATGCAGCCATAATAGATGCACGACAGCATGATGAGCGCCGAGGTGGGCTCCAGCCCGAGCGAGAAGGCGAGCGGGATGAGAATGGCAACGCCGTTTACCGGACCAAGGCCCGGCAGCGCGCCGATCAGCGTTCCCGCAAAGCAGCCGAACAGCGCCAGAGCCAGATTGGTCGGCGTGATGGCGACCGCAAAGCCTTGCGCAAGGGCGGAGAGCATATCCATGAAATCAGCTCACGAATTCTGGGAGAAGCGGCAGCGGCAGGCCGAGCAGCTTGTCGAAGGTGAGGAACAGGAACGCGCTCATGATTGCCGCCGAAGCGATGGATTTCGGCCAGGAACTGCGCAGAATGCGCCCGAAAAGCGCGACGGCGATGAAGGTGGCAAGCGGAAAACCGAGCACTTCCAGAAAGCCCGCATAGGCAAGCAGCAGCGAGACCGCCGCCACCTGCAGCAACAGCGGCTTGCCCGTGACCCAGGCCGGTTCCTCATCGGGCCGGATGATCATGACCAGGCTGAGAATGGCCGCAGGCACGGACAGCATGACGGGGAAGGCCGCGGGGCCAAGAGGGTCGCCGAAGCTCGCCTCATAGTCTCCCGCGGTCACGCCGTACCAGATCGAAATGGCCAGAAGAAAAAGGCCGACGATCCTGTCTGTCACTTGATGACTCCGATCTCCTGGGAAATCTTGCGCATCTGCTCGGACTGGTCCTTCACATAGGCTTCGAATTCGTCGCCGCCGCGCCAGACCGGAACAAGGCCGTTGGCCTGCGCCGTCTCTTTCCAGTCATCGGTGTCATAGAGGTTCTGCAGACGGTCGACCCAGGCGCTGTAGCCCTCGTCGGACACCTCGCCGCCCGTGTAGAAACCGCGCCAGTTGTAGCCGGTCACGTCGAGGCCCTGCTCCTTGGCGGTCGGGGCGTCGGGGAAGGCTGGAATGCGGTCGTCGGAAAGGGCTGCGAGAATACGCACATCGCCCGATTCCACAAAACCTGCGATCTCGCCGAGATCGGTGGAGACCGCCTGCACCTGACCGCCGATCATCTGCGTGACGGCCGGGCTGCCGCCGTCGAACTGCACCCAGCGGATCTGCTTGTAGTCATCGCCGGAAAGGCCTGCGGCCTGCGCCAGCATGAGAAGGCGGATGTGGTCCCAGCCGCCCGCACCGGACGAACCGGCGACGGCAAGCGCGCTCGGGTCTTTCTTGAGCGCCGCAACCAGATCGTCGAGCGTCTTGAATTCGGAGTCCTTCGGCACGAGAATGACGCCGACATCGGTGCCGAGCATGGCAACCCAGCGCATCACGGATGTGTCTGCCGGATATTTGCCCTGCGCGATCTGCGTGACGCCCACCGTGGAGGTGGCGACCATCAGATCCGCGTCATCGGCGCGCGAGGACATGACCTTGGCATAGGCAACTGCGCCCACGCCGCCCGGCATGTTGGTGACCTGCACCGGGGCGTCCACGCGTTTCTGGTCAAAGAGCATCTTGCCGATGGTGCGGCAGGTGAAGTCCCAGCCGCCGCCGGGGTCGGCGGGCGCAATGCATTCGGCTGCCGTCGCGCCGGCAACGGAGAGCGACGTCCAAACGACGGCCGCTCCAAAGAGCTTCGATAATTTCCTCATCAAGTCCTCCCTTGTTGAAACCGAGATGCGAGATCCCGAAACCGGTTTCCCTGACCGGCCTCAGCCTCCTTCCACGAACCCGCGCGCGCCAAAAAGGCGACGCGAATCCTCCAGCGCCTGCAGGATCTGCCCACGCACATCCTGCGCATGCCTGCGAATGGCGGCGGCGGCCTCCTCAGTCCTCCGCTGCCTTACAAGCGCTATGATTTCATTGTGTTCGCGATGGGCGATCGCGCGCGCCTCCGGCGAGCTGGCAACCAGCCAGCGGGCGCGGATCGTGCGGTTGACCGCATCCTGCACCGCGTCGCGCAAAAAGCGGTTTCCCGAAAGGGCCGCAAGCTGCACGTGAACGTCGAGCCCGGCCTCGAACCAGTCGTCCGGCGTGAAATCGCTTAAGCCCTCATCCACCGTGCGCAGAATGACATCCAGCTCTTCGGGCCTGGCGCGTTCGCAGGCAAGGCGGATCGCCGCATCCTCGACGATCTCGCGGTATTCGAAGATCTCTTCGAGCTGCTGGAGATCGAATGGCGCAATGGCGTAGCCGCGTTCTGCCTTGACCACGAGCCCTTCGCGGATCAGTTCCGCCAGCGCCTGCCGGATGGGCGTGCGCGACACGCCATAGGCGGCCTCCAGCGAACGCTCCGAGACGACCTCGCCCGGCGCGAGCTTGAGCGACAGCACATCGCCGCGAATGCGCGACAGGACGCGCTCGCCAAGCGGCTGTTCGGACATGTCGCGCGCGGCCTCACCCATGGGTCGTCTGTCTTCCTCCCGGATGCGCAGCCGATGCCCGGGCCGCGCCATTGTTCTTCCGGTCGCCATTTTCTGAAGGGCCATTGACCGGACTTTGCGAGACGGTATACCAATCCGGTCTACCGATGCAATCAGGTGGGAGGAAAAATCGTGACAGCAGCAACCGGCCACCATGTGAAGGGCTTCCCCGAGACCGTCAGCGTCATCGAGGTGGGGCCGCGCGACGGATTGCAATCGGAACCGGAATTCGTGCCGACGGACCGGAAAATCGCCCTCGTCAACGGGTTGATCGATGCCGGCATCCGTCATCTGGAGGTGACCTCCTTCGTTTCGCCGCGCGCGGTGCCGCAACTGCGTGATGCAGCAGATGTTCTGGCCGGGATCGACCGCTCGAAGGGTGCGGTGCTGACTGCGCTGGTGCCCAACGCAAAGGGCGCGGTTCGTGCAGCCGAGGCCGGCATCGACGCGATGGTCGTTTTCATGTCGGCGTCGGAGAGCCACAATCTGAAGAATGTGAACCGCACCCGCGCCCAGTCTCTGGAAGGATTTGCGGACATCGTGCGGATTGCCGGAGAAGCGAACATTCCCGTCTTCGGCGCGATTGCGACGTCTTTCGGCTGCCCGTTTGAGGGCAATCTGCCGGTGAGCGCCATCGTGGACATTGCACGGGCCTATCGGGACATGGGCATCACCACGCTTTCGCTGGGCGACACCACCGGCATGGCCACGCCGCCGCTGGTGCAGGAGCGCTGCCGCGCGCTTGGCGAGGCGGTGCCGGAAGCCGACATCGCGCTGCATTTTCACAACACGCGCGGTGTGGGGCTGGCCTGCGTCTATGCCGGGCTTCTGGAAGGCGTGACCCGCTATGAGGCAAGCATTGGCGGGCTCGGCGGCTGCCCCTTCGCGCCGAATGCGACGGGCAATATCTGCACCGAAGATCTGGTTTACATGCTGGATGAATGCGGCGTGGAAAGCGGCGTCGATCTCGACAGGCTGATCAGGGTTTCGCGGCAGGCGGAAGCGGTGATCGGGCGCACCCTGCCCGGCCAGGTTATGAAGGCGGGGCCACGGCTTCAAACCTACGGCATGGACAGTGTTGCGACGGCCAATGGCTGACGGGATGACCGACATGAAAGCGCCTCTAGACGGTATCCGCGTCATCGACCTGACCCGCGTTCTCTCCGGCCCCTTCTGCACCATGATGCTGGGCGACATGGGCGCGGAAATCATCAAGGTGGAGCCCGCCAAGGGCGATCCGATCCGTGAACAGGGCACGCTGCGGGATGGGTTTTCCGCCTATTATGCGAGCTTCAACCGCAACAAAAAGTCGGTCGTCATCGATCTTTACAGTGAAAGCGGCCGGCAGGTTCTGGAACGCCTGATCGCCGGCGCGGATGTGCTGGTCGACAATTTTCGTCCCGGCGTGATGGCCAGGATGGGTTTTGGCGAAGAGCGCCTGAAGGCGCTGAACCCGAAGCTGGTGACCGCCAATGTGAACGGCTACGGCTCGACCGGCCCTTATGTGGAGCGCCCGGCTTTCGACTTCATCGCACAGGCGATGAGCGGGCTGATGGGCGTGAACGGTGCGGAAGGCGGGGAACCCATGCGGGTTGCGCAGCCGATCACCGATCTGGTGGCCGGGCTCTATTGCGCTTTCGGCATCGTCAACGCGCTGCGCGCCCGCGACCTGAATGGCACGGGACAGCATGTGGAAACCGCCATGATGAATGGCGCAATCAGCATGATGGCCTATCTGGCATCCGAATATTTCACCACCGGGGAACTGCCCGCCCGTACCGGCAACGACCACCCGCTGGTCGCCCCTTACGGGCTGTTCCGGGCGAGCGATGGCGAAATTGCGGTGGCTCCATCGAATGATGTGATCCTGAAGCGCTTTCTCGATGTGCTGGGGCTTGGCCATCTGCTTGAGGACGCGCGCTATGACACGAATGAAAAGCGTTTCGGCCGACGCGCCGAACTGAACGAGATGATCAACGGCGCGGTCGGCGGCGACACGCAGGAGGCCTGGATTGCGCGCCTGAACGCAGCCGGTGTGCCCTGCGGCAAGGTGCAGAACCTGGCCGAGGCGCTGAACGACCCGCAGACGCGCGCGCAGGAAATGGTGATCGAGGTGGACCAGCCGAACCATGGGCCGATCCGGATGCTGGGTTTTCCGGTGAAGCTGAGTGGAACGCCATGCCGATTACGCCACCCCGCCCCCGCACTGGGGGAAGACACCAGGGCGGTTCTGGAAGCGAGCGGTTTCTCTGCAGACGAGATTGAGGCGCTGGCAAGAGAAGGTGCCATCGGTAGCAATTAGGCTGTGGCATTCAACGCGCCACCCTTGGATCGGCGTTGAACGGCACCCATATGCCGGGGAGTATCCTGCCCCTCCGGAGTTTCCCCATGGTTCCGTTTTCCGTTCTCGATCTGGCTCCCGTTCCCGAGGGTTCGAGCGTTGGAGACGCCCTGCGCAATACGCTTGATCTGGCGCGCCACACCGAGAGCTGGGGTTATCGCCGTTTCTGGCTGGCCGAACACCACAATATGAGCGGCATTGCCAGTGCGGCCACCGCAGTGCTTATCGGCCAGGTGGCTGCGGCGACACAGTCGATCCGCGTTGGTGCGGGCGGCGTGATGCTGCCAAACCATGCGCCGTTGGTCATCGCAGAACAGTTCGGCACGCTCGCGACGCTTTATCCCGACCGCATCGACCTCGGTCTTGGTCGCGCGCCCGGCACCGACATGGCGACGGCGCGTGCGCTGCGGCGCGGGCTGGAAGATGGCGACGGCTTTCCGCGCGATGTGATGGAACTGATGGCCTATCTCGGCGACGGGCAGCCCGGCCAGCAAGTGCGCGCCATTCCCGGCGCGGGCACGCATGTGCCGATCTGGATTCTCGGTTCAAGCCTTTATGGCGCGCAGCTTGCGGCGCATCTGGGCCTGCCCTACGCCTTCGCCTCGCATTTTGCACCCGCGGCGCTGGAACAGGCGAGCGAGATCTATCGCCAGACCTTCCGTCCTTCGGAGCATCTGGAGAAGCCGTATTTCATGATGGCGCTGAACGTTTTTGCAGCCGATACGGACGCGGAAGGCTTGTTTCTGAAGTCCACAATGCAGCAGGCTTTTGCCAATCTGCGCCTCGGGCGGCCAGGCCCCCTGCCCCGGCCGATGGAGAATGTGGAAGCAACATTCGACCCGGCAATCGCGGCAGGTGTGGCGCAGGCGCTGGCCTGCACGGCGGCGGGCAGCCCGGAGACGGTGCGCGATGCGCTGCATGGTTTCATCACCCGCTACGGGCCGGATGAAATCATCATCACCGGCCAGATCCACGACCATGAGGCGCGCCTCAAATCCTTCCGGATCGCGGCGGAAATTCTTTCAGAAACCCGGACTTCGCAGGAGGTCTGAGGTGACAGGATGGCCCCATAACAGCTCTGTTAGAGATATGCTTTAAGCCTGAACTGATCCAAGGATTTTGGAAAATTTGGTCTGATCGACCTTGAAATCGGCAAATTAAGACCAAACGAGTTTTTGCTCCTGTTATCGTCGAGTGAACAAGAGCGCGGGGAAAACGCGCCTTTCTTCGAACGATAATGGGAGAGAGACATGTCGTCCTCGCAAAAGGCATTGCCGAGCTTACCGCTTGCGCTCACGCCGGTGCTGCTCACGCTCATCGTGCTTGGCGTACAGCTATTCTACTTCGACGATTTCACCCCGCATGTACCATTGGCCATAGGGCTGGCGATTACCGGCCTTGTCGGCGTCAAGCTGGGGTTTGACTGGGAAGACATCGAAAAGGGCGTGTTCCACGTCATCCACGTGTCACTGCCTTCCGTTTCGGTTCTGATCACGGTTGGCATGATCATCGGCGTGTGGATCGCGAGCGGCACGGTGCCGACGCTGATCTATTACGGTCTCACCATCCTGTCTCCGCAGATATTCCTCGCCGCCGCCATGCTTTTGTGCGCGGTCGTTTCGCTGTCGCTGGGAACCTCGTGGGGCACGGTCGGCACGGTCGGCCTGGCGCTGATGGGCATTGGCGCGGGGTTCGGCATACCCGTCTACTGGACGGCAGGCGCGGTGGTTTCCGGCGCGTTCTTCGGTGACAAGGTTTCGCCGCTCTCCGACACGACGAACCTTGCCCCGGCGGTGACGGGTGTGGACGTGTTCTCGCACATCAAGAACATGATGCCGACCACCATTCCCTCCATGCTGATTGCGCTCGGTATCTACCTTTTCGCCGGCTATGCGCTGATCGAGTCCGGTGGTGCATCCTTTGACAAGATCACCGCGATCACCTCGTCGCTGCAGGACAATTTCGTGATTTCGCCCTGGCTGCTTCTGCCGGCCATTCTGGTGATCGCGCTGGCCGTGAAGCGCATGCCGCCTATCCCCTCTCTTTTTGCAGGCGTTCTGGCTGGCGGCCTGACGGCGATGCTCGTGCAGGGCGTCGGGCTGCATGATGTCTTCACCTACGCCAATAGCGGCTACAAGATCGACACGGGTGTGAGCGAAATCGACTCGCTGCTCAATCGCGGCGGCATCCAGTCGATGATGTGGACGATCTCACTGGTGCTGATCGCGCTGGGCTTCGGCGGGGCTCTGGAGAAGACCGGCTGCCTGGAGACGATCATCCGCGCCATCATGATGAAGGTGAAGAGCTTCGCCGGCATCCAGACGGCTGCCGTCGGCACCTCGATGGCGACCAATCTGGTAGCAGGCGATCCCTATCTTTCCATCGCGCTGCCCGGCCGCATGTATGCGCCGGTCTATCGCGGCATGGGCTATTCCACGCTCAACCTGTCGCGGGCGATCGAGGAAGGCGGTACGCTGATTTCGCCGCTGGTTCCGTGGAATGCTGGCGGCGCATTCGTCATCAGCGCGCTGGCGCTCGGCGTCTCGGACGGGCATCTGGAGAACCTGCTCTACATTCCGCTCGCCTTTGCCTGCTGGCTCTCACCGGTGATTGGGCTCGTCTATGCCTATACGGGGCTTTTCTCGCCACGGGCGAGCGAGGCGGAGATACAGGGCTGGCACGATAGCGGTGAGACCATCGCTGATCTGAGCGACCATGGCTGGGAGACACCCGCCATACCGAGCACGACACCGGCGGAATAAGCCGCTGTGACACGGACAGGCCCCTTGGATGGACGCGCGGTGATCTACGGGGCCTGTTTCACATTCAGCGGGCGGGGTAGTGAAACGGCTCGCCCGCAAAGGCTTCTGCGCCACGGCCGATCTGGTGGATCGCGCGGATCATCCGGCCTTCGCGCTCAAGGAGCCGGTCGCCCAGTGCGACGATGCGCCGGTTGGGCGTGGCGCTCGGGGCGCGCTCGCGCAGCATCTGCGCAAGGGCGAATTCGTCCATCTCGCGGGCGAAGGCGTTGGCGATGACATAGGCGGCGGCCGTGGAGCGGCTGATGCCCGCATAGCAATGCACGACCATTGGCGAGCGCCAGTCCCAGTCCTGTGCGAAATCGAGCAGGCGTTCGACATGATCGAGCTCCGGCGCGATGAGGCCGGGACGCAGATCCGCGATGTCGTGCATGGCGAGATGCAGGCGGTTCGGCACGGCGCTGGCATCATCCAGAGCCGGGGGCTCGCCGTTCGAGGTGAGCGAAATCATGTGCTGTGCGCCGGTGGCCTTGAGCATGCGCTGTAGATGCGTGCCGGGGCAGACATAAAGCATTATGCCCCTCCCCCGTCCCGGCTTTGAAGTGCGGCGCGCACGCGCTCGAAAGCCTCATCATCGCCCGGCAGGCCGATGCGCAGGCAATCCGGCCGTCCGGCGAAGCGCCGAACGAGTATGCCGCTGCGGCCAAGATGATCGAAAAGATCCGCCGCGCGCGGATGGCGCAGGAAGCGGAAGAGATCCGTTCCGCCGGCGATGGTCAGACCCTTTTCGTGAAAGAGCGCGTCGAGACGTAAGCGCTCTGTTTCGAGCCTCTGGCGCATGGCGCTTTGCCAGCCATGGTCTGCAAGCGCCTCGAGCCCGGCGTGGAGCGCCGGCCCTGCAACAGCCCACGGACCGAGCCAGCCTGAGAGTTTTTGGGCGCGTTCAGTGGAGGTGAGCGCGAACCCCAGGCGCAGGCCTGCGAGACCGAAGAACTTTCCGAACGAGCGCAGCACGAGGATGTTGCCGGCTTCCAGATCGCCGGCGAGGCTCTCGGCCTGCGGGCCGACATCCATGAAAGCCTCATCGACCACCAGAACGCCGCCATCAGCGCGCATGCTTGCGGCGAGATCGAGAAGGTCGCTTCGACCGATCAGCCGCCCGTCGGGATTGTTTGGATTGACCACCACGGCGAGCCGCGCGCCACGAAGCGCATCGAAGCTCTCCACCTCTTCGACCGCATGCCCGGCCAGTGCGGCTGCGCGCGCGTGTTCGGCATAGGTGGGGCCGAGAATGCGGGCCGGGCCGGGTGCCAGAAGCGATGCGACCAGCGGGAGAAGAAGCTGCGTTCCGGGCGCGGCGATGACGTTTGCCGCAGACGGCGCGCCGTAATGCCGGGCCGCGTGCGCGGTCAGCGCGGCAATGTCGGCTTCTTCGGGCAGGCGCTCGACGGCGCTGGCAGGCAGGGGCGAAAAAGGATAGGGGTGCGGGTTGATGCCGGTGGACAGATCGAGCCAGGGTGTCGGCGCGTCTGGAAACTGTGCCGAAGCCCGAACGAGACTGCCGCCGTGATCGGTCACCTTCTCCGCCGCCCGGTCAGCCAGTCGAGGCCTGATGTCCATTCTGATCGCCCTTTCATCCATGCTGGTCGAGCTCGCCATCGGTTATCCGCAGCAGCTCTTTCGCCTGATCGGTCATCCCGTCACCTGGATTGGCCGTCTTATCGCGCTGGCGGACGCGCGATGCAATGTCGAAACCCTTTCGCCCGGTGCGCGCCGCCTGAATGGCGCGCTTGCGCTGGTCGGCATTCTGATGCTCGCAGGTCTGGCCGGCTGGTTGATCCAGACGGCCCTTTCCGGCTGGGCCGGGCTGCTGGTCGCCGCTCTCGCCGGCAGTTCGCTGATCGCCCAGCGGAGCCTTGCAAGCCATGTGAAAGCGGTGGCGGACGGGCTGGACGCCGGCGGGCTTCCGGAAGGCCGAAAAGCGGTTTCGCAGGTCGTTGGCCGGGACCCCGAAAGCCTCGACGAGGCCGGGGTTTCGCGCGCGGCCATCGAGAGCCTTGCCGAAAACTGCTCCGACGGCGTGGTTGCGCCGGTGTTCTGGCTGGCGGTTGGCGGACTGGCGGGCGGCGCGCTCTACAAGGCTGCGAATACGGCCGATTCCATGATCGGCCACAAGACCGCGCGGCACCTTCATTTCGGCTGGGCGGCGGCGCGTTTCGACGATCTGATCAACCTGCCCGCTTCGCGCCTGACAGCATTTCTCTTCATTGCCGCCGCGTTCTTCATGCGTGATGCCTCGGCCGGAGCGGCATGGCGCGCGGTGCGCCGCGATGCGCGCCATCATCGCTCGCCCAATGCCGGCTGGCCGGAAGCGGCGATGGCGGGCGCGCTCGGCCTCGCCCTTGCCGGCCCGCGCCGCTATGGCGGCGAGGTGGTGGATGACGCGGTGATGGGCGATGGCGGCCGCCGCGAGGCCAATGCCGGCGACATCCGCCGGGCGCTCACGCTCTATCGGATTGCAGACGGGCTGTTGATCGGGCTTGTGGCGCTTGCCGCCGGGCTCTGGCATCTGGCTTTCTGAGATTGGCGGATTGGGGCGGAGGCGTGGGGGCCGATTGCCACGCTCTCTGATCTTCTGGCAGCTGCGTGGTGCGTGGTTCGACAGGCTCACCATGAGGGAGGGGGAGGCGCTGCAACTCCGTTCTCCATGTTGATGAACAGGCTTTCAGGACACCACCATCCCTGATGGGAGCCTCCTGAGCCTGTCGAAGGCGAACCACGCACCACCTCAAAGCAGGGCGATCTAAAACTCGATGCCCTTCTGCGCTTTCACACCGGCGGCGAAGTGGTGTTTTACCTGCCCCATTTCGGTGACGAGATCGGCGGCCTCGGTGAGCGCTGGCTTGGCGTTGCGGCCGGTCACGACCACATGAAGGTCGTCGCGCCGGTTGGTCAGCGTGGTCACGACGCGTTCAAGATCGAGATAGTCGTAGCGCAGTGCGATGTTCAGCTCGTCGAGAACGACAAGACCGATGGTCGGATCGGCCATCAGTTCCTCGGCCTTTCCCCACGCCCGCTCGGCGGCGGCGATGTCGCGCTGGAGATCCTGTGTTTCCCAGGTGAAGCCCTCGCCCATCGTGTGCCAGGAGACCTGATCGCCAAAGGCGGCGAAGGCATCCTTCTCACCGCAATGCCATGCGCCCTTGATGAACTGCACGACACCGACGCGGCGGCCATGGCCGAGCATGCGCAGCGCAAGACCGAAGGCGGCGGTGGACTTGCCCTTGCCCGGCCCCGTATTGACGATCAGAAGCCCCTTTTCGACCGTCTTGTCGCGCACCTCGGCATCCTGAACGGCCTTGCGTTTGGCCATTTTTGCCTTGTGGCGCCCGGCTTCGTTTGCGTCGATCTCTCGCATGTCACTTCACTTTCATGGGCAGGCCGGCAACCACCAGCGTGACGCTGTCGGCAGCGGCGGCGACTTTCTGGTTCAGGAACCCCGCCTCATCGCGGAAACGGCGTCCGAGCGGGGTTTCCGGCACGATGCCGAAGCCGACTTCATTGGAAACGAGAACCGTGGTTCCCTCTCTTGCGGCAAGAGCTGCAAGCAGTCGCTCGGCGGCAGGTTTTAGCTCATGGTCGTTGAGAATGAGATTGCTGAGCCACAGGGTGAGGCAATCGACCAGAACCGTTTCGCGGGCCGGCAGGGTTTGAAGCATGCCCGGCAGGTCGAGCGGGGCGTCGTGCGTCTGCCACGCCCCCTCTACTTCCCCCGGCCCCGCCAATGCCCCTTTGCGCCGCGCGCGGTGAATGGCGATGCGCTCGCGCATTTCGTCATCGAAGGCCTGGGCCGTGGCGATGTAGTGCCAGGGCGCGGGCGCGGCTTCGATCAGCGTTTCGGCATGGCGGCTCTTGCCGGAGCGCGCGCCGCCCAGAACGAAATGAAGTGAACGCATCGTCAGATCCGCCGGCTCAGCCGACAAGCTGTCCGGCAAGGAAGGTTACGCCGACACCGACAATGGCGGCGCCAGCAAGCCGGGGCTGCATGGCCTCAACCGCCCAGCCGCGCGAGCGGACGAGAAAATAGACGCCAAGCGCGATGGCGCTCTGTATTGCGGCAAGGCCTGCGAGATAGGCGATGAGCGGCGTCTGCTCGCTGCCGACAATGGCTTCGCCGAAGGCATAGCCATGGAACACGCCGACCACCAGGAACAGGGCGAAGACAAGCATGTGGCTCTCTACGGCCCGACCGCGCGCCAGAAGCCAGCCGCCAGCAAGAACGCTTGCCGCGATGACGATTTCGGCTGCCGGAAGATCGAGCAGCATCAGATGCAGGCCGACGCCGACAAGCGAGCCGGCAACAAAGAGAAGCGGCGCGAAAAGGCTCATGCCGGCGACGGCGGCAAACAGGCCGGCAGCGAGGATGAAGGCCAGATGATCAAGCCCGATCACGGGATGGGCGAGCCCTGAGACCAGCCCTTCGTAAAGGGTCGTGGGCGTCTGCCCGTCCATGGCGTGATGGGCGTGGGCGCTGGTTGCGAAGAGCGATGCAAATGCGAATGCGGAAAAAGTGCGCAGGAAACGCGTGTTCATGTCCGGTCCTTTCCCCTCCACCCGAGGGTTACGGTGTTTCTTTCAGGCCGTCGGCAGGTTTCCTGGCTCACGGGTCGATGCGCTTTCCAGCCTTCCCAAGGCATCATGCCTCAGTGGCGATCAGGAAAACGCTCTCCGCTTACAGTTGCGGGGGCAGCCGTGGTCTTGGCGCGATTGCGCCGCACCACGTTCCCTCTGGGTCCGCTTCAGCGGAACCGACAGCGGGCGGAGCATACAAGAATCGCCACGCCCCGCAAACGCTTTGTTGCCCGCATTGACAGACGTGGCGGGCGAGCCGTAAATGCGCAGCAGACGGTCCTTCTCCCGCAATGGAGAGGGCTAAGAGGGAATGCGGTGCGGGCCTTGCCCAATGCCGCAGCTGTCCCCGCAACTGTAAGCGGAGAGCGCACCTGACACGCCACTGGGGTTTGCCCTGGGAAGGCTGGAGAGCGCATCGACCCGTGAGCCAGGAAACCTGCCGTCTGCGAATGAAATCCTGACCGCCTGGCGGGTGTCCCGGGCAAGGAGTGTGCATTGTGACTGCTGACAGCGCCGCTGCGCGCCTTCTCCCGACCATTCATGGTGTCTCTGCCAGTACGCGGCCGCAAAAGGCCCGTGCGCCCCTCACCCGCGTCTTATCGTTCTCCACACTCCATCACCTGAAGGATATCCCATGACCACGAGTTTCGACCGGGTTCCCTGCACCGTCGTGACCGGCTTTCTCGGTGCCGGCAAGACGACGCTGATCCGCAATGTTCTGGAAGGCGCGCATGGCAAGCGGCTGGCGATCATCGTCAATGAGTTCGGCGATGCCGGCATCGATGGCGAGGTGCTGAAAAGCTGCAGGCTGGACAATTGCCCCGAGGAAAACGTTCTCGAACTCGCCAATGGCTGCATCTGCTGCACGGTTGCCGATGATTTCGTGCCGGCGCTCGACCAGATCCTCGCACGTGAGCCGAAGGTCGATCACATCCTGATCGAGACGTCCGGTCTGGCGCTGCCAAAGCCGCTGGTGCAGGCCTTTCAGTGGCCGGCAATCAAGAACCGTGTGACGGTCGATGGCGTGATTGCCGTGGTGGACGGGCCGGCACTTGCCGACGGTCAGGTTGCTGCGGACATGGACGCGCTGGATGCACAGCGCGCAGCCGACGATTCGCTCGACCATGATGATCCGATCGAAGAAGTGTTCGACGACCAGGTGGCCTGCGCTGACCTGATCGTTCTGTCGAAGAACGATCTTCTGGATGACGAAGCCGCCGGGCGCGCCCGCGCGCGGATTGCGGGACATCTGTCGCGCAATGTGCAGATCGTGCCGAGCGCGCATGGCAAGGTGGACCCTGCCCTGCTGCTGGGTCTCGGGCTTGCCGTCGAGGACGACATCGAGAACCGCAAGACGCATCACGACGATGCGCATGACCACGAGCACGACGATTTCGATACATTCGTTGTCGATCTGCCATCGGTTCTGCGGCCCGAAGATCTGGAAGCACGTGTCAATGCGGCGGTGGAGACCGGCGAGGTTCTGCGCCTCAAGGGCTTTGCGCATGTGAAGGGCAAGCCCATGCGCCTGCAGGTGCAGGCAGTCGGTCCGCGCGTGTCGCACCATTACGACCGCCCGTGGAAGGCCGGCGAAGCCGCCGAGACGCGGCTTGTCGTGATCGGCCTCAAGGGCATCGACCGCGCGCGTATCGAAAGCCTTCTCTCGGCCTGATCCGATGCACATCCTCGCCACCACCAGTGCCTCACTCGACGATCTGATCGAGCCTGTCGATCTGCAGCAGTCGCCGGCGGACATGGTGGCGCTGTCGTTCACCGACAGCGATCTGGCGGGGATCGCCTCTGCATGGCAGGCGCAGCGCGAGGCCCTGCCCGCGCTGCGCCTCGCCGCACTGCGCGACCTGAGACACCCCATGTCGGTCGATCTGTGGATCGACAACACGGCAGCGCATGCGCGCGTCATTCTGGTGCGGGTGCTGGGCGGCTATGAGTGGTGGCGCTATGGCTGCGACCGGCTTTCAGCACTGGCCCGGCAAAAGGGCATCGCGCTGGCGCTGCTTCCCGGCGAATGCCATCAGGACGACCCGCGCCTTGCCGAGCGCTCCACCGTTTCGCCGGAAGCGCGCGCGGCGCTGCTCGCCTGCTTCCGCGAAGGCGGACCGGACAATATGCGCGCGCTGACCATGCAGCTGGCGCGCCTCGCCGGGCGGGACATCGAAGCGCCCGAGGCGGAACCAGTGGCCAAGGCCGGCTTCTATGCACCGGGTCATGGCATTGTTGAGCCATCCTTCTTCCCGGCCAGTGCGAATGCCGACAGGCCTGTCGTGCCGATCCTCTTTTATCGCTCCATGCTGCTGGCAAGCGATGTTGCGCCCATCGACGCGCTGGTGGAGGCGCTTGAGGAACAGGGGCTGTGTGCGGTTCCCCTTTTCGTTTCCAGCCTGCGTGACCCGGTTGCCGCCGATCTCGTGCGCAACGC
Source organism: Nitratireductor sp. PBL-C9 (assembly GCF_050877045.1). Taxonomy (NCBI): domain Bacteria; kingdom Pseudomonadati; phylum Pseudomonadota; class Alphaproteobacteria; order Hyphomicrobiales; family Phyllobacteriaceae; genus Nitratireductor; species Nitratireductor sp. PBL-C9. The sequence continues at coordinate 791,533 of NZ_JBPAXW010000001.1, forward strand.
CGTGGAGGCGTTGAAGCCGCAGGCGCTCATCACCGCGACGGCCTTTTCGAGCGGCGCGGAGCCCGGCGAAAAAACGCTGTTCGACCGCTTTGGCGTGCCGGTTTTTCAGGTGGTCACCGCCACCACGCGGCGCGAAGCGTGGCAGGAAGGGCAGCGCGGTCTCGCGCCTGCGGACCTCGCCATGCATGTGGTGCTGCCGGAACTCGATGGCCGGCTGATGGCCGGCGCGATTTCCTTCAAGGATGAGGCGGCGCTGGATGAAGGGCTTTTCTTTGGCGTTCAGCGCAACCGGCCCGAACCCGCGCGCATCCGGCAGGTTGCGGCGAGGATCGCCGCCTTTCTGAAGCTCGGTGGCACTCCGGTGGCTGAGCGCCGCATTGTCGTTCTCATCCCGGACTATCCAAGCGCGCCCGGCCGCACCGGCTATGCGGTGGGGCTCGACGTGCCATCGAGCGTGCTCGCCATGCTGCATGACCTTGATGAAGCGGGTTATGCGGTTTCTGGTGTTCCGGAGACCCCAAGGGCGCTGATGCAGCAGCTTGAAGAGCCGTCGGAAGCGCTTTCGCTGGATGAATACCGGTGCGCTTTTGATGCGCTGCCCGAAGAGGCGCGCGAAACGCTGTTCGCCACCTGGGGACCGGCGGAAGACGATGCGGAAGATGGCGTCTTTCCGTTCCGCGCGGCGCGGTTCGGCAATGTCACCGTGGCGCTTGCGCCGGATCGCGGGCGCTCGGCAGACCGACGCGTGGACTATCATGACCCGACGCTTGCACCGCGCCATGCGCTGGTCGCCTTCGGCCACTGGATGCGGGAGGGGCTCGATGCCCATGCGCTGATCCATGTGGGTGCGCATGGCACGCTGGAATGGCTGCCGGGCAAGACCGTGGCGCTGACGGAAACCTGCTTTCCGGAGATCGTGGCTGGTGCGCTGCCGGTGGTCTATCCCTTCATCGTCAGCAATCCGGGTGAAGCGGCGCAGGCCAAGCGCCGGATCGGCGCTGTGACGCTTGGGCATCTGACGCCGCCACTGGCGGGCGCAGGGCTCTCGCAGGACCAGCAGGAACTGGAACGGCTGGTGGACGAATATGCGCAGGCCGACGGGCTGGACCGCCGCCGCCGCGACCGGCTGGCGCAGCTGATCGTGGAAACCGCCGAGCGCACCGGTCTGACCCGTGATGCCGGCGTTGAGGACACGGGCGACACGGATGCGGCGCTGATGCAGATCGATGCCTGGCTCTGTGATCTGAAAGATTTCGCCATCAAGGACGGGCTGCACATCTATGGCCGGGGCAGCGGCATGGATGAAGGGCCTGAACGCAGCGCCTGCGCGGAGAGCGAAAAGCGCGCGCTTCTGGCCGCACTCGATGCCCGACACATCGCGCCCGGCCCCTCCGGCGCGCCGGCGCGGGGGCGTACCGATGTGTTGCCGACCGGCCGCAACATCTTCACCGCCGATCCGCGCACCCTGCCGACGCCGACCGCAACCGCACTGGGCAGGATGGCGGCGGATGAGGCCGTGCGCGGCTATCTGCAGGAGCATGGCGACTGGCCGCGCTCGCTCGTCATCGACCTGTGGGGCAGCGCCAGCCTGCGCACTGGCGGCGAGGAGATCGCACAGGGGCTGGCGCTGATGGGGTGCCAGCCGCAATGGGATCAGGCGACGGGGCGCGTGACGGGCATTGAAGTGCTGCCGCCGGCCAGCCTTGGTCGCCCGCGTATTGACGTGACGTGGCGCATCTCAGGCCTGTTTCGCGACATGTTCCCGACCCAGATCGCGTTGCTCGACACTGCGGTTGCCGCCGTGGCCGCGCGCGACGAAGACGAGAGCGAAAACCCGCTTGCCGCTGCTGCGCGCGTGGCCGGCAAGGCTCCGGCGCGTATTTTCGGTTCCGCGCCGGGCACCTATGGCGCGGGACCGGAAGAAAAGCTGGCGCGCGGAGACTGGCAGGAACGCGCCGAACTCGGGCAGGCCTATCTGGACGCCGGCGCGTTTGCCTTCGGCGGCGCGGAGGGCGAAGGCCGGCGGGAAGACGGCGCGTTTGCGCGGCAGGTGGCGGATGCCGACATGCTCATCCATACGGGCGACGATGCCGGGCGGGACATTCTCGAAGGCTCGGCGGATGTGGCCTTTATCGGCGGGTTCGCGGCGGCGGTGGAAGCGCTGGGCGGCAAAGCCGATCTGGTGGTGCTCGACACAACCGATCCGGAGCGCCCGCGCGCCCGCTCGCTGGCGCAGGCCATTGCCCGCACCGTGCGCGCCCGTGCGGTCAATCCGCGCTTCATCGAAGGGCAGTTGCGCCACGGCCCGCGCGGCGCGGCGGAACTGACGGAAACGGTCGACCGGCTGATCGGCTTCGCCGAGACTACGGATGCGGTTTCAGGCAGCCTGATCGATGCCGTGTTCGATGCCTATCTCGGCGATGAGCGTGTGCGCGATTTCCTGCTTGCAGAGAACCCGGCGGCGGCCCGGGCGATGGCGGAACGGTTTCACGCTGCGCGCAGGCGCGGCCTCTGGCACCCGCAGCGCAACTCTGTCGATGACGATCTGGCGGCACTACTCGCGGAGGCGACGGCATGACGATGCGGCGCGGCGCATGCCCCACACTCTCCGCCCCCATGAAGACCGGCGACGGGCTGCTCGCGCGGATTGCGCCGGCCCATGGCGCGCTGACGCCTGAAAAACTTGCGGGCATCGCGCGGGCCGCGCGCCGCCATGGCAACGGAATTCTGGAAGTGACCGCGCGTGGAAAGTTGCAGATCCGGGGCCTGACCGCTGAGAGCACGCCTTTGCTCGGGGCGGAAATCAACGCGCTCGATCTTGGGGCCGTGGATGGCTTCGCGGTGGAGACGGGAGCGCTTGATGGTCTGGCGCAGGATGCGCTGGGTGACCCGATGGCGCTTGCCCGGCGGATCGATGAGTATGCGTCCGCGCACTGCCTTGCCCCGCGCCTTGCGCCCAAGGTCTCGGTCACGGTCGATGGTGGCGGGACGCTGCATCTTGACGCTATCGGAGCCGACATCAAGCTTGTGGCGCTGGGAGACGGTCTCTGGCAGATCGGTGTCGGCGGCAATGGCGCGACGGCGGGCTGGTTAGGCCAGGGCGATGAGCAGGCGGTGGGCGCTGCAGCGCTTGCGGTTCTTGATCTGCTGGCGCAGACCGGCGGACGCGCGCGTAATTTTTCGCAGGCGAAGAGAGAGGCGCTCCGGGCCGGGCTTGAGCCAGCCGTTCAATATGCCGCACGGGCTGACAGCGCACCGGTTGGCCAGTTTACGCTGAAAGACGGGGATAGCGCGATCGGGATCGCCCTGCCCTTCGGTCAGATCGCTGCGGAGGCGCTGGTCGCGCTTTGCGAGGCCGCCTCGGATGCCAGGGAAATACGCCTTGCGCCGCGCAGCGGCCTGCTGCTGATCGGGCTTGATGAGCCCCGGCAGGATGCGCTGTCGCGGGCGGCCGAGGCTCTTGGCTTTGTCACGGACGGGCATGATCCGCGTCTTTCCATAGCGGCCTGCGCCGGTGCGCCGGCCTGTGCCTCGGCGCGGTTCGACGCCAAGGCGCTTGCCGCCGAGGCGGCGGAAGCCGGTCTGCCGGACGGTTCGTTTCGTCTACACCTCTCGGCCTGCGAAAAATGTTGCGCCCAGCCCGCCGGGGCTGCGGTGAACCTGATCGCGGCCGAGGGTTGCTGCACCCTTTCCTCCATTGGCGCGGAGCCTTCCGAACGCCTTCGCACCTTTCTCATCGAGCGCGGCGAGAAGCTGCGTGCTGCCCTTCTTCGAAAGACAGGCTGAATGCAAGAAACCGAGTACATACGCGACGGCAACGCCATTTATGAAAAGTCGTTCGCGATCATACGCGCCGAGGCCGATCTCGCGCGCTTCAGTGCGGAAGAGGCCGATGTCGCCATCCGCATGATCCATGCCTGCGGGCTTGTCGAGGCGGCGGAGCATTTCGTCTTTTCCGAAGGGTTCGTTGCGGCAGGTCGCGCGGCGCTGAAAGCCGGCGCGCCGATCCTGTGCGATGCGGAGATGGTGGCGCGGGGTGTGACCCGCACGCGGCTGCCCGCCGACAATGAGGTGATCTGCACCCTGCGCGATGCGCGCACGCCGGAGCTTGCGCGGGAGATCGGAAACACGCGTTCCGCCGCTGCGCTGGAACTGTGGCGCGAACACATGGAAGGAGCGGTGATCGCCATTGGCAATGCGCCGACCGCACTCTTCTACCTGCTCGACATGCTGCGCGCCGGTGCGCCGAAGCCTGCCGCCATCATCGGCATGCCGGTCGGTTTCGTGGGCGCGATGGAATCCAAGGACGCGCTCGCCGAGAGCGGGCTTGGCATTCCCTTTGCCATCGTGCGCGGCCGCATGGGCGGCAGCGCCATGACGGCGGCGGCGATCAACGCACTTGCGAGGGCGGGACTGTGAGCGGAACCCTGATTGGCGTCGGCACCGGACCCGGCGATCCCGAACTCATCACCGTTAAGGCGTTGAAGGCGCTGGAGCGGGCGGACGTGGTGGCGCATTTCGCAAAGCGCGGACGCCGGGGCAATGCCCGCAAGATCGTCGACGACCTCCTGCCGGAGGCGGCGGTGGAGCTGCCGCTGGAATATCCGGTCACGACCGAAATCGACAAGAACGACCCGCGCTACATCGAAGCCATCACCGGCTTTTACGAGGAGTCGGCGCGCGCGGTGGAAGTGCATTTGAAAGCGGGCCGAACGGTTGCGGTTCTGAGCGAGGGCGATCCGCTGTTCTACGGCTCCTACATGCACCTGCATGTGCGGCTTGCCGCGCTCTACCCGACGGAGGTGATCCCCGGCATCACGGCCATGTCCGGCTGCTGGTCGCAGGCGGGCATCGCGATCGTTCAGGGCGACGACATCTTGACCGTCCTGCCCGGCACGCTCGATGAAGACGAGCTTCTGCGCCGTGTGAACGACACGGAAGCCTTCGTCATCATGAAGGTGGGGCGCAATCTGCCGAAAATCCGCCGGGCGCTGGCGCGGGCCGGCAGGCTCGTCGGCGCGGTCTATGTGGAACGCGGCACGATGGACAATACCAGTATGACGCCGCTTGCGGACAAGGCTGACGACACCGCCCCCTATTTCTCGCTCGTGCTCGGACCGGGCTGGCAGGCCAGGCCGCAGGAGGGCGCGGCATGAGCGGGCGTCTCGTCGTCATCGGCACCGGCCCCGGAAAACCGGCACAGACAACGCCGGAGGCGCGCGCAGCCATTGCGGCGGCAAGCGATTTCTTTGGCTACGGTCCCTATCTCGACCGGCTTGAACTGAATGACGGCCAGACCCGTCACGCCTCCGACAACCGGGAAGAGCTGGCCCGCGCCAAGGCGGCGCTCACCATGGCCGCTGAAGGCAGGCATGTGGCCGTGGTTTCGGGCGGGGATGCTGGTGTTTTCGCCATGGCGGCGGCCGTGTGCGAGGCCATCGAGCAAGGGCCGCAGGAATGGCGTGCGCTCGATCTGGAGATCGTGCCGGGGCTGACGGCCATGCTTGCGGTGGCCGCCCGCGTGGGCGCGCCGCTCGGTCATGATTTCTGCGCCATATCGCTTTCGGACAATCTGAAACCCTGGGAACTGATCGAAACGCGGCTTGCGGCTGCCGCCGGTGCGGGCTTTGTGATCGCGCTCTACAATCCGATCAGCCGCGCCCGGCCCTGGCAGCTTGGCCGCGCCTTTGAACTGTTGAGCGGCATTCTCCCGGCCTCCACGCCTGTCGTGTTCGGCCGCGCCGCAGGCCGGCCCGACGAGCGCATGGCGATTGTTCCGTTGAATGAGGCGCGTGGCGAGATGGCCGACATGGCCACCTGCGTCATCATCGGTTCGCCCGAAACGCGGATGATCGAGCGCCCCGGCAAACCGCCGCTGGTCTATGCGCCGCGCTCGGCGACGGGAGCCGCCAGGTGAGTGTCGATCGCGCCCATCGCATCTTTGATGTCGGCCACGACGGCTGCGCCAGTCGGCTTTGGCCGGTCGATCATGATCACCGGCAGGCCGAGCCTGCGCGCGGCTGCGATCTTGCCATAGGTCGCAGCACCGCCGCTGTTCTTGGCAACCACGATCTCGATGCGGTGATCGGCGAGCAGCGCGATTTCATCGTCTTCAGAGAACGGACCACGCGCCAGAATGCATGCGGCATTCGCCGGCAGGTGGGACGGTTCGACCGGCTCCACGCTGCGCACCAGATAATCATGCTGCGCCGCCGCGCGAAACATTTGAACTTCCTGCCGGCCAATGGCCAGAAAGACGCGCCGGGGCTCAGGGCCGAGCAGCGTTGCCGCTTCGGCCATGCCGGACGTGATCTGCCAGTTGTCGCCGGCGACCGGCTGCCAGGCGGGGCGCATGAGCGTGATGAGCGGCACGCCGGTCAGGCTGGCGGCTTCCGCTGCATTGCGCGCCATGCGCGCGGCGAAGGGATGCGTGGCGTCCACCATCAGGTTGATGCCCTCGCCCTCGAGATAACGCGCAAGCCCCTCAGCGCCGCCGAAACCGCCCACACGCACCTCACCCTGCAAGGCTTCCGGTGTGCGGGTGCGCCCGGCAAGCGAGGTGATGACGCGCAGCGAGCTGCGCGCGCAAAGCCGCTCCGCAAGCCGCCGCGCTTCGCCTGTTCCACCAAGAATGAGAAGGGTTTGGTTCGCCATGACGTCTTCTAGAGCATTTTGCAGTCAGGCGGAAAGCGCTAAGCGCTGGCTTGCCATCGTGGGGGTCAGCGAGGACGGTATGGCCGGGCTCGGTGAGGAAGCACGCCGCGCGATTGCCGATGCGGAGATCGTGTTCGGCGGTGCGCGGCACCTCGAACTGGCGGCAGACCAGATTTCCGGCGAGACGCGGCAGTGGCCCTCCCCCTTTGGCAAAGCGCTTGATGAGATCGAAGCGCTGAGAGGCAAGAAGGTCTGCGTGCTCGCCTCCGGCGATCCGTTTCACTTCGGTGTGGGCGCGACGCTGACGCGGCGCATTCCGGCGGACGAGATGCGTGTCTTTTCCGCGCCTTCTTCCTTTGCGCTTGCTGCTGCCCGGCTTGGCTGGCCGCTGCAATCGGTTGAGACGGTTTCGCTGCATGGCAGGCCCATCGCGCTGATCCGCCCGCTGCTTCATCCCGGCGCGCGCATTCTCGCGCTCACATCCGATGGCGCGGCTCCGGCTGCGATAACCGAGCTGATCACGGCTGAGGGGTTTGGCCCCTCCCGCTTTCACGTGCTGGAAGCGCTGGGTGGACCGCGCGAACGGCAGGTAAGCTTCATGGCTTCCGCGCTTTCCGCAGACCGCTTTGACGATCTGAATGTGGTCGCAATCGAGGTGGCGGCGGATGAGAATGCGCGCATCCTGCCGCTTGGAACCGGGCTGGAAGATGCGCTTTTCGAGCATGACGGGCAGATCACCAAATCGGAGGTGCGGGCCGTCACCCTGTCGGCGCTTGCCCCGAAACGCGGTGAACGGCTCTGGGATATCGGAGCGGGTTCAGGCTCCATTTCCATCGAATGGCTGCGGCAGCACCCATCGCTCAGCGCCATCGCCATCGAGGCGGACACGGAGCGCGCGGCGCGCATTGCCCGCAACGCGGAGCGCATGGGCGTGCCGCAGCTCACCGTGGTTGAGGGAAAGGCTCCCGCCGCGCTCGCAGACCTTGCCGCGCCCGACGTGGTTTTCATCGGTGGCGGGGCGACTGCGACAGGGCTGATGGAGGCGGCGATGGCCGCTCTTGGAACCGGGGGGCGTCTTGTCGCAAACGGGGTGACGCTCGAAACGCAGGCGCTTCTGATCGACTGCCACGGGCGGCACGGCGGAGAACTGATCGAGATCGCCGTCGCGCGCGCCGCGCCCGTTGGCGGCATGACGGCGCTGCGCCCGGCCATGCCGGTGCTTCAATGGCGCTGGAGGAAACCATGATCTGCGCCGGGTTTGGAGCCAGAAAAGGCGTCACGCGCGTTGCTGTTCTTGCCGCGCTCGACGCCGCTTTGACAACGCATGACATCGCGCGGGAGAGGCTCGATGCGGTGGCGACCGTGCCACTGAAGCGGGACGAGCCCGGCCTGACGGACGCTGCAAAGGCGCTCGGCCTGCCGCTTGTCATTGCCGATGATGCGGCACTTCAGGCGGCGGCGATGCATTGCCTGACCCGCTCGGAACAGGCGCGCTCAGCCACGGGCCTGCCATCGGCCTCAGAGGCGGCGGCGCTGGCCGTCTGCGGCCCGGCAGGCCGGCTTCTCGGGCCGAGGATCACACTTGACGGCGTTACCTGCGCCATCGCGACCACCGGAAGAAAATCATGACCGTTCATTTCATTGGCGCCGGACCGGGCGCTGCCGACCTCATCACCGTTCGCGGCCGCGACCTGATCGCGCGCTGCCCGGTCTGCCTTTATGCCGGTTCGCTGGTGCCGGAGGAGTTGCTCGCGCACTGTCCGCCGGGAGCGCGCATCGTCAACACCGCACCCATGTCGCTGGAAGAGATCGAGGCGGAATATATCCGCGCCCATGAAGCGGGTGAGGATATCGCCCGGCTGCATTCGGGCGATCTTTCCGTCTGGAGCGCGGTGGCCGAGCAGATCCGCCGTCTTTCGACGCTCGGCATCGATTACACGCTGACGCCGGGCGTGCCTTCCTTCTCGGCGGCTGCGGCGGCGCTGGGACGCGAGCTGACCATTCCGGAAGTGGCGCAGAGCCTTGTCCTGACCCGCATTTCCGGCCGCGCCTCGAAAATGCCGGAGGGTGAAACGCTCGCCAATTTCGCGGCCACCGGCACGACGCTCGCCATTCATCTCGCCATTCACGCGCTGGACCGTGTGGTGGCGGAGCTGACCCCGCATTACGGACCCGACTGCCCGGTTGCCATTGTTGCCCGCGCAAGCTGGGCGGATGAGCGCATTCTGCGCGGCACGCTTTCCACCATCGAAGCGGAGATGGCGAAAGATCCCATCGAGCGCACGGCGCTCATTCTCGTCGGGCCGGGGCTGGGCGCCAAGGATTTTCGCGAGAGCGCGCTCTACAGCGCCGATTATCAGCGCCGGTTTCGCGGGCGGGAGGGATTATGAGCACGCTTGAGGCGCTCAACCGCCTGCCTTTTGAACCAACGCCTTTTGAGCCGGGCCATGTGTGGCTTGCCGGTGCCGGGCCTGGTGGCTTCGGCTGCCTGACGCTCGGTGTTCTGGCTGCGCTCGATGCGGCGGATGTGGTGATCTATGACGCGCTGGTGGATCCGGATATTCTGAAGGCCGCGCCGGACGCCCGGCACATTTTCGTCGGCAAGCGCGCCGGCCAGCCCTCCACGGCGCAGGATGAAATCAACCGGCTTCTGGTGGAACACGCCGAGGCGGGACAGCGGGTGCTGCGCCTGAAAGGCGGAGACCCCAACATGTTTGGCCGTGGCGGGGAAGAAGCGCTGGTGCTGGCACTCGCCGGCATTCCCTTCCGCTTTCTGCCAGGCGTCACCTCGGCGGTGGGGGCGCTCGCCGATGCGGGCATTCCCGCCACCATGCGCGGCGTGAACAAGGCGGTGATCTTCGCGACCGGCCACGCCGCCGGCACGCCGGACGATCTGGACTGGGCGGCGCTGGCGAAAACGGGTCAGCCCATCGTCATCTATATGGGGATGCACAAGCTCGCCCTGATCGTGGACGCGCTCACATCCGGCGGCATGGCGGGCGATACGCCGGCGGCGCTCATCATGAACGCGACGAAACCGGAAGAACGCATTCTGACGACGGCGCTTTCCACGCTTGTCTCCGACGCATCGGTGGAAGGGTATGGCTCGCCGTCCATCATCGTGATCGGCGGCATCGTGGCGCTGCGCGAGGCGCTGATATGACGGCACGGGCGATCATCATCGGCGCGGCCCGTTCGGGTTCGGGCAAGACCAGTGTGACCATCGGCCTGATGCGCGCGCTCAAGAGGCGTGGCCTCGCCGTGCATGGCGCGAAATCCGGCCCCGATTACATCGATCCCGGCTTTCATCAGGCGGCGACCGGGAAGCCCGGCGTGAATCTCGACAGCTGGGCCATGCATCCGGATCTGCTCGCCCATCTGGGAAGCCGGCAGGGTGAAGACGCCGACATGCTTTTGATCGAAAGCGCCATGGGCCTGTTTGACGGTATCGTGTCGGAGCCGGGTCGCTCCGGCGCTGCGGCGGACATTGCGCGCCTTTATGATGTGCCTTGCATTGTCATTCTCGATGTGTCCGGCCAGTCGCAGACCGCAGCCGCGCTGGCAAAGGGGTTTGCAGCTTACGACCCGAAGGTGCGGATTGCCGGCGTCGTGCTCAACCAGGTGGCGAGCCCGCGACATGAAGCGATGGCGCGCGACGCCATTGAGGCCATCGGCATCAGGGTTCTGGGCGCGGTCTACCGCAACCCGGACATGGCGCTGCCGGAGCGGCATCTGGGCCTTGTGCAGGCGAGCGAACATGCTGCGCTGGAAGCCTTCATCGAACGGCTTGCCGATGTGATGGAACATTACATCGACCTCGACGCTGTGGTGAAGGCCGCCGTGCCGCTTTCCATGCAGGCGGGCGATGCGGCGCGGCTTGTGCCGCCGCCGGGGCAACGCATCGCCATCGCGCGGGATGCCGCTTTCAGCTTCGTCTATCCGCATCTCGCCCGGCACTGGCGCGAGGCGGGAGCAGAACTCCTGCCCTTCTCGCCGCTTGCCGATGAAGGACCGGCGGAAAGCGCCGACGCCTGCTGGCTGCCGGGTGGGTATCCCGAACTTCATGCGGGGCGGATCGCCGCTTCAGAGAACTTCCGCGCTGCGATGGAGGCATTTGCGGAGACGAGGCCCGTTCATGGCGAGTGCGGCGGGTTCATGGTTCTGGGCGAGGCGCTGGAGGATGCCGAAGGCGTTCGCCACGCCATGCTGGGGCTGCTCGGTCATGTGACGAGCTATGCGAAGCGCAAAATGAACCTCGGCTACCGGCAGGCAACGCTGATGAGTGACTGCGCCATCGGCAGCACGGGCGAGACGATCCGTGGTCATGAGTTCCACTATTCGCGGCTGGTGGAGCCGGGCAGCGATGCGCCGCTCGCCATGCTCGCGGACGGACAGGGCCGCGCTCTCGGCCCATCCGGTGCGCGGCGCGGGCATGTCTCCGGCACCTATTTTCACGCCATAGCGCGGAGCTGACGCGATGGCCGGACCCCGCTCGATGCTCGTGGCAGCCCTTCGCGATGTGGCCGCCTGTCTCGGCTTCTACACGCGGCTGCCGCTGCCTGCGTTCGAGATGCCGGCGCACGGGTTTGCGGCCGCCCAATGGGCAGCGCCTCTGACCGGTCTGGTGGTCGGCGCGATTTGCAGTGCGATGCTGATCGGCGCGGCGATGCTTGGCCTGCCGGCCACGATTGCAGCCGCCCTCGCGCTTGCAGTGGGGACGCTTGTGACCGGCGGGCTGCATGAGGACGGGCTTGCAGACGTGGCCGATGGTTTCGGCGGCGGTTCGACGCGTGAGAAAAAGCTCGCGATCATGAAGGACAGCCGCATCGGGTCCTATGGCGTTGCCGCACTGATCCTGTCGTTTCTCATGCGCTGGACGGCGCTTTCGTCGCTCGGGCTTGTCGCGGTTCCCGCCCTTCTGATGGCGCACACGGCCTCGCGCGCCCTGATGCCGGCGCTGATGCGCCTTTCGCCACCGGCGCGCGAAAACGGGCTCTCGGCAGGCGCAGGGCGACCGGAAACGGCTACCGTTCTCGTGGCGCTCGCGATTGGTGGCGCGCTGCTTTTCATCTCCGGTCCCGGCTTCGTGCTTGTGACCGCTCCGCTTCTCTTGCTGGCGCTCTTCTTCATCAAACGGCTCGCCGAAAAACAGATCGGCGGACAGACGGGCGATGTGCTTGGCGCGCTGCAGCAGCTTGCCGAAACCACCGTGCTCATCGCCGCCGTCGCTTATTTCATCTGAAGGACTTCCATGACCCGCTTTCTCAAAATCGACGATCTGCGCGCCGCCTGTAATGTCCGTCCCAGTGGCGATGAGGACGCCGCGCAGGCTGCAACCGCCCGCCAGGCAGTGCTGACCAAACCGCCCGGCAGCCTTGGCCGGCTGGAAGACGCGGCCATCCGGCTTGCCCGCTGGCAGGGACGCGAAAAGCCTGCGCTTGAGCGGATTCATGTGCTGATCTTCGCGGGCTCCCATGGCGTGACCGCACGCGGTGTTTCGGCTTTTCCAGCCGAGGTGACAGCGCAGATGGTAGCGAATTTCTCCGCCGGGGGCGCGGCCATCAACCAGCTTGCGAAACAGATAGGGGCGAGCCTCACCGTCACGTCACTCGAGATCGAGCGCCCCACGGCGGATTTCACGGAAGCGTCGGCCATGGATGAAGCGGATTTTCTGAAGGCCGTTCAGACCGGTTTCGATGCGGTGCCGGAGGGAGCGGATCTCATCTCGCTCGGGGAAATGGGTATCGGCAACACCACCGCCGCAGCGGCACTTGCCGCCGCGCTGTTCGGTGGCCGGGGAGCCGACTGGGTCGGCCGGGGCACAGGCGTTGACGATGCCGGCCTTTCGCGCAAGGCTGAGGCCGTGGATGCAGCGCTTGCCTGCCATGGCGAGGCGCTTTCCGATCCGCTGGAGGCGCTGCGCCGCGTCGGCGGTCGCGAGCTTGCCGCCATGTTCGGTGCGGCCCTTGCCGCGCGGCAGAGGCGCATTCCGCTGCTGCTCGATGGTTTCGTGTGCGGATCGGCAGTCGCCCCGCTTGCGCGCCTTGGCGAAGACGGTCTGGCGCATGCCATTGCCGGCCATGTTTCCGCCGAACCCGGCCACCGCAGGCTGCTTGGCGAGCTGGGCCTCAAGCCGCTGCTCGATCTCGACATGCGGCTTGGTGAAGGTTCTGGCGCATGCCTTGCGATCAACATTCTGCGCGGCGCGCTTGCCTGCCACAACGGCATGGCGACCTTTGCCGAAGCCGGCGTTTCGGACGGCTGATGATGCGCACGCTTTCGCTCATCGGCATTGGCACCGGCAATCCCGAACACATGACGGTTCAGGGCATCAATGCGCTGAACCGGGCTGACGTGATCCTTATCCCCCGCAAGGGGGAAGCGAAGGAGGATCTGGCCGATCTGCGCCGTGTCATCTGCGAGCGGTTTCTGGAAGACCGGCAGACGCGGATCGTGGAATTCGACCTGCCGGTGCGTGACGCCGCCAATCCGAGTTATCGCCGGGGCGTGGACGACTGGCACATGGCCATCGCCCGCGCCTATGGCGATCTGCTTGCGGCGCATACAGGCGAGACGGGCCGCGCGGCGTTTCTCGTCTGGGGCGATCCTTCGCTCTATGACAGCACGCTGCGGATCATCGAGCACATGCGCCGGGAAGTCGGGCTTGACGTCGCGCTGGAAGTGGTGCCGGGGATCACCAGCATTCAGGCGCTCGCGGCCAGCCACCATATGCCGATCAACACGATTGGCGGTTCGATCCTGATCACCACCGGTCGGCGGCTGAAAGCGGAGGGCTTCCCGCCGAATGCCGATACGCTTCTCGTCATGCTCGACGGCGACTGCGCCTTTCAAATGCTCGATGGCGATGCCTACGAGATTTACTGGGGCGCGTATCTGGGTACGCCGGATGAGCTTCTGATCGCCGGGCCGCTTGGGGATGTTGCCGGGCAGATTGTGGAGGCGCGGGTCAGGGCGCGGGAAGACAAGGGCTGGATCATGGATACCTATCTTTTGCGGGTCAGGAGGTAGGTTCGGCGGACTTCATGCCGCCCTCGCCCTTCGCCCTTCGACAAGCTCAGGAGGCTCAGGATGAGGGCTGTGTGGTGCGCCAAATGCTTTCATGCTCCTGTGGGGTCTCTGGCTGTAAGTTATAGCTTCTGAGCCCCTGCATCAGTCTCAGCTTTTGCCTGCCTTCTCCCTCATCCTGAGCCTCCTGAGCTTGTCGAAGGGCGAAGGGCGAGGGAGAAGGCAACCACCGCCCCTCAGGCGGCCTGCGCGCGCTGCCATCGCGGGAAAGGGTCCGCCAGCGCACGGTGCTGCGCTGGCTCGAAGTCGGTTTCACTGCCCACCAGCGCATCGTCCAGCGCTGCGGTGATGCGTTCGCGGTTCATGCCGGTGCCGATGAAGACCAGCTCCTGACGCCGGTCTCCGTAGGGTTCGCTCCAGTAGCGGTCCATGAAGGCTTTCGCTTCCGGGTGGTTTGGCCAGCGTTCGCGCGGCACCGCCGCCCACCAGGTGCCAAGCGGCTTCACGCTGGATAAAGCGCCGGCGAGGCTGAATTCGGCAACCCAGTCGGGCCGGGTTGCGATCCAGAAATGACCCTTGGCGCGGATGACGCCGGGCAGCGGGGCATTCAGCACCGCATGCACTTTCTGCGGATGAAAGGGACGCCGCGCGCGATAGACGAAGGAGGAAACGCCGTATTCCTCGGTCTCCGGCACGTGATCGGCAAAGCCATAAAGCTCCTTGGCCCAGAGCGGGTGCTGGTGAGCCGTCTCGAAATCGAAAAGGCCTGTATCGAAGATGCGGGCGGGCGCGACGCGGGAATGGTCTGTCTCGATGATCTGCGCATCGGGATTGAGCGCGGTGACGATCTTGCGCGCCGCATCAAGGCGCTCCGGGCCGGCGTCGCTGACCTTGTTCAGGATCACGATATCGGCAAACTCGATCTGGTCGACCAGCAGGTCCACAAGCGTGCGCTCGTCCCCCTCGCCCGCGACTTCGCCCCGGTCGCGCAGGAAATCATGGCTGGCATAGTCTTCGAGCAGGTTCAGCGTGTCGACCACTGTGACCATCGTGTCGAGCCGCGCGACATCGGAAAGGCTGTGGCCCTGCTCGTCGCGAAACTCGAATGTGGCGGCCACAGGCAATGGCTCGGAAACGCCGGTGGATTCGATCAGCAGGTAATCGAACCGCCCCTCCGCCGCCAGACGCCGCACCTCTTTCAGAAGATCGTCGCGCAGCGTGCAGCAGATGCAGCCATTCGTCATCTCCACCAGCTTTTCGTCTGTCTGCGACAGGTTCGCCCCACCCTCGCGCACGAGGTCGGCGTCGATGTTCACTTCCGACATGTCGTTGACGATCACCGCGACGCGCCGTCCTGCCCGGTTGTTGAGCACATTGTTCAAGAGCGTCGTCTTGCCCGCCCCCAGAAACCCGGAAAGCACGGTGACGGGCAGGCGTTTGTCCTGGTTCGGCATGTTTGGTTCCTTTGCTGCAATATGGTATGTAATATCATAACGAATACGAAGCGCAAGACGTGCCTTGGGGCCTTGGGGCCTAGGGGCCTAGGGGCCTGGAGGTTTGGAGGTTTGGAGGTGTGGAGGTGTGGAGGTGTGGAGGTGTGGAGGTTCGCTCCTGCCCTGGGTGATGGCAAGCGGTTTCTGTGGTTCGTGCCAGCCTGGAGGTGGAGACCGAAGGCATGCTCCGAAGCCGGATACAGTGCTGCCGATCATCGTTTCCCGGAGTTGCATGGGTCCAGCCGGCAATGCAGCGTTCTCCGGAAGATGGACGCCGGGTCGGAAAATGCCGGGGCGCACACTTTGGCGCGCCCCGGTTTTTTGTAGAAATTCGATATCACCGAACAAGGGCGGAGAGTATCAACCACCCTGCCCTGAAATCAGATGGTCACGCCGCCATCCACGAGAACGGCCTGACCGCTGACGAAGCGGCTTTCGTCCGACAGAAGAAACACGACCAGCGGTGTGATGTCGTCGACCGTTGCAAGCCGCCCCATGGGCTGACGCGCGATAAAATCCTTCTCGGCCTGAACGGGATCCGGTGCGGCGGCGATGCGACCGCGCAGCGACGGCGTGTCGACTGTGCCGGGGCAGAGAGCATTGCAGCGCACGCCCTGCTTTACGAAATCGGCCGCAACGGACTTTGTGAGGCCGATCACGGCCGCCTTCGTGGCGCCGTAGACCGCGCGGTTGACGAAGCCTTTGATGGATGACGCCATCGACGCCATGTTGAGAACGGACACGCTGCCCGCCTCTTCGGCCCGTTCCAGCATGCCGGGTAGAAACGCCTGCGTCATGCGAACCATGGAGGTCACATTGAGATCCATGCTGAACGCCCAGTCGTCCTCGGAGACATCGAGAATGCTGCCGTGATGGACGAAGCCGGCGCAATTGAAGAGGCCATCGAGCTGGCCGACCCTGCCGGCGAGCACATCGATTGCGCTGCGGTCGCGCACATCCAGCCGGTGCGTTTCGATGGACGCGTTTTCAGCGGCAAGAGAGGCAAGCCCTTCCTCGTTGATATCGACGGCCACGACCGACGCCCCCTCTGCTGCGCAGGCCAGCGCGCTTGCCCGGACGATGCCCTGAGCTGCTGCCGATACCAGAATCCGCTTACCCTGAAGTCGCATGCAAAGTTCTCCCCTCACTGTCGGACAGCAGCCCGCTACAAACGTTTGCATACAAGCAGCCTTTTCGCGTGGAACAAATGGGCCAGAGAGGATAATTTGTGCGCTAAACACTGATGTCCACGCAGGATCATCAACATTGACGGTCCGTTAGACTGATTTTTGTTGCCGACCGGTCATCGCGCTGTAACATGGCGGGAATAACCGCTGCGATATCAACGCAGAAACAATGGGAGTGCTTTCATGACTTTGATCAAACGACGCAACTTCATCAAGGGCGCGGGCGCTGTGGCAGGACTGTCGCTGGCGGCGCCGCTCATCTCGCGCAGCTATGCGCAGGGCTCTTCCGGCGCGGTCAACATCTTCGCCTGGGCCGGTTACCTCAACGACGACATGATCGGCGCTTTCGAAAAGGCGACGGGCATCAAGGCCAATTACACCCCCTACGGCACCAATGACGAACTGCTGAACCAGCTTCGCGCCAACAATGGCGGCGGGTTCGACATCATCTGGCCGACGGTCGATCGCGTGCCCAATTATGTCGAGTTCGAGCTGGTGCAGCCGATCGACGAAAGCAAGGTCAACGTCGACAACTGCCTGCCGAGCGCCTGGAAGAATTCTGAAAATCTCGGCGCGGTCATCGACGGCAAGCGCTATCAGGTGCCCACCGACTGGGGTACGGAAGCGGTTTCCTTCGACAAGGATCAGGCTCCGCTGGAATACGGCACCGCCTCCTATGGCGACATCTGGAAGCCGGAAATGAAGGGCAAGGCCACCGTGCGCGGCCATTCGGGTCTTGTCGGTCTCGGCCTCTGGCTCGAAGCCGAAGGCAAGCTGCCCATGCCGATGGCGGACGCCTTCAAGTCCGAAGAGAACATGGTCAAGATCTATGACGTGATTCTCGAGGAAGCGATTGCCCGCAAGGCCAACATCGCGCAGTTCTGGTCCAACGAGAATGAAGCGCAGGGCGCATTCCGCATCAATGGCTGCACCATCGGCCAGACGTGGGATTCCACTGCAGCGGCTCTCGGCAAGGAAGGTCTTCCCGTCGGCTTCATCGCGCCGAAGGAAGGCGCGCTGGCGTGGATGGAAGGCGTTGCAATCCCGAAGGGTGCGGAAAACCTTGAGCAGGCCTATGCCTTCATCAACTGGTTCCTGACGCCGGAAGCCGGCGCCATGTACACCAATGCAACCTCGATCAACTCCACCGCCGTTGGCGCTGCCGACAAGACGACGGACGAGGCCAAGGCCTTCTTCGCCGCCGCTTATCCCGGCGACGCGCTGGACAAGCTGTGGTGGTGGCCGATCCAGGAAAGCTGGTTCGTCGCCAAGCGCAACGAATATCAGGACCGTTTCCTCTCGGCCTGAGGGGCTGAAGCAATTCCGGGAAAAGCGGGAGCCGGTTTTCCGTCCTGAATTGCGCAAAGCAAAAAAGATGGAGCGTTTCAGGGAGAAACGAAAACGCTCCGGATGAAATGACGGCGCTCGCCCCTCACCCTTACCCTCTCCCCGCTTGCGGGGAGAGGGAGGCATAGAGGTTGCGGCCATCTTCCTTCTCCCCGTATACGGGGAGAAGGTGCCGGCAGGCGGATGAGGGGCGGTCGCTACCGGACAAGCATTGCGAAAGCCCACTAATAATCGGGGGACCATGTCACATTCCGTAGAGCTCGATCATGTCGGCGTTACTTTCGGGGCGACCCGTGCCGTCGACGACGTCTCCTTCACGGTCGAAGGCGGAGAGTTTTTCTCCATTCTCGGCCCCTCCGGCTGTGGCAAGACCACTCTGCTGCGGGTGATCGCCGGCTTTTTGAAGCCGACCGAAGGCCGCGTTCTGATCGGCGACAGGGACATGACCCCGCTGGGGCCCAATCAGCGCCCCACCGCGATGATCTTCCAGTCGCTTGCGCTCTTCCCGCTGATGCCAGTCTGGGAAAACATAGCCTTCGGGCTGGAGGCACGTGGCATCGCAAAGGCCGAGCGGCGCAAAAAGGCCGACGAGCTTCTGAAACTGATCGCGCTTGAAGGCTATGGCGACCGTATGCCGGGCGAGCTTTCCGGCGGACAGCGCCAGCGCGTGGCCATTGCGCGCGCGCTCGCGGTCGAGCCGCAGGTGCTGCTTCTCGACGAGCCGCTTTCCGCGCTTGATCTCAAGCTGCGCCAGCACATGCGCGCCGAGCTGCGGGCGCTGCAGAAACGCACGGGCGTTACCTTCATCTACATCACGCACGATCAGTCCGAGGCGCTCGCCATGTCGGACCGCGTTGCGGTGATGAGCGCCGGCGTGGTGCAGCAGGTGGGCGCACCGCGCGAACTTTACGACAATCCGGCCACGCCTTTCGTCGCCACCTTCGTTGGCGAGACCAACGCCCTGCCCTGCACGGTGAAAGGCATCGAGAACGGCATCGCGACGGTGGAGAGCGCCCATGGCCCGCTGAGCGGCCGCGCGGGCGACGGGCTTTCAGCGGGTGCGACAGCGAAGCTTTATGTGCGCCCCGAGGCGCTGAAGCCGAACGGTGGAACCAACCGGTTGGCCGCCACCATCGAGCGGATCGATTTCGAGGGCGCTTTTGCACTCGCGCACGGCATGGCCGGGGACGGCATGCCGCTGGTTGCCTCCATCGCCAGCACGGAACTCGCAGCCGCACCTGCCATTGGCGAGAAATCCGGTTTCGGCTTTGAGAGCGCAAACGCTGTGGTGCTGCCCGATGTCTGACCTCTACAGACGTTTTGGCGGGGGGCTTGGCACGCTGTTTCTGGCGCTGGTCGGAGCGTGGCTCGCCGGCATGGTGCTCGCGCCCAATGTGATGATGATCGACTATGCGCTGCGGCCCAACCTGCCGCCATCGCAGCTCGGCGGGCCGAATGATGTCTATTCGCTCGACAACATTCTCTACCTCGCGAATGAGGGTGTTCACCGTGCGATCTTCTTCAAGACCGTGTGGGCGAGCGCGCTTGTCGCTTTCATCACCTTTCTGGTGTGTTATCCGATGGCTTTCTGGCTTGCCCAGAACGCGACGGTGAACCAGACGGCCATCGTGCTTCTCGCGCTGACCATTCCGTTCTGGATCAACGAGGTGTTGCGTACGCTTGCCTGGTATATCCTGCTTGCGTTTCGCGGGCCGCTGAACGCCTTTCTTCTGTCGCTTGGCATCATTGATGAACCGGTGCGCTGGTATGGCGATGGCGGCGTGCTGGCCGGCATGACCTACGCCTACATCCTGTTCATGCTGTTTCCGATCTACAACGCGATTGAGTCTCTCGACAAATCGCAGATCGAGGCAGCGCGCGATCTTGGCGCATCCACCTGGCGCATTCATTGGCGGGTGGTCATCCCGCATGCCAAGGCGGGCATCGCCACGGGCTGTGTCTTCACCTTCATGCTCGCCGCCGGCAGCTATGTCGCGCCAGCCCTTCTCGGCGCGCCCGGCAGCCGCTGGTTCACCGAGATCATCTACAACTGGTTCTTCGAAGGCGGTGACTGGAACCGGGGCGCCGCCTATGCGCTGGTTCTTCTGGTGCTGTGCCTGGCAGTGGTGCTGATCACGCTGCGCATCGCCCGCGTGAGCCTGACGGAGGTGGCGAAATGAGTCTGGCGTTCATTAGTCCATGCAGGCGCTGCCCCTCATCCGCCCTTCGGGCACCTTCTCCCCGCGCACGGGGAGAAGGAAACGCGCCGAGATATCCGCAGCCTTTCCTCGCCCCGTTTACGGGGAGAGGATGCCGGCAGGCAGGTGAGGGGCAGCGCCAGCCTCTCTGGACAGACCCGGAGGTTCGCGCATGAGTGCCGCTGACCGCATCGCCCGGGCCATGTTCGGCTTCTATATGGTGGCGTTCTTTCTCTACCTGTTCGCACCGCTTGCGATCATGGGCATCGCCACATTCAACACCAGCCGCTTCCCGACCGTGACGCCGTGGCGCGGCACGACGCTTCAATGGTTCGATGCGCTGTGGAGCGACAGCGGCATGTGGCAGTCGCTGTGGACCTCCTTCATCGTCGCCTTCTTCGTTGTGATCACCGTTCTGCCCATCGGCACGGCGGCAGCGCTTGTTCTAACGAGCCTGCATGCGCGCGCCCGCAGCTTCATGTATGCGGTCATGGTGTCGCCGCTGCTCACGCCCGGCGTGGTCATCGGCATCGCCACACTGGTTCTGTGGCGGCAGCTCGGCGTCGGCGGCGGCGTGTTTCTGATCGTGGTGGCGCAGGCGAGCTTCATCATCTGCTATGTCATGCTGATGATCACGGCGCGCCTCCAGCGCTTCGACCCGACACAGGAAGAAGCGGCCCTTGGCCTCGGCGCATCGAAATTCATGGTGTTCCGCCGCGTGCTCCTGCCCTTCCTGAAACCCGCGCTCATCGCAGCCGGTTTCCTGGCGATCCTGCAATCCATCGAGAACTACAACACGACGCTGTTCGTGCGCGGTTTCGATACGCCGCTGACGGTCTACATCGCCACCAAGGTGCGCACGGGCCTGACGCCCGCCGTGAATGCGCTGGCGTTGATCATGATCGCGATCACGGTGCTTGGAGCCATCGCCTATGAGGTCGCCCGCCGCCGCAGCGCCGCGCGGATGGCGGCGGATTAGAGCAATTCCGGACGGAAAACCGGGACCCGCTTTTTCCGGAATTGCTCTAGCCCAGCGATCTAACGATCAATCCGCGTCGACAGGATGATGGAGCTCATTGTCCGGTCGACGCCCTTCAGTGCGCCAATCGTGTCTATCACCGCATCAAGCTCGGCCACCGAGGGCGCTTCGACGACGATGATCATGTCGAACGAGCCGCTGACGGAATGGACCGCGCGCACGGCCGGCATCTTCTCCATGGCTGCGATGACATCGCCGGAGAGCTTTGGCGAAACCGTTACCAGAAGATGCGCGCGGATCTGCGCGGCGTCATATTCGCCTGAGAGCCGCACCGCATAGCCGGCGATTGTGCCGCTGCGCTCCAGCCGCTCGAGCCGGCTTTGCGCGGTGGAGCGCGAGACCCCGAGCCGTCG
Source organism: Nitratireductor sp. PBL-C9 (assembly GCF_050877045.1). NCBI lineage: Bacteria > Pseudomonadati > Pseudomonadota > Alphaproteobacteria > Hyphomicrobiales > Phyllobacteriaceae > Nitratireductor > Nitratireductor sp. PBL-C9. The sequence goes on from NZ_JBPAXW010000001.1 coordinate 812,830, forward strand.
TGCGATTTCCGACACCGACATGCGGGCATTCTCCCGCAGGAGAGCGATCACCGCACGATCCGCTTGCGATACCGTCATATTGTCCAATCTTATCGTCAATATGTTTAAAATGATAAGTCAAATTACCCGATTTATCTCTTCGATTCAACGCAGATCGGGGTGACACTTGGTGCACATTCTACAGAATCGAAAGGGAACGGAATGAAGGAAATCGTCGTCACCGGAGCCGGGCGCATCGGCGCTGCCATTGCTGACATGCTGGTCGCCTCGGGCGATTATTCGGTCACCGTTGCCGACCGTTCGGCCGAACAGCTCGCGGCCCTGCCCGAGCACCCGCAGATTGCGGGTGTCGAGGTCGACCTTTCCGACACTAAGGCGCTGGCTGCCGTTTTGAAGGGCAAGTTCGCCCTGCTTAACGCCGCGCCCTACAATCTGACCGTTCCCATTGCCGAGGCCGCAGCCGAAGCCGGTGTGCATTACCTCGACCTCACCGAGGATGTGAAAAGCACGCGTCGCGTGAAGGAGATCGCGGCGACCGCCGACACGGCCTTCATTCCCCAGTGCGGTCTCGCGCCGGGCTTCATCACCATCGCCGCCAATTCGCTCGCCAAGCGCTTTGATGAGTTGCACGATGTGCGGATGCGCGTCGGCGCGCTGCCGCAGTTTCCGGCCAATGCGCTCAACTACAATCTCACCTGGTCGCCGGAAGGCGTGATCAACGAGTATTGCGAATCCTGCGAGGCCATCGTCGATGGCGAAATGAAGGAAGTCGCACCGCTTGAAGGGCTGGAAGAGTTCTCGCTCGATGGCGTGCGCTACGAAGCGTTCAACACGTCCGGTGGCCTGGGCTCCATCTGCGAGTCGCTAAAAGGGCGTGTGCGCAATCTCAACTACCGCACGATCCGCTATCCCGGCCATGCCTCGATCATGAAGATGCTGCTGAACGATCTGCGCCTGATCGAGCGCCGCGATCTGTTGAAGGAGATCTTCGAGCACGCACTGCCGACCACCATGCAGGACGTGGTGGTGATCTTCGTGACGATCACGGGCCTGAAGAATGGCCGTCTGGTGCAGGAGAGCTACGCCAACTCCGTGTTCGCCGATCCGGCAGGGCCGCATGCGCGCAGCGCCATCCAGAAGACGACGGCAGCCGGCATCTGCACCGTGCTTGACCTGCTCGCCAATGGCAAACTTCCCGCAAAAGGCTTCGTGCAGCAGGAAGACATTGCGCTGGAAGACTTTTTGGCAAACCGCTTCGGCCGCACCTATCAGCCGGACAGCGGCCCGCAGGCAAAAGCGGCCTGATCGGGCATTTTTCGGCCAGCGGCGAAATAGGTCGCTGGCCGTACCGTTTCGGCCTCATGTGACATTGCGCGGGTCAGAGCCCGTCCATAATCTCGCGCGATGACAAACGACCGGCCGCTTGTCGGCATCCTCCTGATGATCGGTTTCTGCGCGGTCGCCCCTCTGGGCGACTCGATCGCGAAACTGTTGGGCGAGACCATTCCGCTGTTCGAGCTTCTGGTCGTACGTTTCGCCGCGCAGGTGGTCTTTCTTCTGCCTATCGTCTGGTGGAGCGGCACGCGGCTCGCATTGCCCGGATACGTCATGCGGCTGACGGTGCTGCGCACGGCGCTTCACATCACCGGCATCGGCGCAATGTTCATGTCGCTGCGCTATCTGCCGCTGGCCGACGCCGTGGCAATCGCCTTCGTCATGCCGTTCATCATGCTCGCTTTCGGAAAGTTCTTTCTTGGCGAAGCGATTGGCCCAAGGCGTCTTGCCGCCTGCACGGTCGGCTTCATCGGCACGCTTCTGGTCGTGCAGCCGAACCTCGTGACCGTGGGCGCACCGGCATTGCTGCCGCTGGTCGTCGCCTTTGCCTTCTCAGGTTACATGCTGGTGACGCGAAAGATCTCGCGCGTGGCCGACCCGATTGCGCTTCAGGTGGTGAGCGGCATTTACGCCGTCATCGGTTTTGCGGCGGTCGCGTTCATTAATCTCGGCTTCGACCTGCCGCAACTGCGCATGGTGCAGCCAGACCTGCGGGAGACGCTGCTCCTGATCGCATCGGGCTTTTTCGGAACGTTCGGGCACCTGCTCATGACCTGGTCGCTGCGCTTTGCGCCATCGGCCACCGTGGCGCCGATCCAGTATCTGGAGATTCCCTTCGCCACCGTGATCGGCTGGCTGATCTTCCGCGACCTGCCCAACGGGCTCGCCGCTCTCGGCATCGCCATCACCATTGGCGCGGGGCTCTACATCGTTTTCCGCGAGCGGGCCATTGCAAGGGATATGCAGACTCAGCCCTTGCCGGACGCGCAATAGATTCCGTAGAGAGTCTGGAGCACCTGCTCCACTTCCTGTGCGGCAAGGCTGTAATAGATTTGCTGGCCGTCTCGCCGCGTCTCCACCAGCCCCAGCGCCCGTAACTTGCCGAGCTGCTGGGATAAGGCCGACTGGGACATGCCAACCGCTTCCGCCAGCGCATTCACGCTCGCTTCGCCATCGAGCAGGTGGCAAAGGATCATGAGCCGGTTCTGGTTGGCCATGGCCTTGAGGAGGTCCGAGGCTTGCCGCGCCTTGCTTTCAAAGGCGGCGATGTCGTTTTCGTTCATCTGAATACATGAATTTATGAGCATCTCAGATGTCGGGTGCGCGGGCAGTCATGTCAAGCGCTCTCGCGGGCTGCTGCACAATCCGATCCATATCGTTGCGGGAAAGTTCAAATCATCGGGTCTTGCATTTCACTCGTATATTAATATATGAAGACATCATAATATTCAAGGAGGCATAGCCATGACACTCGATCGCGCAGTTCTCGCCTTTGCTGGCATCATGATACTTCTCTCCGTGGTTCTGACCATGTGGGTCTCGCCACTGTTCATCTGGTTCACGGTCTTTATCGGCCTGAACATGCTACAGTCGGCTTTCACGGGCTTCTGCCCGGCCGCGTTCCTATTCCGCAAGCTGGGCGTGAAGTCCGGCACCGCGTTTTAATCACCACAGTGAGGCTCCGATGCGCGCCATACTTCTTCTCGCCGGGTTTCTTTCAGCAGGCCCGGCACTCGCCGAAAACATCACCCTGACGCCAACTGCGATAACCGAGTGGAAGCCGGTCTATGGCCGCGTGGAAGCCCGGGATACGGTGCCGGCGCGTGCGCGCATCGGTGGCATCGTTGTCGAACTGAATGTCAGCGAGGGCGACAATGTCACTTCGGGGCAGCAGATCGGCACGATCCGTGACGACAAGATCGCATTCCAGATCGCCGCTCTAGATGCGCAGCTGCGCGCGCTGGAGGCGCAGATGGAAACGGCGGAATCAGAACTCGCCCGCGGCCAGACACTGGTGGAACGCGGCGTTGTTACCACCCAGCGGCTCGACCAGCTGCGCACGCAGGTGGACGTGATCCGCAACCAGATCGCCGCCACCGAAGCACAGCGTTCGGTGATCGAACAGCAGGGTGCCGAGGGCGCAATCTTTGCGCCGCTCGATGGCCGGATCCTGACGGTTCCCGTCACAAGGGGCGCCGTGGTTCTGCCCGGTGAACCGATCGCCACGATTGGCGGCGGTGGGTTCTTCCTGCGTCTTGCAATCCCCGAACGGCACGCAGCTGCGCTCGAAGAAGATGCAGCCATTCACATCACCAGCCAGGGGCAGGAAGTGGAAGGCCGTCTCGCCAAGATCTATCCGCAGATCGAGAATGGCCGCGTTATCGCGGATGTGGAGGTGGAAAGCCTCGACACTGCCTTTGTCGATGCGCGTGTGCTCGTGCGTGTGCCGGTGGGCGAACGCGAAGCGCTGCTCGTTCCCGCCGCTGCCGTCACCACGCGCTCGGGCATCGATTTCGTCACCGTTGAAGCAGGCGGGGCAACCATCGAACGCACGGTGGTTCCGGGCGAAACCGTTACCCGCGACGATGGTGACTTTGTTGAAATCCTGAGCGGCCTCGCTGCCGGAGACACGGTCATCGCGCCATGAACCAAGCACCAGAAAAGCTGGGTATTGCCGGTGTGCTGACGCGCACCTTCATCAATTCGCCCCTCACCCCCCTCTTCCTGATCGCGGCTTTCGCCTTCGGGCTGGTGGCGCTTGCCACCCTGCCGCGCGAGGAAGAGCCCCAGATCTCCGTTCCCATGGTGGACATCCACGTCCAGGCCAACGGGCTGAAGGCGGAAGACGCCGTCAAGCTCGTGACCGAGCCGCTGGAAACCATCGTCAAGGGCATTGACGGTGTCGAGCACATCTATTCGCAGACCGGCGACGACCGCACCATGGTCACCGCGCGTTTCGTTGTCGGCACCTCGTCCGACGCCGCAGTGCTGCGCGTGCACGACAAGGTGCGGGCCAATATGGACCGCATTCCCGTCGGCATTCCCGAACCGCTGATCGTTGGACGCGGGATCGACGATGTCGCCATCGTCTCGCTCACCCTGTCTCCGAAGCCCGAGGCCGCCGACAGCACCACGGCGACCGATCTGACCCGGATCGCCCGCGAGCTGCGCACCGAGATCGCCAAGATCGAGGATGTCGGCCTGACCTATCTGGTTGGCGAAACCGGCGAGGTGATCCGCATCGCGCCCGATCCGCGCCGCCTGGCGCTCAACGGTATCACGCTGCAGCAGCTGGCCGGCAAGGTGTCGGGCGCAAACCGCGCCTTCCCCGTCGGGCAGGTGCGCGATGCGGGTGAGCAGATCACCGTTGTTGCGGGCGAAACGCTGCGCACGCCGGCCGAAATCGGCAATCTGCTGCTGACCGCGCGTGACGGACGCCCCGTCTATGTGCGTGATGTGGCCGATGTGAGCTTCACGACGGATGCCAGCGAAGCGCTGGTCTCGACCGTGACCCGCAGCGAGGATGGCGCAATCGAACGCGTTCCGTCCGTCACGCTGGCAGTCGCCAAGCGCGCCGGCGCAAACGCCGTGACCGTGGCGCACCAGATTCTGGAGCGTGTGGAGCTGCTCGAAGGCAATGTCATTCCCGACAGTGTCTCCGTGGAGATCACCCGCGATTATGGCGAAACGGCCAATGAAAAGGCCAATGAGCTGCTGTTCCACCTGGCTCTTGCGACGATTTCGATCATCGCGCTCGTGTGGGTTGCCATTGGCTGGCGGGAAGCGATCGTGGTGGCCATCGTCATTCCGGTCACCATCCTGCTCACCCTGTTTGCCGCCCGCGTGATGGGATACACGCTGAACCGCGTCTCGCTGTTCGCGCTGATTTTCTCCATCGGCATTCTGGTGGATGACGCCATCGTGGTGATCGAGAACATCGCACGCCACTGGGGCATGGGTGACGGGCGCGACCGCCGCCGCGCGGCCATTGAGGCCGTGGCGGAAGTGGGCAACCCGACCATCGTCGCCACGCTGACCGTGGTGGCCGCCCTTCTGCCGATGCTGTTCGTGTCCGGCATGATGGGGCCCTATATGAGCCCGATCCCGGCCAACGCCTCGGCTGCGATGATCTTCTCCTTCTTCGTCGCCGTCATGGTCACGCCGTGGCTGATGATGAAGACCGCCGGCAAGGCCCCCATCGCTGCGCATGGTGGCGACGGTCATCACCAGGGCGGTTCGCTCGGGCGCATCTATAGCTGGGCTGCCCGGCCGATCCTCAAGACCAAGGGGCGGAGCTGGTTCTTCCTCATCGCCGTTGGTCTCGTGACGCTTGGCTCGCTCGGTCTGTTCTACACCAAGGACGTGACCGTGAAGCTGCTGCCGTTCGACAACAAGTCGGAACTGGCGGTGCTGATCGACCTGCCCGAGGGCTCTTCCGTGGAAGCCACGGATGCGGTTGCCCAGGCGGTTGCGCGCAACGTGCTCGAACTGCCCGAGGTGCGCTCGGTGCAGACCCATGCGGGCTCGGCCGCTCCGTTCAACTTCAACGGGCTGGTGCGTCACTACTTCCTGCGTGCAGCCCCTGAACAGGGCGACGTGGCGCTGAACCTGACCGGCAAGGGCGAGCGCGACCGCGCCAGCCATGACATCGCGCTCGACATTCGTGAGCGCCTTGCCACGCTGCCGGTGCCCGAGGGCACGAGCCTGAAGGTCGTTGAGCCGCCGCCCGGCCCGCCGGTCATGGCGACGCTGCTGGCCGAGATCTATGGTCCTGATGCCGAAACGCGCCGCCAGGTGGCGGAGCGGGTAGAGGCTGCGTTCCGCTCCGTTCCCTTCGTGGTGGACGTGGACAACTCCTTCGGCGATCCTGCCCGGCGTCTGCGCGCCACGGTCTCGACCGATGATGCGGAATTCTACCGTGTCGAGGAAAGCGACGTGTTCGACACGCTGGCCATCCTCAATGGCGGCCAGACCGTTGGCTATTCGCATCGCGGCGAAGGCCGACAGCCGATCCCGATCCGTGTTGAGCGGCCGAAGGGCGAGAAGACGCTGGACGAGGATTTCCTGACGACGCCGATTCCCGCCAATGTGCTGCCGGGCAGCCGCGGCGTGGTGGAGCTGGGCGATGTCGTGCAGATTTCCGAGGAGCGCGCCTCCTATCCGGTGTTCCGCCACAATGGCCGTGCGGCCGAGATGGTGACGGCAGAACTGGCCGGCGATTTCGAGGCTCCGCTTTATGGCATGATGGCCGTGCAGGAGGCGCTGGATGCGCAGGACTGGACGGGGCTCGAAAAGCCGACCATCAGCCTGAACGGCCAGCCCTCGGACGAAAGCACCCCCACGCTTCTGTGGGATGGCGAGTGGGAAGTGACCTGGGTCACCTTCCGTGACATGGGCGCTGCTTTCATGGTTGCCCTGCTCGGCATCTACATTCTGGTGGTGGCGCAGTTCGGCTCGTTCAAGGTGCCGCTGGTGATCCTGACGCCGATCCCGCTGACCTTCATCGGCATTCTCGGCGGGCACTGGTTGTTTGGCGCGCCCTTCTCGGCCACGTCGATGATCGGCTTCATCGCGCTTGCCGGCATCATCGTCCGCAACTCGATCCTGCTGGTGGACTTCATCCGCCATGCGGCGTCGCCCGAGCGGCCGCTGACCGAGGTGCTGATCGAAGCCGGTGCGATCCGCTTCAAACCGATCCTGCTCACCGCCTTTGCGGCGATGATCGGCGCGGCGGTGATCCTTGCGGACCCGATCTTTCAGGGTCTGGCGATCTCGCTCCTGTTCGGTCTGGCGTCTTCGACGCTGCTGACCGTGCTGGTTATCCCCGCGATCTACCGTGTGCTGCGCACCTGATTGCGGCGAAAGCCCTCGCCTTCCCCCTCATACGGGCGCACATGTGCCCGTCAGGGGGAAGGCACTTCTCCCCTCCCCCTGACGCATTGTTTTTACGAAATTCCGGACGAAAAACCGGTTCCCGCTTTTCCTGGAATTTCTTTAGTGCGCTAACAGAAGCGGTGCGGGCGCGCTTTGGAGCATGGTGCGGGTGACACCGCCGAGGACAGCCTCGCGGAAGCGGGAATGAACGAAAGCGCCCATCACCATCAGCTCCACCTGCTCTGCCGACAGAAACGCATTCAGCCGCGCCGTGACATCGCCATCAATGGCGGTGAGTGTTTCAATCTGCGGGTCATTGACCCCGTGGCGGACGAGATAGGCGGCAAGGTCGGCCCCCGGCGCCATGCGCGAGAGATCCTTCTCGCCGGTCACCGAAACGATGAACACCTGCTCTGCTTCCTGCAGGAAGGACAGCGCATCGTCCACCGCGCGCGCCGCACGGGCGCTGCCGTCCCAGGCAACCGCAACACGCTTCGGCGCTGGATTGCCACCCGCCTGCGGCACCAGAAGCGCAGGCCGGCCGCTGTCGAACAGCACATCCTCGACCACATCGCTTTTCATATCCGAGCCTTCGCCCGGCGCGTCGAGCACGCACAGATCGTTGACCCTTGCGAGGCGCGCAAGGCGTGCGCTGCGTGGCTCAAGCCGCGAAAGCGACTGCTCGGTCACGCATTCCACGCCGGCCCCTGCGGCAAGCCGCGCCGCAGCCTTTGCGGTTTCGCGCGTGGTGGCTTCCAGTGCGTCCAGCTCTTTCTTGACGATGCTGGCCAGACCGCCACCGGTGCGCGAGATCGGCAGGTAGATGGATGGCGGCAGCGCGCAGACCGTGAGACAGGAACCATGATGGGCGGCAAGCGCCACCGCATAATCGAGCGCCGGCGTGGAGGTAAACCCCTCGCTGGCCTCAAGGCCGACAAGAATGCATTTCGGTTTATCGGCCATGGTTCTTCTCCTTCTTAAAAAAGCGCTACTGGAGCGTGGCGAGATAAGTCAGGATCGCGTCGATCTGGTCAGGCTCGGCGATGAAGACCGGCATGTCGGGATGGCCCACGACAATGCCTTCTGCAAACGCCTCTTCCAGCGCCTCCAGCGGATAGCGCTGCGAGAGCTCGCGGAAGGGCGGCGCCTCCGGATGCGTGCTCTCATCGGTCGCGCCGACGGCATGGCAACTGGAGCAGTTCGTCTCGATCAGCTCCCGGCCATAGGCCACGAGTTCATCAGCTTCGTCTGCCATCGCCTGAGCGCAGGCTGCTGCGAAGAGCGCCGCGAAGACGCCCGTGCGGAGCGTGAAGTTCTGCATTTCCAGCCTTTCGGATCATAATTGATTCAAGAACTATCAGCTTTAGCATAGCAAACTTTGATGCGGGTCAAGGAACAGTGGCAAACAATGACTTGATCTTTGTCAAAGCGCCTTCAGAATCGGCTTTCTAGGGTGGTGAAGAACGAAAGGATCCAGCATGACCACAGTTTCTGACCTCTCTCCGAAATTTCGCCATGTCCGGCTCGAACTCGCCCGCGAAAAAGGGCACCCGATGGGTGAGCATGACGAGGGCTACGATCTGCTCGTACCGCTGGACACGGAGGGCCGCCTCGACCCCGTGGAGTGGAAGAAGCACCAGATGCAGTGCCGCGTGCGCCGCTTTGAACCGGACGCGCAGGACAAGATTGGCCGGTTGCGCCGCAAGCCCGGCGGCCAGTGGTATTTCGACTATGAGGAAGGCGAGCGCGATGACGAGATCGGCTTCCGCCTCGGAGAGGAACGCTTCCGGCAGGGCGAATATGTTTCCATCTCCCGTGAAGGCCAGATGCACACCTTTCAGGTGAAGCTGGTCGAACGGCTTTAGCGGCCCGATGACCCGGCGCATCGCCATCGTGCTGGGGCATCCCGACCCCAGCCCCGACCGGCTCTGCCGCGCCTTCGCTGCCGCCTATGCGGAAGGGGCGCAGGGGGCCGGGCATGTGGTCGACATCATCGATCTGGCGGCGCTGGACTTCCCGCTTTTGAATTCACAGCAGGATTTTCTGCACGGAGCACTGCCCGACGTGCTGAAACCGGCGCAGGAGGCGGTGACCGCCGCCGAGCATGTGGTGTTCATCTACCCGCTGTGGCTTGGCACCATGCCGGCGCTCCTGAAGGGTTTTCTCGAACAGCTCCTGCGTCCGGGCGTTGCCTTTGCCTACAAGGAGAAAGGGTTTCCCGAAACGCTGCTCAAGGGCAAGTCGGCGCGGGTTATCGTTACCATGGGCATGCCGGCGCTGATCTACCGGCTCTGGTTCTTCTCGCACAGCCTGCGCAGCCTTCGCCGCCACGTGCTGAAATTCGTCGGTTTTTCGCCCGTGCGCGAAACCCTGTTCGGCGCAGTGGAAGAAGCGAGTGAAGAAAAGCGCAAAAGCTGGATCGAAGAGGTCCGCGTGCTGGGCAAGAGTGCTCTCTAGTTGTGAAATCCACACCGCCCGGGGTGACAGACCCGGCATAACAAAGCATCTTGCGCATATGGATTCACGGATCCAGACGTGACGACGCATCATCATCAGGAGGGCATCCGCAATGGCGGGAAAGTTCGAACTCTACAAGGACAAGGCGGGTGAATTCAGGTTTCGCCTGAAAGCCGGCAATGGCGAGATCATTCTGGCCAGCGAAGGCTACAAGCAGAAGTCGAGCGCGGAGAACGGCATCGAGTCCGTTCGCACCAACTCTCCCAAGGACGAGCGCTACGAGCGCAAGGATACTTCTTCGGGCAAGCCCATGTTCAACCTGAAGGCCTCCAATGGCCAGGTGATCGGCACGAGCGAATCCTACAGCAGCGAAAGCGCGCGCGAGAACGGCATCCAGTCCGTGAAGAACAACGCCCCGGACGCCAAGCTGGAAGATCTGACGGCCTAGAGCAATTCCAGGAAAAGTGGGAACCGGTTTTCCGACCGGAATTGCGTAAAAACAATGAGTAGGGCGTTTTCGCAATTCAACGAAAAGCGGAAACGCTCCAAGCCCGGCTTTCCCTCTAGTGCTCCATGACCTTGCGTGGAGCGGAGGTCGCCTCCGCTCCACCATTCAGAATGCGTATCCCCGGCACGGGCAGCGGCAGGCCTGAATTGCGCAGGGCCGCATCGATCTCGGCGAAGATTGCATCCCGGCAGTCGATGTCATCGGCGAAGCTGGGCACCCAGAACCGCACATTATAGCGAATGCCTTCCGGATCGTATGACGCGACCCGAACGTCCGGCGCCGGCGTCTGAACGATGATCGGTGAACGGCTGGCGGCCTCGGCCAGAAGCTTGCGCGCATCGCTGACGGCAAAGGCGTGAGACAGCACCACTTCCACCTGCGTCCGGTATTTCCGGTTCGGAGCGCTGTAGTTGGTGAGCTTCTGCCGTGCGATCTGACTGTTGGGCAGGATCACATAGGTGTCGTTGCGGGTGAACAGGCGCGTGGTGCGCCAGCCGATCTCTATCACCCGCCCGCGCGTCTGGTCGTCGATGGAAACCCAGTCGCCTATGCGATACGGCGCTTCGATGCCCACCGCGATGCCGGCAAAGACATCCGCCAGTGTGCTGCGCAGCGCGAAGCCCAGAATTGCGATGATAAGCCCGGAACCGGCCAGCGCGCCGCTCCAGCTCTGTCCGATCACCAGCATCACCGTCGCCAGCGTCGCGGCCAGGAACAGGGCAGCCGAGATCAGCTCCGGCAGAAGCTTTGGCACCTGACGGCGCTTTCGCCCGGCCCGCTCCAGCGCCATGGCGACAAGACGCCCGCCCAGCCACGCCGCCGAAAAATAGGCGACAGCGCCTGTCAGCACGCGAATGGGTTTGGGCGGGATGCCCAGTTCCAGCCACTCCATGACCGGCTGGTGCAGCATATAGGCGGCAATGGCGAGCCCGGTGCAAAGCAGCGGCCAGAGTATGCGCAGGAAGGTTTTGCGGATCGCACTCATATCAGGCTCACCTCCAGGTCGACATGGCGGAAGCCGCGGCCGGGGCGCTCGCGCGGGCGCGCAGGCAGTTTGACCGGCTGATCGTCCGGGCGAATGGGGCTCAGGCAGTGAAGGCACCGCGAAGCGGCGCGCGGAGACAGGCTTCCGCAATGCGCGCAAACCAGAGGCTGAATTTTTCTCGACATTGGTGATCTCTTCCAGGCACTTGGATCGCCGTGCACCCATTCGGACGCGCCAAAGACGGTCCAGAGTTTCGATGGAGCATCGGAGGAAACCGAAAACCGGCTTCCACTTTTTGGATCGATGCTCTGGCTGGCACCCGGGACGGAAGAGAACTTATGCTTATCTCAACGACACACCGCCCCGGGAGAAACATGAGTTTCCCGGGCGCACCTGATCGTCGCGTTTTTCAGAATCATAAGCATGGTTTTTATTTAATTATAAAAATTTGGTTTTCAAGCTCAGAATCCAATAATAATCAGAAACCATCGCTCAAATGAGACATTCGCTTATGAATGGAGCCATTTGTTTGGTTTTTATTGGCATTTCCCGTCTGATTAATTTCCATGAATTGTGGTTGATTGACAAATTTCTTGAATCTGAAATTTTCTATTGCCCTTACGTAAGGAAAATGCAGATTCACTTCATTCATTTCACTCGCTGAAAACCACGATTCACTGGCATGAACGACCGGCTTGCCTCCACTTCCGATTTCCTGCTCGAACTCTATTCGGACGCGGCCGACTGCCATCCCGAGGCCTTTCGGCTTCGTACGCTGGAGCGGCTCACAAAGCTGATCGATTTCGATTTCGCGGTCTGGGGCGGCGGAGCGGCTGAAAGCCGCGACGTGACGGATCTGGTTACCTATGAGCAGTCGCCCGAGATACTCAATGATTGGTCTCAGGTGGCCGATCAGGATGCCTTCTGCGACATCACGCTGGGGCAATTGGGAAAAGCCGCCCGTTTCGACGATATCCGGAATTATCGGGACAGCATCGCCTATAATGATCACTGGCGGCGCTTTGGAGCGCGGCAGATGATGGCGACGATCTCGGCCGAGCCTCTGGATGGCTATGTCAGCTTTGTGGGCCTCTGTTCCGAAGCCAGAACAAACGTCTTCTGCGACGCCTCCCGGATGATGAAGAACGTGATCGTGCCGCATCTCTCGGCAGCGCTTCGCATCAACCGGCAATCCTCGCTCATGCGTCACGGCCGCGAGAGCGAAGCCATCGGCCTTGTGGATCGGGGCGGCTGGATTCTGGTGGGCCTCGACCGGTTTTCGGAGCTGGCGCGCGAAGAAGGGGCGCTTTCCAACCGCTTGCCGCATGGGATGTGGGAGGGGCTTGTGCAGACCGGCGCCTGGCAGGGCACGGCGCTTCTTGCCAGCGCCGAGCGCCGGGGTGCGCATTATCTCGTGCGGCTCACACCACTTGGCGCATTTGCGCGCCTGACCCCTCGCGAAATGGAGATCGTGCGTTCCTACGTCACCGGGCTGACTTTTCGGGAAATCGCGACGGAGCTGGCCATCGCCCCTTCCACGGTGCGCAACCACATCGCCAACATTTTTGAAAAACTGCACGTCGCCAGCCGGACAGAGCTGGTGCAATTGCACCTGGCGACCTTTGGCCAGTTCACCGCTCCGGACACACCGAAAGCCCCGGGCGCAAGACCGTAGTGCATCTGCACTATTTCCTTTTGTCTTTATCGCCGCTTCTTTCGCCCTGCCCGGCCGAAGCGCGCCGGCGGGCGGAAACGAAGCAAAGGCACGATGGAATGAGAAAACTGATCGCGGGGTTCCTGTTTGCGCTGACAGCAATGTCGGCCCCGGCTTCGGCTGAAATCGACGGGCATGGGCCCGATAGCTGGCGGGTGGTTGGCGTCTCCAGAAATGACGCGCTCAACGCGCGTATGGGCCCGGGCACACGCTATCCGGTGATTGAGCGTTTCCGCAGCAATGAAGGCGGCCTGAAACAGGTCACATGCGTTCCATACATCCCGCCGGCACATTTTCAGCGCATGAGCGAAGCGCAGCGCCGGGCGTTGCCGCCGCGCTGGTGCCTGATGCAGGATCGCGCTTTGATCCGGGCGGGCTGGGTCAATGCGAACTATCTGCGGCCTGATTTTGGACAGCCAGCAAAACCACAAAAGCCGGCCAAACGCGTTTCCGTGGAGCCTGGCGGCGACCTGATCGCCAGATCGGAAGGGCTGGTGCGCGCGCTGTACGAACTGCGTTCGCTTGAGGAACAGGGTATTCGAACCGAGCTTTACACGCGCACGGGGGCCGGGCGGTTCTTCCAGAAAGCCATCGTGCAGCGCTTCATATCCGGCGCTGCGGGGGCCGACCCCATTTATGGCGCTCAGGATTTCGACGGCGCATGCGAAGAGCCGCGTCGCCATCCCACGCAGCCCATGTATCGCGGCATGATCACCGTCATTGTGGACTGTGTGAATTTCGGGCGGGCGCAGCGCACCGAATACGCCCTGCGTATTGATCCCGATCAGCCGGACGGTACACCGCGCATTTTCCGCATCAGCCACAAGGACTGGGATTTCCCGTGATTCCGGTCCCCTCACCTTTCCCTGAACAACCCAGGAGCACTTACATGAAGCCCACTCTGCGCCTTCTCTTGCTGGCAGGTTCGCTCGTTACATTCCCCGCCATGGCGCTGGAAGGCGAAAGGATCGGCAGCGTGACGGCAACGATCGATGGAACCGGATATACGGGCGAGACACTGGCGTTCCCCTCCGAAGGCTCGGCCATGGCGACCTTCGTGCCTGTTGGCCCCTCCGTGACTGTCTCGGTTCAGGCAATGGGCCCGCAAGCAGAGTCGCGCCTCAACAACATGCTGGTGATCGACTTTACGGCGCTGGGAACGGACGCCTCGGCGCAGATGATCACCGGTAGCATCAGCTGGTGGCCGGAAGGGATGGACAGCCCCTTCTATATCAGTGACGAAAATGCGGGGCATGCCGGCATCACGCTCGACAGTCTCAGCCTTGATGGCGAAGCGCGTGTGACCGGGAGTTTCGACACGTCCATCTGCCGCAAGGACGGGCCGTTTTCCGAAGCGGATACGAGCAAATGCGTGAAGGTGTCGGGCAGGTTCGACACGGCGCTCCATGCGCAATAGCAGTGCTCCGCGCGTGAGTGCCTGGAGCAATTCCGGAAAAAGCGGAAATGCTTTAGAAGCGGAAAAAGGAATCCTGCAGCGCCGAGTTGGAATATTCGACCGGCGTTCCATCTTTGTCGACCACGACGCGCTGTACCCGAAGCAGCGGCGAGGCCTGTGGGATCGATAGCGCTTCGGCCTCTTCCGCCGAGGCCGTGAGCAGCGAAACATGTTCGCGGGCGAGGAATATCTCGCCTGCGAGCGCCGTGCGAAGCATGGTGTAGAGCGACGTGTCCGCGAGTTTGGCAACGTCCAGCCGCCGGGCCAGAGCCGCGGGCAGAAGCGAGGTCTGGTGAACCACCGGACGGCCCTCCAGTAGGCGCACCCGCCGGATCTCGAACACCTCGCTTCCAAGCGGAAGGTTCAGCGCGTGGGCGGCTGACAGGCATGCCTGACGACGCGCGGTGGAGACGAGCCGTGTGGAGGGGCGAAAGCCCGCTTCGCGCGCAGCGGTGGGGAAATCCACCAGCTTTTCGCTGCTGCGCCCGATGGCGCGTTCACGGTAGACCGTGCTGCGCCCCTGCCCTTTGGAAACGAAGCCCTCGCGCTGGAGAAGCTCCAGCGCCTGACGCACGGTGCGCCGTGAGACGGCATAGGCCGTGGCCAGCGCGTTTTCCGATGGCAGCGGATCGCCATTGCGCCACAGACCGCCGGTCAGCTCGCTGATGAGCCGGTTGGCGAGACGCTGATAGGCGTGATCCGCACCCATGCGCTCAGGCCGTCCTGCCGCCGATGTTGCGCACCAGCACAGCGCCGATGATGATCAAGCCGGTGAAGATGTCCTGCAGGTAGTTCGGCACACCGAGAATGGTGAGACCATTGGCGACCACGGCGATGATCGCCGCGCCCAGAAGCGTGCCGAGCGCATTCGCCTGCCCGTCGCGGAAGGCGGTCATGCCGAGGAACACAGCTGCATAGGCCTGAAGCAGGAAACCGTTGCCGCCGGTCGGATGGGCGCTGCCAAGGCGCGCTGTGAGAAGCAGGCCCGCAAGGGCGGCAAAGAGCGTGCAAAGGCCGAAGGCCCAAACACTGTTGGGCACAATGCGCACGCCGGTCAGGCGCGCGGCCTCACGGTTGCCGCCAATGGCGAGGATGCGGCGGCCAAGCTCCGTGTGGTCGAGGATGAAGGCCGCAAACAGTGTTGCCGCGAGCGCCCAGAGGGTCAGAACGGGAATGCCGGCGAGATAGCCGCGGCCCAGATCGCGGAAGCCCACCGGAATGTTTCCGAAGAGCGTTGCGCCATCGCTGATCCAGTAGGTGATGCCGCCGACAATGGTGCCCATGGCAAGCGTGACGATGAAGCTGGGCATGCGATAGGTGGCGATGGCGAGCCCGCTGACTGCGCCGACGGCGAAACCCGCAATGAGCGTGACCAGCATGACCGGCACGATGCCCCACCCCGCCCCGAACAGCGTGACGGAAACAATGCCCGCCATGGAAACCACCGCGCCGACCGAAAGATCGAATTCCGACAGCGACATGACGAATGTGGCCCCCAGCGCAACGATGGCCAGAAGGGACATCTGCTGGGTGATGTTGATGAGGTTCGAGCCCTTGGCGAATGCCTCCGGCGACAGCGCCGCAAAAAGGGCGACGATGGCCAGAAGGCCGATCAGGGTTCCGTAGCGGGCGGAAAAGCTCAAGGTCGTGTCTCCGGCTGGGAAGGCGCAGGCGGCGGGGCATGGAAGGTGGCGTCGATGACGGACTGGCGCGTGACGGCGCTGTTGGGCGCATCAAGCGTGACGGCCCCCTGCGCCATGACCACGACGCGGCTTGCGAGCATCAGGAGTTCTTCAAGATCGCTGGTGGCGAAGAGAACGGCCGCGCCCTCGCCCGCAAGGCGATTGCACAGTGCATGGATTTCGGCCTTGGAACGCACATCCACGCCGCGCGTCGGCTCATCGAGCAGGAACAGTTTCAGCGATGGATCGAACCAGCGGCCGATCATGATCTTCTGCTGATTGCCGCCCGACAGGGTCGAGATGCGGTCGCCGAGGCCGCCATATTTGACGCTGAGCCCTTCGAGCGCGGAGCGAACGCCGGACCGCGCCCGCCGCCAGGAAACGACCGGCAGGGCCTCCATCGCGCGATGCCGCTCCAGATGCGGCAGGACGGCATTGTCGAGAATGGAATGGTGCATGACGAGACCGGTGTTGCGCCTGTCTTCGCAGACATAGGCGACGCCGGCGCGTTTGCGGCTTTCAATGCCGGATGGTGGGAGCAATGCTCCTTCGAGCGCGATATGGCCCCGCGCCTGTCCGGCCGCCCCCCAGATCGCCTGCAACAGGCTTGAGCGCCCGCTGCCGACCACGCCGTAGAGCCCGACGATCTCGCCGGCGCGCACGGTCAGATCGATGGGCGACCGGCCTGAGCCCGCGCGAAAATTCGAGAGCTCCAGAACGGGTTCGCCCGGCGCGCGCGCATCGCCATGGCGTTCATGCCGAAACGCCTCGCCCGCCATGAGCGCGACGATCCCGTCGCGCGAGGTGTCGGCGATCCGCCCGCTGCCGACAGATCGGCCATTGCGCAGCACCGTGTAGTCATCGGCCAGCGCGAACACCTCGTCGAGCCGGTGCGACACGAAGATGATGGCGCAACCCTGATCGGCCAGATCGCGCACGATGCGGCGCAGGACGGTCGCTTCATCCTCGCTCAGCGAGGCGGTGGGCTCGTCCAGGATTAGCACCTGCGCATCGTCCATCAGCGCGCGCAGGATCTCCACGATTTGGCATTTGGCAACCGAGAGGCGACCAACCGGCGCGTCGATATCCAGGTCGAGACTGTAACGGTCCCGCAGGGCCGCGAAGCGCGTGCGCATCGCCTTCCAGTCGACGCGGCCGAAACGGCGGGGATAGGCCCGGCCCACATAGGCGTTTTCATAGGCCGTAAAGCCGGGAACGAGATTGAGTTCCTGATGCACGGAGCGCAGACCGGCGGCTTCCGCCGCGCGGGGACTGGCAGGCTCAAAATCCCTGCCGGAAAGGCGCATTGCGCCGGCATCCGCCCGGTGCACGCCGGAGAGGCATTTGAGCAGGGTGGACTTGCCGGCCCCGTTCTCCCCCAGAAGGGCATGCACACGGCCGGCGGCGACGTCGAGGCGCACGCCATCGAGCGCCGTGACGCCGCCAAACCGTTTCGTGAGCCCTGCGATCTCCAGCATTTTTGCGGGTTTTACTCGCAGTTTGAGCCGAGCGTTTCGCGGTCGATCACCTTGGCCTCCACGAAAATCTCGCGGGAGGAAGGTTCGCCGCCGCCCAGAACGGTTTCTATCTCACCGACTGCGGCGCTCGCAATGCCCGGAAAATCCTGCCGCACCGTGGCGGCGAGGTTGGTGCACTGTTCGATCAGGTCGATCGCCTGCGGGTTGCCGTCAATGCCGGCGATGACGATGTCTGCATCGGGCATGTCGCTCTGGATGGCGAGCAGCGCGCCGACGGCGGGCTCATCCCAGGCGGCCCAGACGCCGTCGATCTCCTCGCCATACTGGCGAATGAAGGTCTCCATGGCCTGCCGCGCATTGTCGATGGGGCCCGGCACCTGCACGTAATGCTCGGCAATGACCTCGAAATCCGGATCCTTCTTCAGCGCTTCATCCAGCGCCAGCTCACGCTGGCGAACGCCCGGATGCGCCGAGTGGAAGAATTTGACGATCTTGCCTTCGCCGCCCAGCGCCTCGAACAGATAGTCCGAGAGGATGGTGCCAAGCGCGAAATTGTCGGTGGTGATGTTGGCGGTCACGCCATCGGCAAGCGCGCCGTCCAGCACGAAAACGGGAATGTTCTTGCCGGCCGCGGCTGCAACCTGATCGCCGATCTGGTTGGGATCGACGCTGACCAGAACGATGGCGTCCGCGCCCGCATTGGTGACGTCTTCCACACGGCTTGCGAGCTGCTGAAAGTCGCCGCGCGTGTCGACCACATTGACCGTCCAGCCCTTCGCCTGCGATTCTTTCGTGAAGGTCTCGACCATTTCATTGGTGGCAACGGAGCTCAAATAGGGCGTCAGCACCGCGATGTCCTCGGCATTGGCCGTAGTTGCGTGAGCAAGACCGGCCAGTGCGGCTGTGGTGAGAAGCAGGCGTTTCATCATTTCCTCCGATCCGTTGAACGGTTTTCGTTTCTTTCGTTTACGTCAGCAGGCGGGCCTGTTCCCGCGCGAAACGGGATGCTGCGAGATAGGCCTCATAGCGGCTGTCGCAGCGCTGGGCATGAGGGGCGTCATTGGTTGTATCAGGCGCGAGAACGGGCGGCGCATCCATGGCGGCAAGTGAGAGACCGGCCTTTGCGGCGATCATGCGCAGCGCGCCCAGCGCCGTCATCTCCTGACTTGCATCGGGAAAGGCGATCTCGCGCTTCAGAACATTGGCGAGCGTGCGCCGTTGGAGCGCATCGCGCGCCGCACCGCCAATGACGGTGAGCGGCGACGGCGGCAGGCCGGCGGTTTCCAGATTGTGGCGGATGGCGAAGGCCACGCCTTCGAGCACGGCGCGCGCCATTGCGCCCTTGCCATGGGTGCGGTCGAGGCCAAGGAATGCGCCGCGCACGCGCTGATCCTCGAATGGAGCGCGCTCGCCGGAGAGATAGGGCAGGAAGAGCGGCGCGGCGCGCGCATCGTCCGCCATCACAGCCGCTTCCAGCAGGGCTTCGACACTCTCGCCCGTGATTTCGGCGAGCCAGTCCATGGCCGCGCCCGCCGTCAGAAATGGCGAGATGATGATTGCGCGGTCGGGATGGACCGGATCGGCAAGCGTGTAGATGTCACGCGGGGGCGCGGCATCCTGCATGGTGAGCGTGGCCGCAACCCAGCCGGTGGTCCCGAGATAGGCGTAGGCCCGGCCCGGTTCGTCAGCGGCGGCGCCCCAGGTGGCGGCCGCGGCATCGCCCGCGCCATTGAACACCGGGATGCCCGCGACAAGGCCGAGCGCTGCGGCAGCTTCCGCGCGCAGTGGACCGACGATCGCATCGGCCGGGAGAATTTCGGGCAGGCGCGACGCCTCAACACCGGCAGTGGCGAGCAGTTCGGCATCCCAGCACCGCTCTGCGATGTTCATCAGGCCTGTGGTGGAGGCAACGGTGGGATCGATCACGGCCCGGCCCGTGAGCCTGAATGTGACGGCATCCTTCGCGCCGAAGAAGAAGCGGTGTTCGCCCGGAAGATCCGGTGCGAAACGGTCAAGCCGCATGAGCTTGAAGATCGTGTGCGCAGGGTCCGGACGGTTGCCGACGCGCTTTGCATAATCGCCCGGCAGGCGGGCTTCGAGCGCGGCAATCTCGTCTTCATCGAGGCGGCGGTCGGAATAGAGCGCGGCGGGCGCGAGTGCTTCGCCTTCGGGCGAGAGAACAATCAGGTTCTGCATGGAGCCGGTGAAAACCAGCGCCGCGACATCCGGCCTGTATGGCATATCGGCAAGCGCGCTGACCAGCGCGGCCCACCAGTCTGCCGGGTTCTGGGTCTGCGAACGGTCTGCACCGGAGACGGTGGAGATCGCCGCCGAGCGCGTGGCAAGCATTGCGCCGTCCTGCGAAAACAGAACGGCTTTCAGGGCCGAAGACCCGATATCGATTGCCAGAACAGCCCGGCTCAAAACCACCCTCCCTCTCACGGAGTGGACAAAACAATGTTGCCCACCGTGTCGCCGCGCACGCGCCTTTTTGCAAGGTCAGTTCCCGTTTTTTCTTGCGCGGTGATCCGTGAGTGCAGGTCTGGACGCGTCCCGTGTCAACGCCGGGGCGGCGCACAGCTGCATTTCGCTTCCCGAATGGGACAGATGCTTCCGAAAATGCGTCAGGAAAGGGTTCTGGAGCGTGCGGGGCTGTGCCCGCAGTAACGCCGAAAGGCGGCGGCGAACCGTCCCGCATGGGCGTATCCGACGCGGGCGGCGATTGTGGCGACCGGCAGATCGCCATGCTCGAGCAGAAGCCGGGCATGCTCCATGCGGCGCATGGTGAGATAATCATGCGGGGAGAGCCCGGTGAACCGTCGCATGCCTGTGGTCAGCGTGCGTTGGGACACCTCAAGTCGCTCGCACAGCGTCGATACGGTGAGCGGAAGCGCTGACGGATCGTCGAGCAGCGCCTTGAAGCTCAGCACATAGTGCGGCAGCGGACCGGCGGCGGCGAGCGCCGAAGGCTCTGCCTCGCGGCAGGGCACATGGGCAAAGAGCGTTTCCAGAACCGCATTGACGAGAGGCATGGGCGAAAGAGCCGTGCTGTCGGCGGCCTCGATTTCTTCCGCGACCATGAGCCCGAAGAGACGCGCCAGCCGCCGCCCGACCGGCGTGTCGAGGTCGATCTCCGGCTTGAAGAACGGCGTGCGGCGCACCGGATCGCCCGTGTAACGCTGCCAGGAACGCTCGACGAAATCGCGCTCCAGCCGCAACATCACCTGCGTGGTGCTCGGACGCCAGTTGGAGCGCACGAACGGCCCGGGAGACAGGATGAGGCCATGACCCGGACGCGACGCGACACGGTCGCGCCCGTAGAGAATGTCCACTCCGCCGGAAAGCGGGAACTCCAGCATGTAGAACGTGTCGAAAATGCCGGCTTCGACCTCGATGTCGGGGCCATAGCGCAGGAGATTGAGAGAAGCCCCCTCGCCCGCGACGGCATGGTGCCGGAAGTCGAGCGATGCTTCGCCGGACGGCATCAGAAGGCGATGCGGCCTGTAGCGCGCGCCGATGGCGGCCTCAGCCTCCGCAACGTCAAGCGAATGCAGGCCGGGAACCCGGCCAAGCCTTTGCGACGCGTCGATGAGATCAGTCACCACCATGGGGCGTAAAGATATCAGGCGGGATCATCCTGTCCACTGGAAGCTGAGCCGCGAAAGGGACAAGTCGCGGGTAATCGAACATCGGCGGACGGTGATTTTGGTAGATATTTCAATAAATTGCTGAAAGTCTTGCGGTGAGACATGTGTTTGACTTGTCCCTGTCCGCCATGTGTGAATGGGCGAAAAGCAACAAGGGGACGCGCACGCATGACTGCACCCATTGAACCCAATTCCTTCCGGATTGGCCCGGATGATGACGGTATGTTCGGCATTTTCGGCGGCCGGTTCGTTGCCGAAACGCTGATGCCGCTGATCCTCGATCTGGAGAAACACTGGAACGAGGCCAAGGACGATCCGGCGTTTCGAGCGGAGCTCGAATATCTCGGCCGTCACTATACGGGCCGTCCCTCGCCGCTCTATTTCGCAGAACGCCTGACCGAGCATCTGGGCGGCGCGAAGATCTATTTCAAGCGCGAGGATTTGAACCACACCGGTTCGCACAAGATCAACAATTGCCTCGGCCAGATCCTGCTCGCCAAGCGCATGGGCAAGACCCGCATCATCGCCGAGACCGGGGCCGGTCAGCATGGCGTAGCCTCGGCCACCGTGTCGGCCCGCTTCGGCCTGCCCTGCGTGGTCTATATGGGCGCGACCGATGTGGAGCGGCAGAAGCCGAACGTCTTCCGCATGCATCTTCTGGGCGCCGAGGTGAAGCCGGTCTCTTCGGGGCATGGCACGCTGAAAGACGCCATGAACGAGGCGCTGCGCGACTGGGTGACCAATGTCGAGGACACCTATTACCTGATCGGCACGGCTGCAGGCCCGCATCCCTATCCCGAGCTGGTGCGCGATCTTCAGTCGGTGATCGGCACGGAAGCGCGCGAGCAGATCCAGGAGCTGGAGGGCCGGCTGCCCGACGCCATCGTGGCGGCGGTGGGCGGCGGCTCGAACGCCATCGGCCTGTTCCACCCCTTCCTCGATGACCGCCAGGTGGAGATCCACGGCGTCGAGGCTGGCGGCCACGGGCTGGAGGGCGACGAGCACTGCGCTTCCATGACGGCTGGCCGTCCGGGCGTGCTGCATGGCAACCGCACCTATCTGTTGCAGAACGATGACGGGCAGATCCTCGACGGGCATTCGGTGTCTGCGGGGCTGGACTATCCCGGTGTCGGGCCGGAGCACAGCTGGCTGAAGGATTCAGGCCGTGTGATCTACTCGCCCGTTCTGGACGATGAGGCGATTGAGGCGTTCCAGATGACGACGCGTCTTGAGGGCATCATCCCGGCGCTGGAATCGGCCCATGCGATTGCCCATGCGATCAAGCTTGCGCCGACCATGGGCAAGGACCAGATCATGATCGTCAATTTCTCCGGTCGCGGAGACAAGGACGTGCATACCGTTGGAAAGATGCTCGGCATGGAGATCTGAGCCGCAGGATCCGAACCCACAATCTGTCCGAAGAGAAAGCATCCTCCCATGACCACCCGCATTGACCGCCGCTTTGCGCGGCTGAAGGAAGAGAACCGTCCCGCGCTCGTGACCTATTTCATGGGCGGCGACCCGGACTATGAGACCGCGCTGTCGATCATGAAGGCGCTGCCTGCGGCGGGCAGCGACGTGATCGAGCTGGGCATGCCCTTCTCCGACCCGATGGCCGACGGCCCGGCCATTCAGGCCGCCGGCCTGCGCGCGCTCAAAGGCGGGCAGACGCTTTCCAGGACGCTCCGGATGGCGCGGGATTTCCGGGAAGACGACGACGACACACCCATCGTGATGATGGGCTATTACAACCCGATCTACATCTATGGTGTGGACCGCTTCCTCTCCGATGCGAAGGAAGCGGGCATTGACGGTCTGATCATCGTCGACCTGCCGCCGGAGATGGATCAGGAGCTTTGCGTTCCGGCCATCAAAGCGGGGCTGAACTTCATTCGTCTTGCCACGCCGACGACCGACGAAGAGCGCCTGCCGAAGGTGCTGGAGAACACGTCGGGTTTCGTCTATTACGTGTCGATGACGGGTGTGACGGGTTCGGCCCTGCCGGACACGAACAATGTTTCGGCTGCGGTTTCGCGCATCAAGGAACACACGGACCTGCCGATCTGCGTCGGGTTCGGGGTGAAGACGGCGCGCCAGGCGCGGGCGATTGGCGAGGTCGCGGACGGTGTTGT